>CAZEWZ010000004.1:0-85838 GCA_964516765.1 uncultured Cryomorphaceae bacterium | reverse complement strand
GGAGACAGCTATGTCCAATCAAGAAGATGGAATAGGACAATCTGATTTAGATGCAGTTCAATTCTCTTTAGATTATGTTTGGGCTACATTAATTACTACTCAATCGGAATTGGAGACAGCTATGTCCAATCAAGAAGATGGAATAGGACAATCTGATTTAGATGCAGTTCAATTCTCTTTAGATTATGTTTGGGCTACATTAATTACCACTCAATCGGAATTGGAAACAGCTATGTCCAATCAAGAAGATGGAATAGGACAATCTGATCTTGATAGTGTATACATCCAAGGGTATGAGATGGGGGTTATATCTTTGGAAGATCAACAAACAATTACCGAGGTGGATGCTTTTTTATTAATGCCTGAAGGATGGAGTTTCTTTGGCTTCACCTGTATAGATCCATTAAATCTTATAGATGCATTTGCATCAATTGTTAATCAGGTTCTAATTGTTAAAGATAATAATGGGAATGTTTATTTGCCACAATACGGTTTCAATGGGATTGGAGATTTATTCTATGGGTTAGGCTATCAACTTAAATTGACAGAAGCCCTTGAAGGCTTTCAGTTTTGTCCACAAATTTTACCTTCTAATGATTAGATTGTCTCCTGATAATTTGTTCCTATGATTAATGACTTATTTTATGCTAAAGAGTTTATTAGAAACTAATTATTTAAGGCTTATAAAGTTACCAAGTTATTTTTGTTTCCGGCTATTTTATATGCTCAAACAGATTGGGAAGTAAATCCAAATTATTTTGAGCACTCCATAACCATTACTTGTGTTGTTCAGGATGTTTTTGGGAATCCATCTCAAGAAAATTTTTACAGTAGGTATTTTTGATTGAGACCAATTTGTGGGAGTTGTAAACACAAGTATTTATTTTGCCCTCATTGACGCTAATATAGCTTTTCTAGTAATTTACGGGAATCTACCATCAGCAATATATTCAGTAAAAGTATTAGTGAATAACGAAATTTTTGAATCTGGTTCGGTTGAATTTATAGCCAATGCAGCTCTTGGATCACTTGATTCGCCTTTTGTTATTTCACCTATTTATTCGACTCTAGGTTGTACCGATTCTACATCTTTTAATTATAATGCTATTGCCAATGTATGCGACGAATCTTGCATAGCTATGATTACAGGTTGTATGAGCGATTTATATATAGAGTTCAATACTCAAGCTAAATCGGGATTACAAGATTTTTTGTGCCAGAAAGAAATAGTTTGGTTGCCTAGACGATTACTATATTGAATTTAATCCTTTGGTAAATACAAATAATGAAAGTTGTATTTATACTTGGGAAAAATCGTACCTGTCTCTTATTAAGAATGCGAAAATCAGGACTCTAATAATATATTTATTAGTCTCCCATCGGGTTGAAGTATTTTTGGGTATTTATGCCCAATTCGATTGATTTAATTCAAGCTACAAGTTCTGTTATAGAAGATGTAATCATTATTAAAGATTATTTAGGAGCGGACTATATTCCTGAGTGTACTTTTAATGGAATAAGGTTTTTGGATTCAGGAATGGGATGTCAGATAAAATTAAACAACCCGCTGATTGATTTTAGTTTTTGTGATTAATTAGGTCTAAACTTCTTAAATTTATTCAAAAAAAATTTCAAACATGAACAATCAATCCGAGTTCTGTCTTATTTATTCACCAAACTGTAATAGATAAGCCAAGTTAAATTAATAATTATGCGACTTACTAAAATAAAGTTTTGAAAAAGGTTTACTTATATATTAACGATTTTAATATAATTGCTTACAAAATCTGAGTTTGAGTTCTTTATGCAGATGTAAATTCTGTAAGTCCAGCATCAATTATTATTTTAGGTATGATATTTCGATGATCTTGTTTAACAATATTATTGAGGCTACCTAATCTAGATTTATTGTTTTCATTCCAAAAATTGTTTTAAGTAATTCCTTTGATATTAGTCAACTTTAGCCAATTTGATCAATATTAATCACCAAGGGTTTATACTGTTAAATATAAAATTCACTTACAATTAATGATAGATATATTGCATAGGTTTACATAAATAGTTCATTTATTTAGCTGCAAAAAAAAGGAAGTATTTAAAATGTGTATGCTATATTTGGAAAATTAAACACTGTTTATGATAGTTGCTGTTGTTGGTGCCACAGGGATGGTAGGTAAGATGATTTTGAAGGTTTTGGATGAACGCCAATTTCCTGTTTCGTCTCTCATCGTGGTTGCTTCAGATAAGTCAGTTGGGAAGCTTGTTAATTTTCAAGGTAAGAAATATGAAGTTCAAAGCATAGCCTCTGCATTAGTCCAAAAGCCTAATTTGGCTTTGTTCTCTGCCGGGGTAGCATGTTCATTAGAATGGGCACAACAGTTCGCATATCAAGGCACGACAGTAGTTGATAATTCTTCGGCTTGGAGGATGAAAAAAAATATTAAATTAGTAGTTCCAGAAATCAATTCAGGCCTATTAACTGTTTCAGATAAAATTATTGCCAACCCTAATTGTTCGACTATACAGATGGTGATGGCTCTAGCCCCTCTTCACCAACATTTTCACATCGATAGATTGATCGTTTCAACTTATCAGGCCATTAGCGGCACGGGGGTAAAGGCTGTTCGTCAGTTAGAAAATGAAGAAAATGCACAAAATGGTGAAATGGCTTATCCTTACCCTATTAAACGCAATTGCTTACCCCATTGTGATGACTTCACCTCAACGGGATACACGAAAGAAGAAATGAAATTGGTACATGAGACTAGAAAAATCTTAGGCGACAACAGTTTAGGTATTACGGCAACAGCAGTTCGAATTCCAGTCATTGTTGGCCATTCAGAAAGTATTAATGTAAGTTTCAAAAAAGGATTTTTATTGGATGATGTGCGAAAGATAATTCACGAGACCCCTGGACTAGTTTTACAAGATAATATAGATCTTAAAACCTACCCGATGCCAATATATGCAGAGGGAAAAGATGAGGTTTTTGTTGGTAGATTGAGAATAGATGAGTCCTTTCCAAACACTCTAAATATGTGGGTCGTTTCGGATAATTTGAGAAAAGGAGCGGCTACAAATGCTGTTCAAATTGCAGAAAGTCTGCATGAGAAAGGATATTTGGAGAATAAATAATAGCGATGAAAGTTTTTAAAAAAGATCCTTTTGGGCATTATACCATTCTAAAGCGATGGTTAATTCAATTATTAGGTACGATGTCTCACAGAAGATACCAAGGTTTTAATAGTATGAACATAGAGGGTTCTGAAATTATTAGAGAACTTCCAGAACGAAATATTCTCTTTGTTTCCAACCATCAAACTTATTTTGCGGATGTCACCGCGATGCATCATGTATTTAACGCCTCTTTGAAGGGGCGTATTGATAGCATAAAAAACGTAGGATATTTATGGAAGCCCAAGACTAATTTGTATTATGTGGCAGCTACCGAGACAATGAAGTCGGGGTTCTTACCAAAAGTTATGTCTTATATTGGAGCGGTGTCTATTACCCGAACATGGCGTGCCGCTGGAGAGTCCGTGAATAAACAAGTAGATTTTAAAGACATCACAAATATAGGAATGGCCCTAGAAGATGGTTGGGTAATCACATTCCCTCAGGGAACTACAAAAGCCTTTAATCCTATTCGAAAAGGAACTGCTCATATCATTAAGAAGTTTAAACCAATTGTCGTTCCCGTTGTGATTGATGGATTCCGAAGGTCTTTCGATAAACGCGGCTTGTTCATCAAGAAAAAGGGGATCCTACAATCGATGGTGATTAAAGCCCCACTTGTAATCGATTATGATAAGGATTCTATTGATAAAATTGTGGAACAGTTGGAATATGCGATTGAACAGCACCCATCATTCATAAAAGTTCCCACAGAAGAATATTTGAGACATAAAACTGAGCGCAATAAAAAGCGTGAGTTCTGGACCTAGAAAGCTTTCTGTTTATTCCTTATCTTTGATTGATGCTTAAAGTCAAAGAACATATTGCACAATCGTTAAAAACTTTACCTACTAGCACTGGTGTTTATCAGTTTTTTGACAAAGATGATATCATCCTTTATGTGGGTAAAGCAAAACATTTAAAGCGAAGGGTATCTTCTTATTTTCATAAATCTCACTCCGACTGTGGAAAAACACGTGTGCTCGTTTCCAAAATTGAGCGCATTGAATTTATTCTAGTCAAAAGTGAAGTTGACGCTCTTTTACTGGAGAACAATCTGATTAAAAAAATTCAACCTCGCTACAATGTACTGCTTAAAGACGACAAAACTTATCCATGGATTTGCATTAAAAAAGAACGTTTTCCTCGCGTTTTTTCCACTAGAACAGTATTGAAAGATGGCTCGGAGTATTATGGTCCTTATGCATCTACTAAGATCATGCGTGTCATTCTTGATCTCATTAAGCAGATATACCCACTTCGTAGTTGTACTTTTAGCTTGCGGGAGGACGAAATAGAGAACAAAAAGTTTAAAGTCTGCTTAGACTACCACATCAAAAAATGTGAAGGACCTTGTGAAGGATATCAGACCGAAAAGAGCTATCAACAGTCTATTTCAGAAATCAGAAATATTCTTAAAGGAAATACCCGCAGTATCATTCTACCCCTGAAAGAGAAGATGCAGGCTTTAGCGGAAGATTTAGAGTTCGAAAAAGCACAAGAAATTAAAGATAAACTAGAGGCGTTAGTAAATTATCAATCCCGATCCACAGTGGTTAGTCCGAGTGTAAATAATGTTGATGTTTACACCATTTTGTCAGATACAGATTCTGCTTATGTGAATTATTTTAAGATTGTTAATGGATCCATCATTCAATCACATAATCTAGAAATGAAGAAAAAGCTTAAGGAGGAAGATGAAGACTTGCTAGTCTTGGCAGTTATTAACTTGAGAGAAAAATTCAATTCTAAGTGCGAAGAAATTATTCTCAATAAAGAGATCACCAACCCCTGGATTAAGGTTAACATGCATGTGCCACAAAGGGGTGATAAAAAGGCTTTGGTCGATCTATCTCTTCGAAATGCCAAGTACATGCGTCAAGAAAAACTAAAGACAATTAAAATTGTTGATCCCGAAAGGCACAGCAAACGTATCTTGGAACAGGTTCAAAAAGATCTTCGCCTGTCAGACTTACCAATTCAGATCGAATGTTTTGACAATTCCAATATTCAAGGAACCCACCCTGCATCGGCTTGTGTAGTCTTTAAGAATGCCAAACCTAGTAAAAAAGATTACCGTCATTTTAATATTAAAACTGTTGAGGGTCCAGATGATTTTGCTTCAATGGAAGAAGTGGTTTATAGGCGATATAAAAGATTAAAAGAAGAATGCGTTCCTTTGCCCCAATTGATTATCATAGATGGAGGGAAAGGACAACTTAGCTCTTCTTTAAAAGCCCTAGATGCTCTTGAATTGAGAGGGAAAATTGCTATAGTTGGTATTGCTAAACGCTTAGAAGAAATATATTTCCCCGGGGATTCTGTGCCATTATATATAGATAAGCGCTCTGAATCCCTCAAACTAATTCAGCATTTGAGAAATGAGGCTCACAGGTTTAGTTTAGCTCACCACAGAAATATGCGAAGCAAAGCAGGACTTCATTCTGAACTGGACGAGATTATCGGAATCGGTCCCAAATCCAAGACTGATCTATTAAAAACATTCAAATCAGTCAAGCGCATCAAGAATGCCTCTCTAGAATCCTTAACAGAAATTTTAGGTGCAAGTAAGGCTCAGAAATTAAACAGTCATTTCCATGATAGAGAAAGCAAGAGTTGATAAATGGCTTTGGACGATTCGTGTTTTTAAGTCAAGAAGCATGGCTACCCAGGCCTGTAAATCTGGCAAGGTTAAGGTGGGTTCTGCCAAATGCAAACCTGCAAGAAACATTTTCCCTGGAGATCTTATTTCGGTAGATAAGGATGGACTAAAGCTAGAGTTTAAAGTGTTGGAATTGTTAAAAAGTAGAATGTCATTTTCTATTGCAAAGGAGGCTTATCATGATTTGACCTCGGATGCCGAAAAGGAAAAATTTCGAGTTTTACATCATCGACGTTTGTCAGGTGAAGATCGCCAACGAGGGCTTGGAAGACCGACCAAAAGAGATCGACGTGAGATAGAAAACTTTAAAGAAATAGACGAATGGTTAGACGAAGATCTTCCCTATGATTTTGCAGGATTTTAAGGTTTTCACCGAATATTTTTTTATTTGAATTAACAATATCAGATGGGATTCTGACCCAGGAAATAATTATATATCTACATAACAACTATTTTTATCCACACAAGATTAAAGCAGTATCCATAATTCACGAATATTTCTTTTCTTTGCACTAGTTAAATATAAACGCAAACTAAAATCCAATGTATAAGAAAATCACAGTCATTTTGATGGCATTCATTTTTTCTATTCCCACAATTACTCATGCAGACGAGGGAATGTGGTTACCTATGTTTGTAAAAAGATTAAACGAAGTAGATATGCAAGCTGCAGGATTGCAACTTACCGCTGATGAATTGTATAGTATTAATCATTCTAGCCTGAAAGATGCCATAATTAGTTTTGGTGGATTTTGTACGGGAGAAGTTATTTCTGGTGAAGGATTAGTTTTGACCAACCATCACTGTGGATTTGGAGCCATTCAGGATCATTCTACTGTTGAAAATGATTATTTAACAGAAGGCTTTTGGGCTATGGATCGCTCTAAAGAACTTCAAAACCCAGACCTATATGTAGACTTCTTAATTCGAATGGAGGACGTGTCCGAACGTATATTGGCGCTTGTAAACCAAGAAATGTCAGAGTCGGAAAGAAGCAAAGCAATTGCTGATGAAGTAGGGAAAATAAAATCTGAAGCGAACGAAGACAATGATTATATTATCCAGGTAAAACCTTTTTTTGAGGGTAATGAATTTTATATGTTTATTTACGAACGTTTTACCGACATCCGGTTGGTTGGTGCTCCACCTTCTTCTGTCGGTAAATATGGTGGAGACACAGACAACTGGATGTGGCCTCGTCACACTGGAGATTTTTCTATGTTCCGAATCTATTGTGCTGAAAATGGAACTCCTGCCGCATATGCAGAAGAAAACGTTCCTTTAACCAAAGCTTTGCGTGAGAAAAACGATGCATTTTATCACCACTTGCCTGTTTCTTTAAAAGGAGTTGCCAACAATGACTTCACTATGGTATGGGGTTATCCAGGTTCTACAGATAGGTTTTTAACTTCTTGGGGAGTAAAACAAATGCTGGACATTAAAGCGCCTACTATAGTTGATATCCGAGACTTGAAATTGAAAATCATGAAGAAGCACATGGATGCAGATTCTGAGGTTCGGATTAAGTATGCAGCAAAGTACGCTCAAACTGCTAATTATTGGAAGTACTTTATTGGTCAATCTAGAGGACTAAAAAGATTAGGAGTCTATAGAAAAAAGCAAGCTATAGAAACAGAATTTACTTCATTTGTAAATTCAACTCCAGAGAATAAAACTATATATGGAGACGCTCTAAATTTGATTGAAGATGCATACAAATCGAAAGACGCTACAGAACATGGCGCCAATTTCCTTTCCGAAGTTGGAATCAGAGGAACTGATTTAGTGTTGTTTACTTATCGGGCTACCCGCATAATGGGAGGACTTTTAAATGCTTCCGAACCAGAAAAGAAAGAGACGGCAATTGCCAAGCTTAAAGATCTTGCAGAAGAACATTTTAAAAATTATAGTGCAGTACTAGATGAAGAGCAATTTTCAAAACTTTTCGAGAAATTTCATTCAGAAGTAGACCCTTCTCAGCATCCAAGTTTTTTTGCACAAGTAGATAAAAAATTTAAAGGAGATTTTGCCAGATATGCGGCAAAAATGTACGAGAAATCAATTTTTACTGACCAAGCTAGGTTCAACGCTTTTTTGTCTGCTCCTAGCCAAAAGAAGTTAGATAAAGATATGGCAAACATGGTCGCTGGATCTGTCCTCCAAAGTTATTTCAGTTTGGGTTCTGTTTCATTAGAAGCCGATGAGAAACAGAAAAAAGGGAATCGTTTGTTTGTTGACGGCTTACGAAAAATGAATCCAGAAAAAGTCTACTATCCAAATGCCAACTCCACCATGAGAACTACTTTTGGAACAGTAGGAGATTATGTGCCAGCAGATGCTATGCATTACGACTTTGAAACAACCTTAGAGGGGGTGATAGAAAAATTTGTTCCCGGAGATCACGAGTTTGACTTGCCTCAAGGGCTTATTGACCTTTATGATGCGAAAGATTACGGCCAATATGCCAATAAAAATGGTGACCTTATTGTCAATTTCATCCACAATACAGACATAACTGGTGGGAACTCAGGGTCTCCTGTAATTAATGCACAAGGACACTTGATAGGCACTGCTTTTGACGGTAACTGGGAAGCTATGAGTGGAGATATTGCTTTCGAACCAGAGCTTCAAAGAACGATTTCTTGTGACATTAGATACATATTGTTCATTATTGACAAGTATGCAGGCGCAACGCATTTAATTGATGAAATGGATCTTATTTCTAATTCATCTGGTTTTACAAAGCCTCAAAAAGTTGAATAATTTCCTAACTTTTTATAAATAACTCAAAAAAAGTCTTCGCTTATGGAGGCTTTTTTTATTTATAAATACTAATGGTTTTTTTAGATAATTTTAAATCAGATGAATTAGACAACCGTCAGGACATTAAATCATTGAGAGTCTGCCTTAAAGATTTAAAACTACTGTTGATACACAACATACATAACTGTTTGACCTACAGCTTTTAGCGAGCTTTTGTCTATGTTTTCAAGATTGTCTTGGTGTGTATGCCAATGTTTATAAAAGTTACTTTTTGTACTAGCATCGTGTTCGATAATATCTAATGTAGGTACACGTCCTTGTGTTAGCTGATTAATGTAGAGGTGGTCATCTATAACCAAACCAGTCTTTTTGAACAGGAATCGGTCTCCAAAACCCAATTGAGTGGCAGTATTCCAAACTTTTTTTAAGGCCTTTGGAGCAAAAGTAATCGAAGCTAATTCTTGAGTAAATACTGCCTTAGGACCCCCAACCATGTCTAAAAGAATACCAAATTTTGCAAAATAATTTGGTTTGTGGAGATTTTTCGACCAATACTGAGAACCCAAACAATAGGAGTGTTCCATTCTAGGTAATTCACTTTCAGTCGGTTGACCGTAATCCTCTGCATCAAATAAGATTAGATCGACCCCTACATCTGGTTTTTGAATCGAAAATAAGCGCGCCATTTCTAGTAAAACACCTACGCCACTTCCCCCATCGTTTGCTCCCTGGATTGGATCATTTTTATCTTTTTCGTCTTGATCAGCAAAAGGTCTAGTATCCCAATGAGCACATAGCATCACTCGCTTTGCTCGATTGGGCTTAAATGAAGCGATAATATTTCGAGCATTTAAAAGTAGTCCATCAAACGCCCTCAGTTGAGCTTCTTGCACAATTACCGTATCACAAAATCTGTTTAGGGTATTAATCAAATAATCTCCGCAGGCCGAATGGGATTCACTATTGGGAACCCGAGGACCAAAGGCTACTTGTTTTGCGATAAAATCATAGGCCGAATCACTATTAAATTCTGGAACAGGCACTTGTTTTATTACTTTTTTTTCTTGATTTTTTTTTTGGGCAGAATTACAGCTAAAAAGTAGTAAAGCCCATGCAATATATAAGAGATATTTCATGCTATTTTTTCTTTTCAATCAAGGTGATTTTTATTCTTTAGACCAATTTGCGCCTTCTTTTCCGTCGGTGACCGTAATACTAAGCTTGGCAAGCTCGTTTCGAATAAAATCTGCAGTTGACCAATCTTTTTTTTCTTTAGCCAACTTTCTTAAACCTAAAACAAGTTCCATTACTTCTTCTGTTAAGCCATCTCTGTCTACCAAAGGAATCGCCTTAAAACCTAGGATTTCACAACAAAAGTCTGACATCAAAGCCAGTAATTCTGATTTCGATTGTTTATCCAAAGTTCCTTTTCCAGCTGCAATCGAATTAATCTGTTTTACAGCATCAAATAAATTTGCAATTAATATTGGAGTATTGAAGTCATCATTGATGGCTTCATAGAATTTATATTTATATGAGGACACATTGAGACTGGAAGTCTTAGTTGGTATAATTTCCTTTAGGGTTTCTATGGCAGTCATTAATTTGTTAAATCCTTTTTCTGCAGCCTGAAGAGCTTCATTTGAAAAGTCTACAGTTGATCTGTAATGTGCTTGAAGAATAAAAAATCTAATGGTCATGGGATGATATACCTGTTCTAAATTTTCATTTGATCCACTGAAAAACTCTTCTAGTGTGATGAAATTTCCTATGGACTTGCCCATCTTTTGTCCATTGATGGTGATCATATTGTTGTGCATCCAGTAATTCACAGCTTCATATCCGTCACTAGCACAAGATTGAGCAATCTCTGCCTCGTGGTGTGGAAAGATTAAATCCATCCCACCGCCATGAATGTCAAATTTTTCGCCCAGGTATTTAGTGCTCATTGCTGAGCACTCTAGGTGCCATCCGGGGAAACCCTTAGACCAAGGAGAAGGCCAACGCATAATGTGTTCTTTAGAGGCTTTTTTCCACAATGCAAAATCTACGCTATTTCTTTTCTCGGATTGTCCATCTAATTCTCGGGTATTAGAAATCATGTCTTCTATTTTTCTGCCAGAAAGTCTTCCATAAGCATGGTCTTCATTGTATTTGATTACATCGAAATAGATATTACCAGAGACTTCATATGCATAGCCATTAGCTAATATTTTTTCAATCATCTGAATTTGCTCAATTATATGGCCCGTAGCTGTAGGTTCAATGCTTGGCGAAAGTGTATTAAGCTTAGCCATATCTCGGTGATAATTTCGTGTATAATGTGCTACCACCTCCATTGGCTCAAGCTGCTCTAAACGTGCTTTTTTGGCAATTTTATCTTCTCCTTCATCTGAATCATTGACAAGATGTCCCACATCTGTAATATTTCGAACATAACGAGTCTTGAAGCCCAAATGTTGCATGTACCTATATACGATATCAAATGTGATTCCAGGCCTAGCATGGCCTAGATGTGCATCTCCATATACTGTAGGGCCACAAACATACATGCCTACACGACCTTCTACAAGGGGGGTAAATGATTCTTTTTTTCTAGTCAGGGTATTATATATCTTCAAGTCTTGCATGAGTTTCGCGTTTATTGGTATCTTTTTTTCAAATGCATTATCATGTCCTGCGACATAGATTTCAAATCATATTTGTGCTTCCAGCCCCAATGGTCTCTAGCGAGGCTATCGTCGATTGATTGAGGCCAACTGTCTGCAATCAATTGACGTTCATCAGGGTTATATTTTATTTTGAATAGCGGTATATGTTCTTGGATTTGTGCGGCAATTTCTTGTGGATTAAAACTAGTTCCCGAGACATTGTATGAAGAACGAATTTTAACTTTTTCCCAAGCAGCTTCCATTAAATCTAATGTCGCACTAATAGCATCTGGCATATACATCATCGGTAAGGTGGTTTTCTCCGAAAGAAAACAATCATAATGACCTCTTTGTAAAGCCTCGTGAAACATGTGTACAGCATAGTCTGTGGTACCACCTCCAGGATCGGTTTTCCAACTGAGAAGACCTGGATAGCGGATACTTCTAACATCTATCTGAAACTTTTTATGATAATATTCACACCATCGTTCCCCCGCAAGTTTTGATATTCCGTAGACGGTATTTGGTTCCATCACTGTATATTGAGGAGTAAGTTTAGCTGGAGAGTTAGACCCGAAAACGGCAATGGAGCTAGGCCAAAATACTTTCTTAATTTTACCAAATCGCGCTAGATCTAATACATGAGATAAAGAATGCATGTTTAAACTCCAACCTAGTTCGATATTTTTTTCTGCTGTAGCAGAAAGTAAAGCTGCAAGAAGATACACTTGAGTTACTTTATATTTTTGCACTACTTCAATTAATCGAACCTTATCCATAATGTCCAAAAGTTCAAAAGGTCCTGAGCTCATTACTTCATCGTTTGCAGATTTGACGTCTGAGGCCAGCACAGACGAAGATCCATAGATTGACCGTAAGTTTATCACAAGTTCTGTTCCAATTTGTCCGGAGGCACCGATAACCAAAATGATGTCTTTTGTCATGAGTTTTTGCATCTAATTTGCAATGTAAATATACAATATTTGATATCTTAAGATGCTCTAGCTTAATGAATTTTTTGGCCTTCTAGCTATATGTTTGCTAATGATTCGATCAGTTCATAGCTCTATGATTATAGATGATTTGGGCATGGTGCATGTTTGCTTATTTCGTTTATCTTTACACTAAGTCCAGAGAACAGACAGTAGATTCTCTATTATGTAATAGGATTATAAACTTGAAATATGCCATTTTATTCTAAATGTGGACAGATACCGCACAAGCGGCACACCGAATTTAAAAAAGTTGGTGGAGGATACCATTATGAACAGCTTTTTGGTACAGAAGGCTTTTCTGGAATGTCCTCGCTTCTATATCATGTCAATCGGCCTACTCAGTTAAAACACATTGGAGAAGCTCAAGACATAGCTCCCAAAATTGCCGAGGGAAAGAACCTAAAATCTAGACTATTAAAAGGGTTTGACATACCTTCTACCGATGATTATTTAAAAAGTCGAATACCCATCTTAGTTAACAAAGATTGCCATATTTCTCTGGCCGCCCCAAAAATATCTCTCAGAGATTATTTTTATAAAAATGCCGACGCTGACGAAGTATTATTCATTCACAAAGGCAGCGGAACGCTTCGAACTTTTATGGGAAATATTGAATTTTCTTATGGAGACTACCTTGTCATTCCCAGAGGAATGATTTATCAAATAGATTTTGATACTCAAGATAATAGACTGTTTATTGTAGAATCCTTTGACCCAATATATACTCCAAATAGATACAGAAATAAGTTTGGTCAATTAATGGAGCATGCCCCTTTTTGTGAAAGAGACATTCGCGGACCCGAAAAGCTTGAATGTTATGACGAAGAAGGTGATTTTGTAATTAAAATTAAAAAAGAGCAAATGCTTCATTGTTTTACTTACGCTACCCATCCTTTTAATGTCAAGGGATGGGACGGTTACAACTACCCTTACGCGTTTTCCATTCATGACTTTGAATCAATAACAGGACGGATTCATATGCCTCCTCCTATTCATCAGACTTTCCAGACGGCTAATTTTGTTATTTGCTCATTTTGCCCTAGGCTGTATGATTATCATCCTGAAGCTATCCCTGCTCCATATCATCACAGTAATATAGATTCGGATGAGTTGTTATATTATGTAGACGGGGACTTTATGAGTAGAAATGCCATTGCACAGGGCCACTTAACTCTTCATCCTGCAGGAATACCTCATGGACCACACCCGGGGGCTATGGAGCGAAGTATTGGAAAAAAAGAAACTAAGGAGTTGGCGGTAATGGTCGATACCTTTAAGCCACTTAAGCTTACGCAACAGGCTCTGGATATCGAAAATCCAGATTATTTTAAATCATGGCTGCCTCACAAAAAATAATGTAAAGTAATTTTTAGCAAATGAATGAATCTAAAAATATTCAGAAAATTTTTCCAGATGCAGAGGATTTCTTACCTCTTTTAGGAACAGATTATGTTGAATTTTATGTAGGAAATGCAAAGCAATCTGCGATTTATTACAAGAATTGTTTGGGTTTTCAAAGCGTTGCTTATGCGGGCTTGGAGACCGGAGTTAAAGATCGTACTTCATATGTTTTGCAACAAGGAAAAATTAGAATTGTTTTAACCACACCAATGACTTCAGAGGGAGAGATTGCTGATCATGTAAATAAGCATGGTGATGGAGTGAAGGTAATTGCTCTTTGGGTTGATGATGCGACAAAATCCTTTGAGGAAACGACTAAGAGAGGCGCTAAGCCATATATGGAACCAGTCATCGAAGCAGATAAGAACGGTCAGGTAGTTCGCTCTGGGATTCACACCTATGGAGACACTGTGCATGTATTTGTGGAACGAAAAAACTATTCAGGCATATTTTTGCCGGGGTTTGAGCCTCAGAATTCTAATTTTAAGCCAGAACCTGTTGGACTCAAGTACATTGATCATATGGTAGCCAATGTTGGATGGGATGAAATGAATGTTTGGTCTGATTTTTACAACAGAACAATGGGGTTTGCGAACCTCATTACTTTCGATGACAAAGATATTTCTACGCAGTTCACCGCACTTATGAGCAAGGTGATGACTAATGGAAACGGACGCGTGAAATTTCCCATTAATGAGCCTGCTCAGGGAGTGAAAAAATCACAAATAGAAGAGTATTTAGACTTTTATAATGGGCCCGGATGTCAACATATTGCTGTTGCGACAGACGATATTTTATCCACAGTTAAAGAAATGACCACAAGAGGTGTAGAATTTCTGTATGTGCCAGGTAACTATTACGATACAGTATTAGACCGTTGCGGAGAAATTGACGAAGACATTTTAAAGTTAAAGGAGTTGGGTATACTTGTTGACCGTGACGAAGAAGGATATTTGCTTCAAATTTTCACAAAGCCTGTTTTAGATCGCCCCACCATGTTTTTTGAGATTATACAAAGAAAGGGTGCTCAATCTTTTGGAAAAGGAAATTTTAAAGCCTTATTTGAATCGATTGAAGCAGAACAAGAAAAAAGAGGAACTCTATAAATAATTCAATTTTTAGATTAAAGCAATTGACTTTAGAATTTGAAGGTGACTATGCATTCATTTTAAATCCCACTCCGCGAATATTTTCAATTGTAACTAGATTATCTTCGGTTAAATACTTTCGCAGTCTAGAAATAAACACATCCAAGCTTCTACCTAAAAAGTAGTCATTTTTCCCCCAAAGACTCATTAGTATGTCTTCTCTTCTGATTACTGTATTTAGGTTTTTGGCCATCAGCGAAAGCAACTTTGTTTCTTTTATAGTTAGAGGCCTCGAAAAGTCTTTTAAAGTAAGTTTTTGTTCAGTTACATTTAGCTCATAAGCTCCAATTTTATAGGAATTATTTTGAGAATTATTGACTAAATTTCGTTTAACAAAAACATCTATTTTGAGTGACAACTCGAGCATGTCAAAGGGTTTGGTTAGGTAGTCGTCACCTCCCAACTTAAACCCTTCAATTCGATCTTCTTGAAGAGAGCGAGCTGTCAGAAAAAGAATGGGAATCTGCTTGTTTTTTTTTCGAATATATTTTGCCAAATCAAAGCCGTCCATTTCAGGAAGCATTACATCCAGAATACAAAGATCGAAGTTGTTTCTATTAAACAAATCTAGGGCGTCTTTCCCGTTACTACTACAAACTACCTCGTAACCTCTTTTTTGGAGTTGGTCGCTAGTGACAAAGCTCAAACTAGAGTTATCTTCTACATATAATATTTTTGGCATATCTAGTATTTCATTTTGAATTGGATGGATGTTCCTTGTCCTTGAGTGCTTGATATTTCCCATCGCCATAAGTGCGCATTAGAAACTTCATCGACATAAAATAGACCTAAACCAAATCCTTTGACATTATGAATTTTCCCTTTTGGCACCCTAAAAAACTTCTTTTTTATTTCTTTGATGTATTCAGAAGGAATTCCAATTCCGTTATCTTTTATGGTTAAGTACAAAAACCCTTCCACATCTTCTGTAGAAATTGAAATTATCGGCGGTTGGACCGAATATTTAATGGAATTATCGATGAGGTTATAAAGGATATTCGTCAAGTGAAGTTTGTCGCAACTGAGAAGATTATTTGATGAATTTAAGTCTTTGATAACTTGTCCCCCTCTTTTTTTAATTTTAAGTTCAACGCTATTTATCACTGAGTTGATGATATTATGCATGCTAACAATCTCTTTATTCATATCTATTTTACCACTGTCTAAATCGGCAATTTGTAGGATTTTTTCTACTTGAAGATTAAGACGTTCATTTTGTTCCTTTATAATCTGAGAATAATTTTTTAAATCTGCATCTTTTTTTATTTCTTCATTTTGAATTAGCGCTTCAGATGCAATGTGAATAGTGGAAATAGGTGTTTTAAATTCATGTGCCATATTATTTATGAAATCTTTTTGATGCTCAGATAGTTTTTTTTGCTGAAGAATAATATTTAGCGAGTACACAAAAAACAAAACAGTTAGTAGTAAGAGAAAAGAAAAGAAAATCCAGAGCTTATTTCCTGCCACTAAGTAAGAGGTTTTACCTGGGAAGTTTACTCCAAAATAATATACAAAATCATCATATTTTGGCAGAGCCCCCATTTTAATCTGAGTTTTGTTTTTCTTGAAAGAGACAAATTCGCCGTATACCATCTTTTCGCTATAGCAATCGTAAATCGCATATTCATAATCGGTATGAATGCCAGCTTTTGAAAATTCTTTTTGTAGATAAAGTTTTAAAATATTTGCGTCAATCACCTCGCGAATGTTAACAATATAATAATCCGAAGAAATTTGTTTTACTGGGTTAATCTCTGGGAAATCCATTTTATTAAATGATGAGATGTTCTCGGCGACTTTTTTGAGAGAGAGGAAGACGCTTTCTTGAAATCTAGTTTCTTGAAGATTTAGTGCCTGATTAATCCAGAAAATTTGCACACTCATCATGGCTGCAACGGCTAAACTCCCCAAAATTGAAATATTTCTTATGACCCTATTTTTCATATTTTAAAGTTATTCAAATAATCCTGTTTCGATTTTCTATAAGGTTTTTGATATAAAAAAACCTTCTTGGTAGAAGGTTTTTTTAATAAATGATTGCTATAAATAAATTTAAAAAACTATTTAAAGGCACTAAATCCAGTAACATCCATTCCCGTAATTAATAAGTGAATGTCGTGTGTTCCCTCATAGGTGACTACAGACTCTAGGTTCATAATGTGTCTCATCACAGGGTATTCTCCAGTTATTCCCATGCCTCCTAACATTTGTCGGGCATCACGAGCTACATTTATCGCAATTTCCACATTGTTTCTTTTTGCCATAGAAATTTGAGCTGTCGTGGCTTTTCCTTCATTTCGAAGTTGACCTAGACGGAAGGTAAGAAGTTGTGCTTTTGTAATCTCGGTAATCATCTCAGCGAGTTTCTTTTGTTGAAGCTGAAATGCACCAATTGGTTTATCAAATTGCATTCTTTCTTTTGAATAACGCAATGCGGTGTCATAACAATCCATGGCTGCGCCGATTGCCCCCCAAGCAATACCAAAACGTGCGGAATCTAAACATCCTAATGGTGCCCCTAGACCACTTTTGTTTGGTAAAAGGTTTTCTTTGGGAACTTTCACATTGTCAAATACTAACTCTCCAGTACAGGATGCTCTGAGAGACCATTTACCGTGAGTTTCAGGAGCACTAAATCCTTTCATGCCTTTTTCTACAATTAAACCGTGAATTCGACCTGCCTCGTTTTTGGCCCAAACGATTGCAATATCAGCATAGGGAGAATTAGAGATCCACATTTTGGAGCCATTCAATAAATAATAATCTCCCTTATCTTTGAAGTTTGTTTCCATATCTCCTGGGTTTGAACCATGATTTGGCTCAGTAAGACCAAAACAGCCCAAGTATTCTCCTGTAGCTAATTTTGGTAAGTATTTTTTTCTTTGCTCGTCGTTTCCATATTTAAATATCGGATACATCACCAAAGAAGACTGCACTGAGGCAGTGGAGCGCACCCCAGAATCCCCTCGCTCTAATTCTTGCATGATGAGACCATAAGATATTTGATCTAGTCCTGCACCACCGTATTCTTCAGGTATATAAGGGCCAAAGGCCCCAATTTCACCGAGTCCAGGAACAATTTGTTTAGGAAATTTTGCTTCTTGGCAGGCTTGTTCGATAATCGGGGACACCGATCTTTTTACCCATTCTCTGGCCGCATCACGAACCATAATATGTTCTTCACTGAGTAGCTCATCTAAATTGTAGTAATCAGGAGCCTGAAATAAATCTGTTGCCATAAATTGAATTTTTATGTTTGTACAAATTTATTCATTAATTTAAAAACAAAGTAATTTTTGAGTGATTAGTTGGTCCTTGTCCCCAGATATATTTGTTTGCTTACTTAAGATTTTTTTTGTAATCTAGAATACTGGTATTAAGATATTTAAAAAGTATAAACAAATGAAAAACCGCCGTACATTTTTAAAACAGTTTACATTAGCTGCTCTCGCCACTTCTCTGACTCCAATCAAACTATCCGCAAAAAACACTTTAGACTGTAACCCAACTACTTCAGACATCTTAGGTCCTTTTTTTTCAGAGGGAGCACCGCATACTAACTTTCTTATTCCTGACGAATATCAGGGACCACGCTTATTTCTTGGTGGAAGAATTTTGTCAGATGACTGTGAAACATGTGTAAATGATGTAGTTTTGAATTTTTGGCAAGCTAATGCTTCAGGAGAATATGACAATGAAGGTTTTAATTTTCGTGCAAAGGTGATTTCAGATTCCCAAGGAAACTACTCTTTAGAGACAATTATTCCTGGGAAGTACGAAAATGGTAGTATATTCCGCCCAGCTCATATTCACCTCAAAGCACAAGCAGAGGGATTTGACGAGTTGGTTACCCAGATATATTTTCAGGGAGATATTGATATTTCTGCAGACCCTTGGGCTAGCAGTGAGTCTGCCCTTAATCGAATAATTCCATTAACCGAAGGGACCTCAGGAGACTGGTTTGGAAATTTTGATGTGGTTTTGAGTAGACAAAATGGAATCGGACTAAATGAAATTCACAAGAATTATGGAGATCTCACTCAGAATTTCCCAAATCCTTTTTCCATTCAAACAAATTTCTTCTTCGTTCTAAATTACGATTCTCATGCCAAGATTGAAGTATTTGATTTTCTAGGTCGTAAGGTAAAAACCATCTTAAACCAAAACATGCCCAAAGGGAGATACCAATTCTGTTGGGATGCAGGAAATTTAAGCAATGGTTTATATACCGCCGTTTGGACCTCAGGAAATACTCTAGTCAAATCGATAAAAATGATCAAACAATTGGATTGAATTTTTTAGAAAACCAAGACACTTAATCACCATCAAATAAAGTTTGCTGGATCTTTTTAGTATTTTTACTAAAATAATTAGATGTTAGAAATACTTAGAGAGCCTCCTCATTCCCCATGGGTATTATTCATATTTTTTATTCAAGCAATGATTTATATTTTCTTGTATAATAATGATGCAAGACTACTGTCTAATTTCTTTAGCTCAATTCTAGACAAAAAATATCATATTAATTACGGTAGACATTCAAAGACCCCACAAAACTCTCTTCTTTTATTAACACTTCAAGTTTTGTTGACTGGAGCACTTATTATATCGGAATATCTAGTATTCTGCTCAGAATATTCAGGTTTTTCTCATTTATTTTTCCTGTCAATTTCTCTTCTAATCTTCGTTATTGTTTTAAAATTTGTTTTTGTTCATATTCTGGGAATCCTTTTTAAAAAACAATCCATGTGGGAAGAATTCTCGTCTCTTTCCTTACAATATTTCTCCCTATTTCTAACACCTATAGTTTTTGTTTTCCCTTATTTCTACCTATCTAATACTTTAAATTTAAAATTATTATCTTTTTTTATGAGCCTTACTTTCATGATGTATTGTTTCTCAAAATTAAAGTTGTTTTTGCATATTAGAAATATTTTCAGGAAAAGTGCATATTATTATATTTTGTATATTTGCACGTTCGAATTAGTACCTTTGTATTGGTTACTTATAGCTTTAGATTGTTGAGGTGAGTAGGTTTACCTGCCACTTAAAGATGGAACCCTTAAAATACTTTAAGTTTTGAAAGTAAAAACAATTCTTGTTTCGCAACCCGCCCCAAAAAGTGATGCTTCACCATATCATGACCTTGCTCGCAAGCAAAAAGTAAATATTGATTTTAGGTCATTTATTCATGTTGAAAAGGTCGAAGCCGCAGAAGTACGGCAGCAAAAAATCACTCTTGCGGACCATTCTGCTATAATTTTAACTAGTAGAAATGCTGTTGACCACTACTTTAGGATTTGTGAAGAAATGCGCTTCGAAGTTCCAGCATCCATGAAGTATTTCTGTATGTCTGAGGCCATTGCTTTTTATCTTCAGAAATATATCACTTACAGAAAAAGAAAAATTTATTTTGGTAAACAACGTTTTGCAGAGTTAATGGATGTAATCAAAAAACATAAGACTGAAAATTTTCTTTTGCCTTCTTCTGATCTATTAAAACCAGTTATTCCTAAACTATTGGATGATAATGAAATTGTATATAAAAGAGCAATATTATACAGAACAGTGTGTAGTGATTTGTCTGATTTAGAAGATGTTTTTTACGATATATTAGTTTTTTTCAGTCCCTCAGGGATTAAGTCTCTCTTTCAGAATTTTCCAAACTTCGAGCAAAATCACACCCGTATTGCTGCTTTTGGTCAAACGACTGTTAAAGCCGTCTTAGAATCAGGTTTAAAGGTAGATATTGAAGCTCCTTCTATTAAAGCACCTTCAATGAGTATGGCTTTAGAGCATTACATTAAGAAGTCAAAAAATAAATAAATCATGGCGATTTAAAGTTTTTAAAAGGGTGATTTTATCGCTTTTTTTTATTCAATTTTTCTAACTTTACGATATAATGCTACAAACATTTCAGAAAGTAGAAAGATTAAAGAGTAAAGTTGTTATTGGGGAGTTAATTTCCAAAGGAAAAGCAATTAAGAAATATCCATTTGTAATTTTGTGGAAAAAAGCTCATTCTAGTCAAGAATTCCCTATACGGATTGCCTTTTCCATTCCTAAAAGACGGTTTCCTCTAGCCGTAGATAGGAATCAAATGAAACGAAAAATTAATGAAGTTTACCGCCAACATAAGGCTCATTTGTATAAATCCTTAAAAGATCGATATGCTATTTTACTCATCTTTACTTCCTCTGAAAAAATGACCAGTTTAGCAATAGAAAATAAACTAATTTTACTTTTTGATCGTTTTATTTTAGATGCTGAAAAAACTAATTAAAAAAAGCCTGCTTTTTATGATATTGATTTATCAGAAAGTTATTTCTCCCTGGACCCCTTCATCCTGTAGATATTCGCCCACTTGCTCTTTTTATGCAATGGATGCTCTAGACAAATATGATTTAAGTAAAGGGTTGAAATTAATTTTATTGCGAATTAGTTCCTGCCATCCATGGGGAGGAAGTGGACACGATCCCGTACCCTAAAAATTTACACATGAAAAAAATGATTAGAAAAAGTTTATTCCTCATAGTGCTAGTATCAGTTTCTCTATCCACTTTGGGCTTTGTTTCTGGCTACTTTGAGGTCAGTAAAAACTTAGATATTTTCACTTCTCTATTTAGAGAGGTAAATATTTATTATGTGGATGAGACCAAACCAGGAGAATTGATTGAGAAAGCTATTAATTCAATGCTTGATGACCTAGATCCGTACACCACCTACATTCCAGAATCGAATATTGAGGACTTTCGTTTCCAGACTACTGGCCAGTACGGAGGAATAGGTGCAATGATTCGAAAGAAAGACGACTATGTGATTATTGCAGAACCTTATAAGGGTTTTCCAGCCGACAAAGCAGGTCTTATTGCAGGAGATAAGCTCTTAGAGATTGATGGAAAGTCAGTTATGGGTAAATCTACAGAGGATGTGAGCTCAGTTCTTAAGGGTCAGCCTGGAGGAGAAGTCAATCTTCTAATTGAGAGACCTGGAACTGAAAAACCCATTAAGAAGACTTTTTCTCGAGAAGAAGTTAAAGTTAAGTCAATTCCTTATAAGGGAATGATTTCCGATGGAATTGCCTATTTGCGTTTGAGAAGTTTTACTAGGAATTGTGCTTCCGAAGTTGCTTCTGCTATCACTGAACTAAAAGATCAAAATGACGTCAGATCTTTAGTTCTTGATTTGAGAGGAAATCCTGGAGGTCTTTTAAATGAGTCTGTAAGTATTTGCAATTTGTTCATCGACAAAGGGGAGGAGGTTGTTTCCACTAAGGGAAAAATTAAAGAATGGGAGAAGTCTTACAAGACATCAAAAACACCTTTAGATTCTGAAATTCCTTTGGCTATTTTAATTAATCAAAGCTCTGCATCGGCATCAGAAATTGTTTCTGGTACCATTCAAGATTTAGATCGAGGAGTGATTTTAGGAAAGAAAAGTTTTGGAAAGGGTTTAGTTCAACAAACACGAAAATTAAGTTACAATTCACAGCTTAAAGTCACGGTAGCCAAATATTATACGCCCAGTGGGAGATGTATTCAAGCTCTAGATTATTCAAGCAGGAATGAAGATGGAAGCGTCGGTAAGGTAGCCGACTCACTGAAAACTGCTTTTAAAACTCGCAATGGAAGAACTGTTTTTGACGGAGGAGGAGTTGATCCAGACATTAATGTAGAAAATGAGTCCTTCGCCGAAATTGCAGGAAGTTTGGTGTCAAAGCAGCTCATTTTTGATTTTGCAACCGACTTTGTCATACAAAATGACTCTATTGCTCCCCCTGGTGTATATAAAATCAGTGATCTAGTATACGAAGATTTTGTTTCTTTTTTGTCCGATAAGGAGTACGAATATGAAACTAGTTTAGAAAAAGATGTTGCTGATATGATTGAAGATTATCAATCAGAAAATATTGAATTTATTCAAGATTTAGAGGTCCTGCAAGCGGAGCTTTTAGAACAAAAGAATGACGATATTCACAAGTATCAAAGCCAGATATCTAGGCTCATTTTAAATGAGCTAATGTCGCGATACTATTATCAAGAAGGCAGAATGATTGCTTCTTTAGCTGACGACAAGGTAATTGAGGAAGCCATTTTAATACTCAATGACTCTCTGCGATACAAGAATATTCTATTAGGAAATCTAAATATAGAGAAGAATTAAAACCAAGTCTTTTTATTTTTTTTTAGCCCATATAAGCTTTGTTTTGGGTTTATTCATGCAGGACTTTTTTAAGATTCCAGTCACCATGGGTATTATTGGAATTGGCTTGTATTGGATTTTTTCCTTTGCGTATAAAGAAAGGTTGAATGTTCTTGTCCGCAGCCCATTTGCACTCGCCTTTATTGCTTTGTATCTTCTTCATCTGCTGAGTATGATGTACACCCTAGATGTGGTCGAAGGTTTAAATGATTTACGGCTCAAAATTACTTTACTTTTACTTCCTCTGTTTATGATGACTAATGAATGGATAGACAACGAAAAACGTTTTTTTTTACTTCGATTTTTTGCTCTGCTCATGGTCGTCATGGCAGGTATAGATTTAATCCTATCTTTTGTCGAATTTCTAGACACGGGTAATCTCAATGTCTTTTATTATAAACAACTTCCCCACATATTACCCTCCAAAGTACATTATGTGGCTTGGTACTACTCTTTTGCTTTGTTTGTGATCTTATACCAAGTTGTTCATTCAAAAAAATATATAATATTTTGGGGTTTTTGCATTGCTATATTACTCATTTCTATGTTTTTACTAGCAAGTAGAATCTATCTTTTAGCCTTTTTTGTAGTTTTCTTTGTCGCCCTGATTAAATCGGGATATTATTTTTGTTACTCCCGGAAAATTATTGGAATTTTATGTTTGTTTTTGTTGCCACTTTTCCTTGTGCCAAATACCTATTCTAGAATTATAGAAACAGTTCATGAGCTTGAGCATTTAATATTAGAAGACTCAAAAAATCAGACTAATGCAAGAATATATATATGGAATTTTTCCCTTCCACTTCTAATGAAAAGTCCTTTAATTGGCTACGGGATCGGAGATGCAAAAACAGAGTTAAATCTATCTTTGAGGGATTGTAAGGCTCAATTCTGGAATGGAGATCGAAATATACCTATTTATAAAAATAATTACAATTTTCACAACCAATTTATTCAGACTTGGGCAGAGGTGGGTATTCTTGGATTTCTTCTATTGATCTTTCTTATGTTCGGCCCGTTTATCAGACCAGATGTGCACCCTTTGTTTCTGCTATTTTTGGGATTGACTCTCTTTGGTTTTATGACAGAAAGCATGCTAGAAAGGCAGGCAGGGATATTATTTTTCGCTTTTATGTATCCTTTACTTTCTAAATTTCAGAAAGATTCACCATAGTAAGCCTATAGAATTCAGATTTAGAGGATATTTACTCTTGCACGAAAATCCTCTTGACTCTCTGGGATACCTGGCATAATATTTCATAAGGGATTGTATTTAATGCGTCTGCCAGATCTAAGATGTGATCTTGTTTATCCCAAATAATCACAGGGTCTCCTTCTTTTGCATTTAAATCTGTAACGTCCACCATACACATGTCCATGCATACACTTCCTACAATCCGAGCGGCACAGCCTTTGATATAAACTTTTCCTTTGCCGTTGCTTAAGCCCCTACTTAAACCGTCTGCATATCCAATAGGAATAACCGCAATCTGCATTTGATTCTTCGCGATATAGCTTCTGGCATACCCCACACTTTGCCCCGGTGAAATATTTTTTATTTGAGAAATCATCGATTTTAAAGTACTGCAATTTTTAAGGTTTTCTTTTCCTATTCCATAGAGTCCAATTCCAAGCCGAACCATATCTAATCGTGCTTCGGGATAAGAAATAATACCGGATGAATTAAGAATATGTCTGAGGAATTTACCAGGTACTGTATGTTTAATTGTCTGACATACTTGTTCGAAAGAATGAATTTGATTAAGCGTAAATTCACGATCTTTTGGATTGTCACTACTGGCTAAGTGGCTAAATACCGTAGCTATTTTCACTTCTTCTTGAGATTTCAACCAATGACATAAGGAGTCAATCTCAGTGATTTCAAATCCCAACCTGCGCATTCCCGTATCTATTTTAAGGTGAGTAGAGTATGATTTAAGTCCCAAATATTTTAAGATTTTCTGCAGTGCATAAAGCTGTTTAAAGCTAAAGATTTCTGGTTCAAGCTCATATTCAATGAGCTGAAGAAACTGAGATTCTTCAGAATTGAGGACCATGATGGGCGTTTTTATTCCTTTTTCTCGAAGAGAAATCCCTTCGTCAACATTAGCAACCGCAAGATAATCTGCCTGATGATATTCTAGGTGATGAGCAATTTCATAAGATCCGTTGCCATAAGAAAATGCTTTGACCATAACCATTACCTTAGTTTCTCTTCGTAGCAAACTCTTGAAATAATGAAAGTTTTCTGCTATGGCATTTAAATTCACCTCTAAGACAGTCTCATGATTTTTTTGTTCTAGAATTCCGGCAATTTGTTCAAATTTAAATTTCCGAGCTCCTTTAATTAATATGGCGGCGTCTTTTAAGTCTATATTTTCTATATCATCTAGCAAGTTTTGGGTGCTTGCATAAAAGTATCCATGTGAGAATAAATAAGAGAAATCCCTAAATTCAGGTCCCACGCCAATCAATGTTTGCACCTTGAATTGTTTTAAAAGTTTCACTAAGGTTTGAAAAAGCTCTTTGTTTGGTCGCCCAGTTTCGTCTAAATCTGAAAGAATGGCAACTTTTTTAGCGTTTCCGCTTTGTTGATCTAAAAAGTCAAGGGCAATTTTTAGAGAGTCAAGATCAGAACTGTATGCATCATTAATGAGCAAGCTATTCCCTTTGGCCTTGAGAAGCTCTAAACGCATTTCTAGAGCTCTTAGAGTTTTTATTTTCTTTTCTATATGAGACACTTCGACCTTCATCACAAGCAGTGCACAAATTACATGGAGGCAGTTTTCAATAGATGCTGTATCGACAAAAGGAATCGTCAGTAAAATGTCTTTTTGTTGATAGCAAATTGTTATTTTTGAGCAATACTTTTCTCGTATGCAGTTTTTTATAAAAAGAAAAGCCTTCGCATCAACAAAGGACCAAGAACAAATTTCAGCACTAACTTGCGTTGAGATCTCTTGGTGTATTTCCGCATGATCTTTACAGTAAATTAAGGTTTTTACAGAAGAAAAGAGATGCAATTTCTCTTCGATTTTTGCCTTTATAGTGGTGAAATTTTTGGAATGAGCATCCCCTATATTGGTGAATATTCCCAAAGAAGGCTGGATCATTTTCTCGAGCGATACCATTTCATTTGTTTGAGAAATTCCCGCTTCAAAAAGACCCCATTCCGCTTCTTGCTTTATTCCCAATATTGATAAGGCTACTCCCGTTTGAGAGTTATAACTCTTTGGATTTTTTGAGATATTGAATAGGCCTTTTAAACAACTACTTAACCATTCTTTTACAATTGTTTTCCCATGACTTCCAGTAATACCAATCACCGGGATAGAAAATTTCTTTCGGTGGTTTCTTGCAATCGTCTGAAATGCGCTTAATGTATTTTCCACTCGAATAAAATTAGCTTCTGGAAAATGTATATAATGAATGTCATCGTTACTAATCATAAAATTTCTCAAGCCCTTCTCATATAGTTCTTTAATATAATTGTGTCCGTCATGATGCGGCCCTTTTAAGGCAATAAAAAGGCTATGATGAACAGGGCTTGATTTTCGACTATCCAGCACAATTTGATGGATCATTTCATCTGATGTACCCGCAAAAATTTTGGCTTTACAAAGCAGACTTATATCCTGGACTGAATAAGAAATGTAAATCATCGCGGGGGGGTTTTCTTTCCGAAACAAAATCGGCACAAAGCTTGATATTCCTTTTGTTCTCCTATGTGAACGAGATCTTTTGAGGTGGCAGTTCTATGAGAATGAAGAGCTAAGTCTCCACAGTCCATACAAATTGCATGGACTTTAGTGATAAATTCTGCGATCGACATAAGTTTAGGCATTGGCCCAAATGGAACTCCTAAATAATCCATATCTAGACCTGCGACAATTACTCTTACTCCTCTGGAAGCGAGTTCAGAACATACTGCGGGAAGCTCAATGTCAAAAAATTGAGCCTCATCAATTCCGACGACTTCAATATTTCCATGAGTTTCTAGCAACATATTTGAGCTAGAGATGGCTTGTGAATTAATCTCGTTTAAATCGTGAGAAATGACTTTATTTTTATCGTATCGAGTGTCAAGATTAGGTTTGAAAATGGCTACATTCTGTCGAGCAAACTGAGCCCTTTTTAGTCGACGAATTAATTCTTCTGTTTTTCCAGAGAACATCGAACCGCAAATCACTTCAATGCTGCCTTTGTTTTTTTTATGACGTGCGGGAGTTTCTTGGAACATACTACATATTTTCTTTCAAACAAATTTAATAAAAACGCTTTGTTCCCTCCTATTTTTATTTAATTTGTTTGAGTAAATTATAGAATATGTCTAAACTATTTCTGGTCCCTACACCCATAGGAAATCTAGAGGATATTACGCTACGCGCAATTCGGATACTTAAAGAGTCTGATTTGATCTTGGCCGAAGATACGCGTACTTCAGGAAAGCTTTTAAAGCATTTTGATATAGCTACTTCCATGCAGTCTTTTCACATGCACAACGAGCATAAAATGCTCGATAGAATCATTGAGAAGCTTAAGTCTGGGACCCAAATTTCTTTAATTTCGGATGCAGGGACTCCCGGGATTTCAGATCCGGGTTTTCTATTGGTCAGGGCCTGTGTTGCAGCATCTATTCCCACAGAGTGTTTGCCAGGAGCAACTGCTCTTATACCCGCTTTAGTTCAGTCTGGATTTCCCTCGGATCGGTTTATTTTTGAGGGTTTTCTTCCGCCCAAAAAAGGTCGTCAGACACGAATAAAGAGTTGGAAAGACCAAAGTAAGACGATTGTGTTCTATGAGTCTCCTCACAAAATAGTAAAAACATTAAAACAACTAAAAGAGTTTTTAGGAGCAGACAGAAAACTTTCTGTCATCCGAGAGATTTCTAAAATGTTCGAAGAAACACAACGCGGAACCGTTTCTGAATTGTTAACTCATTTTGAAGCAAAGCCCCCAAAAGGGGAGTTTGTCCTTGTTATTGAGGCTGCGGTCAAGGCGACCAAATAGGGCCCTTCTATTGTGCTCATTTCACATTAAGTTAAGATATTCATGCGAGAAAAAATTTGGAAGTTTAAAAAGAAACCCGACAATAGAAAAGTATACGAATTGAGTCAAGTTCTGGGAGTATCTAGGGTAGTTTGTTCACTTCTTGTATCTAGAGGCATCCATACCTTTGCGCAAGCGAAAACTTTTTTTCGACCAGAATTAGAATTGCTCCATGATCCTTTTTTAATGAAAGACATGGACAAGGCAGTCAAGAGAATTGCTTTAGCGATAGATTGCCAAGAAAAAATTAGGGTGTATGGTGATTACGATGTCGATGGAACCTCTTCGGTAAGCATGATGTATATGTTCTTGAAAAGTCAAGGTGCGAAATGTGACTATTATATTCCCGATAGATACCAAGAGGGTTATGGTATATCTTTTCAGGGGATAAACGACGCTCTAGAAAACAAATGTAGCTTAATGATTTCTTTGGACTGTGGCGTAAAGGCACTAGATAAAATTGCGTATGCGCAAAAGAATAGAATGGATGTCATTGTTTGCGACCATCATCTTCCGGGAGAACAGTTACCTATTGCTTTTGCAGTATTAGACCCTAAGAGAAATGATTGCTCATATCCTTTCAAGGGGTTATGTGGATGTGGGGTTGGCTTCAAACTGATTCAAGCCTATTTAAGCAATCAAAAGCTTCCCAAAGAAATCGCTTATGATTATTTAGATCTGGTTGCGACGGCTACCGGGGCGGATATTGTCCCAATGATTGGTGAAAATAGAATATTAACCTTTTATGGAATGAAACTTTTGAACGAGCAACCAAGAGTTGGAATACGTTCTTTAATGCTCGGCCATAAGCATTTTGGTTCTATGACTATTACCGATGTAGTATTTACCATTGCCCCTAGAATTAATGCCGCAGGAAGAATGAAACATGCACATTTTGCTGTTAGTCTTCTCATTGAGGAAAACGAATCCCAAGCCCAAAAGTTCGCTCTAGAAATTGAAGAGTTTAATTCAAATCGAAGGTCAGAAGACCAACGAATTACTCAAGAAGCTTTGATTCAAATAAAAAAACTAAATCAGGAAGACGATCCAGCGACAGTTGTTTATAACGAAAATTGGCACAAGGGAGTCATTGGCATTGTTGCTTCTAGACTGATTGAAACCTATTATCGTCCTACAATAGTCTTTACTAAAAGTAATGGCTTATTAGTAGCATCAGTCCGTTCCGTCAAGGGTTTTGATGTGTATGCCGCTTTGTCTGAATGCGAAATGCACATAGAACAGTTTGGTGGACATAAATATGCTGCTGGACTAACCCTCAAGCAAGAGAATTATGATGCTTTTAAAGCAGCTTTTAACCAAGTTATTTTAGAACGAATTTCTTCGGAGCAAAAGGCCGAAATTTTTGATATTGATACCGAATTAGAATTCTCACAGATTACCCAGAGTTTTTACAACATTATTAGGCAATTTGAACCTTTTGGACCCGAGAATCGAGCGCCTTTATTTTGCACTCGAAAAGTCACAGATAAGGGAAGTCGATCAGTCGGACAAGAAAATGAGCACTTAAAATTGCAAGTATACTCAAAAAAAGAGCCTGAACTCTTAATGAATGGTATTGGGTTTAATTTGGGTAATCATGCGGAAAAACTTTCAAGTGGATTGGGATTTGATCTTTGTTATGCAATTCAAGAAAATCATTGGAAAGGTCATACTAGTTTGCAACTAGGGGCGAAGGATTTAAAAATTCACTAGTTTTAACACTCTCGACCTAACTTTTTGTCAATGATCATTGAAAGCTCATTGAGCTGTTGGAAAAGAGCCATAAATTTTGAACGCTCATCTCCTATAACTTCATTGTTTTTCATTCGAAGGAGCATTCCTTCAATTTTCAATTTTACCTGCTTGGATTTAAGTCGAATCACTCCCTCATTAACCAAGTCAAAGAGCTTTTCCTTTTCTGTTGGGACAAAAATTTCTTTTTTGCCCCAATCACTTAATTCGTGTTTCTGACTTAGAAATTCAGATGCAGCTTGAGAAATTTCTGGATCGCTGTGCTGGATAAAATGTTTATCATTTAAGATTGTTTCATCCGTTTCGAACCTTTGAGTAAATTCTAAATATATTTTTTTGAAGATTGTATCAGAAAATTCAATTTGGTCCACCGCCAATTCGGACATGATAAATGTAGCACAATACAAAGTGGTGATTTCCGTTTCTCCATCCTCATTTTCATACTCGAAATCCAGGGGATATGTACCGTATAAAACCAGCAAGCGAATGAGGGTAGATTCTTCTAGACTTACATTTAATTTATCGGGTTTATTTGCTTGTTTTAGTCCTTTAAAAACAACTTGAAGAGGCTGTTTTTTACTTTCTTGTTTTCCCGAACGAGATTGGTCAATGCTAGAAAAAATTACTTGTTCCTCTACGCCTAATATTTTTGAGGACGTTTGCGCATATACAGTTCGAGATACATAATCAGGAATTAATCCGATGGTTGCCGAGACATCTTTAATAAGTTCGGCTCTTTTGATAGGGTCTTCTTTTGCTTCTTTAAGAAGCAAAGAGCATTTGAAGGCTATAAAATCTTTTGCTTCTCCTTTAATATAGTCCTCAAGCTCCTGAGAACTAACTTTTTTGGCATAAGAGTCTGGATCTTCACCGTCTGGAAATGTCAGTACTTTTACATTTAAACCCTCTTGTAAAATCAAGTTAACGCCCCTCATTGCTGCTTTAAGACCCGCAGTGTCTCCGTCAAAAAGCAGAGTAATATTGTTGGTGAACCGATGGATTAATTTGATCTGATCAATCGTTAAAGAGGTTCCCGATGAAGCCACAACATTTTCAATTCCGGATTGATGTATAGACACTACATCTGTGTAGCCCTCTACCAGAAGACAACGATTCTTTTTTACAATGCTATTTTTTGCAAAGTATAATCCATATAATATTTTACTCTTATGATAAATATCGCTTTCTGGAGAATTGAGGTATTTGGCCGCTTTGACATTGTTTTTTAAAATCCGTCCTCCAAAACCCAATACTCTTCCAGACAAGGAATGAATAGGAAACATTACTCGGCCCCGAAATCGATCATAGTTTTTTGATTCTTTTGTAATTATGAGACCTGTTTTTTCTAGGAAAGATCGTTTGAACCCTTCCTTCAGAGCGAAATCACTAAAAGCATCATTTTTTTCTGGACTGTATCCCAACTGAAACTTTTTGAGGGTGTCTTCTCTAAATCCTCTTTCTTTAAAATAACTCAGTCCTACTGCACGGCCTTCTTCCGAATTGAAAAGCTGGCCTTGAAAATATACGCTTGCCTGATTACTGACCACAAACATGCTTTCTCGCTCGCTTGCTGCTTCTTCTTGTTCAGGTGTTCGAACAGTTTCCTCAATAAAAATATTGTATTTGTTTGCCAAAAACTTTAGGGCTTCTGGATAGCTAAAATGCTCGTGATCCATTACAAAATTTACCGAATTTCCCCCTTTTCCACAACCAAAGCATTTGTATATACCTTTGGTGGGTGAAACGGTAAATGATGGTGTCTTTTCGTCGTGAAAAGGACAGTTTCCCAAAAGATTTACTCCACGCTTTTTTAGCTGCACAAAGTCTCCAATCACCTCGTCTATGCGAGCGGTTTCAAAAATTAAATCAATGGTTTCTTTTGGAATCAAGAGCCTTAGTTTAGGTAGCTAAAATACTAAATTTTATGCTTTATTGTTTTTTGTTTTTATCCTCTATGTGAAAAGTCCTACCTTCCACCACCAGTCTACAATTCATTAAAAAACATATCTTTGTGTCAGTCAAAAAAAGTCCCTAAAATCCGGGATAAATTAGAAGAACAGGAATCAGATGGAGTATCATTTTACAAGCATTGAAGAAAAATGGCATAAGAATTGGGCAAAACAGAAGCCTTTTAAAGTTGATGCTCAGTCAAACAAACCTAAATATTATATTTTGGATATGTTCCCTTATCCCTCTGGAGCAGGTTTACATGTTGGTCATCCCCTGGGTTATATCGCTTCAGATATTTATGCGCGATACAAGCGTCAAAAGGGATTTAATGTGCTTCACCCCATGGGTTATGATGCTTTTGGTTTGCCTGCCGAACAATACGCTATTCAAACAGGCCAGCATCCTGCGCTCACTACGCAGACTAATATTTCTCGGTATAGAGAACAGTTAGACAAAATTGGATTTTCATTTGATTGGGACAGAGAAGTAAGGACGAGTGCGCCTGAATATTATAAATGGACACAATGGATCTTCAAGCAAATTTTTAATTCATGGTACTGTATTGACCTAGATAAAGCACAATCAATAGATTCTTTGGTCAAGCGTTTTTGTCAAGAAGGAAATAGTTTTGTAAATGCCGCTTGCGACGAAGTAAGATCCTTTTCTGCTCTGGAATGGAAGGCTAAATCTGCAATAGAAAAAGAAACCATTTTGTTGGCATATCGTCTTGCTTTTCGATCAGAAACGATGGTCAATTGGTGCCCAAACTTAGGGACAGTACTAGCCAATGATGAAATCAAAGACGGCCTGTCAGAGAGGGGAGGACATCCTGTAATGCAAAAGAAAATGATGCAGTGGTCTATGCGGATAACTGCTTATGCCCAGCGATTAATTGACGACCTTACTCCTCTTGATTGGACAGAAGCCATTAAAGAACAACAAAGAAATTGGATTGGACGCTCTAAAGGAGCAACCATCTGTTTTGTTATAGAAAGCACCTCCTTATCTAAGGAGGAATCCTTAGAAATTGAAGTGTTTACTACCCGACCAGAGACTATTTTTGGAGTCTCATACTTGACTCTGGCTCCAGAGCATGATTTTGTTTCTCGCATTTCGACTACTTCTTACAAGGCCGCAGTTAAAGAATATATTGATAAAACGAAAAAGCGTTCTGACAGAGAACGTATGTCGGATGTAAAAACAGTTTCAGGCCAATTTACCGGCGCCTATGCGATACATCCATTTTCAGGAAATAAAATTCCGGTGTGGATTGGAGATTATGTTCTAGCTAGTTACGGAACTGGGGCTGTGATGGCTGTACCTGCACATGACAGCAGAGATTTTGCTTTTTCCAAGCATTTTGATCTTCCACTTTTACAAGTCATAGAAGGAGGTAATCTACCATATGAATCTTTTGATGGAAAAGTTGGGAATTTGATTCATTCTGATTTTTTAGATGGCATGTCTGTCTCAGAAGCTACCCATAGGGTGATTTCCAAAATGGAGACAGAAGGATTCGGTTCAGGAAAAATTCAATACCGATTGCGGGATGCAATTTTTTCTCGTCAACGATATTGGGGAGAGCCTTTTCCTATTTATTTTGATGGAGATTTACCTAAAACACTCTCCGATAACGAACTACCCTTGAATTTACCCGAAGTAGAAAAATATTTGCCCACCGAAGACGGACAGCCCCCTTTAGCAAGAGCAAAGAATTGGGTCAACTCAATGGGAATGCCCTATGAAACCAATACAATGCCCGGTTGGGCAGGTTCTTCCTGGTACTTTATGAGGTATATGGATGCAGAGAATGAAGGTGAATTTGTTTCTAAGGAAGCGCAGTCCTATTGGCGAAATGTAGATCTTTATATCGGAGGCTCAGAACACGCTACTGGGCATCTTTTATATTCTAGATTTTGGATGAAGTTTTTATTTGATCGAGGATTTGTGTCTGAAACAGAACCTTTCAAAAAGATGATTAATCAAGGAATGATTTTGGGGCGATCGAATTTTGTTTACCGTATAAAAGACAGTAATACTTTTGTTTCGTATGGTTTAAAAGACCAGTACGAAACAGTAGCCATTCATGTTGATGTGAATATTGTTGAGAATGACCTGTTGGACATTGATGCATTTAAAGCTTGGCGAAGTGATTTTTCAAATGCAGAATTCGTTCTTGAATCTGGAGAATACAAATGTGGCGCCGAAGTAGAGAAAATGTCTAAATCAAAATATAATGTAGTAAGCCCCGATTTGATTATAGAGAAATATGGGGCAGACACCTTGCGCATGTATGAAATGTTTTTAGGCCCTTTAGAGCAATTCAAACCCTGGAATACAAATGGTATTTCAGGAGTACACAATTTCCTCAATAAATTTTGGCGGCTCTTTCACGATGACGAGGGAAATTTTTCAGTATCTGAAGAAAAGCCCTCAAAAGCGGCACTCAAAACACTTCATAAAACTATAAAGAAAGTTCAAGAAGACATAGAAAACTTTTCTTTTAATACTTCAGTGAGTACATTTATGGTTAGTGTAAATGAGCTTACTGCGCAGAAATGTTGCCAACGTGCCATATTAGAGCCCTTGGTTTTGACGATCTCATCATATGCTCCACACATTGCGGAAGAGCTCTGGGAAAAGTTAGGACACCTCCAAGGAATTAGTAAGGAAGTCTTTCCCATATTTGAGCCCTCTCACCTTGAGGAGAGTACTCATATATATCCTGTATCATTTAATGGAAAAATGAGGTTTAAACTTGAGTTCTCTCTCGATATGGATCGCTCAGAAATTGAAAAAATACTACTATCGCACAATAAAACAGTACATTATTTAGATGGTCAATCAGTAAAAAAAGTGATTGTTATTCCCAAAAAGATTATCAATATTGTATTTTAAACCCAGTCTTTTGGGTTTTTCAAAGCATCTATTAATTTTTCTTCTTCAGACCCTTTTTCAGGTTTTAAATCATAATCCCAGCGAACCCTAGGGGGGAGGCTCATCAAGATAGACTCTGTTCTCCCTTTAGTGTTTATTCCAAAGTGAGTGCCTCTGTCATGTAAAAGATTAAATTCGACATAGCGCCCGCGACGAATCTCTTGCCAGTATTTTTGAGTTTCCGAAAAGGAATCATGTTGGTGCTTTTCGGCAATCGGTAAATAAGCATCTAAGAGAGAATTTCCTGAATCGATTTGAAAGGCTAACAGCTTCTTCCAAGACATATTTTGGTTCTCTTTTAAATAGTCGTAAAAAATCCCACCGAGACCTCTAGCTTCGCCTCTATGTGTATTCAAAAAGTAGATATCACAGTTGGCTTTAAACTCCTTATAAAAGTTAGGATGGTGACGTTTACACATGTTTTTCATGACCTGATGAAAGTGTGTGGCATCTTTTTCAACCAGGTAGCAAGGGGTTAAATCACAACCTCCTCCAAACCAGGATTGAATAATCTGGTGATTTGAATCGTACATTTCAAAATATCTCCAATTTGCATGTATTGTAGGAATATGCGGGTTGTGGGAGTGCAGAACTAAAGAGAGCCCAGAGGCAAAAAATTCACCTTCCTTCACCCCAAACTTTTCTTTTAATGCTATTGGTAGCTCTCCGTAAACCTCTGAGGTGTTTACCCCTCCTTTTTCAATGAGTCTTCCATGAGACATAATTCGAGTTTTACCACCACCACCACCAGGTCTTTCCCAAGTATCTTCTATAAATTTATTTTTTCCATCTAGGTCTTCCAAGGCCATACAAATTTTGTATTGTAAGTCTATAAGATGTTGCGAAAATGCTTCTTTAATTCCCATGATTTAGCTGTAATTTTTAACCGCATTGATAAAGGCTTTAGCATGATCTACAGGAACACTAGGAAGAATTCCATGACCTAAGTTGACAATATATCTGTTTTTGCCAAACCGATTAATCATTTCTTTGGTCCATTTTTCTATTTCCGGAATGGAGGCATACAAACGAGAAGGATCAAAATTCCCCTGTATTGTAATGTCTTGTCCTAATATTTTCCTTGCTTTTTCCGGGCTGACAGACCAATCAACGCCAATTGCATCGGCTCCTGTCGCTTTTAATTCTTCTAATGCATACCAAGAACCTTTGGCAAATAAAATGTTTGGCGCGCTACACTGGGCAATAATTTGTTTTAGATAGGGATAAGAATATTGCATAAAGTCTTCAGGACTTAGTAATCCGGACCAAGAGTCAAACAATTGAAATGCCTGAACACCTGCTTTTATTTGTGCCTTCATGTAGGCAATGGTCGTATCTGTAATTTTTTGAAGCAAGAGGTTTGCTGCTTCGGGTTGTTCAAAGCAAAATCGTTTTGCTTCAGAAAAATCCTTTGAGCCTTTTCCTTGTACCATATAGCAGAGAAGAGTCCACGGTGCCCCCGCAAAGCCAATCAGAGGGACTTCTCCTTTCAGATCCATCCGCGTTTGCCTGATCCCAGCCATAACATAACCGAGAGATTTTTCAACATCAGGAATTTCAATCGCTTCAACATCCGCCATATTTTTGACTGTTTTAGGAAGTCTTGGTCCTTCGCCCGGAATCATGTCCACATGATAGCCCATAGCTATTGGAACGACTAAGATGTCCGAAAATAGAATAGCTGCATCAGGCCCCACCTGCCAAATAGGCATGGTGGTTATTTCAGAAACGAGATGAGGTGTCTTGCAGCGTTCAAAAAAGCTATACTTTTCTCTCAAGATTCTATAGTCGGGTAAAAAACGCCCTGCTTGGCGCATCATCCATACGGGAGGTCGTACAACATTTTCTCCTTTTAAAGCTCTCAGCAATAGGTCATTTTTTAATTTAGGAAACTCCATCATTCTTAGTTTTCTTTTGAATAAATTTCTAGCATAGACGTTAAAGAAGCTCTGTTAGCACTTTGAATAAAATTTACACCACACTTTTTGAGTGCAGTAGAAGTAGTGCTTCCAATGCTATAATAATTTATATCCGACTTAAATTGGTTCATGATCGCAAAAGATTCTACCGCCGAAGGACTCATAAAAAATACAGCATCCCCGAGTTGATCCTCTATTTTTTTTGGGGTCATAGATGTTTCGTAGACAACCTTTTCCTTCAGAAGGATATTTTTTTCTTTCAAGTAGTCAGGTAAATCATCTCTTCGAAGGTTTCCACAAAAAAAACAAGCATCTTTTATTCCGTCGTCTACAATTTTCTTTGCTAAGCTTAGGGCGTTTTCATCTTTCCCGGATCTTATAGAAAACCCAAGTTTTTCCAGTTTTTTGCCGGTTTTTTTTCCTGCGGCATAAACAATCCCTTCAAAGTTGTTTTTTTTGATGTTGACTAAGGCATTTTGGCTAGTAAATATCCAGGCCTGTGTTGGGTGAGTGTCATCAGGGAAGGGTAAATGTTGAATTTTTGTCATGGGAACTATCTGAACAGAGAGATTCAAATGTTTTGCCAATGCCATTTGTTTTTCGCTCATTGTTCTGGTGATCCATATTTGTTTTTTCCGTTTCATTAGTGGAGCCTTTTTTCTTTGGGCAGCTTGTCAATAATTTCTTTGGCACCACTTTCTAAAGCATGCTTTGCGGCCACTAATCCTAAATCATGAGCCAATAAATAATCTTTTTCAAGGTTGACTTCAATTTTCATTTCTCCGTCTAGATCCATGACCAAAGTTTTTAGAACAACCCTCCCTGCTTCTATTTTAGCATAAGCTCCTATTGGAGCAGAACAGCCTCCATTTAACTTGTTCAGGAAGTCTCTTTCTATTTGTGTGCAAAGAGCTGTTTCTGCGTGATTTAAAGCCTTGCATAAGACGGAAATTTCAGTGTCGTTTGCCCTACATGTGACTGCCACAGCTCCTTGAGCAGGAGCAGGAATCATCCAGTCTAAAACCTCAAATATTTCGTGCTCTAGATTTAGGCGAATTAGCCCTGCAGCAGCAAATATAGCTCCGTCCCAATCACTTTCTCTAAGTTTTTTTATGCGTGTTTGTACATTCCCTCTTATGTTGCAAGTCTCGTGTTTCTCATAACGATCTAACCATTGAGATCTGCGTCGGTTTGAACTTGTTGCAATGATGGCCTGCTTATTTGGTTTGTTTGTAAAATCAGTTTCTTTACGAACCACCAGAACATCAAATGGGTTTCCTCTTTTCATGACTGCGCAAAGCTGAATTTCTTCTGGAAAGTCGGTTGGAATATCTTTAAAGGAATGTACCGTCAAATCTATTTTACCTTCAATCAAAGCATCGTCTAGAGCTTTAGTAAACACTCCTTTTCCACCCATAAGAGCCAATGGGGTATCTATAACGCGGTCTCCTTCTGACTCAATTAAAACCAATTCACAGAATTGTCCTAGGTCTTGAAGTTTGTCTTTTACTTGGTTTGCCTGCCACAAAGCAAGTTTACTTTTGCGCGTTCCAATTCGAATCATGGTTTCAATTTAAACATTTCTTCAATCATCTTTACTACTTCTTCGGAGTTTCGGTATCTGGACTTGAGATATTCGGTGGCCTGATTGGCAATTTTATTGACTATACTTGTCGCCAATTTATCTGATTTTTCATATTCTTTTTTGGACAGTCTATTTTTTTGAAGTCCCAACTCATCTGTTTTGTATCCATGAAGTTTCTTTCGTAAAGATTGAATGACAGGAGATATCTTTCTCAACAAAATCCAATCGTAAAATTCATTTTTGTGAAGATTGATGATGGTTTTCGCTTTGGGGATATTTTTTCTTCGAATCTCTAAGGTTTCGTCTTGGATATTGTTTAATTCGTCTAAATCAATCAATTCACAATGAGGGAGAGCATCTATTTGTGTATCAATATTTCGAGGCACAGACAAGTCTAGAAATAAAAGTTTATGTGACAAGCCTTCAATGTGTGAGGGGTTAACGGTGGGCTTTGTTGCGCTTGTCGCGACAATCAGAATATCGGCAGTTCTGAGTTCATTTTTTAATTCGTTAATGTTTGCAACGCGCAAGCCTAGGGGTTTTGCTATTGATTCGGCTACAGATCTAGTTCGATTGATAAGAACAACTTCTTTGATGGGTTGTTTTGTAAGATTTTTTACGGTTACCTCTCCAATTTCTCCGGTACCAAACAATACAATTTTCTTGTTCTGAAGGTTCTTAAAACGTTCTTTAATGAACAATACCGATGCATGAGCAACTGATGCAGGACCTTGGTTGATGTCGGTGTCGGTTCGCACATCCTTGTAGGCTTGAAGAACAAATTGCATCAAGCGGTGTGTATAGCCATCTAAAAGATTTTTGGTTTGAGCTTGTTTGATAGATTCTTTTATTTGGCTCACAATTTGAAGGTCACCTAGCATAAGAGAGTCTAACCCACAGCATAGCTCAAATAGATGCATTACCGCTTTATCCCCTTTAAGAATAAAATGGTTTTCTAGAAATTCTTGTTTGCTCGCATTACTGTGCTTAATAAACAACTCTTTGAGTAGGAAAGGATTTTGGGTATGCGCGAAAAATTGAGCACGATTGCAAGTAGACAAAACAAAAAACCCCTGAATCTGATGTTCTAATGCATCTGAATGTATAGCAGCTATAGTCTCCAGCGAAAAACTAAATTTCCCGCGAAGTTGGAGCGGGGTTTTCCAGTGAGAAATTCCAAGGCTAAAAAATTCTTTTTTTGTTTCGCTCAAATTCTCTGAATTTAATGCAGTAAAAATACGAGCCTTTTATCGATTAATAAAAAGATCTCCTTGCTTTTTAATAATCTAGTCCCCCTCTAATATTGATTAGAACATAAATGAGTAAATTTGTGTGCATTAATCAGCGAAAAAGCATGCGCCTACACATTCTTTTTTTCTCTCTCTATTCTTTCGCTGTCTTAGCGCAAGACCCAGAGTCTTTTCTTGAAAAGCACAAAAAGGGAGAGCTTTTCTTCTATTGGGGTTGGAACGGTGCTTCTTTCACGAAGTCGGACATTCATCTCCGGGGAGCCTCTTACGATTTTACGCTGGAACAGGTCGAAGCCCAAGATCGACAGACTCCCTTTAGTAGCTATGATTATTTTCATCCCAAAAGAATTACAATCCCACAGTACAATGCCAGGGTTGGATACTTCATCCAAGACAATGTGAGTATTTCCATCGGATCTGACCATATGAAGTATGTGGTGGACTCCAATCAGGTTGTTTCCATTCGAGGTTATATCCACGATAGCGGTACTACATTCGACGGAATCTACCAAGGAGAAGAAATTCCTCTTTCGACGAATCTTTTGCGACTTGAGCACACCGACGGACTGAATTATATCAATATTGAATGCAGAAAGACAGACTCAATGGCCTCCTTCAGATTTGGCTCACTAAGCTTAACTAAAGGCTTCGGTGCCGGTATAATGATTCCAAAAACAAATGCTAGTTTTCTTAATCATCCCCGACATGATGAGTTTCATATTGCAGGATATGGTTTCAATACACTTATTGCGCTTCAAGTAAATTTTGGAAAATATTTTTTTGTGCAATCAGAGTGCAAAGCGGGCTTCTCTAACCTTCTGGACATACGCACCACAATCGATTCTTTGGATAGAGCCAAACAACACTTCTATTTTTTACAAACGAATATTGTCTTTGGAGCTCGTATGTATATAAACTAAATGGTTCAAGCTCTCAAACAGTTAATTATTCTGAATTTGGATTATATCTTTTAGTTTTTTTGCACAACGTTGCGGCTCTTCCAATGGAAACAGATGACTTCCACCCTCAAATACAGTAAATTTGGTGTTCGGAAAGAGGTGCATGATAGATTCAATGGGTCTCATTTCGGCAATCTCTCCACGGGTGGCGTAAAGGTAATGGCTAGGAATATCTACCTTTATGCCCTGATAGAAAGGATAGGTGAGAGAAAAAATTTTCATTTCTATTTTTTTGTCAAATCGCAAGCGAACCCCCTCTTGGCTATCACGAAAGCCATGCTGTATATAATTGGCAAAAGATTTTTCTGAAAAATCTTTAAAGAGGAACTTTTTACGAAGTTTTTTTGCAACAAATTCCCTGGAGGGAAAGGTCTCAGATCTTGCTGCAGCTTTTTTAGCTAAAGGCATGATCTTATGTGAAATCCCGAGAAACTGAGCCATGGCCATGATCCACCTAATCTTTCTGGAAAGCACGGGAGGATCCATTAAAATAATACCCTGAAACAGATCCGGTCTTTTTTCAGCAGCAAAAGCTAAGGCAACTGCCCCAACAGAGTGCCCAACAGCCCATACTGGTTCAGTATAGTTTAATTCCAGATATTTGATTATTTCTGGTGCAAGCTCTCGCCAAGAGTACTTAATTTGATTGTTTCCATGGGCTAGAATTTGGATGAAGTCTATTTCAAAATCCGGCATAAAATTAAAGAGTTCTCCATAAACTTCGGCAGGAAAGCCATTAGCATGTGCAAAAAAGAGTTTCTTCTTCATCTGGTAAAAATAATGCATTGCATTGACCTTATTGCCTTTTGAATACTTTTTAATCATAAAGCCTCAACTAAGAAGAGGAAGCTCAATGAATTATTTATCTTTGTGCCATGATAAAAAAACGTATCGCCATACTGGGGTCAACAGGCTCTATCGGAACTCAAGCTTTGGAGGTAGTAGTCGAGCAAAAAGAGTTATTTGATATTGAGGTTTTGACGGCATATCGTAACGTCGATTTACTCATCAAACAAGCCTTAGTTCACCAGCCTAATGTGGTAGTTATTGGAGAAGAATCTCTTTATGATAAAGTAAGTAATGCTTTACATTCACATCCGATTAAGGTATATGCGGGAGCCGAAGCATTATCTCAAGTGGTTCAAATGGAATCTGTCGATTTAGTTCTTACCGCTTTGGTGGGTTATGCAGGCTTACTGCCCACCTTGGCCGCAATTGATGCTGGGAAAAATATTGCCTTGGCAAATAAAGAAACTCTTGTAGTAGCCGGAGAACTTGTCACCAAACTTGCAAAGGAAAAGGGAGTGAATATTTATCCTGTAGATTCTGAACATTCTGCTATATTTCAATGTTTGGTTGGCGAATTTGATAATCCAATAGAAAAAATTGTTTTAACCGCTTCGGGAGGACCCTTCAGAGGAATGGATAGAGAGGCTTTGTTACAAGTGACAAAGAAACAAGCATTGAAGCATCCAAATTGGGATATGGGTGCCAAGATTACGATTGATTCAGCCAGTATGATGAATAAGGGTTTAGAAGTGATTGAAGCCAAATGGCTTTTTGGTCTTCAATCAAATCAAATTGAAATCATTGTGCATCCACAATCTGTTGTTCATTCATTGGTTCAGTTTCGAGACGGATCAATGAAAGCGCAACTAGGTTTGCCGGACATGAAACTTCCTATTCAGTATGCCTTGGCTTATCCTGATCGTTTGGCCAATCAATTTCCTCGTTTTAATTTTTTGGATTATCCAAATTTATCTTTTGAACAGCCGGATCCAAAAACATTTAAAAATTTACAGCTGGCTTTTGAGGCCTTAAAATGTGGAGGAAATGCCCCTTGCATTATTAATGCCGCCAACGAAGTGGTGGTACACGCTTTTTTACAAGATAAGGTAGGTTTCGTTGAAATGTCTGACCTCATTGCCGAGACACTTCAAAAATGTACATTTGTCAAGACCCCCACATTAGAGGATTATATTTTTTCTGATGCTCAAGCAAGAAGATTAACCCTAGATAATATTAAAAAATAATGACTGAAACTCTCATCAAAGCGGCTCAATTTTTCCTGAGCCTTTCCTTCTTGATTATTTTACATGAGTTGGGACATTTTATTCCTGCAAAATTATTCAAAACTCGGGTTGAAAAGTTTTATCTATTCTTCGACCCTTACTTCTCCCTATTTAAGAAAAAAATTGGTGGGACCGAATACGGAATAGGATGGCTACCACTAGGTGGATATGTGAAGATTTCTGGAATGATTGACGAGTCCATGGACAAAGAACATCTTAGTGCAGAACCTCAGCCCTGGGAATTTCGATCCAAACCGGCATGGCAGAGACTCATTATTATGTTAGGCGGGGTGACAGTCAATTTATTGTTGGCCATGGGAATTTATGCCATGATTCTATTTACCTGGGGAGACGAGTATTTAAAAACAGAAAATGCCAGCTATGGTATAGAATGTTCGGCCTTTGCCAAAGAGCTAGGTTTCAAGAATGGGGATAAAATATTGACTGTAGATGGTGTATATTATGAAAGTTTCATGGACTTACCTCAAGCCATTCTGATTTCTGGAGCCACAAAAGTGAGCATAGAGCGAAATGGAGAAGTTCTAACTCTTCAACTTCCTAAAGACATTGTTTCTCGTTTGATTGACAAGAAGACCGAAGGACCTTTTATTGGGATCGCTTGGCCCTATATTGCTCAAAAATTTGAGCCAGGATCTATGGCAGAAGCGGCTGGAGTTATGGCTGGAGATCAATTGATTGCCTTGAATGGAGAAGAAGCGCTTTATTTTTCAGACTATATTAATCGTATGCCTGATTTGGTGGGGCAAGAAATCAATTTGACTGTATTGCGAAATAGAGACACGCTCAGTTTTGATTTTACATTAAATGAAACAGGAAGGATGGGTATTTACTATGTGCCTCCTACAGAATTAATTTCTTATGACCAGCGGACTTATGGATTTTTTGAGTCTTTCCCTGCTGGGACTAATTTGGCCATTAATAAGTTAGATGCTTATGTTCAACAGTTTAAGCTAATACTCAATCCAGAAACAGGAGCCTGGAAAGGTTTGGGAGGCTTTATTACTATGGGAAAACAATTTAAGCCTCAGTGGGATTGGCAGCACTTTTGGAATTTTACCGCTTTTCTTTCTATTATATTGGCTTTTATGAATATTTTACCCATTCCCGCACTAGACGGAGGACATGTAATGTTTTTGCTTGGGGAAATCATCACAGGAAGAAAGCCCTCTGACAAACTTTTAGAGTATGCCCAAGTATTTGGTTTTGTTGTTCTAATGAGCTTATTGATATTGGCTAACGGAAATGACATCATTAGACTTTTTAATTAAACGTTTTTTATACTTTTACACCTCAATTTTAAGAACTGACAATATGGATAAATTTGGAATAAAAGAAGCACTAAAATCTTTAGGTCTTTCAGAAATAAATAAAGGAACTTCTACGGGGGCTATTTGGCTAGGAGACAGCAATAATATTATAGAATCATTCTCCCCAGTCGATGGGTTATTGATTGGGAAAGTAGCCGTAACCTCCAAAAAAGACTACGAAAAAGCGATTGTCGCAGGGCAAGATGCCTACAGGAATTGGAGAGTGATGCCCGCGCCACAGCGAGGAGAAATTGTTCGTCAGTTTGGAAACAAATTACGAGAATACAAAGAATCTCTGGGTAAATTAGTTTCTTATGAAATGGGTAAATCTTATCAAGAAGGTCTGGGTGAGGTGCAAGAAATGATAGATATCTGTGATTTTGCCGTAGGTCTTTCCCGTCAATTAAACGGAATGACTATGCATTCTGAACGTCCTGGTCATAGAATGTATGACCAGTACCATCCGCTAGGTGTAGTAGGGATTATTTCCGCGTTTAATTTTCCTGTTGCTGTTTGGGCTTGGAATACCGCGTTGGCCTGGATTTGTGGAAATGTATGCATTTGGAAGCCCTCTGAAAAAGCACCTATGTGTGGGGTAGCTTGCCAGAATATTATTGCAGAAGTTTTAAAAGAAAATGACCTACCTGAAGGAATTTGCGCCCTTATAAATGGAGATTATCAAGTGGGAGAATGGATGACTAGTGACAAGCGAGTTCCTTTAATTTCTGCCACAGGATCTACACGGATGGGAAGAATTGTTGGCGGAGCAGTAGCTCAACGTTTCGGTAAATCTATCTTAGAGTTAGGCGGGAATAATGCCATTATTGTCACTCCAGATGCCGACCTTGAAATGACCGTTATTGGAGCTGTATTTGGAGCTGTAGGAACTGCTGGCCAACGTTGTACTTCCACGCGAAGATTGATTATTCACGAAAGCATGTATGAGGTACTTAAAGACAAATTAGTGAGTGCATATAAGCAACTGAGTATAGGTAATCCACTTGATGAGAACAACCATGTAGGACCACTGATTGACACCGATGCCGTAAAAATGTATAATTCTGCACTAAGCAGAGTGGTAGAAGAGGGAGGGAATATTCTTGTTGAAGGCGGCGTTTTGTCTGGAGAAGGATACGAATCTGGCTGCTATGTGAAACCCGCTGTTGCAGAAGCTAAAAATAGTTTTGCCATTGTGCAACACGAAACTTTTGCGCCTATTTTGTACTTAATGAAATACAAGACTTTGGATGAGGCTATTGAAATGCAAAACAATGTTCCACAAGGATTGTCTTCAGCTATCATGACGACTAACCTTAGAGAAGCAGAACGCTTTTTGTCACCTGCAGGATCTGATTGTGGAATTGCTAATGTAAATATTGGAACTTCTGGAGCTGAAATTGGTGGTGCTTTTGGTGGAGAAAAAGAAACTGGTGGTGGACGTGAATCAGGTTCTGATGCATGGAAAGGATATATGCGTCGGCAGACAAATACCATCAATTATTCTACTTCTTTGCCCTTAGCACAAGGTATCAAATTTGAATTATAAGTATAAAATATATGTGAAATATAAAAAGCCACTCTTTTTCAAGGAGTGGCTTTTTTGTTATATAAATTTGGCCAATGGGTATGCACCACAAAACCTTTGGTTTTTAATGTATTCTTTTTATAGCCTACAATAAATAGAGAACTTTGGCTATGGCTAAACTCTTGGCGTATTATGTTCAAAAATTCTTTTTTGTTAAACTGTTGTTTAGGCAAAGAGGGTGTGCTCAGCCATTCTTTTTTGTCTAGTATGAAATAGCTAAGGGCATCATCTAAAAATTCTTGAGCTTCCTCCAAGTATATCCACCAAGATTGAGCATGCTGAACAGAGATATTCTCCCAAGGTTTTTTTATGTCGTTTGGATGATAGCAAAGGAGTCCTTTTACTAACAATTTATTTTTTATTTTAGAGATATTTAGCTCAGAAAGATACTTTTTTCCAGGTACCGTTTCTAAAATTTTACATTGGTAATTTTTCAGTTTCGCGAGTTTGAGATGGAAATGGTCATTGGCATTTGGTCCAATATAATCCGTTTGTCCTTTTTTTATATAAGCTAAATAAAATTTAACAGCCAATTCCCAATGCTCATAATCCTTTGTTATCTTATTGAAAACAATCAAATCGACTTCGCCAATGGTAATTTTTTCTTGGTTTCTGAGGGGAACATTATTCGCAAGTAGGTCAAATTTTATACTATTTTGGAGCCAAAAACAAATCAAAGCCTCATAGTAATGGCCCAATCGAAGGGTATTTTTGTGGCTTAAGAAAGTCTCTAATTCCAAAGAATTTTTATCAAGTTTGGTGAGCTTTTCTTGGAATTCCAAGAAGTAATCTTTCATTATATTATCTCCAAAAGAGAGAGTTTCGTTTAGTAATTCAGGAGAAGAAATGCACCATGCTAAATCTCTCACAATTTTATGGTGGTACTTTTGTTTCATGAGGTTTAAAAATACAAAATGTTTGGCTTTAGCTTTTTTCTTTGTCATCTTTACTTAAAAATTTAGCAAATGAAATTAAAGTGGATTACCGGTACCTTGGGTTGGATGTTTGGCGGTCCTATGGGCGCTTTATTAGGCTATTCTCTAGGCTCATTGTTTGCCAAGGCAGACGAGCAAGAAAAATTCCAAAAGCATTATCAAAATATGAGTCCTCCTGCTGCTCAGTTCGAAATAAGTCTTCTTATTTTAGCGGCCTATGTTATCAAGGCAGACGGTAAGGTTGATAAGAGAGAATTAGATTATGTTCGATCGCAATTTATACAGATGTTTGGCGCACATCGAGCAGGAGAAAGCTTCAAGTTGTTTAAGCATATCATTAACAGCAAGCAAGTCTCTTTGCGTCAGATATGTTTGCAGATAGATAAGAATGTCTCTCACGCACAACGCTTACAGCTTATTCACTTTTTGTATGGAATCTCAATGGCTGATGGTCATTTAGATTCGAAGGAAGTTGTAATCATTGAAAAAATTGGAGGATACATGTACATCAATGTACACGATATGGCATCCATCAAAGCGATGTTCTTTAAAGATCCTGAGCAGAATTACAAAATTTTAGATATAAAACCCTCTTCCTCGGATTTAGATGTGAAGAAAGCTCACCGAAAAATGGCTATGAAATATCACCCGGATAAGTTGAGTGATTTGAATGAGGCACAGCAGAATATGGGAAAAGAAAAGTTCTTAAAAGTACAAGACGCCTTCGAAGCAATAAAGAAAGAAAGAGGGATATAAAAAAATTATTTTTTTTCAGACTTTAAAGAAGCTCCTAAGAAATGACGGTTCATCAGAGCTATGTTGTCAAGCGAAATACCTTTAGGGCACTGAATTTCACAGTCTCCAGTGTTTGTACAACTTCCAAAGCCCAGTTCATCCATTTTATTTACCATATTCATTGCCCGCTCTTTTGCTTCTACATTCCCTTGAGGAAGGTGAGCTAAATGAGAAACTTTTGCGGAGGTAAATAGCATTGCGGAGGAATTCTTACAGGTAGCGACACATGCACCACAACCAATGCAAGTTGCGGCATCAAAAGCGGCATCTGCGTCGATTTTATTTACCGGAATAGCGTTGGCATCTTGGGTATTTCCAGAGGTGTTAACAGATACATATCCTCCTGCTTGAATGATAGCATCAAAAGCCGAGCGGTCTACAACCAAATCTTTGACGATAGGAAAAGCTGAGGCTCTCCAAGGTTCAATATAAATAGTGTCTCCATCTTTGAAAGAACGCATGTGCAATTGACAAGTGGTAATTAGATTTTCAGGTCCGTGAGGCTCTCCATTTATATACATCGAACATGAGCCACATATTCCCTCGCGACAGTCGTGGTCAAAAGCGACAGGACTTTCTCTTTTTCCGATAAGTTGTTCGTTCAATACGTCCATCATCTCGAGGAAAGACATATCTGGAGAAATATCAGACATCTGGTATTCAACAATGCGTCCTTTGTCCTTTGCGCTATTTTGACGCCAAACTTTCAATGTAAGATTCATTCCCGTCATTATTTATAGCTTCTTTGTTTAAGTTCAATGTTTTCGTAATTGAGATCTTCTTTGTGAAGCTCAGGGACTTCTTTTTCGCCTTTATATTCCCATGCAGAGACAAAGGTATAGTCTTCATCATTGCGAACCGCTTCTCCTTCAGGAGTTTGAAACTCTTCTCTAAAGTGACCCCCACATGATTCTTCGCGACTCAAAGCATCATAACACATCAGTGCACCTAGTTCAATAAAGTCGGCAACACGTCCTGCTTTTTCTAATTCTTGGTTCAAGCCATTTTTGGTTCCTGGAACATTCACTTCTTTCCAGAATTCATCGCGAATAGCATTAATATCTCGAATTGCACCTTCCAATCCTTCTTTGTTTCTAACCATACCACATTGCTCCCACATAATTTTGCCTAATCTTTTGTGAAAGTGGTCTACAGACTTGGACCCCTTATTGTTGATGAAAAGATCTAATCGGTTCTCGACTTCTTTTTCGACTTTTTCAAATTCGGGATGGTCTGTAGAAATTGGGCCTGTTCTGATATCGTCGGCCAAATAGTTTGAGACCGTATAAGGAACAACAAAGTAACCATCGGCTAAACCTTGCATCAAAGCCGATGCCCCAAGTCGGTTTGCTCCATGATCAGAGAAGTTCGACTCTCCAGTAGCAAACAAGCCTGGCACGGTAGTTTGTAAATTGTAATCTACCCAGATTCCTCCCATGGTATAATGAATGGCTGGATATATTTTCATCGGCATCACGTAAGGGTTTTCTGCCGTAATTTTTTCGTACATCTGGAACAAGTTTCCATAGCGAGCTTCTACAGCCTCTTTCCCCAGTCTATTGATGGAGTCTGAAAAGTCTAAGAAGACAGCTTGTCCAGTTTTGTTTACCCCATAACCTGCATCACAGCGTTCTTTTGCTGCTCGGGATGCCACATCTCTAGGAACTAAATTCCCAAATGCAGGATAGCGACGCTCTAGATAATAATCTCTATCTTCTTCAGCAATATCAAGTGCTGTTTTGTCTCCCTTGGCAATGGCTTGGGCATCTTCTTTATGCTTAGGCACCCAGATGCGTCCGTCATTTCGAAGAGATTCGGACATTAAAGTTAATTTTGATTGGTGATCACCAGTAACGGGTATACATGTTGGATGAATTTGTACAAAGCAAGAATTGGCAAAGTATGCTCCTCTTTTGTATGACTTCCATGCTGCAGTACAATTTGACCCCATTGCATTGGTAGATAAAAAAAATACATTTCCATATCCTCCAGAAGCAATAACGACTGCATGGGCAGAATGGCGTTCGATTTTACCAGTTATTAAATGCCGTGCAATAATACCTCTGGCTTTGCCGTCAATTTTAACTATATCCATCATCTCATGTCTATTGTACATGGTGACTGTACCTTTGCTGATTTGACGGCTAAGAGCTTGATAGGCGCCAAGAAGAAGTTGTTGCCCTGTTTGCCCTTTTGCGTAAAATGTTCGTTGAACCTGAACTCCACCGAACGAACGGTTGTCTAGTAGTCCTCCATATTCTCTGGCAAAGGGGACTCCTTGGGCGACACATTGGTCGATAATATTTGTAGAAACTTCTGCTAATCGATATACATTGGCTTCACGTGAACGGTAATCTCCTCCCTTGATTGTGTCGTAGAAAAGACGATAGGTACTGTCTCCGTCATTTTGATAATTTTTTGCAGCATTAATTCCACCTTGTGCAGCAATAGAGTGTGCCCGTCGAGGAGAGTCCTGAAAGCAAAATGCTTTCACATTGAAGCCCATTTCACCTAGGGAAGCTGCAGCGGAACCTCCTGCAAGACCAGTCCCAATAACAATGATGTCAATATTTCTTCTGTTGGCTGGATTTACCAGCTTCGCATCAGACTTGTATTTAGTCCACTTGTCAACTAGAGGACCTTCGGGTATATTATCGACTAACTTTGTCATGGTCTATAGTTGAATTATGAAAAAATAAATAGGGAAAGAAATAAATCCAAGCGTAATAAAAATCGAGAAAGCTGTGCCTAATTTCTTAATGGTTGGCGTATATTTTTTGTGCCTTAGTCCGATGGATTGAAAGGCCGATTGAAAGCCATGGTTGAGGTGAATGCCTAAAAGGGTTACAGCAATCACATAAATGGCAGAATACCAAGACTGACTGAATGCTTCGACCACCATAGTGTACATGTCTTTGATAGATTCGTTATTGCTATCTAACGAAAAGGCGGGAGATCCAAATTTATATCTGTACCAAAAAGATTGCAAATGAATAATAAGAAAAGTAAGGATAACTGTTCCTGTGAGCCCCATGTTTCTAGAATACCAAGAACTCTGTTTTTTGTCCATGACATATTTTACCGGCTGAGCTTTTTTGTTGGCCCTAGTCAGCATAACTGCATCAATGATGTGGGTCAAAAAACCTGCAACTAAAACAATCTCCATGACCCTGATTATTGGGTTGGAAGACATGAAGCGCGTGTACTCGTTAAATTGAACAGGATCGGTAAATAAAGCGATATTTCCGAGGAAATGTATCACCAAAAAACTACAAAGAAACAGACCTGTCACTGACATGAGATACTTCTTTCCTAGTGATGATGAAAATAATCCAGCATTTTTACTCATGAAGATTCACTTAAACAAGATGATTAATTTATACCTGCAAATTTACTACACTAACGATAAGCATACAAACCTATGGGCAATTAATATTGATTCTTAATAACATGCCAAACATTTAAAACAGATAAATTATTACCTATTTCTGAGCGCACAAGAGAATAGCTTATATTTGTGCTATAGAGCCAAATCAAAATAAAATCTAATGAAGTACGCAGCAATAGATTCAAATCTCTTTATAAAAAATAGAACTCGCTACAGTAAAGAGGTGTGCGCAAATTCCTTGTCCTTGTTCAATTCAAATGATATTATGCCTACTAATGCTGACGGGACGATGGGTTTTCGACAAAACAACGATTTGTTTCATTTGTCAGGAATTGACCAAGAAGAATCCATTCTGCTCCTTTTTCCAGAAGCCAAAAATCTCGCGCAGAGAGAGATTTTGTTTTTGAAAGAAACCAATGCACAGATTGCTACCTGGGAAGGAGAAAAATTAACCAAAGAAAAAGCTTTTGCTACTTCCGGTATCCAAAATATCTATTGGCTTGGAGAGTTTGAGGAGGTTCTAGACGAACTTATGAAGCAGGTGGATTCGATATATTTAAACACTAATGAACACTTAAGAGCCAAAGTAGAAGTTGAAACCAGAGATGCTCGTTTTGGGAAATGGATGCGAAAGAAATATTCCAAGCAAAACTTTTTAAAGAGTGCCCCTATAATGCACAAGATTAGAGCTATCAAAGAAACTACAGAAATTCAGTTGATTCAAAAAGCTTGTAAGCTCACAGAGTCTGGTTTTCGAAAAATTCTAAAGACTATTAAACCAGGTGTCATGGAGTATGAAATCGAGGCGGAAATCATCCATGAGTTTATAAAAAATAGATCAAGGGGTTTTGCCTATAGTCCAATTTTGGCATCCGGTGCGAGCGCTTGTGTGCTTCATTATATTGATAATAATAAGGAATGTAAAGATGGAGATGTGATTTTGATGGATTTTGGTGCTGAGTATGCCAACTACGCGTCTGATATGACTCGCTGTGTTCCTGTCAATGGAAAGTTTAGTCCGAGGCAAAAAGATGTGTATAATTCCGTACTGAGAGTGATGAAGGCAGCCACAAAAATGCTGGTTCCTGGGACATTTCTCAAAGAATATCACATAGAGGTTGGCAAGCTGATGGAAAAAGAATTGATAGGTCTTGGCTTAATTTCCCAACAAGATGTCGATGCTCAATCTGACGATGCTCCTGCCTATAAAAAATACTTTATGCACGGGACATCACATTATTTGGGCTTGGATGTACATGATGTTGGCTCTTGGGAAGTCCCCATGGAGTCAGGAATGGTTTTTACCTGTGAGCCAGGAATATATATTCCCGACGAAAATTTAGGGATTCGTTTAGAAAATGACATTTTAGTCACAGATGAAGGTCCTATTGATTTGATGGCCAACATTCCTGTGGAGACAGACGAAATTGAAGCATTGATGGCTAGATAATGGATGATTTTTTTTCTTATAAAGGATCGAATATTCACTACCAGATAGATGGCCAAGGACCTTCAGTGGTTCTTTTGCACGGATTTTTAGAGAATTTAACCATGTGGGATAGCTTTACCAAAGTTTTGGGTGTTAAATATAAGGTGATTCGCATAGACTTTCCCGGATTTGGTCAATCAGAAGCTTTGGCAGAAGATCACTCTATGGACGCTTTTTCAGAGGTTTTGATGCGCCTCATGGAACAAATTCATATATCTAACTTTCAATGCATCGGACACTCCATGGGAGGCTATGTGGCTTTGTCTTTATTGGAAAAATATCCTTTTCAGATACGACATCTTTGTCTTTTTCATTCCACCGCTTTCCCAGATACCACCAAGAATAAGCAAAATAGAGCGAGAGCGATCAAAAGCCTGCTAGCCAAGCCAAATTTATATTTTAGGACAGCTATACTGGCTTTATTTGACAAGACGTTTCACCCTTCCCTGAGCAAAGAAATAGAGGTAATGATTGAGCAAGCTAAAATACTTTCAAGAAAAGATTTGGTCTCCACCATCGAGGGAATGAAACATCGAAAAGACCAAAGTAAATGCCTCAGAAATGCATCGTGCAAGAAAACCTATGTCGCAGGAATTTTAGATACCTTATTGGATTTTGATTCACTGAAAATAGAAGCCAAGGATCATTTAGCTCTTTTTATTCCGATTCGAAATGCAGGTCATATGAGTCATTTAGAGCAAGCAGAAGAAGTACAGAGAGTTCTTAGTGATGTATTACGGATTTAAGAAGCCTTTTTTTCTGAGTGCGCATTCCATCCTTGTGCAGTCAAAGGTATCATTTTTCCATCGTGAGTTACAAAATTTGTTCCCGAGGCCTGGTCCATCATATATCCAATCACCGTCATATGTGGATTGCCTTTTATTAGTTCATAGTCTTTTTGGGATACCGTAAACAAGAGTTCGTAGTCTTCTCCTCCATTCATTGCGCACGTGACACCATTTAAATTAAATTCTTCTGCCAATGTCATCACACTGGGGTCTACAGGTATTTTTTCTTCATAAACTCGCAGACCCAAACTAGAAGCTTTTGCCAGATGCATTAATTCGGAAGATAATCCATCTGAAATGTCAATCATTGAGGTGGGAGTTAAGCCCATTTTTTTCATTATTTTAACCAAATCAACCCTGGCTTCGGGTTTTAGTTGTCGTTCTAGTACGTATTCAGATCCATGCAAATCGGGCTGCATGTTCTTGTTTTCAACAAAGACTGCTTTTTCTCTTTCTAAAATTTGCAGACCAAGGTAGGCCCCTCCAAGATCCCCTGAAGCCACAATTAAATCTTTTTCTTGTGCCCCAGAGCGATAAACAAGCTCTTCTTTTTTTGCTGAACCTATAGCAGTGATACTTATCATAAGGCCAGACAATGAACTAGTGGTATCCCCACCAATAAGATCTACCTGATACCTTTCACAGGCAAGCTTTATTCCTGCGTACAATTCCTCTATTGCTTCTATTGGAAATCGATTTGAAAGCGCAAGCGAAACTGTGATTTGTGTTGGTAGGGCATTCATGGCGCATATGTCAGATAGGTTTACGACTACAGCCTTGTAGCCTAGGTGCTTCAGTGGGGCATATGCCAAATCAAAATGAACCCCCTCGACCAGTAAATCTGTCGAAATAAGTTGACAAATTTCTCCCAAATCGATGACTGCCGCATCGTCTCCAACTCCTTTTAAAGTCGAGTCATGGTAGGTCTTTATGTCTTTAGTGATTTGCTCAATCAAACCAAATTCCCCTAAATTTGAAATGGGTGTAAACTTCTGGTCTTTGTTTTCAAATAAACTCATAGGGCAAAATTACATTTTTTTGACTGATTTGTTGTGTATAAATTTAAATACAAAAAGAGATATATTTTGTATCTTTGCAAATCATTAAAATGAGACGGATTATATCATAAACCACAAAAATTCACTAAAAAAATGGTTAGTGTTACGGAAACAGCAAGAAAAAAAATTTTCTCTCTGTTAGAGGATGAAGGTTTAGATAGACATGCTTACGTTAAAGTAGGTGTTTCTAGTGGTGGTTGTTCAGGACTCTCTTACAAGCTTGATTTTACAGCAGAGCGAACCGAAGAAGACAAATTGATTGAAGACAATGACATCCGAATACTTATAGATAAAAAGAGTCTCTTATATTTGGCAGGAACCGTCTTGGATTTTTCCGGCGGACTAAATGGAAAAGGCTTTACCTTTAATAATCCCAACGCCACAAGAACATGCGGTTGCGGAGAAAGTTTTGCAGTATAATATTGTTTTTAACATAAATTGAAAAAGCATTGACGGAAGAAGACAAAATATTAGAAGAAGTAACCAGTGCAGAGTATAAGTATGGCTTTGTTACCGACATCGATTCCGACACGATCACTAAGGGGTTGAGCGAAGACGTAATTCGTGTTATATCATCTAAGAAGAATGAACCCAAATGGTTACTAGAATGGCGATTAGATGCCTACAGAAAATTTTTGCAGATGAAAGAACCCGACTGGGGAAATATCAGTTATCCAAAGCCTGATTTACAAGCCATTTCTTACTATTCTGCACCCAAACCAAAGAAAATGCTTGATAGCCTCGATGAGGTGGACCCAGAATTACTCAAGACTTTTGAGAAGTTGGGTATTTCGATTAATGAGCAGAAAAAATTGACAGGAGTGGCTATGGATATCATAGTAGATTCAGTGTCTGTAGCGACCTCTTTTAAAGAAAAACTTTCTGAATTAGGTATCATTTTTTGCTCGATCACTGAAGCCATTCAGGAACATCCAGACTTGGTTAAGAAATACCTTGGTTCAGTAGTTCCTGTGACAGACAATTATTATTCTGCGCTAAATTCCGCGGTATTTACCGATGGTTCATTTTGCTACATTCCCAAAGGAACTAGATGTCCAATGGAATTGTCTACCTACTTTCGGATCAATGAAGCCGGAACAGGGCAGTTCGAGCGAACTCTATTGATTGCAGACGAGACTTCTTATGTATCTTATTTAGAGGGGTGTACAGCTCCTTCTCGAGACGAAAACCAGCTTCATGCCGCAGTGGTCGAGTTGGTCGCATTAAATCATGCAGAAATCAAATATTCCACGGTTCAAAATTGGTACCCAGGGAACAAACAAGGTGTGGGTGGAGTCTTTAATTTTGTCACCAAGCGAGGCGTCTGTCACAAAAGAGCAAAAATATCATGGACACAAGTAGAAACTGGTTCTGCAGTGACCTGGAAGTATCCTTCTTGTATTTTAAAGGGAGACCACTCAGTTGGCGAATTTTTTTCGGTTGCGGTGACTAATAATTACCAGCAAGCCGATACAGGAACCAAGATGATCCATATCGGAAAAAACACAAAAAGTACAATCATCTCCAAAGGAATTTCTGCGGGAAAAAGCAACGGGAATTACCGCGGATTGGTCAAGATCATGAAGGGTGCAGAAAATGCGCGTAACTTTTCTCAATGCGATTCTCTTTTGATGGGAGATCAATGCGGATCCCACACATTTCCATACATAGAAGTAAAAAATAAATCGGCCCGAATAGAGCATGAGGCTACTACCTCAAAGATAGGCGAGGACCAACTCTTCTACTGCAATCAAAGAGGAATCGGAACGGATGAAGCGATCGGACTGATTGTCAATGGATATTGCAAAGATGTACTTAATCAACTCCCTATGGAGTTTGCCGTAGAAGCACAAAAATTACTTTCAATTTCCTTGGAAGGAAGTGTAGGTTAATTCTAAAGATTTAAAAAATGTTGAAGATAAAAGACTTAAGAGTTGAAATAGATGGAAAAGAGATTATAAAGGGTCTTGACCTAGAAATGAACAAGGGCGAAGTTCACGCTATCATGGGTCCCAATGGGGCTGGTAAAAGTACTTTATCTGCAGTGATTGCTGGAAGAGAGGAATATGAAGTAACGGGAGGATCGATTGAATTTGATGGCAAAGACATCATGGAATTAGCTCCAGAGGATCGCGCCCACTTAGGGATTTTCTTATCTTTTCAGTATCCCGTTGAAATCCCCGGTGTTTCTGTGACAAACTTTATCAAAACAGCGATCAATGAGAGCCGAAAAGCAAAGGGATTAGAATCTATGCCTGCCAAAGATTTGCTCAATAGAATGAGAGAGAAACAGCAGTTGCTAGAGATGGACAAAGCCTTTATGTCGCGTGCTATAAACGAAGGTTTCTCTGGGGGAGAGAAAAAGAGAAACGAGATTTTTCAAATGGCTATGCTGGATCCCATGCTATCCATTCTTGATGAAACAGATTCAGGACTTGATATCGATGCACTTCGCATTGTGGCAAATGGAGTGAACAAATTAAAAAATGAACACAATTCGATTATGATAATTACTCATTACCAGAGGCTATTAGACCATATTATCCCCGATTTTGTGCATGTCCTTTTCGATGGAAAAATCGTAAAGACGGGAGACAAAAATTTAGCCCTACGTTTAGAAGATGAAGGCTATGATTGGATAAAAAAAGAGCAAGAAGCTTAAAACTAAAGACATTGAAACTACAAGACAAATTGTCCCAATCTTTTGAAGCCCTCTGCGCCCAATTAAACCGCTCCGAGTCCCAGACCTCGCGTGAGCTTAGATCAAGGTCCTTTGATTTTTTTCAAAGCCAAGGCTTTCCTACAAACAAAGACGAAGAGTGGAAATACACCTCTTTAAATAGGATTATTAAGCGCGATTTTGACTTTGTTTCCGAAGAAAGTTCTGCGCTACTCCCTCATGACATTGCTCCTTTTTTGTGCGCGGATATAGATGCATATCAATTGGTTTTCGTCAATGGAGTATTTGATGCAGCCTTATCGAAAACAGTGGTTCAAGAAAATTTTTTTGTTGGAAGTTTAAGCCAAGGAAGAAAAGAAATGCCCGAAGTTTTTGCCGCGCATTATGGAAAACTTGCCGACCAAGCGCAAAGTTTGGTTGCACTAAATACTGCATTAGCTCAGGATGGAGCCTTTATCTTTGTTAATAAAGGAGCCAAAATAGATAAGTTGGTTCAAATCTTGTTTGTCAACACCAACGAAAATAAGTCTAGAATGATTCAAACAAGAAATTTGTTTGTGGCCGAAGATCGAGCGGAAGTTCAAATTATAGAACGCCACCAGGCCCTTGATCAGGGACACATGTTTTCTAATTCGGTTACAGAATCTTCTATAGGAGCACACGCGCATTTCAAACATTTTAAAGTGCAGAACGATTTAGATACCTCCACTCTAATTGACTCTACCTTTGTCAAGCAAGGTGAGAAGAGCTTCGCCCTAGTAGATACTTTTGCATTTAGTGGAGAATTAGTCCGAAATAATTTGCACTTTGAATTTACTGGACCCCATGCAGAGGCCCATATGGATGCCATTACCTTGCTTAAAGGAAAGAGTCTGGTGGATCATCATACCTTTGTAGATCATGCCCTGCCTAATTGCCAGTCCAATCAATTGTATAAAGGCATCTACGACGAGATGTCCAAGGGGGTGTTCAATGGGAAAGTTATGGTTCGAAAAAACGCACAAAAGACCAATGCTTTTCAACAAAATAATAATCTTTTGCTGAGCGATTTCTCGAGTATAGATACCAAACCGCAGTTGGAGATATTTGCAGACGATGTGGCTTGTTCTCATGGATGTACAGTTGGACAGTTAGACGAGGAAGCACTTTTTTATATGCAATCTCGTGGCATCCCCTTCAAAGAAGCGAAGGCTTTTTTAATGTTTGCCTTTGCAGGCGATACGCTAAAAAACATCACGGTACCGCAACTAAAAGCTCAACTTATAAATATGGTTGCTAAAGAGTTAAAAGTAGATCTAGAACTCAACGAAGTACAACTTTAATGTCAGGAAACACTGTTAATATAAGAGATCAATTTCCCATACTTCAACAGAAAGTATACGGCCGTCCTTTGATTTATTTTGACAATGCAGCTACTAGTCAAAAGCCTAAGAAGGTCATCGATGCTATTTCTGCATATTACCTCAATGAGAACAGTAATATTCATCGTGGCGCGCATTATTTGAGCAACAAAGCCACTGAGAAATATGAAAAAGCCCGCGAGGCAGTCAGGCGATTTATTCGAGCTAAAAGCAGAGAAGAAATCATTTTAACCAAAGGAAGTACTGAATCTATTAACTTGGTCGCCTCTTGTTTGTCTCATTTCCTATTTAAGCCCGGAGACGAAATACTAGTTTCTGGCTTAGAACATCACGCCAATATTGTGCCATGGCAAATCGCTGCAGAGCAAACGGGAGCCCATATAAAAGTTATTCCAGTTTTAGATTCAGGAGAACTTGATATGCAGGTTTTTAAGAATGTACTAAGCAAAAAGACAAAACTTTTGGCCCTGAGTCATATTTCTAATGCCTTGGGAACTCTCAATCCTGTGGAAGAGATGATTTCTTTGGCCAAGGAAAAGGGAGCCTTAGTTCTATTAGACGGGGCCCAATCGGTACCGCATATGTCTGTAGATATGCAAGCCCTAGACTGTGATTTCTTTTGTTTTTCTGCCCATAAAATTTATGGCCCTACTGGAATTGGAGTCTTGTACGGAAAAAAAGCACTTTTAGAACAAATGCCCCCTTACCAAAGTGGCGGCGAGATGATCAAAGAAGTATCATTTTCTGGAACCACCTTCAACGATTTGCCATATAAGTTTGAAGCTGGAACTCCAAATATTGCCGGTGGAGTGGGGCTTTTAGCTGCCATTGAATTTATGGAGGAAGTCGGCATGGAAGAGATTGAGCAGCGAGAATCAGAGCTCTTGGCTTATGCAACAAAAAAATTAAAAGAAGTTGGCGGTATCCGATTTGTGGGTGAAGCTCCGAAAAAAGCTGCCGTAATTTCTTTTCTTATTGATGGCATTCATCCTTCTGATGTAGGTTCTGTACTAGATAAATTGGGTATTGCCGTTAGAACAGGACATCATTGTGCGCAGCCTATTATGGATCGTTTTGAGATCCCAGGAACCGTTCGTGCCTCTTTTGCGGTATACAATACAGAAGAAGAAATCGATGCGTTTATTCAAGGAATAGAAAAAGTCAAACAATTGTTTAGATAAATGAGCATTAAGGAGATACAAGAAGAAATTATAGAGGAGTTTGCCATGTTCGACGACTGGATGCAGAAATACGATTACCTTATCGAATTGAGCAAGGAAATCCCCATGATTGCAGAGGAAAAGCGTCAAGATGAGAATCTAATTAATGGATGTCAGTCCAAAGTTTGGCTCCACGCCTCCCAACCCCAAGATAAGATCGTTTTTAAGGCCGATAGCGACGCTATTATCACCAAAGGAATTGCAGCGCTATTGATTCGGGTTCTGAGTGGGCAGACCAGTAAAGATATTTTAGAAAACGATATGTACTTTATTGATGCCATTGGCTTAAAAGAACATTTGTCTATGACCCGATCAAATGGTTTGGTGTCTATGATCAAGCAGATGAAGTTTTATGCCCTAGCCTTTCAATCTAAATAAGAAGTCGAGAGCAAACAAGTAGAATAAGAAATACAAAAATGTCATGAACGAGGAACAAATGCAATTATTAGGGGAAAAAGTAGTTGAAGTATTACACAATGTTTACGATCCTGAAATCCCCGTAGATATTTATGAGTTAGGTCTAATTTATGATGTGCGTGTGAGTGAGCTGGGTTCTATTGAAATTGATATGACGCTGACTTCACCTTCATGTCCTGTTGCTGAGTCTATGCCCGAAGAGGTGAAGCAAAAAGTAAGTTCTTTGGATGAGGTAACAGATGTAGATGTCATTATGGTTTTTGAGCCAACCTGGACCAAGGAAATGATGAGTGAAGAAGCAAAATTAGAGCTGGGTTTCTTATAGGAATTCAATTACGATATCTCATGGAAACCAAGGATGAAATTATCAACAAATTAGATCAGTCGGGATTGATAACCTTCAATCTGGAAGATTATTATGATCACAATAAGCGACTTTTTATTGACTTAAAAGATCATTTGTATCAGGGCTTTATTCTACGTGAGCGAGAATTCCGTGCTTTTGTGAAATCTAACGACTGGTCCCAGTATCGAGAAGCTCATGTGGCAATAGACATTAGTTCAGATGCCATTGTGCCAGCTTGGGCTTTTATGTTGGTGGCCGCTGCGGTTTCTCCTTTCGCCAAAAAGGTGGTTAAGGGATCTTTGGAAGACCTCAATAAGTATTTGTATTCTTTAGCCCTACTAAACATTAAATTGTCAGGCTTTAAGGACAAGGTGGTGATTGTGAAGGGTTGTTCTAATGTACCTGTACCAGAATCTGCTTATGTCGAGCTTTGCCGACTTCTGCAACCCTATGTAAAATCTCTTAGTTATGGAGAAGCATGCTCCAAAGTACCCCTTTTTAAAAAAACTTCTAGGGAGTAGTCAAAAATTAGTCTAGCTCTTCGGCAAGAAGTTTGAACTCAATACTTGGATCTATCTTCTCGTATATGATTCGATATACTGCATCAGTAATGGGCATTTTTACCCCATATTTTTCATTCATTTCTTTGATACAATTTACTGCATAATAGCCCTCCGCAACCATATTCATATCTAATTGGGCATTATTTACAGAGTATCCCTTACCAATGTAGTTCCCAAATTGTCTATTTCGGCTAAACTTTGAATAAGCAGTTACGAGCAAATCTCCCAAATAGGCTGAGTCTTTGATGTCTCTAGAAATAGGATGAACAATATCCACAAATCGTTTTATTTCTCGAATCGCATTGGAAATAAGCACAGACAAGAAGTTGTCGCCATAACCCAATCCATGACCTATTCCCGCAGCAATAGCTACCACATTCTTTAGTACAGCAGAGTACTCAGTTCCATAGATATCCTCAGAAGTGATGGTTTTGATATAATTACAAGCTAGTCTGTCTGCCATCCATTGAGCTCTTTGTAGATTTTCACAAGCCACAGTAAGATAAGAGAGTCTGCCTAATGCGACTTCCTCCGCATGGCAAGGGCCGGTGATGACCCCAATTTGGGAGATGGGAATATCAAATTCGTTTTGCATGTATTCTCCCACAATTTGATTTTTGTGGGGCACAATTCCTTTTACCGCAGAAAAAATCGTCTTTTTGCTGATGTCTACCTTCAATTGACTTAAAGTATCGTGTAGAAAGGCGGAAGGCACCACAAGAATCAAAATATCGGCCTGCGCACACACTTCATTTAAGTCGATAGATACTTTTACAATACGAGTATCTATTTCAACTCCAGTTAAATACTTTGGGTTGTGCCCATTTTTTTTGATGTGTTGAATAGCGCTTTCGCTCCGCATCCACCAAGCGATTTTTTTGTTGCGGTTGGAAAGCATTTTTATAATGGCTGTGGCCCAACTCCCCCCTCCAAGGATGGCAATTTTTTTATCAGGATTCATAGTTTTTTTCTTAAATGAAATATTGCGGGATCTTTTTCGTCCATATGAAGAATAAATTTTTCGATGAAAGAAATGATTTGAGATTCTGCGTCAAAATTAATTTTATCTGCATCATCTGAGGGTAGGTGGTAGTCGTCATGCTTGCCAGTCCAAAAATGCAGGGCAGGAATTCCAGCTTTATAAAATGGCGCGTGGTCCGAAGGGCCATCTTCTCTTTTTTTAAGGGTCAGGGGAAAAGCATCACAGTCAATTTCTTTGAGTGTATTTTTCCATATTAGTGAGCTTCCTAAGCCTTCTATAGTCAAAGGCATGTCTTCTTCCATTCTTCCTACCATGTCCATGTTCAGCACATAGTTAATTTCTTCCAATGCCAATGTGGGATTATTTACAAAATATTTGGAGCCCAGCAGACCCTTTTCTTCTGCAGAAAATGCAATAAAGAGAAAGTTGTATTTTTCTTGTTTTTTGTTGTTTTGGAAGAAATGTGCCAACTCCAAAAGTGCAGCTGTACCGCTGGCGTTGTCATCGGCACCGTTGTGTACTTTTTTTTGTCCTTTGTATTTTGAGCCAAAGCTTCCGAAGCCTAAATGATCGTAATGAGCTGTAATAGCAACAGTTAGGTCTGAATTGTTGTCAATAAACCCAAGGATGTTGTGTGCTAGAGTGGGAGTTTCATATTGAATCACTGAAAAACTGGTATTTTCGATAAATATTTGTGGCACTTCGCCAAACGAAGATTGTTTCAAATACAAGACCGGAAGCCCCAAGCTTTTTATATTTTGGTAGGTGATTCTTGGGGCGCTTTTGTCTTTTTGAGAACTAAATAGCAATACGCCCTCGGCTCCACGATCTCTAGCTTCAGAAATACGGGACTCTATGCTTGGAGGATGCTCTAGAGTATGAGTAGGTAGTTCGATGTCCATCAAGGCCACATAACCTTGAATGTCTACATCCAATCTGTGGTAATCTGAATAGCCCTCCTGTGGAAGGTGAATACCAAAGCCCACAGATATAACAGGTACATCATCAATGACTCCATTGGAGGAAAACTCAGTTGCATAAAACTGATGTGTTAATTTTAAGGCTTTGTTGTTAATGCTTAATATGGTTTTATTTGGTTTTTGCTTGACCTTTTCAAGGTAAGAGAATACCTGCACAAAACCCTCTGTGCCTTTCGATTTTAGGTTGATTTCTTGCATTCGCTGGCAAAGGTAGTTTCGTGCTTTTATTTCTCCTGAGGTCCCAGGATTTCTTCCTTCCATTTGGTCACTCGCAAGCATATATACATCTTTCTTAATCCGCTTTACAACTTTTTTATCCACTTTAGAACAGTCTTGGGCAAAGGATAGTAGGCTAACACAAAACAGAATAGATAGTAAATGCTTTTTCATAAAAAAAGATCTTAAGTTTAATACGCTCTCTTGTTGTTTCCCTCAACATAGTAGATAAACGCTTTGTTGACTACTTTATTCCCTCCTGGAGTAGGATAGTTTCCGGTAAAGTACCAATCGCCTTTGTGATCTGGACAAGCCAAGTGCAACTCGTCAATTCCTTGAAAAATTATTTCTACTTCAGAGGTGGAATCCTCAGAGCAAACAAGTTCGCCAATTTTTACGGAGATATCTTCCGCACTAAAGGGCTGGTATATCTCTTTCACATAGTTGACGACTTCTTCCTTGGGAAGGTCTTGTTGCGCTTTACATTTTTTGTACACCTGATCTATAATATGAGTCATCTTTCTTTCTTTAATAAGAGAAATAGCTGCCTTGAAAGCAATAAAATCTCCCAATTTGGCCATGTCTATGCCATAGCAATCGGGGTATCTGATTTGTGGGGCAGAAGAGACAATGACTATTTTTTTTGGATGCAAGCGATCCAGTATTTTAAGAATACTCTTTTTTAAAGTAGTTCCTCGAACAATACTATCATCTATGATGATCAAATTATCTCTTTCTGATACTTGTCCGTAGGTCACATCATAGACATGTCCCACAAGGCTGTCCCGGTTATTGTCATCTGTGATAAATGTGCGTAGTTTGGCATCTTTGATGGCAATCTTTTCGATGCGTGGATTTACAGAGAAAATCGCTTTGACTTGCTCTGCAGTGGCTTTTTCTCCTAATGCCACAACCATCTCGGCTTGTTTGTCTTTATAGAGCATCTCGAGTTCTTTTACCATACCGTAGAAAGAAGTTTCTGCGGTGTTTGGAATAAAAGAAAATACTGAATTTTTTAGATCTCCACCAATACTCTTCATTACTTTAGGGCTGATATATTTTCCTAATTTTTTTCTTTCGGTATAAATATCTGCATCATTTCCTCTAGAAAAATAAATTCGCTCAAAGGAGCAAGAATTTTTCTCTCTCGGTTCAGTAACTTCGTCCATACTCACGCGGCCATCTTTTTTTATGATCAGCGCATGGCCTGGAGTGATCTCTAAAATTGATTCTTGAGGGACATTAAAACTCGTTTGAATCACAGCTCTTTCTGATGCGACTACTACGATTTCATCGTCTTTATAATAATATCCGGGTCGAATTCCAGAAGGATCTCTTAAGGCAAAAGCATCTCCATGACCCATTAGACCACAGACAACATATCCCCCGTCCCATTTTTTCGCCGAATTGATGAGCACATCTTGCACATTAATTTTTGAGGCTATTACTTTAGACATTTTTTGTTTGTCCAAAATTTCTCCTTTCAGTTGATGATATATTTTGCTATTTTCTTCATCTAGGAAATGTCCAATTTTCTCTAGAATAGTGACCGTGTCGGATTTTTCTTTGGGATGTTGTCCCAATTCAATCAGTTGGTCAAAAAGCTCATCTACATTCGTCATATTGAAGTTCCCAGCCAAGACCAGGTTTCTGGTCATCCAATTGTTTTGACGAAGAAAAGGATGGCAGTGTTCGATACTATTTCCTCCATAGGTGCCATATCGAAGATGACCCAGAAAAAGCTCCCCTGAAAAAGACATATTTTCTTTTAGCCACTGTACATCTTTCAATTTCTCTGGGTGTTGACTTTCGACTTCTTTGAACTTATTGTTAATATAAGAAAAAATATCCTGAACTGAATTTGTTTTGTTCGACCGGTATCGGCTAATATATCTTTTTCCTGGGCTGATATCGAGTTTTATATTTGCCAAGCCTGCACCGTCCTGCCCCCGATTTACTTGCTTTTGCATCAACAAGTACATTTTATTTAGTGCGTAGAGGGAAGTATTATACTTTTCTTGGTAGAATTCCAATGGTTTTAAGAGGCGAATCATCGCAATTCCACACTCGTGTTTTAGCTCGTCGCTCATAACTTTCTTCAGAAGAATTTAGTTCCTCAAGTTACACAAAGTTTATATAAAATCTTCTTTTTTCATACCCAACCATGCTAGTGCACTTTTGCTTAACAATTGTGTTTTCATTTTGTCGCTCCAGGGCATGCTATGAATCATTTTCCCGGGATGAAGTTCTCCAAGTGGAAAAGGATAATCTGTTCCCAGGGCAACTTTTTCCGCTCCTACTAAGTTGACCAAGTAGGAAAGCATTGTGGGATCGTGAACAAGGCTGTCTAAATAAAATTTACCAAGGTAATCTTTCGGGTTTATCGGATTGTCTTTGGCTACCAAATCTGGTCTTACCTTAAAACCGTGTTCAATTCTACTTATGGTTGCTGGGAATGATCCTCCTCCGTGAGCAAATGCCACCCTTAATTTTGGCAGACGTTCAAAGACTCCTCCAAAAATCAAGGAGCAGATTGCTCTAGAACTTTCAGCCGGCATTCCCACTAGCCATGGTAACCAATATTCTTCCATGTCTACTTTACCCATCATGTCCCATGGATGCACAAAAACAGATAGATTGAGCTTTTCACAGGCTTCAAAAATAGGAAAGAAGTCGGGGTGACTTAGGTTCTTGTTGTTGATATGAGTTCCAATCTGTATTCCACATAAACCTATTTCTTTGCAGCGTTTTAATTCTTGCAGCGCCATATAGGTATCTTGCATGGGCAGTGTACCAAGACCCGCAAAACGTTTGGGATATTTTCGGACGATGCCAGCGATATGATCGTTCAAAAATACTGAAACCTTTAGAGTATCTTTGGCTTCTGCCCAATAAGAGAACATTACAGGAACGGTAGAAAGAACTTGTACATGAACTCCTTGTGCATCACATTCAGTTATCCTCTTCTCGGCCGACCAGCAATTGTCTTCTATTTCCCTGAAGAAATGTTCTTCTTTCATCATCCGGGCGCAACAGGACTTATGGTGTTCTAAATGTATAAAACCACCATAGCCAAACATTTCTTTAAAATTAGGAATATTTTTTGGTAGAATGTGTGTGTGAATATCTATAGTAAATAGATTTTTTTCTGAGGCTGACATGCTTAAATGAATCTTTCGTCTGCAGCCATCTCTGTATCACATTGATCGCAAGTTCGTAGTTTTTTGTTGGTATAAAAGTCTTTAAATCGTGGTATAAAGTCTTTTTCAATATTTGTCAGTGGGAAGAAGGTTTCATGGAGCTTATGGTTGCATTTTTCACAAAACCACATTAATCCGTCTAGGTCATTTGTTCCCTTCCTAACTTTCTCAATAACCAATCCTACAGAACCTTCAGAGCGGATTGGCGAATGAGGAACTTTGGCGGGAAGTAAAAACATTTCTCCTGGTCTAATGGGTACATCTACTGCTTGCCCATTTTCTTGAATACGTACATTAATTTCTCCCTCAATTTGAAAGAATAACTCTTCGCTTTCGTTGTAGTGATAGTCTTTTCGTGCATTTGGCCCCCCTACAATCATTACAATAAAATCTCCAGCTTCTTTGTATAAATTTTTATTTCCAACTGGGGGTTTTAATAGATTACGGTTTTCCTCAATCCACTTGTGTAAATTAAATGGTTTTCTAGCTGACATCGGTGTAAATTTTATCAGGCAATATAAGTAAATTCCCCTATTTTTATCAACATTATTTGATCTTATCGATCGAATCAACTCCTTAATAGCCTTTCCTAGGGATTCATTTAGCTATACATAGAAAGAATTAGTATTGTATTTTTATCTTTGGAAAAATGACCTATTCACTAATGATCAAAAAATTCTGTTTATTATTCCTATTGTTGGGAGTTTTTGCATGCGAACTCAATCAAAACAGCAATACTTCTGCTCAAAAAGGGTCGAAAAATGGACTAGTTCATACATATAATGAAGACGGAACAATTTCTGCATCCATCTTTTATAAAGACAATATCCGAAATGGATTGGCCAAAGACTTTTATGAAGATGGATCGCTGCGGGCCGAAATAGAATATGTGGACGGATTAAAGGAGGGAGATGCGAAGTGGTACTATAAGAATGGGAACCTTTTTCGTTTGACTAAATATAAAAATGGGGAAAGACACGGCGTTCAGAAAAAATTTTATGATGGAGGCGGCTTGATTTCTGAAGCTGAGTTTTTTGAAAATCATCCAGGAATAGGTTTGAAGGAGTATAGTAAATCGGGTAATGAACGAAAAAGTCGATCAGAAATTACAGCGGAAAAAAAGAAAACAAATCCTGATGGAAGTCTTGTTTATGAAATTTCTGTTAATAATAATGTCAAAGAAGTGGATCTCTATACTGGTCCTTTAAAAAATGACCGATTTCTCCACGATCAAATGTTGGGTATCAATAAAGTAGCTAACAAGGGTCTGGTTACCTTAGAAAAAGACCAAAATAAATTATTGCTAAGTGCCAGGTATAAGACTAGATATGACAATTATCGAGTCTTGCAGGGCTTTATTCAAAGATAAAGGAAACTTTTTTTGTCAAACACCATTGGTGGGCGGGATATGAGCTTAGAAGAAAAGAATACTTATTAAATTTTAGTTGCCCGTATTTATGGAAGCAGTGCCACAACTTAATCATTTTAGTCCCATTGATCTATCTCAAATGGATCGGGTCAAATTATTGCGCAGATCCGATACTAAATATCTTATTTCTCAGATAGAGCTGATGGGCTTTTTAGTCGATTTATCAACTGATTATTTTGTGCTGGAGATCAAGGGGAAAAGAATGGCCTCTTACCACACGAATTACTTAGATACACGCCTAAAAAGTTTTTACCATGACCATCACCAAGGAAAGCTTAAAAGACATAAGGTCCGATTTAGAACATATTTGGATTCAGATTTGTCTTTTCTGGAAGTTAAACTGAAGTACAAGTCCAAAACTAATAAAAAAAGAATGAGTACGGAGCCCAGTGATCTTCTACATGAAGATCAAAAAAAGTTCCTGCGGCGGTGGATTCCTGAAAATCCAACGGATCTCTTCACAAGTTTAGAGAACAGCTTTCAAAGAATTACCCTAGTGCACAAAACGGCCGAAGAAAGAGTCACTATCGACTTAAATTTGAACTTTGTGTCTGGGGAAAAGAAGGTGAAATTTAAAGATCAAGTGATCGTAGAGATTAAGCAAAGTCTGGTAAATAGAAATACCTTGATGAGTCGCTTGCTTCGATCTAAAGGCATTCGTACACTTCGTGTGAGTAAATATTGCATCGGCTGTATTTTGGTTGATCCTAGCTTAAAGTACAACCGTTTTAAATCGAGATTATTAAAAATTAACGAAATCAACCCAATATGGAATTCTTAGATGTTGAATTAATTAACCAGAAAGACATGGTCAAGCTATTAACAAGGTTTTTGATTGACTTTTCTTTTACTTTTATCATTATTCGTGTGCTTTACTTTGCCGCTAATCGTAGAAAAGATTATTTGTTTACTTTTTTTGTCTTCAATATGCTCACTTTCTTTATTTGCTTCTTGCTCAGAAAAGTGCCTATGGAGTTGGGTTTTGCCCTAGGTTTATTTGCTGTTTTTGGGATACTTCGCTATCGGACAGAGCCTATTCCTATAAAGGAGATGACTTATCTTTTTATTGTGATTGGCCTTGCCATGATCAATTCTCTGGCCAATAAAAAAATATCCTGGGCCGAACTTATGTTTGTGAACTCAGCCGTGATGCTCGTGACACTCAGTTTCGAAAAGCTGTTGTTTAACAATGAAGTACAAAGCAAAAATGTCATCTATGAACGAATTGATCTAATTAAATCCGAACGGCGTCTCGAAATGATTCAGGATTTACGAGAGAGAACCGGATTAGATATTGTTAAAATCCAAATTGGAAAGATTGATTTCTTAAGAGATGTAGCCACAGTGACTATTTTCTATAAGGCAGATTTAACTGAAATAGAATGGGGAACCAATCAATTGCAAGATGAAGAATAGTTTACTTCTTCTTTTTTTATTCGGTCTCTCATTTTCGGCTCTTGCACAAGAGGAAGATTTAGAGCTCTGGGGCTCCCTAAAATTCAGTAAAAAAGTCAGTAAAATAGCGAAATTTGAGATTGAGGAGCAAGTGAGGTGGTCCGACAGTATTAGCTTATTCAAGAAAAGTTTCACCAACCTCTCTTTTGAATATAAGCTTCACAAAAGACATGCACTTACAATAAATCTCAGGCATACTGAAAATGCCGATAATGAAAAGTTTGCACGACTTGGGTTAGATCTTCAATCTGATTTGAAGCTTTATAAAAAGATTTTGACTTTTAGCCAACGAATTCGAGTACAAAAGTCTTGGGATGAGTATAATTATTTGGATAAGTCTTATTTCCGAGCCAAATGGGGTTTGGCCTGGAAAATTACATTTGTAAGCCCATATCTTGATCAAGAATTTTTCTGGGATGCACAAAACATTCAGGAGATTGACAAACAAAGAACCACCTTTGGCTTGGCCATTAATATCTCGCCCCAATTTCGGATGAAGTTTTTTGCTAGAAAACAAAGAGAACTCAATAGAAAGTCTCCCGATCAAGTTACTGTGATCGGATTTGGCTCTCATTATAAATTCTGATTTTATTTTATGTTTTCAAGAGTACATTTTTTTCTTGGCTTCAGAGGCAGAATCACTTAAATTGCATATTAATTAAATAAGCTATGAAGAATACTCTATTTTGTTTGTTATTTCTTACATCTATTTATACTCTTGCCCAAGACTGCCTTTTGCCACAAGTTTATGAAGGTCAGTCGACGGGTTCAAATATGACAGTGTTATTTCAAGAAAACTTTATTCAATCTACCAACCTAAATGCTCCAAACCCCTATATGGTTGCTCAGACTCCTTCTGGTTTGGTTGTAGGTTCATGTTATTTGGCTATAGATAGTTTGAATAATGGCATGCAATCGATGGCTCTTTGGGGAGACGATGTAATTACCGACAATCTGGATGGAGCATCAGATGGCGAGACGATTAGTTTACAAATTGTTGATGGAGTTGATATTTTTCTTGTTAATCTTGAAAGTTTTACTTACAGCACAAATGGCTTAAGTTTGGTGTCGAAAGGGACTCTCAGTTATTTGTGTTCTGGGGATATTTATGGCTGTATTTTTCCGTCTGCTTGCAATTATAATGTGTTTGCTACATTAGATGATGGCTCCTGTGAATATGCTGAGCTCTTTTACGACTGCTTTGGGTTATGTGTCAACGATGCTGATTCGGATGGAACTTGTGATGAATTAGAAGTTTTAAGTTGCATGGAGCCTATGGCCTGCAATTTCAATACTGAAGCTACGGAAGCTGGAGAATGTACTTTCCCTAATCCTACTCTCTGTGAAACTTGTTCTGGCGAATCTGATGGAACTGGACTAGTCATAGACAACGAATTAGGGGTAGATGGAAGCTGCATATATTTTGGTTGTACAGACCCCTCTGCAATGAACTATGGCCCATTGTTCACCCAAGATGACGGCTCTTGTGATTATATCTCTCTCTCGGAGCATATCAGTAAAGAGATGTTTGTTTATCCCAATCCAGGAAAAGAAAAAATGTATGTATCAAGTACTAAGTATATTCGCGGCCTAAAAGTCCAATGGATAAATACAAATGGCTTGGTGATTTTTTCCAAGTATTATGATGAAGTATTCGTAAATCAGCCCTTGCGGATCGATACTCAGAATATTCCCCGAGGAATTTATCTACTTACCCTTTCTACTTCGGATGATATAAAGCATTTTTTTTGGGTGAAACACTAATATAAATTCTATTTTCTTTCCCCCTAATCTATAGGATGCTATTTCCATTGCATAATTGTGACGATTGACCTACATTTACGCCCGTGAATGGTTTAAAGACTTTTCTTTTAGCCTAAGGAGTAAAGTCCTTAATTATTATTGTCTAGGAAATTATATAGATGAAGAATTACCCAGAATATAGAGGATTAAATTTGCCAAATATCGCCCAAGAAGTCTTAGAAGATTGGAAAATTAATCAAATTTTTGAAAAAAGTATTTCCAGCAGAGAAGGAGCAAAGCCTTATGTGTTTTTTGAGGGACCACCTTCCGCCAACGGTATGCCTGGAATCCATCATGTCATGGCACGAAGCATCAAAGATATCTTCTGTCGTTATCAAACGCTCAAAGGCTTTCAAGTCAAACGAAAAGCAGGATGGGACACTCATGGTCTTCCCGTAGAGTTGGGTGTGGAGAAAGAATTAGGCATTTCAAAGGAGGATATAGGAACAAAGATTTCTGTGGAGGACTACAACAAAGCTTGTCGAGAAACTGTCATGAGATATACCGATGTCTGGAATAAACTCACAGAAAAAATGGGTTATTGGGTAGATATGAAAGACCCATACATTACCTACGAAAGCAAGTATATGGAATCTGTTTGGTATCTGCTTGCTCAGCTTTACAAAAAAGATCTTATCTATAAAGGGTATACGATTCAGCCCTATTCTCCAGCAGCCGGAACCGGACTAAGTTCTCATGAATTAAACCAACCTGGTTGCTACAAGCATGTGAAAGATACTTCTGCGGTAGCTTTGTTTAAAGCCAAAAAAGAATCTTTGGTATTGCCTTCGCTGAGAGATTTTTCCGGCGAGCTACATTTTATTGCATGGACCACTACTCCTTGGACGCTTCCATCTAATACTGCTCTTTGTGTAGGAGCTAAAATAGATTATGTTTTGGTGAAAACATTTAATCAGTATTCAGGACATCCCATAAACATCATTTTGGCCAAGGCACTTATCTCTAAACAACTTTATGGGAAATATACCCTGGTAGAGTCTCAGTCAGATTTCGATGCTTATGTACATGGTTTAAATAAGATTCCTTTCTGGATTTTAGATGAATTTAAAGGAAAAGAATTAGTTGGAGCTCGATATGAACAATTGCTTCCTTACGCTCAACCCTATAGAGATGCCGAACATGCTTTTCAAGTTATTTCAGGGGACTTTGTTACCACAGAAGATGGAACCGGAATAGTTCACTGCGCCCCAACATTTGGCGCTGATGATGCTCTGGTTGCTAAAGTTTTCAATGTGCCAGGAATGTTGGTTCTAGACGAGCAAGAAAATCCCCGTCCCTTGGTTGATTTACAAGGAAGATTTGTTCCCGAAATGGGTCGACTTTCGGGGATGTATGTAAAAAATGAATATTATCCTCACGGAGAAGCCCCTGAGAGATCCGCAGATGTCGAAATTGCTATACAATTGAAGGAGGAGGACAAAGCTTTTAAGGTCGAGAAATATGAGCACTCTTACCCACATTGTTGGCGAACAGATAAACCGATTTTGTATTATCCATTAGATTCCTGGTTCATCAAATCGACACAGATGAAAGACCGTATGATTGATCTGAATCATTCTATCAATTGGAAGCCTAAATCTACCGGAACCGGAAGATTTGGCAATTGGCTGGTTAACCTTAATGATTGGAACCTTTCTAGATCACGTTATTGGGGTATTCCAATTCCAATTTGGTCTACCGAAGAAGGTGATGAAAGAATTTGTATTGGTTCAGCTGCTGAATTATACGATGCCTGCGAAAATTCTGTAGCACAAGGAATGATGGACAGGAACCCTCTAGGAGATTTTGAGCCAGGAAATATGTCCAAAGAGAATTACGACAAAATAGATCTTCACAAAAATTATATGGACCAGATTGTTTTGTGTGCTCCATCTGGAAAAGCCATGCACAGAGAATCTGATTTAATTGATGTCTGGTTCGATTCAGGATCGATGCCTTACGCGCAGTGGCACTATCCCTTTGAAAATAAAGAACTGATAGATGAGAACAGTTCATATCCGGCAGATTTTATAGCGGAGGGAGTAGACCAAACACGGGGCTGGTTTTTCACTCTTCATGCTATTGCGACGATGTGTTTCGATTCTATTGCATACAAAAATGTTATATCAAATGGTTTGGTCTTGGATAAAGCAGGACAAAAGATGTCAAAACGTCTAGGGAATACTGCAGATCCATTTGAAACACTCGACACCTTCGGTCCTGATGCCACTCGATGGTATATGATTACTAATGCACAACCTTGGGACAATTTGAAGTTTGATCTAGATGGAATCACAGAGGTTCAGAGAAAATTCTTTGGGACGCTGTATAACACCTATTCCTTTTTTAGCTTGTATGCCAATCTAGATGAGTTTTCTTTTGAAGAAGAAGAAATACGATTAGCGGATCGGCCAGAGATTGACCGATGGATTTTATCTGAATTACATTCACTGATGAATCGGGTGGACAAGGCTTATGGAGATTATGAGCCGACCAAAGCAGGTCGGCTGCTTCAGGAATTTGTTACCGAAAATTTGAGTAATTGGTATGTGAGATTGAGCCGAAGACGTTTTTGGAAAGGGGAATATGCGCTAGATAAAATTTCGGCTTATCAAACCCTGTTTACTTGCTTGATCGAAATAGCTAAAATGTCTTCTCCTATTGCTCCTTTTTTCACTGATAGATTATATTTAGATCTAGTCAATGCAACAGACCTTCCCAAAGAAGAATCTATTCATTTGACATCCTTCCCAAGTTCCAATAAGTTACTCATCGATCTGGGCCTAGAGCATCGGATGCGTCTAGCTCAAAATATTACTTCGATGGTTTTATCGTTGAGAAAGAAGGAGAAAATAAGGGTACGTCAGCCCCTACAGAAAATAATGATACCGGTTTCAGATGCTCAAATGAAGGCCGATATTACCGCTATGAAAGAATTAGTACTCTCAGAGGTTAATGTGAAAGAATTAGAGTTTATCTATGAGGAATCCACGATGCTTGTAAAGAAAATTAAAGCAAACTTCAAAGCATTGGGGCCGAAGTTTGGAAAGAAAATGAAAACCATTGCCAGGGCGATTTCTGTTTTCACGCAATCGGATATAAAACGCCTAGAAAAAGACCAATCTTATACATTATTTCTTGAGGGTAATGAGTTTGTGCTAGCTTTAGACGATGTATTGATTTCCTCACAAGACATTCCTGGCCTGTTGGTATCGAACAGCAAAGGATTGACAGTAGCCTTAGATATTAGCATGAACAATGCTCTAGTTGAAGAAGGGATTGCCCGAGAATTAGTGAATCGAATTCAGAACATTCGCAAAGATTCCGGTTTTGAGCTGACCGATAGAATCCAAGTGCAGATTCTATACCATAAAAAAATGGAAGCAGCTATTGCTTCTAATAAGTCATATATTTGTGGGGAAACACTTGCTAATGAATTAGAGATTTGCGAAGCTAGGCCAAATAATGCCATTCTCGTTGAATTTGACGAGATATTAACCTATATTGCTATAAAGAAATAGTAGAATAAAACCTTCTAAATTATACCTTATGATGGAAGTTAGTAAAAGATATTCAGATAAAGATTTAGCCGAATTTAAAGTCTTAGTGATGGGGAAAATTGAATCCGCAAACAAAGATTTAGTGCGGCTTCGAGATTCCATAACTCAAGGAGCTGGAAACGGAACTAACGATACTTATTCCTCCTTCAAAGCCTTTGAGGAAGGCTCGGAAACCCTCTCTAAAGAATCGAATTCACTTTTAGCCCAACGCCAAGAGAAGTTTATCAGAGATCTACGAAACGCATTGATTCGAATTGAGAATAAAACCTACGGAATCTGTAGAGTGACGGCGAAACTTATCAAGAAAGAGAGGCTTAAATTGGTTCCTCATGCCACGCTCAGTATTGAGGCCAAGCAAATGCAGAACAGAAACAAATAAGTAGTTTGAAAAAATCGATTTGTATTATTTTACTCATCTTAATTGCCGACCAAGCATTGAAGATTTGGGTAAAAACTAATATGTATTTGGGCCAAGAATACCAGGTTTTTGACTGGTTTTACATTCATTTTACTGAAAATAACGGAATGGCTTTCGGTATGGAATTTGGTGGGCATTGGGGCAAATTGGCTCTTAGTATATTTCGAATAGTTTTTGTTGGATTTATGATTTCTTATCTGAGGAAGTTGGTCAAAAAAAATGCTGATGGGATTGTTATTATTTGTTTGTCCTTAATCTTGGCAGGAGCCCTTGGTAATATAATTGATGGTGTCTTATATGGGCATATATTCTCTGAAAGCTTTCGTCAAATTGCTTCTTTTCTTCCGGCTCAAGGAGGTTATTCATCCTTTTTTTTTGGACAGGTAGTGGACATGTTTTATTTTCCGATTTTTAAAGGTTATTTCCCGGAGTGGATTCCTTATTTTGGGGGGGATTACTTTGTTTTTTTTAGACCCGTTTTTAATATTGCCGACTCAGCAATTACAATAGGAGTTGGGACTATGGTTTTTTTTCAAAAGCGTGTTATGAAAGAATTAGAAGCTTAATCTGAATGCTTATTAATTTGTTGGGATAGAGGTTATCAGTTTTCTGGTATAATCTGATTTTGGATGAGCAAACAATTCTTCAGGATATCCTTCTTCTTCGATTTGCCCTTTGTTTAGCACCACAATCCGATCACAGAAATGTTTCACTATATTCAGGTCGTGGGAAATAAATAAATAACTAAGTGAAAACTTCTCTTTAAGTTCGTTTAAAAGATTTAATACCTGGGCTTGAACTGATACGTCTAATGCTGAAACAGATTCATCGCAAATGATAATTTTGGGCTCAAGGGCTAATGCTCTTGCAATACCGATTCGCTGTTTTTGCCCGCCAGAAAATTCGTGTGGAAACCGATTAACATGTTCTATGTTCAGGCCAACTTTTTCAAGCAGTTCGACTACTTTTCTCTTTCTATCGATACTTGATTTTCCTATTTTGTGTACTTGCATGACTTCGATAAGCATTTGTCCAATACTCATTTTTGGGTTCAGAGCACTTGCTGGATCTTGAAAAATCATTTGAACGGATTTACGGTAGTGAATAAGCTCTTTAGTAGACAATGCCTGAATCTTTTTTTTGGAGAAAATAATTTCTCCGCCATCTTGCTGCTCGAGTTGTATAATGCATTTACCTAGCGTACTTTTTCCACATCCAGATTCTCCAACTATCCCAAGAGTTTCTCCTTCAAATAAGACCAGACTAACCTTCCTTAGGGCGATGACTTTTTGATCTCTTCCAAATAGTTTTTTGTCTATGTAGCTTTTAGAAATATTCTTTATTTCCAGAAGAGTTGGGGATTGATAGTACAACTTTCTTAGTTTTATAGTTTCTTCTTTGCTATATTCTTGAAGAGCATAAAATTTTGATAAGTCAAAGTTTTTCTCGCACATAAAGTTCTCTATTACAGGGAGTGATTTTAGCTGTTTGTCGGGATTGGGTCGGCAGGCTAATAGAGCCTTAGTATAGGGGTGTTCCGGTGCCAAAAAAAGTTCTTTGGTTTCTTTTACCTCCACTAAAACTCCTTGTTTGATCACAGCTATACGATCGGCATAGCTTCGAACCAATTCCAAGTCATGGCTGATAAATAGGCAGGCCATTTTCTCCTTTTTCTGAAGCTTTGTAATAAGAGATAGAATATCCCTTTGAACAGTCACATCTAAGGCTGTTGTGGGTTCATCAGCGATGAGAATTTTGGGGCTGCAGGAAATCGACATCGCAATCATAACCCTCTGTTTTTGGCCTCCCGAAAGCTGGTGAGGATAGGTCTCATAGACTCGGTTTGGATCTTTTAATTCAACTGCTTCAAGAAGTTCCAAGCACTTTTTTTTATTTCCAAACTTTGATAGTTTCAAATGTTGATTTATGGCTTCGAACAATTGTTTTCCACATGTCATTGAAGGATTCAGAGCGGTCATGGGTTCTTGAAAAATCATTGCTATTTGTTTGGCTCGAATCGACTGCATTTTTTTTTCGCTTAGTCGATGAATCGCTTGCCGATCATTTTGGTGGCCAAACCAAATTTCTCCAGAGATGTTTATAAGAGAACTTTTAGAAATAAGACCCATACAGGCTAAGCCAGTTAAAGATTTCCCAGACCCAGATTCTCCTACCAAAGCAAGAGTTTCTCCTTCATACACAGTTAAATTTAAGGAATCTATAACTTTTTGCTCTTTATGGTTATGTTTAAAACCAATAGATAAGTTTTTGATATTAAGAATAGGAGAGTAGACTGCTTTCATTTTAGGCTTTAGCAAGAAAAATTATATTATTAATAAGTTTATCCAGGAATTATTGGCCGCATAACTATCTCGTTTGCAATGTCTAAAAAAAAGAATATGTTGGATGTCAAGATGGTTCAACATTTGTATTGTCGAAGTGTTTAATAATTTGTTGAATGTAAAATTCCATATCCGATAATGACTTCGAATCGTAACTGTTTTTTTTGTGACCTAATCGAGTAGCTACTAAATTGAGTTGAGGGACCGATATTACGTATTGTCCATTTACTCCTCGCATACAAAAAACAGGATATTTGTATTCGGATTCATAAAGCCACCAAGAATATCCATAAAAAGATTCTAAGTCAGCTTTAATTGAGTTCTTAACATAAGAAGAGTCAATTAATTGATTACCTTTCCAATTGCCTTGGTTCATATACAGTTGTCCAAGTCGAGAAAAATCTAATGCGTTTGAATTGAGACAGCAGTAAGCTTTTTCTATACCTCCTTTTTTGTCCATCATCCATTCTGCATCGTCTTCAGCCCCTAGAGGTTTCCATAATTTTTCTGAGGTATACTTACTCAATTTTTTCCCGGTAGCTCTTTCTAAGATCATGGCTAAGACTTGTGTATTTCCACTCTTATATTTGTAGGTTTTCCCCGGTTCTTCAGTAAAATCTATATTAAACATCAGCTCGTTTAATTCGGATGTAAAGTAAGCATTTGCAGTAATCCCAAGTGGATTGTAATAATCTTCTTCCCAATCAATACCAGAAGACATTGTGAGCAAGTGTTTGATAGTCACTTCTTTGTTATAGTTTTGACCCTCTCGATTGTATTCAGGGAGAAAATCAATTATTTTTTGATCTACATTTTCGATTAAACCTTCATCGATGGCTACTCCAATTAAGATACTCACCACAGATTTTCCCATCGAAAAAGAATTTGTTCTTGAGGTTCTAGATCCTATTCCCCAATACTCCTCATATCTTAGGCTGTCATTTTGAATAACTGTAAGAGCTATAGATTCATTTTTTTCTAGCCTGAGTCTGAAGTTTTCTTTTAGTTTTTTTTTGTTGTAATCTTTTGCTATCGGCCAGGGCTCTTTTTTTGCTGATTCAATAATACTTGTATCGAAAAAGTCAATGTCTTGAATTGTTGCTGAGATATTTCCATTCAGATAGCCTACTTTGATTGCTTTATACACATAGCTTTTTCCTGATGCCAGGACATAAACATTTAAAAAAATAAATGCAATCAAGAATACCTTTAGGACTAGATGAATATATCTCATATCAGTAAATATAGCTTAATCTTATTTGTTATAGTAACGATTGAATCTTTAACTTAAGCATCTAGGTTCTAAATTGATTTGGCAGAAATTTAGATTAATTGCATCCCGAAAAGCTGAGAGAGATGAGCTTTTACTTTTTCTTGGACCTCTTTCATTTCTAGAGGTTTTCCTAATTCTTTTTCTAGAGATGTGACAGCTTTGTCTGATATGCCACAGGGGATGATATTCGAAAAGTAGTCTAAGTCTGAGTTCACATTAAAAGCGAATCCATGCATGGTTACCCAGCGACTAGATCGAACTCCTAAAGCGCAAATTTTTCTAGCCTTGGGATTGTCCCAATCAAGCCAAACCCCGGTAGACCCATTGATACGACCTCCACTTAATCCATATTCTTTAATAGTGAGAATGACTGCTTCTTCTAGAAAGCGAAGATATTTATGAATGTCTGTGAAGAAATTATCCAGATCAAAAATCGGATAGCCCACCAACTGTCCTGGTCCGTGATAGGTGATATCACCTCCTCTATTTATTTTATAAAATCGCGCACCTTTGGTGGTGAGCTGTTGTTCATTAATCAATAAGTGGTTTTGTTGGCCGCTTTTACCCAATGTGAAAACATGAGGATGTTCGCAGAAAATCAGTTTGCTTCGAGTTTTTCTAAGTGTGGCATCAGATGAATCTAGTTTTCTATTCGCACGTTTGACATCAATGATACCTTGAAATAATTCTTCCTGGAAATCCCAAGCCTTTTTGTAGTCAATCAGCCCTAAATCTATGAAGTCTACTTCTTGCATGAATAGATAGGAAATTAATTATTTTGCTTTCGTGAAACAGAAAGGTTAGTTTTTAGTTATTCGCTAAAATTTAGCGAGTGCTCCTTTTAATTTATTGATAACATCAATTTCTTCTGCAATGACACCATTCATTTTAGATAGAAGAAAAGAAACATGGTCCCCAAGATTTACTAAAAAGAAAGTTTGTTCTATCACAGATTCTCCTTTGGAAGAGTATTCAATAACAGAAGAGGTGTATTCCGAGATGACTTGCTTGTTGATGTCGATTCTTTTTTGATTACGAATGTAATCGGATTTATTTTTGAAGAAAAGAACAGCCAGTTTTTCGTTTTTGGATCTCCAGCCTACCAGTTCATTGTGATTCATTTCAGGAATTATTCCATGCCATGCCAACATTTTTGAATTTTCATTGAGTTGTTGACGGAATCGGACAGCCATTCCCTCATAACCATCACAGGCATAAATGATGGGAATTTTTCCTTCTAGAATGTTAGCAATTTTGACCGCGTCAGCCTGAATTTCTTCTTGATATAAATCGATCAAGTCGGCAGATTTAGATATATCAGATCTAAAATAATTACTAATGAGTCCGTAGTGTTCAAGAGAGTAAAAAAGTTGTGTCACAGAATAACCCATCATTGCTCTGGGAGATTCTGCTCGGGGCAGTTGTATGTGATTTAGATGATTTTCTTTAGCTAAGTCAATCAACTGTCCTCCGGAGCTGATACAGATTATTTCAGATCCCATATTTTTTGCTTGATGAAAGGCTTCTAGTGTTTCTTCTGTGTTTCCAGAAAATGAGGAACAGATTACAAGAGTATCTTGGTTGACAAAGCTGGGTAAATGATAGCCTTTGTTGGTTAAAATTGGGACGGAACAATTTTTTGCTACCAACTCAGAAACCATTGTACCTCCAATACCAGAGCCCCCAAGACCGGTTATTACTACATTTTTAATTGTTTTTTTTGATTCCATTAGATGAGCTTGTTCTCCAATTTCAAGTGCATGTCTTAATTGATTACCAAATCCTGCAATTAACTCTTTCATAGGGGTCTTATTATATAATTTTAAATAGCCATTTTCGCCATGCAAGTTAAAATATTTATCTCTCAAAAGTTTGGTATATTTGTTCAAACTTCAATTTATGAGTAGACCAATGTCAGAACAAGAACTGGGAAGAAGAGATTCCCTTACTAAATTAAAAGATTTAGGAATTGATCCCTATCCAGCTGCTGCATTTCCTGTAAATATCTACACCAAGGCTGTTAAAGAGGAATATGAAGAGGGTAGAAAAGTGTGTATGGCTGGTCGTCTAATGGGGCGTCGGATTATGGGAAAAGCCTCTTTTGCAGAACTACAAGATGCTCAAGGCCGAGTCCAATTGTATTTTAATCGTGATGAGATTTGTCCTGGTGAGGATAAAGCTATGTACAATGATGTATTCAAAAAATTATTGGATATGGGTGATTTTATTGGCATCAAAGGAAGTCTTTTCAAGACACAAGTGGGAGAAATTTCGGTTATGGTAAAAAGTCTCACCCTACTTTCTAAATCATTAAAGCCTCTTCCGGTGGTCAAAACAGATGACGAGGGGAATGTATATGACTCCTTTTCTGACCCTGAACTTCGCTATCGCCAGCGCTATGTTGATTTAGTTGTAAATGAGGGTGTGAAAGAAACTTTTGTGAAGCGTGCAAAAATCATTAATAGCATGCGAAATTTTTTTAATGAGCATGAATATTTAGAGGTAGAGACACCAATTCTTCAGCCGATTCCAGGCGGAGCTTCTGCACGTCCGTTTATCTCTCACCACAACGCTTTAGACACGCCTCTTTACCTTAGAATTGCCAATGAACTTTATTTGAAGCGTTTGATTGTTGGGGGCTTTGACGGAGTATATGAGTTTGCCAAAGCTTTCAGGAACGAAGGAATGGATCGAACGCACAATCCTGAATTTACCATGTTGGAAATTTATGTGGCCTACAAAGATTACCACTGGATGATGGATTTTACCGAGGAAATGATTCAAAGAGTGGCCATGGACGTAAATGAAACCACAGAGGTTCTTGTGGGAGAAATACCCATAAGTTTTAAGACTCCGTTTTTAAGAGTTACGATGACCGACGCAATTAAATCTCACACCGGCGTTGATATTTCGGTAATGGATGAATCCCAATTGAGAGAGGCTTGTTCTATACTTCAGATCCCTACTGATCCCAGTATGGGTAAGGCCAAACTGATCGATGCAATTTTTGGAGAGAAATGTGAATCGCATTATATACAGCCCACGTTTATAACAGATTATCCGATAGAAATGTCACCTTTATGCAAGGTGCACCGCGATAATCCAAACTTGACAGAACGGTTTGAATTAATGATCAATGGAAAAGAAGTTGCCAATGCCTATTCTGAATTAAACGACCCCATCGATCAGCGAGAAAGATTTGAAGAGCAACACCAATTGTCTTCGAAAGGTGACGACGAGGCGATGTTTATAGACCAAGATTTCTTGAGAGCCTTAGAATACGGAATGCCACCAAGCTCCGGAATGGGGATAGGAATAGATCGCTTTGCGATGCTTTTAACTAATCAACCTTCTATTCAAGATGTGTTATTTTTTCCGCAGATGCGGCCAGAAAGGTTTGAGGCTGTGGTAAATGCTTCCGATTTTGAAGCTATTGGGGTTTCATCTTCATGGTCGCAAATTGTCATTGAAGCCGGATTTGAAAGTCCTGAGAGCCTAAGAGAACAGAAGTTTACGAAGGTACATCAGGTACTTAACGGATATAGAAAAAAGAAAAAATTAGATATACCTGCACTGAAATTAGAGGAAGTAGAAGCTTGGTATACCTAATCGAAGACGCTAATGAAAGAAGGTTATTTTTTTTTACGTTGAATTTTTATTGATTCTACGTGGATCCTTTTAAATATCTCGTTAATAAATTCCTGGTTTAGGCCTTTTTTTTCTGCTTCCTTTATTAATAGTGGCAATGTTTTACCCCACCTTTCACTCTGAAGAATAGCTACATTTTCTTGTTGCTTTAAGTGACCAATTACCTCTGATACTGACATTCTTTCGTTCAGAAGTTCAATTAAATTATTGTCTAGAACATCTAGTTCGCTTCTAAGAATATGGAGTTTTTGTTGAAATGTTTTCTTGTTGCTTGTTGCATTTGGAATCACTACGCGATTCATTATGTTTATTAGTTCAGTGGGGCTAATTTGTTGTTTTGAATCACTCCAAGCATGGTTTGGATCAAAATGAGTTTCTATCATCAGGCCGTCATAGTTTAAATCTAATGCGGTTTGTGATGTGTCTAATATGGCATCTCGACGTCCACAGATATGAGAAGGGTCTATAATTAAGGGCAGCTGAGGAAATTCTTTTTTTAGTTCAATTGGAATATGCCATTCGGGTTTATTCCTGTAATAGAGAGCTTCATAGCTAGAAAATCCTCGATGTACAGCGCCGAGGTTCTGAATGCCTGCAGACTTAATTCGTTCTATTCCACCCAACCATAAGCTTAAATCAGGGTTGACTGGATTCTTGACTAGGATTATTTTATCTGTTCCTCGGAGTGCTTCAGCAATTTCTTGAACTGCAAAGGGATTCACAGTTGTTCTGGCACCAATCCATAGCAAATCAATATTGTATTTTAGTGCTTTCTCTACATGACTCGCATTTCCAACTTCCGTGGCGACTTTTAGATCAAAATTCTTTTGCACTTTTTCTAACCATGGTAGACCTTTCTCTCCGACTCCCTCAAATCCTCCGGGTCTGGTTCTAGGCTTCCATATGCCGGCACGGAAAAAGCTAGGTCGAACTTCACTCAAAGCTTGCGCTGTGAGCAAAACTTGTTCTTCTGTTTCTGCACTGCAGGGACCAGCAATAAGAAAAGGATGGTCTATGTCTAATCGGTCTAACCAGTGGCGGTTTTCTTTTTTTATTTGCAGACTTTTTTTCACTCTTGCAAGATAAGACATCTCTTCAAAATGTATACTTGTACTTTTTTAATTGTTTTGATTATATTTTAACATTCTCGCAATTTAGTGAACTTGTGGACTTTAAATTATGTTTTTATGAATTAGACTATTTCCAATTTTAACCTATGATTTAGCGATATTGTAAACAATAATGATCTATATATTTAGTCCTATTATTGAGTTTTTATTTATATTTGCCCCCTTGTAAACAATTAATCATAGATAGATTATGGAATCAATAATGATTTATATGCCAGTTTTTATGGCAATTATAGGACTACTATATATGGTAGCTAAAAAATCTTGGGTCATGAAGCAAGATGCTGGAGATGGAAAAATGAAAGAAATATCCGACCATATTTATGAAGGTGCTTTGGCCTTCCTGAAAGCAGAATACCGACTACTGACCTTTTTTGTGATAGGTGTCAGTATATTACTTTTTGTCGTTTCAACCATTGTTCCTTCTACTCACTGGCTTATTGTGATAGCATTTATTGTGGGTGCTTTTTTCTCTGCCTTAGCTGGAAATATGGGAATGAAGATAGCGACAAAAACCAATGTTAGAACCACGCAGGCTGCAAGGACTAGTTTACCTAATGCTTTAAAAGTTTCTTTTGGCGGTGGAACAGTTATGGGGTTAGGTGTTGCTGGTTTATCCGTTTTGGGATTGACAGTTTTCTTTATTGTCTTCTACCAATTCTTCATGGGTGGACAATGGACCAATAGCCATGATATGACTATTGTTTTAGAAACATTAGCTGGATTTTCCCTAGGTGCAGAGTCTATTGCTTTGTTTGCTAGAGTCGGTGGTGGTATTTACACCAAAGCAGCCGATGTAGGAGCAGATTTAGTTGGAAAAGTAGAAGCTGGTATTCCTGAAGATGATCCCAGAAATCCTGCAACTATTGCGGATAATGTTGGAGATAATGTTGGAGATGTTGCGGGTATGGGTGCTGACTTATTTGGTTCTTATGTGGCCACAGTTTTAGCTGCAATGGTGTTAGGGAACTATGTAATTGAGGTTAATGACATTAACATATTTAATGGATTTGGTTCTATTGGACCTATTCTTCTCCCGATGTCTATCGCTGGGGTTGGAATTGTGATTTCTCTTTTGGGAACCATGTTGGTGAGTATTAAGGATAATAATGCCAAAGAAAGCGAAGTAATGGGTGCACTTAATAAAGGTAACTGGTTCTCTATTGCCTTGGTTGCAGCTTCATGCTATGGATTAGTCGGATGGATGCTTCCCGAGACAATGAAAATGAATTTCTTCGAAACAGGCGGCAATGTATTAAAGGATATTAGTTCCCTTCGTGTGTTTTATGCTACTATTGTTGGTTTAATCGTCGGAGGTGTCATTTCTTCTGTGACGGAGTATTATACCGGATTAGGAAAAAAGCCGATTTTAAATATTGTTGAAAAATCTGCCACCGGAGCAGGAACAAATATTATTGCTGGTCTTGCCACAGGTATGATTTCTACTTTTCCGACAGTGATACTGTTTGCAATGGCTATTTGGTCCTCTTATGCTTTTGCAGGTTTTTATGGAGTGGCCATGGCTGCTTCAGCTATGATGGCTACAACTGCGATGCAGTTAGCTATTGACGCATTTGGCCCCATTGCGGATAACGCAGGTGGAATCGCTGAAATGAGTGAGCAAGATCCAATTGTAAGAGAGCGAACAGATATATTAGATTCTGTAGGGAATACTACAGCTGCTACAGGGAAAGGTTTTGCTATTGCCTCTGCAGCACTAACTTCTTTAGCTTTATTTGCTGCATATGTTACATTTACTGGCATTGATGGGATTAACATCTTTAAAGCACCAGTTTTAGCCATGTTGTTTATTGGTGGAATGGTTCCAGTTGTATTTTCGGCCCTTGCCATGAATGCGGTTGGTAAAGCTGCCATGGAAATGGTTTACGAGGTAAGAAGACAATTTAAAGAGATTCCCGGTATTATGGAAGGAACTGGGAAGCCAGAGTACGACAAATGCGTAGAAATTTCTACACAAGCATCCTTAAAAGAAATGATGTTACCCGGAATTTTAACAATAGGTTTTCCTTTGGTAATTACTTTCTTACCTATGTTATTTGGGATGGACAACTTAATGATTGCTGAAATGTTAGGAGGCTATATGGCCGGAGTGACAGTAAGTGGTGTTCTTTGGGCTATTTTCCAGAACAATGCGGGGGGTGCTTGGGACAATGCTAAAAAATCTTTTGAAGCTGGAGTGATGATTAATGGTGAAATGACCCATAAAGGTTCTGCTGCTCACGAGGCTGCAATTACCGGAGATACCGTTGGAGACCCTTTCAAAGACACCTCTGGTCCTTCAATGAATATATTAATCAAGTTGACCTGTTTAATTGGTCTGGTGATTGCCCCAATCTTAGGTGGAGACAGTCACTCAAATTCTCAGATAGATGAAAAAATTTCCATTGAAATTAAGAAGGATATTCCTACCGTGGAATCATCTGAGGAATTACTAGATGAGTCTAATGAATTGCCAGATTAAGCAAATAGAATTTAAAAATTTATCAAAAACCCTTCTCTAGAGAAGGGTTTTTTGCTATGGGAAGATGTTTAGAAATATTTACTTAATTTAAATAAATTTAATCATATTTGTTTTCAGATATAAAAACCCCTCTCTAAAAATTAAATATATGAAAACAGTGAATTTCACATTAGTTTTGTTTTTGTTAAGTCAAATCTCTTTTTCTCAAACGACAGAATTTGATGGATACGCTTTATACAATAAACAGGGTCAGAACACAGCATATCTTATCGATAAAGATGGTGATATTGCACATACTTGGAACTGTAGTTTGCCCTGTAATTATTCCGTATTATTGAAGGATGATGGGAATATTATTAGAGGAACGGTACATAACTCTAATGAGTTAGGCGGAGCAGCAGAAGCCGGTCGAGTACAAGAAATTGATTCCGAAGGGAATATAGTTTGGGATTTTATTTATTCTGATCAGACCCACCTTTCACATCACGATATCAC
>CAZEWZ010000003.1:0-144403 GCA_964516765.1 uncultured Cryomorphaceae bacterium | reverse complement strand
CAAAAATAGTAGTAGAGAGATCAAACTGATTCCCATTTAAATCCTCGAATTTCCAAACAAAACTTTCTCCAACATTGAAACCGTCTTTCTCTGGAGTAGTTGTGTCGTCTCCGTATGCTGAAATTGAACATTGATCTCCCTCAAAAGTCGTAGAACCTCCACAAATTAAAAGCCCATTATCATCAGTGTAGAAAACGCCAATTGATCCTTGTCCAATCACATTCATTGTTGATACTGACCCGCCTGTAATCAAAAGGGTCATGTTTGTACCTGTATTCAAAGGTGTAAAATCTAAGGGAGGACATTGAGAGAAGACATTCAGAGAGCAGAATGTTAAAAGAGAAAAAAACAGGTAAATATTTTTAATCATCTGTATAAATTTTTGTTGCGTAAATGTAATAAGCTTGAACGAACGAGGCAATTTTTTACGGTAATTTAAAGCAAATATCTAGCCAAACAGAAAACATATTTTAAGTTTTAATTCAAAAATTCAATTTATCTTTGCATAATACAAGTATAAAATGAAAAAAACTGGTGTTTTATTAATAAACTTAGGAACCCCTGACAGTCCTAAGGTAACTAGTGTTGGGCCCTACTTATTTGAGTTTCTCAATGATGGAAGAGTAATTGATATTCCAAAAATATTACGATCTATTCTTGTAAACCTAATAATTGTTCCTATCCGAATGTTTTCCTCTGCCAAAGAATACCAAAAACTTTGGACAGAAAAAGGTTCTCCTCTTCTTTATAACAGTATAGAATTATTAGAGTCAATCAAAAAACAAATGGGTCCAGAGTACGGAATTCATTTGGCAATGCGCTATAATAAGCCATCAATTAAAAATGTTCTAAAGGAAATGAAAGAACAGCAATATGACGAAATTATTTTTCTACCGCTATATCCTCAATATGCATCCTCTAGTAGTGGTACAGCGATCGAAGAAGTAATGAAATATATTTCTAAATGGTGGGCCATTCCAAAATTAAAATTTATATCTGAATTTCATTTGGATGAAGGATATTTAGATTCTGTCGTAGCTAGAGGAAAGGAGTTCAACTTAGATGAATATGATCACATTTTATTCAGCTATCATGGCCTTCCAACCCGGCACATAAAAAAATTAAATTTTGAAAATTGCAATGACAATGATTGTAGCTGTAATCCAATATATAAAAACAAATATTGTTATAAATCTAATTGTGTCGCTACAACTAAAATTCTTGCTCAAAAACTACATTTAGAAGATCATAACTACAGTATTTGCTTTCAATCAAGGTTAGACAATAAATGGTTGACTCCCTTTGCAGACAAAAAAATTATTAAACTAGCAAAAAATGGAGCAAAAAAAATATTAGTTTTCTCCCCAGCATTTGTTGCTGATTGCCTTGAAACTACTGTTGAAATAGGCGAAGGTTTTAATGAACTATTTATAGAGAATGGTGGAGAAAAACTAGATTTAGTACCTAGTTTAAACACCCATCCAAAATGGATTGAAGCTGTTAAAAACCTTATAATTAATGCATAATTCAAAAGTTCATTATTCCCATTCGATTGTTGCGGGAGGTTTTGAACTTATATCATAGACAACTCTATTTACCCCTTTTACTTTATTTATAATTTCATTAGAAATTTTCGCTAAGAATTCATAAGGCAAGTGAACCCAATCCGCTGTCATCCCATCAACTGATTCTACTGCTCTAAGAGCTACGACTTGTTCATAGGTTCTTTCATCACCCATGACGCCAACAGATTGAATTGGAAGCAGCATTGCTCCTGCTTGCCAAACGCTATCATAAAGTTGATAATCTTTTAAACCTTGAATAAATATATAGTCAACCTCTTGAAGAATAGATACCTTTTCCGGTGTAACAACCCCTAAAATACGAATAGCCAATCCTGGTCCTGGAAAAGGATGTCTTCCTAAAAGATGATCAGACAGGCCCATTGACTTTCCTACTCTTCGAACTTCGTCTTTAAAAAGCGTATTTAGTGGTTCTACGACTTTTAATTTCATATAATCGGGAAGACCACCCACATTGTGATGAGATTTAATTGTAGCAGATGGTCCTCCTGAAGCAGAAACTGATTCTATGACATCAGGGTATATTGTACCTTGAGCCAACCAAAGTACATCATTAATATGTTGGGAGGCTTGGTCAAATACATCAATAAATGCTTTACCAATTGCCTTACGCTTGTTCTCAGGATCAGATAGTCCTTCCAAAGCACTGTAAAAAAGAGATTTTGCATCAACTCCAGTGACATTTAATCCCATTCCCTCGTACTGTTTTAAAACATTTGAAAATTCCTCTTTTCTGAGCAATCCATTGTCAACAAAAATACAATGTAAATTAGGCCCGATAGCTTTGTGTAATAAAATCGCAGTAACGGTAGAATCAACTCCACCAGATAATCCTAAAATAACCTTATCATTTCCAAGGTTCTGCTTCAAATCTTGAACAGTAGTATCTACAAAAGAAGCGGGAGTCCAGTCCTGCGAACAAAAACAAATATCTAGTAAAAAATTAGATAATATTTTGCCTCCATCCGATGAATGATAGACTTCAGGATGAAATTGAAGCCCATAAGTTTCTTCATTTTGAATCGAATATCCGGCGCAACTTACATCATGGGTGGATGCAATTACTTGATAAGATTCTGGCAAAACAGCAATGGTATCACCGTGACTCATCCAAACCTGAGAATCTAAAGGAACGTCCTTAAACAAAGGGTTATTATGATCTACATATGATAAATTGGCACGACCATACTCTCTAATTTTTGAGGGAAGTATGTCTCCCCCAAATTGATAGGCAAGATGCTGAGCTCCATAACAAATACCAAGCAAAGGAATTACTCCTTTAATTCCGTCTAATGAGGGAATAGGAGCGTCGTCTTCTCGAACAGAATGAGGAGATCCTGAAAGAATAACTCCTTTAAGATCTTTCGTGAGTTTCGGGATTTTGTTGTAGGGATGAATCTCACAGTAAATATTAAGCTCCCTAACTCTTCGGGCAATAAGCTGAGTGTATTGAGAACCAAAATCGAGAATAAGTATTTTTTCTTGCATACCTGCAAAAATACACGCTTTTATCAATTTGACAAACGAATTTCATTTGGTATTTTTCACTTGAATTTATTTAAAAATGAACAAAGCAATACAATCATTAATTATTCAATCAATTCCCTTACATTTGGTGCCAATAAATAAAAATATATGACATTTAAAGAACTCGGAATAATCGAGCCCATCCTTAGGGCTGTTGAATCAGAAGGATATACAAAGCCCACGCCTATTCAAGAACAATCCATTCCAATTCTTCTAGAAGGAAAAGATCTTTTGGGTTGTGCCCAAACTGGGACTGGAAAAACTGCGGCCTTCTCTATTCCGATTATTCAACATATTGAAAATGGTAGAAATAAAGAGGTTGGTAGGAGAAAAGTAAAAGCCCTCATTGTAACTCCAACCCGTGAATTAGCTATTCAAATTGGAGAGAATTGCACTACATACGCACAACATACATCCGTTAAAAATACCGTTATTTTTGGCGGCGTAAAACAGGGCACTCAAACCCAAGCTCTCTCTCGTGGTATTGATATCCTTGTTGCTACTCCTGGGAGATTATTGGATTTAATGAATCAAGGTTATATTTCCCTGAAAGAGGTGAAATATTGCGTTTTAGATGAAGCGGATCATATGTTAGACATGGGGTTTATTCATGATATTAAAAAAATAATAGCAGCATTACCAAAAGATAGACAATCATTATTTTTCTCGGCAACGATGCCACAATCAATACTAAGTTTATCTAAATCTATATTAGGAAACCCTGAAAAAGTTACTATTCATCCTGAGCAAGCTACAGCAGAAAAAGTAGAGCAAGCTTTATATTATGTAAGTAAAAAAAGTAAAGTAAAATTACTCATTCATATACTAGAAGAAAATGAAATTGATTCATTATTAGTGTTTTCAAAAACAAAACACGGAGCAAATAAAATTGTTAAACTTTTAGACAAAGCAGGAATAAAAGCTGAAGCTATTCATGGAAATAAGTCTCAAGCTGCTCGCCAACGAGCCTTGGCAAACTTCAAAAACAGAGACACTAAGGTTCTAATCGCCACGGACATTGCTGCAAGAGGTATAGATGTTGATGAATTAGAACTAGTGATCAATTACGACCTACCCAATATCCCAGAGACATATGTTCACCGTATTGGAAGAACTGGAAGAGCCAAACGATCTGGAATTGCTATTTCTTTTTGTAATATTGAAGAAAGAGCTTATTTAAAGGACATTCAAAAATTAATTGGTCAAAAGATTCCTGTGGTAAACTCACATCCATTCTCAGACGAAGTAGAAGAAATACCTGAAAAGAAGCGAAGTGGCGCAAATCATCGAAACAGCGGACAGAATCAAAGAAAAAAAGGGATTTCAAAGGGAAACTTCAGGAGATCTAATTAAATTAAATGAGCTAATATTCTTTCTTGTTAATACTTAGAAAAATCTGAAAAAATAGCATTAGTAAATAATGAATATAAAATTCAAAGAGAATATAAAAATGGCCCTAACTTCTATTAGGGGTCATTTGTTGAGAACCTCTATTACAGCTTCGATCATTGCCATTGGAATTGCATCATTAGTTGGTATTCTTACAGCTATAGATTCAATTGATCACTCACTAAATGATAATTTCTCTATGATGGGAGCCAACACCTTTACCATTCAAGATCAGAGTCGAGGGGTTCGTAGTAGAAAAAACCGTTTTCAAGAAATTCCTAAGATTTCATACAATGAAGCTTATGATTTTAAATCTCGTTTTTCACAAATCGGAAGCACATCAATTTCTTATAGATCTACCCAAACTGCAACCGTAAAATATGCTTCGCGAAAAACAAACCCAAATGTTAGTATTTTTGGTGGTGATGAGAATTATGTTTATGTCTCAGGCTATGAAATTGAATGGGGAAGAAATATCAATCAACAAGACCTAAATTTAAACAGTAATGTAGTTCTAATAGGACAAGATATATTTAAACAACTATTTAATAGTTCACCTACAGCAGTTGGGAAAATTATTTCGGTCAATAACAATCGAATGAAAATAATTGGCGTAATCGCCGAAAAAGGTTCAAGTATGGGCGGCGGGGGTGACAGAACTTGTATTGCGCCTATTACATACCTTAGAAACAATATGTCGTCTAGTAAATCAATCACTATTGGTGTTATGGCAAAAAACAATAATCAAATTGATGCTTGTATCGATTCCGCTACAGGAATATTTAGAAGCATTCGAAGAATAAGACCTAAAGAAGAACAAAATTTTACTATAACAAAGAGTGACAGTCTCGCTAAATCATTGATGGAAAACTTAAACTATGTGACCAGTGCTGCTACACTCATTGGTTTTATCACTCTTTTGGGAGCAGCAATTGCCTTAATGAATATAATGTTAGTAAGTGTAACGGAAAGAACAAAAGAAATTGGAACTAGGAAAGCTGTTGGTGCAACTCCAAAAATCATTCGCGAACAATTCCTTATTGAAGCAGTACTAATCTGTCAATTTGGAGGGGTATTGGGAATCATTATGGGGATTCTTCTTGGTAACACGACATCATACTTAATGGGCTCTGCCTTTGTTATCCCGTGGGCATGGATCATTGCGGGTATTATTCTTTGTGTGTTTGTCGGACTGATCTCTGGAATTTATCCTGCGATAAAAGCCTCCAAGCTAGATCCTATAGAAGCACTTCGTTACGAATAAATCAATTATTCTTAGCCTGTTTCCAATAAACATTCATCTGATCAAGAGTCATATCTGGCAAATTCTTTTTGTCTGAATGAATAAATTTTTCCATTAGCTGAAACCTAGATCTAAACTTTTTATTTGTCCTTTCTAATGCGTCTTCAGGGTTGATTTTAATGTGGCGCGCGAAATTGACCAAGGAAAAAAGTAAATCACCAAATTCAGCTTCCATATTCAAAATATTATTTTGATCCAACTCATATTCAAATTCATGTAATTCCTCTTTAACTTTAGCCCAGACTTCATCTTGTTTCGACCATTCAAAGCCAACGCCATGAACTTTATCTTGTATACGGATAGCTTTCACCAAAGAAGGTAAAGAAGAGGGAACTCCCTCAAGGACGGAAGACTGTATTCCTTTTTCTTTTAATTTTAGCATTTCCCAATTCTTCTTCACCTCATCTTCGCTTGTAACTTTAGTATCGCTGTAAATATGCGGATGTCTAAAAATTAATTTATCGCAAATCCCATTCAAAACATCAGCAACGTCAAAAAATTTTTCTTCAGAAGCAATTTTGGAATAAAATATAATATGAAGTAAAAGGTCCCCTAACTCTTTTTTTACTTCTCCCATATCATTATCTAATATGGCATCACACAACTCATAGGTTTCCTCAATGGTAAGATGTCTTAGACTGTCGAAGGTTTGCTTTTGATCCCAAGGACATTTCTCCCTTAATTCGTCCATAACATCCAACAATCTACCAAAGGCAATTAGTTTATCTTCTCTTGAATTCATGCAAATATCATTTTATGTGTATGTGTATAAAAATTACTCTAGAATAAGTAACTGCTGTTTGACAAAAGTTGCAAGCTCTTTAACATATGAGGGCGAGAAATCAAATTGAATACCTGCTTGCACATAAATTTCACCAATCGTTTTAGTATATCCAAGTTGAAGAGCGCTATCAAAAGCATCAAGGGCCCTCTCGGGAGATAGCTTATAGTTTCTCCATACTGCAATCGCACCAAGCTGAGCCATCCCATATTCGATATAGTAAAAAGGTACTTCATAAATATGGAGTTGTCTTTGCCAGGAAGTTTTTTGCTGTTCTTCATAGCCCGTCCAATCGATACAATTAGTCCCATATCTTTCTGTAATCTTTATCCACTGGTTATGTCTTTCCAAATGACTATGGTCTTTATTTTCGTATAACCAGTGTTGGAACTCGTCCACCATTGCAACCCAAGGAAGTGTGGACAAAACTCCATGAAGCTGCTCTATTCTTGCGCGTTTCAAGTCTTCCTCATTGTCAAAAAATACATTCCAATGCTCCATAGAGATTAGTTCCATACTCATTGATGCAAGCTCAGCAACCTCGGACGGTGTACTTTTAAATGCAGCTAAATCCATATCTTTCGTATAGAAGGAATGAACAGCATGACCTCCTTCGTGAATCATCGTTACAGCATCTCTCAATTGTCCAACAGAATTCATAAAAATAAAGGGGACACCGGATTCAAAAAGAGGATACATAAACCCTCCAGGAGCTTTTCCCTTTCTTGAGTCTAAATCAAGATGACCCATGGATTTCATTTGACGAAGACATTCCCCATAATAAGGTCGTATCGAATCAAAACACTTAATACATTTTTCTAGTAAATCAGCACCGTCAACAAATGGCTTTAAGGGACTAAGCCCCTGCGGATCTACTTGCATATCCCATGGTTTTAGTGTTGAAAGTCCTAGTTGAGATATTCTTTGATTATGCATTTCCTTAATCAGCGGTACAATTTCATTTTCAATAGAAGAATGAAAATCTAAACAATCTTTTTTGGAATAATCAAACCGACCCATCGATTGAAATTTATAATCTCTAAAATTACTAAACCCTGCATTGGCAGCAACTTCTTGTCGGGTAAAAAGTAACTCATCAAGAAGAACATCTAGAACACCAATATCCTGCTGTCTTCTGAAGTTAATCTTCTCAAAAACCTCTTGACGTAAGTTTCTGTTTGGATCCTTTAAAAAAACTGAAGCTTGTTGCAAAGTCAATTCTTTGTCTTGAATATTAACAGTCATCATAGCGGATATTTCGCCAAACTTTTGTGCTTTTTCTGTTAAAACAGTAAAAAGAGGAATATTTTCATCTCTATAAAGTTGAATTTCATTTTTTACTGAACGCAAATAAGTGAAATAATGAATAGAATCTAATTGACTTAAAAAAGGAGATTCATTTATTTTCTTATTTAACTTATGGTCGTAAGTCGCAGAATAGGGTGAGATTTGATTGACAAAAAATTGAAAAGACTTCTGTAAATCAATATCTGAAGTATCGATATTCATTTTTATATAACGCCAAGCCATATCCTCCTCTAAAAAGGACTCTAATTCGCTTCGGTCCTTCATCCACTTTTTTAAATCATCTGAAGAATTTATTTTCCTATCTAGTAAATCCTCAAAATATGATTTGATTTGATCCCAGCCTGAAACTGTTAAATCATTGGGTAAAAAGTGTCTCATAAACATACATTAAAAATGACAAAAAGACCCTTAAAGATCAGTTTGTATAATAGGGTAAACCAAAATAAACTGACTATTTATCTTTTTTCTTAGACTTTTTTTTTGCAGAAGATTTTGCTTTAGAATTAGAAGTACTTTTTGGTGTTATTTTCACTTTAGATACAGCTTTTTTTACATCATTTTCTTCTATAGCATCATCTGTTTTGGAGGGATCAGAAGCAACAGCAAATCCTGATTTCTGAAGTGTATTGTACCAAGAGATTACCTTTTTAATATCTGAAACATACACTCTATCTTCATCAAAATTTTTAAGAACTTCGTTAAAATAACTAATTAATACATCTTTAGAAGATTTGTGGCCAATAGAAATTTTTCCAGACTCCTTAACACGAATCATATCTAAAACTTCTACTAGAGGGATTTCTTCTGTGTATGTGTAAATAGCAATATCTTGAAGTGCACTCATTTTAGAAGACGAAGACATCGCCAGACGATTGGCATTGAGAAGACTCTCCACAACTACCCCATTTTTTGTCTGTCCTATAATTTTAAAAAGTCCTGGTTTTCCACTTATTGCAATAATTCCTTCTAGATTCATATTGAGAATTTTATAAAATTATAAAGACATTATTAATAGACACTTTACCTGATAATTTAATTGTGTAATAACCAGGTTTTAGATTTTCAAAATCAAATTTTATTTTTGACACCCCAGTCTGAGCATAAAAATATTCACGATGATACAACTTTCCTAGGACATCAAAAATAGATATCTGATAATTTCCACTTTCTAAAAAATTTAACTTTCCTTCAAAATTCCCATTACTGGGATTTGGATGTAAACTAAGTACTTGAGCATCATGGTAATTTTCATCAATAGCGCGAGCAAGATTTAATCTACCATACCCAAGAAGACCTTGATAACCGTTCTGTATAGGATATGAGTCAGAAGAATAAATCAATCGATTCTTGATCTGAATCCATGACTCACCAGGAAAGTGTGAACGGACCAAAATTGCAGCACCAGATACTAAACTAGAAGAAACAGAGGTTCCACTTCGATATGCGTATGAATCTTGAAAAGAGGGTCCGTATATTGATTCTCCAGGAGCACCAAGGTCAATATATGAACCAAAATTTGAAATTGAAATCTTTTTATCATCCTGATCTAAAGCACAAACTGCAAGAACTTGATCTAAAGCTGCAGGATAAACTAGAATATTCGCATCTTCATTTCCCGCAGAAGCAACAACTAAAACATCTAAAATTTCTGTCACATAGGTAATAATGTCGGCTTCTGCTTGACTAAACTGGTTGGAACCATAAGAACAATTAATCACTTTAGCCCCCTTCATAGCTGCATATAAAACTCCTTCATTAGTATCCATAATCTCACCACTTGAATTTGTTACTTTGACGGGGAGATATTGACATGAGAAGGCTGGAGCAGAAGTACCTAGAAGGTTATCTGTAGAACAAGCTGCTATACCACAAATAGTTGATCCGTGAGACAACCCCCCCGCACCATCAATCATTGGATCTGCATCATTTGAACCAAAATCCCAGCCGTAAAAATTATCGATATATCCATCTAGATCATCGTCGATTCCATTGATAGGATCTGCATAATTATAAGCCAAATTTTCTTGTAAATCTTCGTGATTGTAATCAACACCTGAGTCAATAATTCCAACGAAAAAAGAGGAACTACCTTGGGTAATATCCCAAGCGGATGAAGAAGATATTTGCTCTAAATGCCACTGCTGTGAATAAAGAATATCCGAGGGAACATAATGAAAGCTTTGCTTTCTTTTTTCTTCCCAATACATAAGCAAACTAGAATCAACAAGTTTATCCAGAGAAATCGTTGTGGAGCAATGTATTCGAACGAATGAATTTAAAAAATCATTAGAAAGAAATTCTTTTGGAAAAGCTTTGGTCACAGTGAAGCCTTGTTGTACAATATCGGTAAGGGAATAATTTGGACTCAAACGGGCTAAATAAGACTCTTGTGGAAAAATGTACGAAGTGATAATCAAAAAAATAGATAGAAATGAAAAGCGCATTATTTTTCAAATTGTTTAATCAGTTCTTCATCCGTTAGGTACAACATTTGTATCATTTCTTTTGCCTGTGACTCATAAGGATGGTCTGGATACCTCTCAATAAACTCTTCGTAAGTATTTTTTGCAGTTAATCTCTGGTCGATCGCCTCAAAACAATCGGCTTGTTGAAAAAAAGCTAAAGCTGCCCAGGAGGATTCAGGAAACTTAGAATGAACTAGATAAAAACACTCAAGAGCATTGAGATTTTTGCCTAGACCTTTATATACTTGGCCAGAATTAAAAAGAATTTCAGCGTTATTCTCCGAATCTGGAAATGCATCTAGAAAAAAACTGTATGCCTCTAAAACTTCCCTTGCTAGAACTTTATTTGACATCGCATCCTCAACCTGCATTAGTCTACTTTGAACTTCAAGCAGCTGATCGAAGGCTTTTTTCTGGTCATTGACACAAGCAGAAAACATAAAAGAGACATAGAGAAGGTATCGAATATATTTCATTTTTTTCCTTTTTTAATTTTTGGGAAGCGCATGCGATATCCAGGACTGATATTTCCAGTCATAATGTCCCTCAATCTTCTTTTAAGGGTAGTTTTCCTCAAACTAGAGAGATAGTCTGTGAACAATATTCCATTGGTATGGTCTAATTCATGCTGAATTACTCGAGCGGAAATCCCCTCATAAACTTCTGTATGTTCAACAAACTTTTCATCAAAAAACCGCAAACTAATCTTTGGTTTTCTAGAAACTTCCTCCCGAATATCAGGAATACTAAGACATCCCTCGTTAAACAACCACTCCTCCCCCTCTTCTTTTAGTATCTCCGCGTTGATAAAAGTCTTTTTAAAGTTGATAAGAGCTGGTTCTTCTTCGTTAAAGGGGGAACAATCAATAATAAATAAGCGAATAGGAAGACCTACCTGATGAGCTGCTAACCCCACTCCTTTGGAATTATACATGGTTTCATACATATTACTAATTAGCGCATCTAGATTCGGGTAATCAGCGTTTATTGAACATCCATGCTCTTTCAGAATGGGATCACCGTAGGCAACTATGGGTAGTAGCATAATTGATCGTTTTAAAATAGTTTATTTTGCTCCATATATGACTGCAGAATTATTGTAGCACTGACCTGATCAATCAAAGCTTTATCTTTTCTATTCTTTTTTTTTACACCGCCGTCCAATAAAGTTTGAAAAGCCATTTTCGAAGTAAACCTTTCGTCAACATAATGAATGTCAAGGGTAGGAAATACTTTTCTTAGCTTCCGGGCAAAACCTTTCACATATGGTGTTGCATCAGTAGAATTATTTTTCAAATCCTTAGGAAGACCCATCACCAATAAATCTACAGACTCCTTAATAAAATAATTAGTGAGAAAGTCAATACAATCGTGAGCATTTACTGTACAGAGGCCAGAAGCAATTATCTGTAGTTCATCGGTAATGGCAATACCAACGCGTTTAGTCCCGTAATCTAAGGCAATAATCCTTCCCATTAATTTGTAATTTATTACAAATATAAGTATTGAATCACAATGATTCACCTTCTTACATAAAATAAAAAAAAAGGATAATTACTAAAAGCTAACAAAACTTTACCCACCGTTTTTTTTCACGATTAATAAGTTGAATAAACTTATTTGGAATCGGTATTTCGAAAGAAAGAGACTTTTTTGAGATGGGATGAGTAAAAATAATCTTAGAAGCAAATAAAAACAAGCCCTTTCCCTTTAAAACCTTATGGGAATCGTATAAGAAATCTCCAATGATAGGATAACCTAGTTCGGACATATGTATTCTCAATTGGTGTGTTCTTCCAGTCATAGGACGAAGTTCAACTAAACTTAATGTTTGATAAGAGGCAGATTTTACTGTACGCAGTGTTTTAAATAATGTTAGAGAATTTAAATCTCTTACGGGAATGTTAATTTCACCAGAGGGCAAAAGAGAGCCTTTTACAATGGCAATATATGTTTTACTTATTTTTTGGTTTTCTAATTGAAGTCCTAAGGACTTTTGTGCTCGTCGGGTTTTAGCGACCATTAATAAACCAGCGGTCATTTTATCTAATCGATGAACAGGCCGGGGAATTTCAAGCGCATCTGATTCTGGAGAAATAGACAGATTGTGAATCAGAGCATTCTGAATTGTTTTGTAAAAATTTCCACTGACTGCAATACCCGCAGGTTTCTTGACCAGCGCCATAAATTCGTCTTCATATAATACTTCTAGATTTAAAGGAAAGACCTTGACAGACTTAAATATTAAAGGTTTAATCTGTATGAGATCACCAACAGCCACCCAATCTCCAGACAAAGCCAAATGTCCGTTTAAATATATTCGACGGGCTTTAAAAGCTTTTTTTACAGACGACCTAGAAGGGAAAACTGATTTACATTGTGCAAAAATATAGTCATAAATTCGCTGATTATTGATAGAGATATTCACCTTAAAATCATTTGATTGCATCAAACAAAAATACAGGGATTTTGGAAAAAAAAATGTACTTAAAACCAAAATATAAATTCTTATTTTTGAGAATGACTAAAAAACTATGCAAGATTTAAAAAAAATCATCGAAAAAGCTTGGGACGACCGAAGCTTGCTCAAGGAGAAATCCGTTCAAATTGCCATCCGAGAAGTTTTGGAACACTTGGATAAAGGAAGGCTAAGAACCGCTGAACCAAGTAGTCTTGGTTGGAAGGTAAATGAATGGGTGAAAAAAGCAGTGGTTTTATATTTTCCAATTCAAGAAATGAAAACCATTGAAGTAGGTCCCTTTGAGTTTCATGACAAAATGGATTTGAAGAAAAAGTATGCGGAATTAGGAGTCCGTGTGGTCCCTCATGCCATCGCAAGATATGGAGCGTTTGTGGCTCCTGGAGTAATTATGATGCCATCCTACATCAATATAGGAGCTCATGTTGGGTCTGGAACCATGGTTGACACATGGGCGACTGTAGGCTCATGTGCGCAGATTGGAGAAAATGTCCACCTCAGCGGTGGAGTGGGAATAGGAGGCGTTTTAGAACCTCTTCAGGCTGCTCCTGTCATTATCGAGGACGATGCATTTATTGGTTCGAGGTGCATTATCGTTGAAGGAATTAGAATCGAAAAAGAAGCAGTTCTAGGCGCTAATGTTGTTTTGACTGCATCCACAAAAATAATTGATGTGAGCGGTAAGCAGGCTATTAAGCTAAATGGTGTAATACCAGAAAGATCCGTGGTTATTCCGGGAAGTTATACTAAAAGTTTTCCTGCAGGAGAATTCCAGGTACCTTGTGCACTAATTATTGGAAAAAGAAAAGATAGCACCGATAAGAAAACTTCTCTAAATGAGGCATTAAGAAATTTTAAAATGGCCGTTTAAATATTAACGAATAATTGCTTTTTCGTCATCTTTACATAACCATTCTTTTACGGGGATACTCCAATCTCCATACTTAGCGGTCAAATAGTCCCTGTAATTTGCGGGTACTGATAAAGTTTTGCCTCGAAATACTATTTTTTCTTGAGATTGGTAATGAGACTTGTCAACCCGCAAAATTTTGCCCATAGATTGCCAGTATGTATGAAAATGATCATCTGTTTTTACAAATACATCAACAATAACCATTTTCTCAGCCAAGGGAGGGTAAAACATCTTAAAAAATGAAAAACCCAAGGGTTTCATTTTAAAAATTCTATAATCGTTTAGTTTGATTGGCCCATAAGATTGAATTCCTTTTCGGCATGTGATCCTATATCCATTGAAAAAAAACTTCCAACGCAAGCTATCAAATTTTAATGCATCTTCAGAAGAAATTGAAATATCTACATCATGATCCCATGGCAAAAGATCTCCATCTCTTACAATCCCAAGTAGTGTCCCACCCTCCAAAAAATACTTAATTTCATGACGGTCTAAAAAATTTGTGACACGAAACAACATGTTTCGTGCTTTGACAATATTTTTAACATTTAATTTAAGCATGAAATTCTTTTTAAAAATGCGGAACAAATTTACAATTTATAATCAATTAACATTTACGAATATGATGAATATGTCACTTTCTATAAAAGTGAAATCGGTAGCATTAATATGCATAAAAATGATATTTTTGTCATAAGATTGTTAATTACCAAAAATAATATGTATAAATTATCTGTCATCATACCAACTTTCAATGAAGAGGAGAATATTGAGGCAGCCATTACATCTGTTTCATTTGCAGATGAAATTATAGTCATCGATTCATTCAGTTCGGACAAAACTATTTCCATCGCTAAAAAATTAGGTGCTCGAATACTGTCCCGAATATTCGATGATTTCTCTAGCCAGAAAAATTATGCGATTGAAAAAGCAAAACATAAATGGATTATTTTGTTAGATGCTGATGAACGTGTGGGAGAAGCATTGAAAAAAGAAATATTAAAGCTGGTTTGCCAAGATCCAAGAAATAAGGCCTATTGGGTATACAGAAGGAATTATTTATTGGGTCGAGAAATAAAATACAGTGGCTGGCAAAACGACAAGGTAATTCGTCTTATAGACAGAGATTCATGCAGATACAATGGGCGATTAGTTCATGAAGAAATTGTCCTTCCCAAGAAAGTTGGCTTTCTAAAGAACAAGCTCGATCATTTCACCTACAAGGACTTTGATTCCTTCATTCGAAAAAAAAATAAAGTTGCTCAACTTCAAGCTCAAATGTTAGCCAACAAAAATAAGAAATTTTCATTTTTTTTAATCTTGGGGAAATCTTCTTATAGATTTTGGAATCATTACTTATTCAGACGGGGATTTTTAGATGGATTTCAAGGCTTTTTTATTGCGAGTTTTTACGCCTACACCATTTTCATTAGGTACATCAAACTTTGGATTATCAACAAAGGACTCAAATAATAAGATAATGAAATGTATTCTATTCTGTGAAAATGCCTATGCATTTGGTATTCTGTCTCCACTTCGTGATGAATTGAAAAAAAATAATTTCGATTGCTTGTGGTATATTGCTCCCAAACTTAATAATGAATTTCCACTCATTAAGGACGCACACACTAGTAATATAAATGATTTAAAAGAATATCTAAGCGATATAATATTCGTTCCAGGAAATGAAGTACCTTATTTTCTTAGAGGATTAAAAGTTCAATTATTCCATGGTCTGGCAGGAGAAAAAAAAGGACATTTCAAGATTAGGCATTACTTTGATCTTTATCTGACTCCGGGGCCTTATTTCACAATGCGCTTTCAAGAATTAAGCAGGGTCTACAGAGATTTTAAAGTGGTTGAAACAGGTTGGCCAAAATTTGATCTTTGCTCAAATAAAATAAAAAAATTTCAGAATGAAAAATCATTTCTGTTGAAAGATTATCAGGCTGAAAAAATTATTATTTATGCCCCAACTTTTTCTCCTAAGTTCTGCTCTGCGTCATCTTTATCCGAGGAGATAGAGACTCTTGCCTCCCACACAAAATATCTGGTATTCATTAAATTTCACGATCTGATGAATCAAAAATTAGTCTCTCAATTTCATGAAATTTCAAATCGTCACAGTAATATTATATTTATAAAGGACAGCAATATCACAAAATATTTACATATATCAGACTTATTGATTAGTGACACTTCTTCAGTAATTTACGAATTCTTACTACTAAACAAACCTGTTATCACATTCAAAACAAAACAACCAAAAAAATCTTGGGAAAATATTTTACGTCCCAAAGATCTTCTTGAAAAAGTTGAAAGTAATCTTAATGATGACCCATTTGAAGAAGAAAGATCTAAAATAATAAGTGAATACCACCCCTACCATGACGGAAAATCTTCTAAAAGAATAATTTATGCGATAAAAAAACATATTGAAGAACATGGAATTCCTCAAAAAAGAAATCTTTCTATTTTTAGAAAGTATAAGATCAATCGAAAATATAAATGATGCAAGAAGAAATTCAGAAAGCCCTGAAAATACTTGAAAATGGAGGTGTCATACTTTACCCTACTGATACCATTTGGGGCATAGGCTGCGATGCTAGTAATGGTAATGCGGTCCAAAAGATTATAGATATAAAAAAAAGAACTGCAAACAAAAGCTTCATTGTATTGGTGGAGAATGAAAGAAGACTAGAACGAACTGTAGAAGATGTACCTGATGTTGCGTGGGATCTAATAAATTTCAGCGAAAAACCTCTCACTATTATCTATGAACAACCCAAAGGGATTGCAAAAAATGTGGTCAATGCAGACAATACTCTTGGAGTGAGAATGGTTAGAGATCCATTCTGTGAGGAACTTATAAAAGCTTTAAATAAACCTCTTGTCTCCACTTCGGCTAATCTATCAGGAGAAGAGACAGCCAAATGTTTTTTAGACATTTCCGAAGAAATTAAGAATTCTGTAGATCATATTGTAAATTTACGTCAAGACGAAACGGAAACCACCCGAAATTCATCCATCATAAAGCTTGATGGATCTGGTTTAATTAATATTATTAGAGCGTGAAATTGAAAAAGTATATTCAACATAGTATATTTCACTGCATATCTGAATGTGCAGACGAATTAGGTTTAGAGACCTATGTCATTGGTGGCTATGTTCGAGATGTCATATTAAATCGACATGAACCAAAAGATATTGATGTTGTATGTGTAGGAAATGGGATTGACTTAGCAAAAAAAGTTGCCCAAAAACTACATGGTCGCCCCCAAGTGCAAGTCTTTAAAAATTTTGGAACCGCCATGGTGCTTCATAAAGACTTAGAGGTCGAATTCGTTGGGGCTAGAAAAGAATCCTATCGTAAAGAATCCAGAAAACCACTAGTAGAAAACGGAACTTTAGAAGATGACCAAAACAGAAGAGATTTCACAATTAATGCCTTAGCTATTTGCCTAAATAATGACCGTTTTGGAGAATTCGTCGATCCATTTAATGGCCTCGAAGATCTAGAAAAGGGAATAATCAGAACACCACTAGATTCAGACATAACTTATTCTGATGACCCCCTCCGGATGATGAGAGCAATACGTTTTGCTACTCAACTCAACTTTACAATCGAGGATAAATCTATGAAAGCTCTCGAAAGAAATGCTGGTAGATTGGATATTATTTCAAAGGAGCGAATTACAGAAGAACTTAATAAAATTATTCTTTCTAAGACACCTTCAAAGGGTTTCAAACTTTTATTTAACACCAAACTTCTTCATGAATTCTTTCCTGAATTTGTTGCTTTACATGGTGTGGAAAACATTAACGGAAAAAAACACAAAGATAATTTTTACCATACTTTAGAAGTATTAGAAAATATCTCGAAAAACACTAACAATCTTTGGCTAAGGTGGGCTGCATTATTACACGATATTGCAAAACCCCCGACCAAAAAATTTGAGCAAGGCCATGGCTGGACATTTCATGGACATGAGTTTTTGGGTTCTAAGATGGTCCCAGTGATATTTAAGCGTCTAAAATTACCCTTAAATGACAAGATGAAATTCGTGAAAAAATTAGTCTTACTTCATTTGAGACCCATTGCTGTCTCTAAAGAATCGGTGAGCGATTCTGCCATTCGAAGGCTTTTGTTTGATGCTGGAGAAGACATTGAAGACCTAATGTTATTATGCGAAGCAGATATTACTTCAAAAAATGAAATAAAAGTCAAGCAGTTTCTAAATAATTTCAAGGTAGTCAGACAAAAATTAAAAGATATTGAAGCAAGAGATCAAATCAGAAACTGGCAACCCCCTATTTCTGGAGAAATTATTATGAACACCTATCAAATCAAACCCTGTAAATTGGTTGGTGATTTAAAAAATTACATTAGAGAAGCAATACTTGATGGACATATTCCAAACGAGTACGAAAAAGCCTTTAAATACATGCTTAAAAAAGGAAATGAATTGGGTTTAAAAAAAAATTAATATTCAATTTAAATTATATTTGATTATGCAATTATTCGGATTCCGTATTATTTTAGACTTTAAACAAGCCGATATTTTTAGAGATATTGAAATATCAGACCAAGATACTCTTGAAGATCTTCACAATAGTATAGTTCAAGCATTCGATCTAGATAATGGAGAGATGGCTTCTTTCTATAAGAGTGATGATCAATGGAACCAAGGAAATGAAATAAGCCTTTTTGCAGTCGATGATAATGCACTTTTAATGTCTGAATGTAGTTTATCACAGATATGTTTAGAAAAGGGTGATAAATTACTTTATATATTCGATTTTTTAAATATGTGGACATTTTATGTAGAACTTATGGAAATAAATGATCCCATCTCAGGTGAATCTTATCCCAGACTTATATATTCTGAGGGCCTTATGCCAGGAGAAAGGGAAGATATTCAATTTGAAAGTCAAGAAGATCAATCCGAAGACAAAAGCGGAGGTGGATTATTTGATGATGACATTTTTGAAGGCTTCGACGAATTAGATGAATACCAATAATTATGAATAAAATTATTCAGATACATAAAGCTCAGAAAGATTACTTTGATACGAGTGCTACCTTGTCAATAAAATATAGAAAAAATTGTCTTGTTTTATTGAAGAAGGCGATACTAGAAGCAGAAGAGGATATCCTAGAAGCATTGCAAAAAGATCTAAGTAAACCAGTGTTTGAAGCTTATACTGCAGAAATTGCAATTGTCATATCTGAATTAGATTATTTCATACGCTATATTGAAAAACTTGCCAAACCCAGAAGAGTAAAAAGTAGTTTGCTTAATTTCCCATCACGTGACTATATTTATTCAGACCCTTACGGGAGAGTATTAATTGTAGCTCCATGGAACTATCCATTCCAACTGACAATAAGTCCATTAATTGCTGCTATAGCATCAGGGAACTGTGTGGTTTGTAAGCCGTCCGAGATCTCTAAACATACTTCTAGTCTAATACGAAAACTAATTGAAAAAGTATTTGAACCAAAGCATGTTGCTGTTATTGAAGGAGGAGCTGAAACAAATCTTTTATTACTAAAACAAAAATGGGATTATATATTCTTTACCGGAAGTACAAGGGTTGGGAGAATATTTATGATAGCAGCTGCGGAACAACTTTGTCCAATTACTCTAGAATTAGGAGGTAAAAGCCCAGTAATTGTTAATAAAGATGCGAAAATTGCCGTAGCAGCAAAGAGAATTGTCTGGGGGAAATTATTTAATGCAGGACAAACATGTATTGCCCCAGACTATTTATATATTCACAAAGATATTGCAGACAAACTAATCGAACAGCTAAAAATAGAGTTTGATAATGCCCTTGGAGAAAATAAACAAAATAGCCAAAGTTATGCGCGAATTGTAAATCACTCTCATTTTAAAAGAATAATTCAGCTATTTGAAAATGAAAAAATAATTTATGGTGGGAAATCAGTAGAAAAAGACAACTACATCGAACCCACTATTTTAAATGATATAGACTGGAATTCTCCCATTATGAAAGAAGAAATTTTCGGACCCATTTTACCGATGCTTACCTTTGATAATCTGGATGAAACAATTTCAACCATTAATAAGCAAGAAAAACCCTTAGCCGCTTATTACTTTGGTCAAAACAAAAATGACCAAGAGCTCTTCTTAAAAAAACTATATTTCGGTGGGGGTTGTATTAACGATACCATACTTCAGGTAAGTAATTCAAATCTGCCTTTTGGGGGTGTAGGTGCAAGTGGCATGGGTTCCTATCATGGAGAAAAGAGTTTTCGATGTTTAAGTCATGAAAAGGCTATCCTTAAAAGGGGAACATGGATGGATATCCCCATTAGATTCGCACCCTATGGACAGTTAAAATGGATCAAATACCTTTTTAAACTTCTGAGACCATGACCTCGTATCTTATAGTGATTGAGGGACCTACAGCGGTTGGAAAAACAGATCTTTCTATCGCAATTGCAAAACATTACAATACTGAAATAATTTCTTGTGATTCTAGACAATTTTATAAGGAAATGATCATTGGTACTGCTGTTCCCTCTGAGAGGCATTTATTAGAAATACCACACCATTTTATTCACCAACTCAGTATCCACGACCCTTATTCTGTGGGACAGTTTGAGCTTGATGCTGTAAAAAAAATAAAATCACTTCATCTAGACAATCAAATAGTGATCATGGTGGGAGGATCAGGCTTATATGTCGATGCTGTTTGCAAAGGACTAGATGAATTTCCAGATGTTCCCAAAAATATTCGAGCTACACTAAACAGTCGCTTTAGAAAAGAAGGTCTTTCAGTATTAAAGAATGAACTAGAGATTCTCGATCCAAAATATTTTTCTGAAATAGACAAAGAAAACCCACAACGAATAATTAGAGCACTTGAAATATGCATAGAATCTGGAAAACCTTATTCTTCTTTTAAAAGACATCAAAATAAAAAAAGAGCATTTACAGTTATAAGAATCTCTCTTGAACGAAATAGAAAAAAGCTATACGAACGCATTAATCAAAGAGTCGATTTGATGATGCAAAAGGGATTATTAGAAGAAGTGAAATCATTGCACCAATATAAGCATATGAATGCGTTGCAAACCGTTGGATATAAGGAATTATTTACTTTCATTGATGGAGAGCAAAAGATTGAAGATGCGGTGATCGAAATTAAAAAAAATACTCGTCGCTATGCCAAAAGACAGATGACTTGGATACGAAGAGAGCCAAAAGACTTAATTGCTAATCCAGATGATACGCAAAATATATTACACCAAATTGATTCCCTCATCAAAGAATAATTTTCAAACCGTCTTCTGCTGCTTGGCTATTTTTAAATACCATTTTTGCTTCTTTCAAAAGTATACTATGATCAGTATACCGAGCAGAAAAATGTCCTAAAATCAAATTTTTAACCTGTGCTTTTTGTGCAATAATAGCAGCTTGCTCAGCAGTAGAATGTTTGGTTTTATACGCCAGCTTTTCCATATCGTTTGCAAAAGTAGCTTCGTGGTATAAGAGATCAACATCTTTAATCATCGTGCAAATTTCAGGAAAATAGGAAGTATCCGAACAATAAGCATATGACCTAGATACATCAGGATCCAGAGTTAGCATGGCATTTAAGACCACTTGGCCATCATCACATGTGAAATCGGCTCCTTCTTTAAGTGAGTTAAATAAATATTGAGGCACTCCAAAGGCATCTACTACAGATCGATTAATTTTTCTAAGTTTGGATTTTTCGCTGAATTTAAATCCACAAACTTCAATACTGTGTCGCATTGGAAAAGAATGAATTTCCAACTTTTTATTCTGAAAAATTAACTCTGGAGCATCAAAATTGAGGGAATGGTAATGAATTGGATATCTTAAGTATGTCTTTGAAGCCTTAAAGAGAGTGTCTAAAAGAGCTTTTAATTCAGATGGAGCATATATATGTAATTCGTTCTTTCTGCCAAGCAAATGAAAAGTAGAAAGCAATCCAGGCAAACCAAAAAAATGATCTCCATGAAGGTGAGAAATAAAAATATGCTGAATTTTCTGCATTCTAATTTTATGCTTTCTCAACTGAACTTGTGTTCCTTCCCCGCAATCAATCAACAATGAAAGATCTTGAACAAAAAGAAATTGAGCTGAAGGGTTTCTATTGGATGTGGGAGAAGCAGAACCACATCCTAAAATGGTGATTTCAAAACTCATTAAAAAAATTAGTCTTTAAATTATAAAAAAAAATAGGCAATTAACTCACTTATTTAACAGTTTAGAAAATATTTAGGAATATAAATTAATTCAAAGGGTAATTAAAAGATACAGAAGAAACAAGCTTTATTTGATATCCCTCTCCAGGGATAAGATGTCCAATTCCGTTATAATCCCACTCTGGTAAATAAGCTGTCCCCATAGAATTTTTGACTATAATAATTTGAGATTGAATTGGACTAAGTGCTTGTTCCAGATTGATAGGATTGTCTCTTAAATAACCAATCATATTCCATCCGATATCTAAATTGATAGGATAATTCTCTGGGACAATTTTGGTTCCTGAAATAAACAAGGAATTAGCCTGGATTAACTTTACTAAATAACCTTGATCATTTAATAAATCACCAATAGAATTGAAACCAAAATATGGTAAATAAGCCATTCCTTCTCCATTTTTAACAATAATCAAATCATCGTATATGAAGCTTAATACTGAATCCATTGAAGGAAATTCTGGTTGGATATAAGTAGAAAAAATAGACCAACCCATAGGTAAATCAATTGTCTGTAATTCGTTCGAGGTAATGTATTCACAAGAATTGTCTTCTACAATCGCTGAAGAATCAAAATTGATTGCCTCTGGATCAGTACAACCTAAAATAAGGATATTACAATTAAATTCTCCAAAAAAAGGAGCACCGCCTGACAATAATTCATTTCCTAAAGAATTGCTAATACTCCAAGATACCTCGTCTTGCCAAGATCCCCCATCACAAATAACCTCTACACACAAGGACGTATCATAACACAGAGACTCAATGACCTCAAAACCATTTTCAATTGTTAGAGAAGTACCGTTTATAAGAAGTGTATTTCCGTTCCACCCGTCTCCATTGGAATCAATCATTTCAATCACTAAATTCTCTCCACTAGAACAGTTTCCCAAACAGTCAAATCCTGGCAAAGGTCCATTACCTCCACACTCTCCACATGAATCAATCTCTGCGCAAGAACCGTCATCTTCGGAAGCAGATGAATTGTAATTACACGCGTCGGAATTGGTACAGCCAGGCTGGATATCTGCAGCCCAAATAATCATTTCTAATGCCCCGTTGTAATTTTCTTCACAAGCGTCCAATATCTGATCTTCAGGAAGTTCAAATCCACCTCCACTAAAAGAGTTAGGTCTAAGTTCATAAGTATATCCCAATGCGCCGAGACCATCGTATGTCCAGTCTGGCATAGTTCCACTTGCGAGATATAAGCTTCCGTTTGCATCTCCTGTTCCAAACTCAAAAGGATATGCATTGGTATTGCTTATCGCATCCTTCATAGTAGTTCCTAAGCTAACTATCTCGGCATGGTCTGGAGATTGTTCGTTAGTGTAGCTCCAGGGGCCAAGAACTAAAGCAGAATATGAATGAATATCTAAATGACCAAGTAAATTGGGAATAGATTCCATGTAGTTTTTTAATACAGAAGCTTCCGTAGCAGAAAATGGAAATGTACCAACATAAATATCAGAACAAGCTGAATTACTGGTACTTTCTAATCCATTCCAGTCAGCATCCCAATTTCTATTTAGATCAATACCTATACAATTTGACCCTGTATTGACTTGTCTGTTTTTCCTCCAATACCTATCGACAGTGTGAGTATAAACATAGCCGTCGGGGTTTACAATAGGGATAATGTAAACATCTACAAGATCCAAAAGAGTTTGAACAAAAGGATCATTTTCATAATTTTGTGATAATTGATCTGCCATATATACAGTGGCCATAACTGTTACCCATTCTCTAGCGTGTTGGCACCCGTTAAAAAAGACGGCAGGTTTGTCTAATCCACCCGAACTAAATTTTAATCCTTTGATATCTCTATTTTCATATGATTCCCCAATTTCAATGATAGAAGCAATAGCACTTATTTCTGCGATTTCTTCAATTTTCATCTGTACTTCATGATATGTTCTATAAATATCATACCACATCTCACCATCATTGTTTTGCCTAATTAATTCCATATGGGCATTCTCATATTCAATTTTAAATTTTAGATCATCTACTAAAATATCAAAGGGAATTGATTCAGCATTTAACCAATTCATCACATCACTTTTTACAATAAATTCCAGATCGGATTTATTCTGTCTACAAGACATATTAATCACCTCAAATAAGTTCAGTCTTGAATATATTGAATCAGTAATTGACTTTAGTTTGATGACACTTGTGTTTTCGTATAATGATGCATTGCTCTGAGCGTAGAAATTTATTGAATAAAAAAAAACAATAAAGAGAAATAAGTATTTCATTTTTATTTATGGTTGTAGAATAATTATAAACAAACAACTGTTTTTATATTTTCTTTATAAATACATAACTTATAAGTGACTGTATAAAAACTTCTCAGTAACATTCTGTATTTGCTCATAAATTAATACTAGTATATACTCCACTCAAATAGTATGAGCTAATAATATATAAAAATATGAAAGAACCATTTATTGAAAATAATTACTCAATTAGAATTAAATTTACAGCTAATCATGAACTCTAAAATTTAAATCTTTTTATAACTTTTCCTGATGAATATATGTCAAAAATAATTATTCTTGTTGCTTTATCCGAGACTCTTTTACCAAGGACATCTAATGAATATAAGTATTTTGACTCATCTATTGAAAGAAGAGAATCTGTAATATTCAAATCAGAAGGTGCCATACTTTCTGGATTGACATTGAGTAAAAATTCGGGTACAAAACTATTTATTGGAGAATAATCATCTCCCAAAGCAAGGTTTAAAAGTGCATTTCCCCCATCATAAGGAATATTAAATGTAACATCTAAAGGGAGACCTAGTGGGGTAGTATTAATAGTAACCTCAGCAGTTAAAGAAAGATTGAAGTTACCCAATAAATCAGGAATACCAGACAAAGTAACTTCACCAGTAGAATTAGGAAGAAATATACATCCAACGGTATTACAATCATAGTCCATACCTGAAGGGGCTGTAACGCCTGTAATGATAGCAGATACAAAAGGTAAATCGTATGGTTCCCCAGCAATGTCAAGAGTTATATAATCAGAAGCATAAAAAGAAATTGTCTCATTATACATTGACTGTAAATAAGCAGAAGGTAAAATCACCTCAGAACCATCTTCGCTAACAATACTTCCATCCGGGGGATAAAAGCCTGGTTCGGGATCTTGAGCGAATAAAATATTGCTAAATGTAAGGGATAGAAAAATTAATACACAAATTTTTTTCATAGTAGGATTTATAAGTTTCTTTCAAGTTCTTCCATGTAAATATAGTCAATTGCCTCAGATAGAGAGGGTACATGAACGAAATATTCACTCATCTTTGGAAGGTGTTGGTTATTTTGGAAAATTACTACAAAAGATTTACTGTGAGATTGGTGGTTATCGTAAGCTGTAGTAATTGCTTTGCAAAGTAAACTAGTAGGGATAAAATTGGAGGCATTAATAATTTTATTTGTGTCATAACTCAATAGTGAAATTGCATAAATTAATTCCATTTCAGAATCAAATGATGGAGTATAGTCCTCGTATTTTTGCTCAATATTGATTATCCAAGACACTATGAGTTTTCTCTATTAATGTTCTGTGCTAAAAGATAAATAACAGCCATTCTAATTGCTACTCCATTTTCAACTTGATCTAAAATAATCGCTTGGTTTCCATCTGCTACCTCTGAACTAATCTCTACACCTCTATTAATTGGTCCAGGATGCATTACTAAAATTTTCTTTGAAAGACTATTTAGTATGACTTCGTTTAAACCATACATCAGGGTATATTCTCGAAGAGAAGGGAAATATTGCACATCCATTCGTTCTAATTGAATTCTAAGCATATTAGCTACATCACACCACTCTAAAGCAGTCCGTAAATCATATTCTATCAATACGTCTAGTTCGTAGATATACTTTGGGATTAATGTTGCAGGACCACATAGCATTACTTTAGCACCCATTTTTTGAAGACAAAATATATTTGACAATGCAACTCTTGAATGGGAAATATCTCCAACTATAACAACTTTCTTGCCCTCTAGTGATCCAAGTTTTTCTCGAATAGAATATGCATCTAGTAGAGCTTGAGTAGGATGTTCATGAGAACCATCACCTGCATTTACAATCATAGAATCAACATGTTCAGATAAAAATTTTGCAGCTCCGGGATTAGGATGTCTCATGACCACCATATCGACTTTCATAGCAAGAATGTTATTGACTGTATCAATGAGTGTCTCGCCTTTTTTAACGGATGATAATGCAGCAGAAAAATTAATAATATCAGCAGATAATCTTTTTTCAGCTAACTCAAAAGACAACTTAGTTCTAGTAGAGTTTTCAAAAAATAAATTAGCAATCGTGAGGTCTCGAAGTGATGGAACTTTTTTAATCGGACGATTTATCACAGATTTAAAATTATCTGCAGTTTGAAAAATTAATTCGATATCTTCTATGAGAAGATCATCTATTCCAATCAAATGATTTACACTTAAACTTTTCATGCTTACTCATTTATCAAAGTTACACGTCCATTATGGGTGATTTCAGAATCCCACTCCACAACTACTTTCTCTGTGTCAATAGCATCAACGGTCTTGCCAAAATAATTAGGTTCAATTGGGAGTTCTCTGCTAAACCTTCTATCTATCAAAACACACAATTCAATTTGCTTAGGACGACCAAAAGAATTGATGGCGTCCATTCCTGCTCTGATACTTCTCCCTGTATATAGAACATCATCAATAAAAATCACACTCTTACCCTCCACCAAAAAATTAATATTTGTTTGATTCGCAAAAATAGGATCTTCACGTCTTCTGAAGTCGTCTCTAAAAAACGTAATATCTAAAGAACCTAGATTAATATTCGAAATTCCAGTTAATTCCATTAATTTACTATGAATTTTTTTCGCAAGCTTGTATCCACGAGGTTGCATACCAATCAATACAGTATTTGAAAAATCAGAGTGATTCTCTATCAACTGCCAACAAAGACGAATAACACTCAAGTTAAATTCTTTTTGATTGAAGAGTATTTTTCCGCGCATTTGACAAATATATTAATGTTAATCTAAAAACTTACCTAGTTTATAAGTAAAAAAAAACCTTTCGGTTTCGAAAGGTTTTTTTTTATTTAATAAATATATTTATTCTCCTTTATCCAGCTTGGTCTTTAAAGCAACTAGAGCATCAATGTCTCCTAAGGTAGATTTTTCTACATTGGATTGAATAGATTTGACTTTTTTGCTAGTTGACTTCTTTTCTGCTGCAATCGCTTCCTTAAACAAGATAGTATGAGACAAAACAATTTTTCTAGAACCTTTGTTAAATTCAATAACTCTAAAATTGACAAAATCACCTTTTAGTAATTTAGAACCATCTTCTTTTTCAGAATGTCTTCCTGGAACAAATCCTTCAACTCCTTCTGTTTTGAAAAGAACTGTAGAACCTTTATCATGAATTTCTACAACTTCTCCTTCATGTTCAGAACCTTCTGCAAAAATGGTCTCATAGGTATCCCAAGGATTATCTTCAACTTGCTTGTGACCTAGAGAAAGCCTTCTATTCTCTGTATCTAGTTCAAGAACAACAATATCTAATTTAGCTCCAATTGATGTGAATTCAGAAGGGTGTTTCACTTTCTTCATCCAAGAAAGATCAGATATATGAACCAATCCGTCTACTCCTTCTTCCAATTCAACAAATACTCCAAAATTGGTAAAATTACGAACTATACCAGTATGCTTAGATTTTACAGGATACTTTTCAGTAATATCAGCCCATGGATCGGTAGATAATTGCTTTAAGCCTAAGGACATTTTACGATCTTCACGCTCTAAAGTGAGAATTTCTGCTTCTAGTTCTGTTCCGACTTTCATGAAATCTTGAGCGGATCTCAAATGAGTAGACCATGACATTTCAGATACATGTATTAATCCTTCAACGCCAGGAAGAATTTCAATAAATGCCCCATAATCGGCAAGAACTACTACTTTACCTTTAACTCGATCACCGATATTAAGATCATTATCGAGAGCATCCCATGGATGAGAGGATAACTGTTTAAGGCCTAACTGAATACGAGTTTTTGCTTCATCAAAGTCAAGAATTACTACATTTATCTTTTGGTCTAACTCAACAATTTCATTTGGATGATTAATTCTACTCCAAGAAAGGTCAGTGATATGAATTAACCCATCTACTCCACCTAAGTCAATAAATACACCATAAGATGTTATATTTTTTACAGTACCTTCAAGAACCTGTCCTTTTTCTAATTTACCAATAATTTCTTTCTTTTGAAGCTCAATATCTGCCTCAATAAGTGCTTTATGAGAAACTACAACATTTTTGAAGTCATGATTAATTTTTACAACTTTAAATTCCATTGTTTTTCCTACATAAATATCATAATCTCGGATAGGTTTTACATCAATTTGAGAACCTGGTAGGAAGGCTTCAATACCGAATACATCGACAATCATTCCACCTTTAGTTCGACATTTGACAAATCCATTTACAATTTCTTCTTCATCGTGAGCATTATTTACTCTATCCCAAGACCGAATAGATCTAGCTTTTTTATGAGAAAGAACTAATTGACCAGTATGATCTTCGTGCTGGTCAATTAATACCTCTACTGAATCACCTACGCTCAATTCTGGATTATAACGAAATTCATTTAAGGAAATTACGCCTTCAGATTTACCACCAATTTCAATAATGGCTTCACGATCAGTAATATTTATGATTTTCCCATCGATAACACCAGCTTGACTTTCGTCTGGAAGCGTAGCATCGTACATTGATTCGTATTCTGTATATTGATCTTTAGTATAAGTGGCAGATCCTCCTTCAGCAAATGAATCCCAGTCGAACTCTTTTTCTATAGGTTCTTCTAATATATTTGATACCGAAGCATCTAACTCCACGATATCAGTGGCTTGGTCAGAAGGAAATTCATCAACAAGAGCTATAGGTTCAATTTCATCCACTGTTTCATTTTTAGCTGCTGGTTTAGCTTTATCCTTACCTTTAGGTTTATCAGCCAAAACGGTTGAAACTTCAGGTTCATCTACTTTTAACTTTTTAGCAGCTGGCCTGGATTTCTCCTTAACTTTAGGTTTCTCAGCCGAAACGGTTGAAACTTCAGGTTCATTTACTTTTAACTTTTTAGCAGCTGGCCTGGATTTCTCCTTAACTTTAGGTTTCTCAGCCGAAACGGTTGAAACTTCAGATTCATCTACTTTTAACTTTTTAGTAGCTCGTTTTTCTTTGGGTTTAGCTGTCGGAACAACTTTAGATTGTTCTTTTACTGACTTGGCTTTAGTAGCCTTAGCTTTAATTACTTTCTTCTCAGACATCGAAAAAAGGGGTTTTGTATTTCACCTGCAAGTCGCTTTAAAATGGAGGTAAAAGGATTAATAAAAAAATTGTAATTCCGCGAATTTTACTAGAAAATTTGTGCAAATATATTAATTTTAATTTAAAAAAAATCCTACAAACTGATTAAAATCAATTTGGTGGATTCATTATTTGGAATAATATATTTAATAGTTAAATGGAGATATTTATGATTTAAATCGGGAATTCATAAAACATTCATATTAAATAAATGTGTACTTTTACGAAAATGAATTTTAAAAATAATGAAGAAGTTTAATATACCTGACCTTTATCGATCGAGTGTAATTAAACACATCAAAGAAATACGCCAAAAACTCGACCCAAAAAAAAAAGACTTTTCCCCTACGCTTTTAGACTTTGGACCCATAAGATTTCACATCGCTAGACATTTTGGTTTCTGTTTTGGAGTTGAAAATGCCATTGAAATTTCCTACAGGGCAGTAAATGAAAATCCAGAAAAAAGAATTTTCCTACTTAGTCAAATGATTCATAATCCCGATGTCAATAATGACCTTCTTGATAAAGGAATAAAATTTATAATGGACACGCATGGAAATCATCTGATTCCATGGAAAGATATAAAATCTGATGATATAGTCATTATTCCTGCGTTTGGAACCACTCTAGAGATACTAGATATCCTAGAAAAAAAAGGGGTTTCTACTAAGCAATATAACACCACATGTCCCTTTGTAACTAGAGTATGGAAGAGGGCTGATCAATTGTCAAAACAAAATTTCACAATCATCATTCACGGAAAACATAATCACGAAGAGACTCGTGCCACTTATTCCTATAGTAAAAAAAATGCACCCTCGTTGATTATAAAGGATATGAAAGAAGCTATTGTGCTATCTGAGTTTATTTTAAGGACTCGACCTATCTCTGAATTTAACATTTTTTTCGAAGGAAAATATAGTGATGATTTTGATCCACAAATTAACCTTGATTCTATTGGAGTAATTAATCAAACTACCATGTTAGCCACTGATACCCAAGCCATATCAAATTTTCTTAAAGATATCATGGAAATTAAATTTGGGCAAGAGAATAGCAAAAAACATATGGCAAACACTCGAGATACACTTTGCTATGCCACAAATGAAAATCAAGATGCAACCTATGGATTATTGAAAAAAAAGGCGGATTTGGCAATTATTGTCGGGGGATACAATAGTTCTAATACTTCACACTTGGTCGAGCTATGTGAGGAAAAACTTCCTAGTTATTTTATAACTAACGAGACAGAATTAATAAACAACAACTTGATAAAGCATTATGACTATTCTAATAAAATGCTTGTTCAAACAAAAAATTTCCTTCCAAAAAAAAAAATAATTGACATATTGATTACTAGTGGAGCGTCGTGTCCTGACACAGTCGTTGAAAAGGTTTTAGAAAAATTAGTTAGCTTTTTCCCTGAGAGCAAAAACGCCATGGATGTCATTAAAAAATTAAACGTATGAAAATCTTCATCACACAATTTGTATGATCCATAATCTAAAAAAATTAATTGATTTAATATGGACTATTTGGTGTTTAATAAGTGGCTCTATTCTCATTCTACTTAATCTCCCTATTTTGCTAACATTTGTTGTTATTTTTAGAAACAAAAAAAACAACGCACTTGATTATTATATTCGATTTACAAGTGCTTGCATACTTTTCTTGTGGGGAATAAAAATGAATTTTATTCAAGGACTAGAAATTGATAATACAAAAAATTATGTGTTTGTCAGCAATCACCGTTCTTACCTAGATCTATTTATTGCCATCATAAGCATCAAACAGTACAAAAAATTCCTTGGGAAAGAAGAAGTTTTTAAATGGCCAATAATCGGCATCTTAGCAAGGGAACTAGGCCATGTATCTGTTAAAAGAGAATCTCCTAAAGATAGAGAGAAAAGCTACTTAACTCTTTTAGATATTTTAAGAAATGGTAGCTCAATCTTTTTATGTCCTGAAGGAGCTGTTGAAATGAATGACAAACTTATTAATGAAATGCGAAATGGGGCTTTTAGAATGGCTATCGAAAGCAATACACCTATTGTGGCAATAACAATAGTTAATGCTGGAGAGTTGTTCCCCCCAGATAAAATAAGAATTAGGCCTGGGAAATGCATCAATTATATATCTGTTCCCTTTGAGACTAAACATTTGAGTCTAAATGATGTTGATACTCTAAGAGAAAAAGTAAAAAAAGAAATATTTGATAATTTAATACGTCATTATCCAAATGGGAAATATCCAATTGAATTTGATCCTGAAAATTTCAAAGAAACTTTTTATTCAACTGCTCAAAAGTCTAAATAACTCATTTTCGAATACACAATGAATAGCTAAATGGATAAAATAATGTTTGGAATCGTTCTATCTAAATATTTAACGGTAAATATATGCCTTAAAAACTTCCAATTTTCTATATTTGTTTAACTTAAGTTGTCATCAAATGGGGTGTTATTTTTCACCCCTTTATACATAAAATACATGTCTTCTAAGATTATTTACACCTATACAGATGAGGCTCCTGCTTTAGCTACGCTTTCGTTTCTTCCTATTGTTCGAGCATTTACTAAAACATGTGGTATCAACATAGAGACTAAAGATATTTCTTTAGCTTCCAGAATCCTTGCGAAATTTCCCAGTTATTTAAATCCTCAACAAAAAGTGCCTGATGCATTGAGTGAGTTGGGTGATTTAGTAACAAAGTCAGAAGTAAACATCATAAAATTACCTAATATTTCTGCTTCAATTCCTCAGTTGAAAGCGACAATAGATGAGTTACAAAAAAAAGGATTTAATCTTCCTAATTATCCTAATATACCTTCTAATAAGGAGGAAGGAATTATTAAATCTACTTATGATCAAATAAAAGGCAGTGCAGTTAACCCTGTATTGAGAGAAGGAAACTCCGACAGAAGAGCTCCACAACCAGTAAAAGTATATGCAAGAAATAACCCACATACTATGGGGGAATGGTCATCAGAATCAGCATCTCATGTATCCACAATGTCTTCTGGTGACTTTGCTTCAAACGAAAAATCAGTTACACTTAAAAAGGCAAGCACCCTAAGCATAAAACTTATTTCCAAAGAGGGGGTCAAAATTTTGAAAGATGCAATACCTGTTCTTGAGGGAGAAATTATCGATGGGACACTAATGAGTAAGAAGGCTTTGATTTCTTTTCTAGAAAATGAAGTTGCTGATGCAAAAGATAAAGATGTTTTATTTTCAATACATATGAAAGCCACGATGATGAAGGTGTCTGACCCTATTATTTTTGGCCACTGCGTGAAAGTATTTTTCAAATCTGTTTTTAAAAAATTTGGAAAAGAACTAGATCAAGTTGGAGTAAATGTAAATAATGGTTTTGCTAATCTTTTAATTCAACTTAATAATCTGCCTCCAAGAATAAAAAATGAAATAGAAGAAGAAATAGAAAAATGTTTCGAGCAAGCTCCTGATTTAGCTATGGTTGACTCTGATATTGGAATTACTAACCTTCATGTTCCTAGTGATATTATTATAGATGCATCCATGCCAGCCATGATTAGAAATTCTGGAAAAATGTGGAATAAAAATGGCCATACTCAAGATACAAAAGCGGTGATTCCCGACAGTTCTTATGCAAGTATTTTTCAGGCATCTATTGATTTTTGTAAAAAAAATGGTGCTTTTGATCCAAGGTCAATGGGCTCCGTGCCCAATGTTGGATTAATGGCACAGAAAGCTGAGGAGTATGGATCCCACGATAAGACTTTTGAGATTTCATTAGCAGGGAAGGTTCAAATTTCAGATCATTCTGGAGAAATACTCATGGAACATGAAGTAGAAGAGGGAGATATTTGGAGAATGTGCCAAGTAAAGGATCTTCCTATTCAAGACTGGGTGAAATTGGCTGTAAATAGAACGAAAATTTCTGCCGTACCTGCTATCTTTTGGTTGAATATTAACAGAGCTCATGATGCACAAATTATTCAAAAAGTAAACACTTATCTAATGGATCACGACACTGATGGATTAGATATTAGAATCCTCTCTCCTAAAGATGCTGCGAATATTTCCCTAAAAAGGATGAAGGAAGGAAAAGATACTATCTCAGTGACTGGTAATGTTCTAAGAGACTATAATACAGACCTTTTTCCTATTTTAGAATTAGGAACAAGTGCAAAAATGTTGTCTATTGTTCCTTTAATGAATGGAGGTGGATTATTTGAAACTGGAGCAGGTGGATCTGCACCAAAGCATGTTCAACAGTTCCAAAAAGAAAATCACTTAAGATGGGATTCTTTAGGAGAATTCTTGGCACTAGCGGTTTCGATTGAATACGAAGCAGTCAATAATGAAAATAAAAAAGCAAGAATATTAGCCAAAACTCTTGATGCAGCAACAATTTCGCTACTAGAAAACAGAAAATCCCCCTCTAGAAAAGTAAAAGAAATTGACAACCGAGGAAGTCATTTCTATATTGCCTTATATTGGGCTCAAGAACTTGCAAATCAAAATATAGACAAAGGCTTAAAAAATAAATTCACTCCTATTGCAGAATCATTGCACTACAACGAAGCAAAAATTATTGATGAATTAAATTCTCATCAAGGCAAAATGATGAATATCGGAGGATATTTTGCTCCAAATCTTGAATTAGCAACAAAAGCGATGAGACCTAGCCCCACACTAAACTCAATTATAGCAAGTATATAAATAGTATCCAATAAACTATTTACACATAAAATATTTTTAAAAAAAAAATCGTGATTTTATTTTTACTTAAAAAAATATCATTTTTTTATTTTTGTAAGAGATATATTATTAATGGATATTTTTCACAATAATGCTATAAAAGCTACAAGACTAATAGTGAGTAAAATATTTTAATATATCGATGAAACTACATTATCTTAAAGTAGTTTACAAGAAATAATAGCGGGAAAAGAAACTATTTTTGAGTTAATTATTGAAGAGATATAATTAAATAGATTAGAATAGATATTTAGCTCCAAAATTAAATTGCCTACCTAATACCGGCCATTCCTGCCAGTAAACATAATCTTGATTTAATAAATTTTTTGCTTTAATATAAAAACCTAGCATCGAAGTATGAGCATAGTCTAAACTAAGATTTACGTCTAAAATAGCCGGCAAATTATATTGCTCAAAAGAATTAATTTCTAAACTTCTGTTTTTAAGTAATGTTCGAACGCTAAGAAATCTAAAAGAGGTACTTAGTGACCATTGTTCATTATAATAGTAATCTGTATATAACCCTATTTCAATTTCTGGAACATAAGAGAGACTCTCATCAAATGTCCGAATATCTACTTTCAACAAAGAAACCAGTTTCTCATGCAATTCTGCTTCAATATCTGCATGAAAAATAGCCATATTTACAGAAGTAAAACTAGGGATGTTTTTAAAAATGTCTTGAGGATTTTCTAGGGAAGTAAAATGCATGTAATTGTCGTCATTAGTCGCTGTGGCTGATACTTGATAGCTCACTCCATAAAATAAATTCCCATTCAGTCCAATACGAGCAAAATATTGAGTGTTTGAAAACAGGTTGTCTTCAAGAAAGGAAGGGAAAAACGAATTTTGGATATAAGGATTAGATAAATAAATATCCTGAAGAGAATATAAGTTTCTTCTCCCACCCATTTCAAGGTACGAAAACAATCCATTCTCTATTAATTGACGAGTAATTCTTAGTTCTGGAAAAATAAGGATTTGGTCGACTAAAAGATCAATATTCAATCCAAAGATAAAATGAGTCAGGTCAGTATCTTTTTCTATTTTAAAATCACTTGTCCAATGGAAATAATCCTTAGAATTAGTTCTCTGAAATTCAAAAGCATTGCTAAATATCCAAGATTTGATTTGTTCATGCGGTCCCTGATGATTTATGTTTAAGACAAAGTTTCTTTCTGAAAATCTTAAATCTCTTAAAAAAAAGTCTGAGGAAATAAAAATTGATTTTGGTAAATAAAATTTACTGCTGTCATTAAAATTAATATTAGTATTGAAAGAGAATACACTATTTTTATAATCATTCTTAGATAAATCAAACCTAGATATATCTTTTATGCTAAATCGTGTATTTAAAATAAAAGGATTGAATATTTTTTTCATTAATGCCCCCATTAATAGGTGACTATATTGATCATCATTTGGGATTGAGTTTGAATAAGCTCCATTATATTTCAGAAAAGCATGATACATACTTGTGGTATTCCTGCCTTCGCTTATACTTAAAGATAGTTGGGGATTAAGAAGATTTCCAAGCCCCAAAGAAAGCTGTTTAGTATAAAGCGATCTCAATAATAGCCTATCTATCTCTTGTGCTTTTAATGAATCTATATTTTGATAAACACGAAACTCTTCAAACCGAACTTGGTATTTTAAATTAATTGATACTTTAGAGGTATCGATAAACAAAGGTTGCGCATTTATTTTATTGGCTAGCATGACTTTGGGTCGAAAATCCTTAACAACATCAATTACTTCTCTGTTGAGTTCATCTTGACCATGAAGAGTGAAAAATGATAGACAATATAAACTGATTAATACAATATTCTTCATATTCTATTTTTGTTTAATAGTTAATGAATCTGAGATAGAAAGGCTGTCATTTTGAGAGACTGAACCAATTCCTAGACTAAGGTCCATGTGATGGACATCATCAATTTCAGATAATATTTCGAATTTTAACTGCTTGGCTTCTTTGATTATGATAGGATAGTCCATATTCAAAATAAGTTGATCAAGGGTATGCTTGGCCTGAAAGGCATCCTTTTGTTCCCAATAATTTTTTGCTAATAAAACAAAAGATTTACCTAACCAAAATTTATAGCGAGGAAGTAATCTAGATTGCTCAAAAATAGTCTCCATAGATTTCTCAATATCTCCTTCATAAAAAGATAGGTAAGCAATATGATACATCGCTTCGGCTTTAAGTACTCCTTGACTATCTTTTTCTAAAATAGAATATTTTTCTAAAGCAAGTTTTCGATCGAGATTTAAAAAAGCCGCTCTAGCCAAAAAAGTATTTAATTTTAAGATGAGACTTTTATCAACACGGCCAGAATTTAAAACCAATTGTGCTTCTGCAATTGCCTGATCGTATTCTCTGATGGCAAAAAAACAGTCCATCAAACCCTGTTTGGCGAAAAGCTGTTCCTCCACAGTCTCTGCCCGGTCATCTATACTATAAAAAGTATCTATGGCCTTGTTATATTGTTTAGAGGATTGGTATAAGAATGCAGACTGCTTGAGTGCGGGCATGGTGTATATATTATTGAAATATCTATTGACTTGTTCAAATGCGCTTAAAGCAATATCTAAACTGTCCAATTCCATAGCAGATTTACCCAAATAAAATTGTGCAGAGAGCTTAAACACACCCTCTGGGAAATCTTTCACATAAGAAGTAAAACCCTTAAATGATTTTACATAATTCCCTTTTAGATAAAGTAATTGAGCCGATTCATATGAAGTGGAATCAATAGTAGAAGGATTAATTATAACGAAACTTAGTGTTTCGAGCCAATCTGCGTAGGCCCTTACATCTCCAATGTCTACGTAGGCACTTCTTGCGTTGTTAATGGCTTCTCTGGCTATATCAGTTGCGGGATAGCTAGAAACTAAATTCTTAAATTCGTTGATACTCTCTGTAAAATTTTCTTCATTATAAAGAACCAGACCAATTTTCATTTTTGCATCTACCAAATAAGCACTATTGGAATATTGACTTTCTATTTGTCTGAATCTTTCTATGGCTAGGATGGGCCGGTTTAATTTAATGTATGATTCACCCATTCTATACAGAGCATCGTCTCTGTATGTAGATGTTGAAAAGTCAATGTCGAAATTAATTAATTGGTCAACAACTTTATTATAATCTTTCATTTGCTGGTATGCTAAAGCAATCTGGTAGGCAGCATAGTCAGAATCTACTCCCCTTAGTGATACAGATTTTTGATAATCATTTATAGCTTTTCCGTATTCTTTGAGCATATAATGACAATCCCCCATTCTTGTATAAGTGTCGTGTAATTTTACATCGTCAGAATTGGTAGAACCCGCAAAAGATTCAAAAGCAAAGAGAGCTTCGGGAAAACGCCATAATTTAAAGTTTGCATAAGCGATATGATAGGAAGCAGATTCAAATTCTGGAAGTGCACTGGACATTGGGGAATGTTGAAAATCTTGATAAGAAGCGATACTATTCTCAAACTGGCCAAGACGAAAATAGGACTCAGCTCTCCAAAAATAAGAAAGAGACTCATAGGATTTGTTATGTGAATAAATCAATGCTTTATCAAAATGAGTAATAGATGTATCATAAAAACCATCATTAAATAACTGGACAGCTCTGTAATACGAAACTTCCTGATAGGCTTGTTGAAGAAATATATTCTCCAGTCCATTTATCTCCATTGACTTAATAGCTCTGGAATAATCTTTGTGCGTCAGAAAAGCATTTACCAAATAAGAATAAGCATCATCTAAATACTCAGAACCTGGAAAATCATTAATGAAATCTTGCAAGATCATTGTCGGGTCTGCAAAGGGATAACCTAACTCATAACATAACTTAGCAAAATTAAAGGAAGCATGCTCGGTGATACGGGAATTAAAATCATAATTAGAGGCAGACTCGAAGGCATTTTGAGCAGAGCGTTTGTCCTCTAAATTTAGATAACAATCTCCTAAATAATAATATGCGTTCTGGGCCAAACTATCCTCGACTTGAATAATTTTATTAAATGCCGAGCTGGCTAGTGAATATTCTTTTAATCGGTAATATGATTGCCCCAATAAATAAAAACCCGGAGGATCTAATTTGGCTTCAAGACTCAAATATTTGTCCTTAAAAAAATAAATTGCTTTTTCATAATTTTTTTCTCGATAATAAGCCTCTCCAATCAGCTTATACAATTCTGGGCTTGGCAATATCAGTGAATCTGTATAATTCAGACCAAAGGAAATAACTTGCTTAAAAGAACGTTGCTGATGGTATATATTTGCTATATACATAGGTGCATCCTGCAAATATAAGCCAAGGTCAATGAGTTCTAAAAAATATTTTTCTGCGGTCGCAAAATTAAGATTTTGATAGGCGATACAAGCCAAATAGTATTTGGAAGAAATCTTATGTTCAGAGTCGCTTAAAAGAAGATCTTGAAATAAAAATGAAGCCTTTTCTAATTCCCCTAGAGAAAATAAACTATAGGCATATTGAAAAATGAAACTAACTCTTTGTTTGGTTTGCAAGATATTTTCATCAACAAAATCATAGTATTGGGCAGCTTTATTATACTCTCTTTTCTGAAAAAAATAATTTGCTATAATATTATTAGCCTCATTAAAATGAATATTATTGGGGTACATTTCCATAAAATTGAGCATCATTTTAAGAGCGTCATCATGAAAAAGTTGCATTGCTGACTTACACTTATAAAAAGAAGTATTCACAGCCAACAGGCTACTTGGGTCTATTACCTGTTTCTCCAAAGTCAAAAAAGCATCGTAGGACTCCGCAAATAAGGATTCATTATAAGACTGAAGAGCTGAATGATAAGAGACCATAAAAGTCATAATTGACTCTGACTGGGATTGCGCTCTTTGACCTATCAATAACGCAAATATAAAGGTGGCGAATATTATTCTCATTGGTTTTATTTTTACAATTTAAAATTATAAAACTAATCTAGTTTCATGAATAATATATTAGGAACTTGTGAACCATTCAATGTTAACTTAAATCTGCTATTTTATTAAAAAAATAATCTTGACCTAGCAATTTAATTCCATATATAAATAATAACATTATAGTCAAATTGAAAATGAAAAAAATGTATATTCGAACGTAAAATTTATTTAATTAGATCGAGAAAAATAGATCAATTTTAAAAATTTAATTCATGAATTTAGAGTGGTATTTCTATCTATTATTTTCATTTGCTGGCTTATTGGCGGGTATTATTAATACAATTGCGGGAAATGGATCTATTTTCACCCTAAGCCTATTGCTGTTTTCAGGAATGCCTCCGGGTCTTGCCAATGGAACGAACCGACTCGGAGCAATGGTGCAATGCATTGTGAGTGTGCTAACTTTTAAAAAAAATACTCAATTTAAATCCCTATTTAAGGAGAGTCTTTGGTTTATTCCACCCTGTGTACTGGGAACAGTATTTGGTGCTTGTACGGCCATTCAACTGTCAGACGACACGCTCAGCTCAATGATGGGCTATCTGATGATTTTCATTCTTTTTCTAGTCACATTTAAACCTAAAAATTGGCTAATTGATTCAGAACAAAGAGGGAACAATAAGAGTATAATAAATTTTATTATATTCTTTGTAATTGGATGGTATGCGGGCTTTATTCAAATGGGAATGGGTATTCTATTTTTAAGTGCTTTAGTGTTAATTACAAAATATAGTATTTTGGATGCTAATTTTATAAAAATCATCATTTCTACAGCCATCACACTGCCCGCGCTATTAATTTATATGTACAACAACCAAGTAGATTGGATACCCGCCTTTTCTTTGGCATCAGGGCAAGGTCTGGGAGCCTGGTTAGCGACCAAATATACGCTAGAAAATAAAAAATATGCACTATGCGTTAGACGACTCCTAATATTTATGATTTCTTTGGCAATAATAAAATTATTCAATCTTCATTTATACATCCTTTAACTATGAAAAAAGATTGGTTTATCGATTGGTTTAACACTGAATATTATCATATTTTGTATCAAAATAGAAATGAAACAGAGGCCTCTAATTTTATTGATAAGCTATGTAATCATCTCAATATGAAGGATGGAAATAAAGTATTAGACCTAGCTTGTGGAAAAGGAAGACACACTATTCATCTTGCTAAAAAAGGATATATATCAACAGGCATAGATTTATCTGAGCATAGCATAGCAAAGGCCAAAGAATTAATGGTGGATGGAGCTCATTTTGCTCTACATGACATGAGACATGTTTACAAAAGCAATCATTTTGACTATGTATTTAATCTTTTTACAAGTTTTGGTTATTTTAATAATACCCGTGATAATATCGATGTATTAAGCGCTATATGTGAAAACCTTCGTCCACATGGAATACTAGTGCTTGATTTTTTTAATGTCAAAAAAGTATTACACAATCTAATCATAGAAGAAACTAAAGAAATAGACTCAATTATATTTAATATAAGAAGATATTTTGACGGCACCCATATCAATAAAAATATTTGTGTCAAGGACCAGAAAAAAGAGTTTCATTTTCAAGAAAGAGTCAGTGCATTCATAATGACAGACTTTCAAAAAATGGCAAGTATTTCTGGACTCAATATCGTTAAAGTTTTTGGTGACTACCATCTTAATATATTCGAAGAAGAGCATTCGGATAGGCTTATTTTATTATTGAAAAAAAACTAGAGCTAATTATTCATTTTCTTTATATATTTGACTTAGAATAATTCGTTGAAATGACATATATATTTCTTATTGGCTCCGTTTTTATTGGCCTAATCCTTGTTCGACTAGTAAGTAATCTAAATACGAACGCCATTAAGCTACTGTTAGCTTTTTCTGGTGCTTACCTATTTGCTATTTCTGTTTTTCATCTCATTCCGGAAGTATATTCTGGAGAGACCAAAAATATTGGTCTTTTTCTATTAATTGGATTTATTCTTCAGATTGTATTGGAATTTTTCTCTCAGGGAATTGAGCATGGGCATGGACACTCTCACAACAAAACTGTCCCCACTTCAATGCTGCTTAGCCTTGCCATCCACGCATACCTCGAGGGAATGCCACTAGGGGGAATCGAGTATCATGGGCACTTACACGGACATCTTGAGAATTCCTTGCTAACAGGAATTGCCTTACATAAAATCCCCGTTACAATTGTATTAATGAGTCTCTTTACACAAGCAAATTTTTCTACACTTAAATCAATTATCCTAATCAGCTTTTTCGCACTCATGGCTCCACTAGGGAGCTTGACGGGACACCTAATTCAAGAGATTGGACAATATCACCAAGAAATTATGGCTATTGTGGTCGGAATATTCCTTCACATTTCGACCACTATACTTTTTGAAAGTTCGGAAGGGCATAAATTTAATATCCAAAAATTAGTCGCTATTGGTTTTGCCAGTCTCTTGGCTTATATAGTATAATCTTATTGGCCGGTTTAATATCCATATTTATCTTTCCAACGTATTCTCAAGAATTCTCGAATTGAATTTTCTCTAGAATTGTTTCCAGGATCAAAAAATTTACTCCCACTTAATTCTTCTGGAAGAAATTCTTGCTCAATAAAATGATTTTGGTAATCATGGGCATATTTATAATCTTTACTATAATTTAAATCTTTCATCAATTCAGTAGGTGCATTTCTCAAATGAAGGGGAACTGATAAAAATCCGCTCTTTTTAATCGCTATTTGTGCTTTATTAATTGCAATATGTGAGGAATTACTCTTTATTGAGGTTGCTAAATAAGTAACGCATTGGGAAAGAATAATTCTACTCTCAGGCATACCAATCAGACTTACTGCTTGAAAACAATTATTCGCCATAATTAGTGCCGTTGGATTTGCATTTCCAATATCTTCACTCGCAGCGATTAATAATCTCCTTGCAATAAATTTCACATCCTCTCCGCCATCAATCATTCTAGCTAACCAATATACTGCTCCATTTGGATCGCTTCCCCGGATAGATTTAATTAAGGCTGAAACTACATCATAATGCTTTTCTCCTCCTTTATCATATGATATTAGTACTTGTTGAGCGTGTTTATTTACTAGCGAATCGTTAACAATAACTTGGCTTGTATTCTCAGAATTAATAATCAATTCAAAAATATTAAGCAGTTTACGCGCGTCCCCACCAGACAATCTTAACAAGGCCTTATCTTCATGGATTATAATCTCTTTTTTAGAGAGTTGTACATCTAGAGAAATTGCTCTTTGAAGTAATTTCTGTAGGTCTTGGTCTGAAAAATGATCGAGTATATATACATGACATCGAGAAAGTAAAGCTGGAATAACCTCAAAAGAAGGATTTTCTGTCGTCGCGCCAATAAGAGTTACAACTCCCGTCTCAACAGCTCCAAGAAGTGAATCTTGTTGAGATTTACTAAACCGATGTATTTCATCAATAAACAAAACTGGACTAGCGGTTCCGAAAATTCCTCTACTACCTACTTTATCAATAACTTCTCTAACATCTTTAACACCAGAATTGATTGCACTAAGAGTATAAATTTCTCGACCTAACTGCTCAGCAATTAAACTTGCTAAAGTTGTTTTCCCTACCCCGGGAGGTCCCCAAAAAATTAACGATGGCAAAACACCAGATTCGATGGCTTTTCGGAAAACAGAATCTTCACCCACAAGATGAGCTTGACCAATATATTCTTCTAAGATTTTAGGTCTTAGTCTTTCTGCAAGAGGCTTATACATATGTAACACAAATTGTTTATTAGATATATGTTAAAAACAAAACCCTCCTTTTAATTTGGAGGGTTTTAATTACAGATAAGAAACTCTTATTATATCAAAAAGAATTTTTATTCATAGTGTCAAAAGATTTAATCATGAATTTTTGATCTTCATCTGGAATATTTAATTTCCTCATACTTTTAATCATAACCTTTTTAAAATCAAGGAAGGGCAGTTTTGTTTTTTTCTGAATCGATGAAATCCTATTTAAACGAGATTTAGCATCTTTTTCTTTTAAAAATATTTTCTCAATCTCTGTACTTATTTTTATCACTTCAGAATTAAAATCTTCATTAGATGACTGAGTATGAATTATTTTTTCTTTAGATGTGGACTCAGTATTTTGTGAACAAGATGCTAAGATTAACAACAGGCTTGATAGGCTATAAATAAGTTTATGTCTCATTTTTTTATTTTTATATATAACAATATTAATGAATAGAAATGGTCTAAAAAAATAAAAAGCCCAATATTGGGCTTTTTATTTATCCATAATTCTCCTTATTTGACTTCTTCAAAATCAACATCAGTAACATCTTCTGTAGATTCAGAGGGTTCTGGTTGAGAATCTTTCTCTCCCTCATTAGACTCTTTATACATGTCTTGAGAGGCTGCTTGAAAGATTTGAGTTAAAGCTTCCATTTTGACATCGATAGCTGCTATATCTTTTGACTCATGTGCTTTTTTAAGATCTGCTATGGCATCTTCTATAGGTGCTTTTTTGTCTTCGGGTAATTTGTCGCCAAATTCAGAAATTTGCTTTTCAGTCTGAAAAATCATTTGATCTGCAGAATTTAATTTATCAACTGTTTCTTTTGCCTCTTTATCTGCATCTTCGTTGGCTTTTGCCTCATCACGCATGGTCTGAATTTCAGCCTCTGTTAATCCAGAAGAAGATTCAATATTAATATGCTGTTCTTTACCAGTAGCCTTGTCTTTAGCAGAAACTTTCATAATTCCATTAGCATCAATATCAAATGAAACTTCAATTTGTGGAACTCCTCTTTGTGCAGGAGGAATGTCAGTTAATTGAAAGCGACCAATCGTTTTATTATCTGTAGCCATGGATCGTTCACCTTGGAGAACATGAATATCTACAGCAGGCTGATTGTCAGCGGCAGTAGAGAAAATCTGAGACTTATTTGTAGGGATAGTAGTATTAGCATCAATCAATTTAGTGAAAACACCTCCCATAGTCTCAATTCCAAGAGATAATGGGGTCACATCTAATAAAAGAACATCCTTTACCTCACCAGTTAATACACCACCTTGGATAGCTGCACCTACAGCAACTACCTCGTCAGGGTTCACTCCTTTGGAAGGCTTCTTTCCGAAAAATTCTTCAACTATAGACTGAATAGCAGGAATACGAGTAGAACCTCCAACTAGAATCACCTCATCTATTTCTTTTTTATCTAAACCTGAATCTGCCAAGGCCTTTTTACATGGTGTGATAGAACGCTTAATTAATGAATCAGAAAGCTGCTCAAATTTAGACCTTGATAAAGAACGAACTAAGTGCTTAGGACCAGAAGCTGTTGCAGTAACATAAGGAAGATTAATCTCAGTCTGTGTCGAAGAAGATAATTCTACTTTTGCTTTTTCGGCAGCCTCTTTTAGACGTTGAAGAGCCATAGGGTCTTCGCGAAGATCAATAGACTCTTCTGTTTTAAACTCTTTAGCTAACCAGTCAATAATAACTTGATCGAAATCATCACCACCTAAATGAGTATCTCCATTGGTAGACTTAACTTCAAATACGCCATCACCTAATTCTAGTATGGAAATATCAAATGTTCCACCACCCAAATCAAATACCGCAATATTTACGTCTTTATCTTTTTTATCTAGCCCATAAGCCAAAGCGGCTGCGGTAGGTTCATTAATAATTCGTCTTACTTTTAAACCAGCAATCTCTCCTGCTTCTTTTGTTGCATGTCTTTGAGAATCGTTAAAGTATGCAGGGACAGTGATTACTGCCTCGGTAACATCTTGACCTAAATACTCTTCCGCTGTTTTCTTCATTTTCTGAAGCACCATTGCAGAAATCTCTTGGGGAGTATACATTCTTCCGTCAATATCTACTCTTGGAGTATTGTTGTCTCCCTTAGCTACTTTATAAGGAACATTTTTGATTTCTTTGGCACATTTATCAAAAGATTCTCCCATAAAACGTTTGATAGAAGAAATTGTTTTTTGAGGATTGGTGATTGCCTGTCTTTTAGCAGGATCTCCAACTTTTCTTTCTCCACCTTCCACAAATGCAACAATAGAAGGAGTAGTTCTTTTTCCTTCAGCATTTGCTATAACAACAGGCTCATTACCTTCCATTACCGAGACACAAGAGTTTGTCGTACCTAAATCAATTCCGATAATTTTACTCATATCTTAAAATTTAATTCTTAAATTATTTACTTTTATTTTCTAACAGATATTAAACAATCTTTATGCCATTGAATAAAAGCATGTTTTGATCAAAAAAAGGTCACATTATGACTGACAATCAATCAAAATATGACATAAATTATGACAATTTGTCTAATTAATCAGCATAAAGCGTATCAATAATCATTACTTCGTCATCAATATATGCCTCGAAATAAGCAAAATTCAAATTCTTGGTAATTTCATTGAATGCAATCTCATTGTTGCTAGAGTTATTAATTCTGATATTTTCTATTAAATCATTAGATCGAGATGAAAATATACCGACATACTGCTGTCCGTCTGAATTTGAAATATTTGTATACTCTGGACGATCGACCACAATTGAATTAGAATTTTCATTTAAATTAATGTATGTAGATAAATCATCACCGGCAACCATAAGAGAAAAATCTAAACAAGAATGTGTGATAGCTACACTACCAGAATTAGATTGAATCGCCTGTAATCCTACAACATGTCTATATACATTTAAGTTTTCTTCAATATTTGAAGATAAAAAAGTCAAGAATTGTAAAGCATCTATATTAATACTCATATTTTCTCCACCAGAAATAGAAGAAGACATTCGATATGGAAAAGACCAAACAAGAGATTTATATTCCACATCAGATAAATCATCTATTTGCTGTTCAGCGTAATAAAAGGTAACATTCAATTCATATAACTTCCCTCCTTTTATACTAATCCATTCTGCTTTTGAAACATAACCATCAGGTACAATATTTATGGGAGTAAAAGGGTTCGGAGAAGACATTGAAAGAGGTTTAAGTAAATCAATAGGAATAGGGTTGGATGCAATCACTCGGTCTGTATCTTTATAATAAACCTCTGCGGTGTAGTATCTAAGATGATTTAAAATTTGGTCGGTTTGGTATATAATTTGTGTAGGTGAACTAAATGGACCTTCGGGCTTTAAGATGTTATCTATTGGTACCATCTCTATGGTCTTTATAGGGGTAAATTGATTACCAGTAAGCTGAGATTCAATGATTCTAAGGCCCACCTGATCAGGGTTATAATATAAGGAATCAAATTGCTGAGCCATCGACATTATATCTCCTTGTCCAAGAAATGCTTTATTAAGTTTAACATAATTTATGGAATCTTCTGAATTTAGAATACCATAAATAACAGATACATCTTTCCAATCTGCAGTGATATCTAATTCATTGTCGCACGATGCCAATAGGACTATTGAGCACAATAAGGTAACTGTTTTTCTAATCATGAAACAAAGGTATTATATTTTATTACTTTTGTGGGTCAAATATACTCAACTATGAAACAAATATTATGCTTTAGTATCCTAATTGTGTTTTTTCATCGTGTAGGGATTTGTCAACAAACTGTTGACATTAAGCTTAATCAATTACTTTTTGAGGAATCCTTTGGGGAACTAAACGAAATTTGGCCAGTTCAGACTAACAATGACAACTTTTTTGTATTTGATGATGGAGAGTATTTCATGAATCGAACAAAAAAAGAAAGTCCCTATGCAATTATATCAAATTGGGAAAACGATATAACTAGCTTTCGAATTCGAAGCTCATTAATGCTAGGTCCTGTGGAAAACACTAATCAAAGTATTGGGATAATTTGTCGCGCTAGTAAAGATGGGAAATCAGCAATCATATTCGAACTCAATAAATTTCATAAATTTAGAGTACGCCAATTAGTTGAAGGACGATATCAAATTGTTACTGAAGAAGGAAAAGACGGATGGATTAAAAATAATATTATCAAAGGAATTAACGAGTATAATGACATTGAACTTAGAACAAACGGTATTGATCACGATATTTATATTAACAGTCAGTTGCTATACAGTTTCAGTATGCAAGAGTCATGGGAAGGAAGTTTTGGTCTTTTCATTGGCCCTGAAACTAAAGGCCGTGTTGACTTTTTTAATGTATATGCAGATGAACTTTATAGAGATCCATCAAAAATATATTTGACCGAAAAAGAAATAAAAAATCTAATTAAAGAAAATGAGTACTTAAAGATAGAATTAGAGCAATCATTAGATGCGCGAGCAATTGAACTTGAAAATGCCCTTCGAATTCTTGAAAAACAACTAAGCTCTCTCGATTTAATAAACAATCAATTAGATAAAGAAAATTCTCAATATGCGTTAATTAAATCAGCGGTAGATACCAATCAGGTTGACTTACTTCTTGATTTAAGCCATAAGATAATAGAGAGTACTTTAAAAAATAGACAACTAAAAATATTAAATACTATCTTAAAAGATTCACTGGTAAATATGAAAATTAATTTCGAAAATCTAGAAATAGAACTATTTCAAAAAGTAATCGATAAAAAAATAGAGGAACAGCATTTCATTGATTCAATACTAATTAAATACTGCGTTATTGACACAACCGTTTATCCCCTAGATTCTCTTTTACTTGATTCGATTCCATTCATTGATTCTTTAAGAATTAAAGTCCCTGAACTAAATGCTGAATAATATGTCGGTACAAAAAAAAGATTTTAAAAAAATAACAACCAATGTGCTTCAAGAAATGAAGCGCAATGGAGAAATGATTTCCATGCTTACAGCATATGATTTCACAATGGCTAAAATGGTAGACTCTGCTGGAATTGACATTATATTAGTTGGCGACTCTGCTTCGAATGTGATGGCTGGTCACGAGACTACTCTACCCATTACTTTAGACCAAATGATATATCATGCTTCTTCTGTGGTCCGTGCGGTAGATCGGGCTTTAGTTGTGGTAGACCTTCCTTTTGGAACCTATCAAGGTAACTCAATTGAGGCTCTAAATTCAGCTATTAAAGTAATGAAAGAGTCTGGAGGACATTCAATCAAACTCGAAGGTGGTGCGGAAATAATTGAGTCTGTAGAGCGAATTCTCACTGCTGGAATCCCAGTGATGGGTCATTTGGGATTAACACCCCAATCTATTTATAAATTTGGTACATATTCTGTTAGAGCAAAGAAAGAACATGAAGCAAAAAAACTTATATCTGACGCAAAACTTCTTGAAAAAACTGGATGTTTTGCACTAGTACTTGAGAAAGTGCCAGCTGAATTAGCACAAAAAGTTGCAGAATCAATTCAAATCCCTGTAATCGGAATTGGAGCGGGGGGTAATGTAGATGGTCAAGTATTGGTGACTCATGATATGCTTGGAATGACCCACGAATTCAGTCCTCGATTTTTGAGAAGATACCTTTCTCTATTTGACGAAATAACAGCAGCTATAAAGGGGTATGTAAATGATGTGAAGATGAGAAATTTCCCCAACGAAAATGAACAATATTAATGATTGAGATTCTTTACGAAGACAATCACATTATTGCAGTGAACAAAAAGTCGGGAGACCTTGTCCAAGGAGATAAAACAGGAGATACTCCCTTGCCTGAAATGGTCAAAGATTATTTGCGAACAAGATACAAAAAGCCAGGAAATATATTTTGTGGTGTAATCCACCGATTAGACAGACCAGTAAGTGGCCTAGTATTGTTCGCTAAGACTAGCAAAGCACTTCGCAGAATGAATGAACTGTTTAGAAATAAAACCATTCAAAAAACCTATTGGGCAATCGTTGAAAATCCACCTGCAAACAAATTTGGAAAACTAGAGCATTACCTCATTAAAAATGAGAAAACAAATAAATCTCAGGCTTTTGTAAAACCCTTCGACCGTGCAATATTTTCTGTCTTACATTATAAAACCCTAAAAAAACTAGACCGATACACTCTGCTTGAAGTAAAACCCGTAACGGGAAGACACCATCAAATTAGAGTACAATTATCACATAGCAAATCAATTATTAAAGGTGATTTAAAATACGGGGCAAAGCGATCCAATAAGGATGCATCCATATGCCTTCATGCCAGAGGAATGAACTTCATACATCCCGTTAGTAAAAAATCGATTAAGATAATTGCACCTGCACCGAAAAACAATATATGGGACGCATGTAATTAACAATCGATTATCTATTTTTGTACCATTCAACAAAATTAGCTACTGTCTCAGTAGAACTTTCAACAGGAGTATAGCCTAACTGATTACATATTTTTTCGATACTCAAAGTTACAGAATATTTTAATACCGCTAATCCATAAACACTTATACTGGGTTCTGGATCATCATCTCGAGCTATGATTTCATTAAACCGAGCCACAATATAAGCTAATGAATAAGGCACCGATTTTAAATCCGATTCAAGGCCAAATTGAGATAAAATCAGTATTATCTGATCCCAAAGTTTAATCGTATCTCCATTCGTAACATTAAACATCTCGGCGTGGGCTTTTTCTTTGTTTTCAATACACAAATTTACGGCATGGCATAGATTATTTATAGAGGTAAAATCAATAATATTGTCGCCCTTACCAATCAAACGCAACTTGCCATCTTTATAAGTCTTTATAAGCCTAGGGAAAACAACAGTATCTCCAACTCCTATAATCGCTCTTGGACGAAGGGCAACAGAAAATAAACCGGAGCTTTCAAGAACCATGCGCTCGGCCTCGTATTTGGTATTCGCATAGTGATTGCTATAGGCGTTTGGACGATGTTCTTTCTCAGTTATATATAACCTATGTGAGTAATCAAAATAAATATTAGCAGTAGATATATAGATAATTTGTTTTCCTTGAGGGACAACTTCTAAGAGATTTTTGGTCGCAAGCACATTTGCTTTATAAAAAGAGTCATAGGAACCCCAAATTGATGACTTAGCCGCACAATGGACAATGACATCAAAACCTGAAAGCATGTCTCTAACAAAATCAATATCTAATAGATCACCAACTAGAATAGAATACCCTTGGGCAATTAATTCTTTCGCTTTTTCTTTATTTCGTCCTGAACCAATAACTTCGGTGGGACTATACTTATCAGCTAAATAACAAAGTATATTTCCACCTGCAAAACCCGTAGCTCCTGTAACTAGTATTTTAATCATTATTCGAAATTATTTCAATTGTGTTTTACTCAGCACTTGAAAGTCGTATACGTTTATTATAAGATAAATCAGATTTACCTAGATAAAGAAGAAACCAATACTTAGTCTTTAGAATCAAAACCTACAAAAGTTTTCATTTGGTCATCATAAGTCCTTAATTCTGTAATCCCTTGAACCGGAAAATTATTTTCATGAGCAGTAAGAAGTATGCTTTGAACAGCCCATAAACATGAGACAATTTCTTCGGTTTTGAATAATATGATTTAAATTCATTTTTTTAAATTTAAGCGAATTGTACAAGATAATTTTTCACAAAATTACTAATTATTTAAAATAATATGTAATATTAATTTGACTAAATTTAAATTAAAAAAAGATTTTAAAGGATCTATTTACAATTAGTATGGATCGATGTCTAATCGAATATGAACCCCTTTGAATAATACATTAGATTTCAAATTATTCACAAATTTATTAAGCCTATTCTTTGCATCAGAATAGGAAAGGTCACGTTCTAACTTGATCAAAATTTGCTTTTGATAAAATCCCTTTAGCCTCTCAAAAGAAGGATATTCCGGTCCCAGCACTCTATGTTCAAAAACAGTTCTGAGAGAAGAGGCTAACAATTGAGAGGCTTGATCGGTTGAATAGCGATTTCGATGACGAACAGTAATATGAATTAATCTAAAATAAGGGGGGTATCTAAAAGCTTGACGTTCTTGAAGTTGGGACACAAGTAAATCCTTATAATTATGGCCCTTAACCCATTTTAAAATATCATGATCAACTTGAAAAGTTTGAATGAGGACTCGACTTCCAGACTTTTTTCTACCGGCTCGACCAGAAATCTGACAAAGCATCTGAAAAGCTCTTTCAAAGGCTCTGAAATTTGGAAAATTTAACATTTGATCTGCATTGAGAACGCCAACTAAACCTACATTAGAGAAATCTAATCCCTTTGAAATCATTTGAGTACCAACAAGTACATCAATCTCATGGTCTTCAAATCTATTCAGTAATTTCTCATAAGCTCCTTTATTTCTAGTGGTGTCTAGATCCATTCGCTGAATCAGGCGATCTGGAAATATCTGCTGTAATTCATCTTCAATCTTTTCTGTTCCAAACCCTTTCATCTTAAGAGCTGGTTTTTTACAAGACTTACAGTTTGGAGAGTTAGGTTCTGCATAACCACAATAGTGACAACGTAGACGATTGCTTTTTTTATGAAAAGTCAAACTCACATCACAATGTTTACAGTGAGAAACATGTCCACAAGACTGACATTCTTGTTGAGGGGCAAAACCCCGTCGATTCTGAAATAAAAGAACTTGTTCACCTCGATCAAAAGTATCTTGAATAGAAACAAGAAGTTGTTCAGAAAAATGACCATTCATACGTTTTCTCTTGTGCTCGTATGAAATATCTACCAAGGTCATCTCTGGGAAACTGAATCCTCCAAATCTAGTTTTCAAGGAATAAATCCCGTATTTCTCATTATAAACATTAAAGGATGTTTCTATAGAAGGAGTTGCAGACCCTAATAATACTTTAGCCTTATAATAATTACCCAACGCAACTGCGACATCTCTAGCATTATATCTGGGAGCAGGATCTTGTTGTTTGAATGAACTTTCATGCTCTTCATCAACAATGATAAGTCCTAGCTTATCAAAAGGTAAAAAAACAGAAGATCGGGTTCCCACAATAATTGGAAATCGGAGATTACTTTTTACATCTCGCCAAAGTTCTGATCTCTCATTAATTCCAAATCGGGAATGATATACACCTACTTGGTCACCAAAAGCGAGCTTTAATCTGTTTACTAGTTGAATAGTAAGAGCTATCTCAGGAACCAATAAAAGAATCTGCTTTCCCAAATCGATGTAGTCTTTCATTAAATGGATGTAGACTTCTGTTTTACCACTTGATGTGACTCCATGAAGAAGATTAACTCCCTTTTTTGATGCTCGAAGGTTTTTCAATACCTCGACTTGTTCAGGATTTAAATCAACCAATGGATCGGACAATACTAATTCTTTCTTTAATCGGTTAACTTCCACCTCCTCAATTTGAATTATTCCTTTGTTTACTAAACCTTTAGCGTAGGAAGTCTTTAATCCATTTTCCTTACAAAATTTATGAATTGGAACCTCAGGAACTCTTTCTGTCAAAAAATATTCTAAAAAAGATGCTTGCTTAGGTGAATGTCTAAAAGTACTCAATAGACTGCGAGCAGACTGGGGAGTTAATTCTGATGAAAGACGAATAATTTTTGACATTTTGGGATTAAAGCGTTCATAAACTTCAGACTCAATTTCAATAATCTTGCGTTCCTGCATCATTTTGATTAGTGGTAATACCGATTTCCTTTCTAAAATCTGTGCAATTTCCTGAATTTTCAGACGCTTATGAATTTGAATAGCTTCAACGATTAAATATTCATTATCGTTCAGTTTAGAACTGTCTTCATTCCATTCAGAATGAAGAACCACAAAAGTTTCGTTAGCTAGCTTAAAGGTGGAAGGTAAAGCAGCATTAAAAACTTCCCCCAGAGAACACATGTAGTAATCAGCCATCCATTGCCAAAAATTAATATGTGAGGAAGAAACTATGGGAGTCTCATCTAAAACTTCGAGAACATACTTTACTTCATATTCGGGCTCGATACAATGAAAATTGGAAACGATTCCTGCATACACTTTTGTTCGACCAAATGGAACTGCAACCCGACAACCTACTTGAATTTTAGAAAAGTATTCCTTCGTTATTTGATAAGTAAACTTTTGATTTATCGGTAGAGGAAGAATAACATCAATATAGCATGGTTCAAGGAAAATCAAAGGTCTTTTTTTATCAGTTTCTTAGAGCCATTATACATTTCATACTTGACAAACCTACATTCTAACTTTGCTTGATAAATCTCGATCTTTCTTGAAGATCTAAGACCAACATGTTTTAAACCTTCCATGTGGGAGCTTAGAAACCAAGCTTCAGCACCAGAATAATTCTTCTTTAAAGTATTACCAATTGATTCATACATTTGAGGTATATCTCCCTGAAGTCTAACACCATAGGGGGGGTTGAACACTAAATGAGTAGGACCTTCTGGCTTGTGAGTGTCAAAAAAATTAGCACAATAAATGTCAATATATTCATTTAATCCTGCATTTTCAATATTCTTCTTGGCGGATTCTACCGTATGCGGATCTAAATCGTACCCAATAATCTTCCCAAAACAGTCCTTTGAACGTTTCAATTGACTTTCCCTAATTAATGTCCACAGATCTTCGTCGAAATCTGGCCAATCCTGGAAAGAAAAATGAGCCCTATTTATATTTGCTGGAATATTTGAAGAAATCATGGCGGCCTCAATTAAAAAAGTACCTGAACCACACATTCCGTCTACGAAAATTGATTTTTTATCCCAACCACTAAGTAGAATAAGTCCAGCAGCGAGAGCCTCAGATATAGGAGCATCATTGGTTTCTATACGATAACCTCTTTTATGTAATGATTTCCCTGAGCTATCTAAGGATACGGTACAAGTTTCCTTATTTATATGAATATTAATTCTCAGATTGGGATGGTCAAGATCTACATCAGGCCTCATTCCACACTTATCTCTGAACTGATCCACAACGGCATCTTTAGTTTTCAATGCAACATACAATGAATGATTAAAATGAGGAGAATTAACAAAGGAATCAACTGCAAACTTGTCATCAATTGTCATATACTCTTCCCAATCAATATTTCGAAGTTCTTTATAAAGTTCTTCATCATTTCTGACTACAAAAGTCTTGATGGGTTTTATAATTCGCACTGCTGTTCTAAGAGATAAATTAGCTTTATACATAAAACCTAAATCTCCTTTAAATTTGACTGCACGACGAAGGGTTTGAATATTTTTTGCTCCTAATTTTAGGAGCTCTTTAGCAAGAATATCTTCCAGTCCATGATAGGTCTTTGCAATCATTTCAAAATTATCACTCTGTTTTTTGTTATTATTTGGCATGCCCATAAACCATTTAAATGAGTTCAAATATACCTATTTCAATGAGCTTATAAAAAAGGGTAGTATATAACTGTGACCCCTGAATAATTTACTCTAGTTTTCCAGCTATAAATCCTGTGGTCCAGGCAGATTGAAAATTAAATCCACCAGTAATTCCGTCTATATTCAGAACTTCTCCAGCAAAATAAATATTCGGGCAAACTTTACTTTCCATTGTATTCACGCGGACATCGTCCATAGATACTCCTCCACATATTACAAACTCTTCTTTAAAAGTGGTTTTTCCTGAAACTACGTAAACATCATTTAACAATATGTTAATCAATCTATTAAGGTTTTTCTTAGATAAATCTAACCAAATAGAGTTTGGGGAAATTTGCAATCGATCTAGAAAATAAAGCCAAATACGACTGGGTAAAGAAAAAGGGTTTGCATTCGCCATTTTTTTTCGCTTGAATGAATCAAACATTTCTGAAAAAAGATGAAAAACATCCTGTTCATTTTTTATTGAAATCCAATTAATCTGAATATTACATTCGTAATTTCTATCATGTAAAAATCTTGCCCCCCACGAGGATAACTTTAAAATACCTGGGCCACTCATTCCCCAATGCGTAATCAATACAGGCCCTTGATATTCAAGTTTGGTTCCCTGAATGCGAACCGTTGCATTATCAACAACTACTCCCATAAGTCTCGTAATCGATTCATTTGGCATATTAAAAGTAAATAAGGATGGAATAGGCGCAATAATGTGGTGTCCTAAATTTTTCAACCAATCAAACCCTCTAGATTTCGCGCTTCCTCCAGAAGCAATAATCACCTTATCAAAAAGTATTTTGTGATTTTTAAAACACAGATAATAACCATTAATATTAGGAATTATCTCAAGAATTCTAGCATTCTTAATTAGTTCAATTTTTTTAATTTGAAGCTCTCTTAAAAAGCAATCCACAATAGTTTGAGAATTGTTAGAAATAGGAAATATTCTATTATCCGATTCCGTTTTTAATGCCACGCCTCTATCAGAAAACCATTTAATTGTGTCCTTGGGTTGAAAAACTATAAATGCCTTTTTTAGTGACTTGGCGCCTCTGGGGTAGAATTTTGATAGCGCAGAGGGTTGAAAACAAGCATGTGTTACATTGCACCTTCCTCCTCCTGATATTTTCACTTTTGAAAGAATTTTATCAGATTTTTCATAAAGAAAAACCTCCGCATTTGGATGATGTTCTTTAGAAGAAAATGCTGAGAAAAATCCTGCAGCTCCTCCACCTATTACTGCTACTTTCATATTTCAAGAATAAACATTTAATAAAATCGACCATTAAAAGTGGTCGATTTTATTAATTTCATTGATCTACGAATTAATTTTCCTCATCCTCAAACTCTGAGGTGTGACCTCCAAATATTCGTCTTTACCAATATATTCCATAGATTCCTCTAGTGAAAAAATAACTTTTGGCGCAATTTTCATTGCATCATCAGATCCTGACTTTCTCATATTTGTGAGTTGCTTCCCTTTTACAAGATTTACTTCTAAATCATTATCTCTGGAATGCTCACCAACAACCTGACCTTTATAGATGATGTCTGTAGGTTCAACAAAAAAGCGACCTCTATCCTGAAGCCTATTGATAGCGAAACCTGTGGAAGCGCCTTTTTCCATGGAAATAAGTGACCCTTTAGTTCGGGAGACAATTTCACCCTTATAAGGGCAAAACTCTCTAAATCTGTGAGTCATAATAGCTTGACCTGAAGTTCCAGTCAGCATATTATTTCTTAATCCTATCAATCCTCTAGAAGGAATATCAAATTCTAAATGCTGAAGATCGCCTTTAGGCTCCATAACCAAAAGATCTCCCTTTCTTTGCGTAACCAATTCTATTGCCTTGCCTGAGAACTGCTCAGGGACATCTATAACTAAAGTCTCGTATGGCTCGCATTTTACTCCATCAACTTCTTTTTCAATAACCTGTGGCTTTCCCACCTGAAGCTCATAACCTTCTCTTCTCATAGTTTCAATAAGGACAGACAAGTGAAGGATACCTCTACCGTAAACATTAAACTTATCTTCTGAATCTGTTGTCTCAACTTTTAGGGCAAGATTTTTCTCGGTTTCCTTAAATAATCGATCTCTTAAATGTCTAGATGTTACAAACTTGCCTTCTTTCCCGAAAAATGGAGAATTGTTAATAGTAAACAACATACTCATCGTAGGCTCATCAACAGATATTCTTGACAATGGCTCAGGTGCATCAATATCAGAAAGAGTGTCTCCAATTTCAAAATCATCCAAACCAATAACTGCACAAAGGTCTCCACTTCTGACCTTAGTAACTTCAGTTCTACCGAGGCCTTCAAAAACAAAGAGTTCTTTGATTCTAACTTTTTTATTTACTCCGTCCTTACACAGCATGTAGTCTTTTCCTTTTTCAACATCACCGCGGAAAACTCTTCCAATGGCAATCCTACCCTTAAAACTTGAAAAATCTAACGAAGTAATTTGCATTTGAAGCGTACCAGGTCTATAGGGTGCTTCAGGAATACTTTCAATCACAGCATCTAATAAAGGGACAATATCTTTGGTTGGTTTTTGCCAGTCTGTACTCATCCATCCCTCTTTAGAAGAGCCATAAATAGTTACAAAATCAAGCTGGTCTTCACTAGCATCTAAATTAAACATCAAGTCAAATACTTGCTCCTGGACAATATCAGGTGTACAGTTTTCTTTATCTACTTTATTTACAACAACGATAGGTTTTAATCCAAGAGCAATCGCCTTAGTGAGAACAAATCTAGTTTGGGGCATAGCCCCCTCAAAAGCATCAACAAGTAACAGAACTCCATCAGCCATTTTCAGAACACGCTCCACTTCACCTCCAAAATCTGCGTGACCAGGAGTGTCAAGGATATTAATTTTGACACCTTTATAATTTGCTGCCACATTCTTTGAAAGAATCGTAATTCCTCTTTCACGCTCTAAATCATTGTTATCTAATATGAGTTCACTAGAATCTTTTCTGGGATTCATAATTTGGCATTCATGAATAATCTTGTCAACCAAAGTAGTTTTTCCGTGGTCAACATGTGCAATAATTGCAATATTTCGTATAGATGTCATGGATTAATTTTAAGAGTGCAAAAATACACAGAATAAATCATTGGTTGACTGAATTGGTGATTTATTTACTCATAAATAAAATTATAATGGCAAAAAAAATAATTTTAAGATTAATAAAATGAAATTCTTCAAAAATCTATAAATCAATTAAATACTATTTGGATACAGTACTTATTTGTAAGACTTTCCATTTGGCTAATTCTTTAAATCTAGAAGAAGGTAATTTCACAGCTTTAAGTCTGACTACCTGCCCGACTTTCATCCCTTTCGATTCTGCATAATCAAAATTAATAGGAACTAGCCCAACGAAATGGTTATTACCCTCTAATCTAATTTCATCTTCCAAAACTTTATAAACATTTCTTTTGGGCCTATTTTTAGTTTTTTCATTGTGTAAGACTTTATATTTTATCCCTTCATGGTTAGCTACCCTTTGGAGTTTTAAACTAACAAAGTCGCCTACTTTCATATCTTTATCTCCAAAATATTTAAAAGCTCCATGAACATCATCTGAAACTACAAACTCGGCTAGATCTTTAGTAACATTTAAACCATATATAATACCATTTTGTGCAGTCCAGTCATTAAACACATACGATACAATTGGATTAGACCTCTTATAACAAAAATTCCATAAATGAATATCTCTTTTTACATTTTCAAACCAAATCTCTTTTGATATGGCTTTCCAATCCTCAGTAATGTTTTTTCCCAATTCTCTCTTTGAGGAACTAATCACTTGATAAATCGCTTTGGCTACACTAAATTCTTTGTCTTTGACGAAAAGGTGAAATAATTTAGTTTGAGATCGAATCAATTGTCCGGGGCGAGTATGAGAAATCACTGTTTTACAGAGGGCTTGTATTTTACGTTCTTTGTTTTCGCTTATATCAGCTAATAATTCCCAAGCTAAATACTCCTTGCTCCTTTTTTTAAGGTAATTTAAAATAGAAATTTCCGAGTTTTTTATATCTCCAATGGCTTGATATGCTTTTGCTTTATAATAATTTATGTAAGGAATATTCTTATAATTTTCACCCACAAAACTCAATTCTTCCAACAAGTATGATATATCTTCAGAACTAGGTTTATCTTGATTAGTAATATGCTTAGCTATGCAAAGAAGAATTAATTCTCCGAGAGAGGCTTTTTTTTCTCCATCTTCATTCAAAGCTAAAAAGTGATTTGCGGGCAAGTGCCGAACCCCTATATTGATTAGAAAACGAACATATGACTTATTTAACTCTTGAGACTCAAGAACAGAACTAGAAATAAATGTAAAAAGACTTGTTTGAGATGGGAGTTGTACATGCGATATTGTTTTATAAAGACGGTCAAATATTTCTGAAGGAGCTTCAGCTCGGTTTAGTTCTTTAATAAACTTTCCGACCTGCCACATAATATTTTCATGAATAACAGAATCTCCTAAAGGTACATTAAGATGATAAAACTCTTCTAGATAAGAGAAGAATTGATCTGCGCAGGAAACAAAGCAATTCTGTTGAAGAAGATCGGTCAAGACTCTAGATAAATCTTTTTTCACTAAATCTGGAGTAGTGTTTTTTAAAAGCCTCAATCTTGCTAATTCATACGCTTGGATCAACTCTCCATCTTTTCTCAATTCGTCAATTACCGACATAATTTTATTTTAGTCAGTAAATTTACAAAACCATTAATATTAAGCCTAACTTATATATTGACTATTTATGAAATATAATTATCAAATGAACTCAAAAAACTTCTTGCATGGCATAATTTCACAAATGCCATAAATACCTATATTTGTAAAAATGAAATAATCTGAACCCCCATTTCGCTAATAGATGCAAGAGAAAAAAAAAACTATTCAATTGAATGAGAAAATTATTACTAAAGTAAATTCTGAAGAAAAATTAGAAGTTATTAACTCTCCATTGATAATTAACGATACAAACACAAATTCCATTGAGGCTGCCTCTTATAAGAAAGTTGAAGAACCTAAATCGTTAAGCTCAAATCGAACTTCTAAAAAGGCTCCCTCATTAAAAAATAATACTAAAACCTACAGTAATTCACACTTAATTAATATGGATTCTGAGAAGCTAGTTAAAGTCGATATTATTCAACTAGAAGAACTCAACACTGAGCAACTAATATCTGCAGTCAAAGACAAATTAGACTCTGCACCTATTCAAAGTATTAAGTCATTTATAGACAATGCGAAAAAGATATTTTACGAGAGAAGTAATCAAACTTACAAAGAAGAACTAGAAAAATTTCAAGTAATTCAAAATACAAAAATTTCCAAAAATGAAGGTGATGATACTGTAGAATTCGACTATATATTTCCTTTTACAAGTGAATTCAAAGCAGTACTTAACACATACAAAATACTAAGAGATACATTTTATTCTGAACAAGAGAATAACATGAAGCATAATTTAGAAGTGAAATTGGGATTAATTGAAGAACTCAAGGGATTATTGAATGCAGAAGAAAAAATGAAAGAAACTTTCATTCATTTTAAAGATATTCAACAAAGATGGAAAACTGCTGGACAAGTTCCTAAATTAGAATTAAACAACCTATGGAATACTTATAATCATCATGTCGAAAATTTCTTTGATTATCTAAGGATTAATAATGACTTAAGAGACATTGAATTTAAAAGAAATTTAGTGCAAAAAACTGAATTGTGTCTTATGACTGAAGCATTAGACAGAGAGGAAAATTTAGAAACCGCATTTTCAAGTCTTCAGACTCTCCATGAAAAATGGAAAGAAATTGGACCTGTTGGAAAATCAAATCGTGAAGAAATATGGGAAAGATTCCAGACAGCAACAAAAATTATTCACAAAAAAAGAAATGATTTTTATGAAAGAAGAAAGGAAGAATTTGAAATCCATTTCGAACAAAAAATTTCTTTGTGTAAAGAGCTAGAAAACATTGACTTTTCTGATTTTTTACATCATAATGCATGGCAAAAAGTTTCTATCTATGTCAATCAAATGCGAGAAGATTGGAAAAAAATTGGATCAGTGAGTCGAGTTCAAAACGATATTTCATGGACTCGTTTTACTGCTGCTATCAAAATTTTTAATTTGAAAAAAAATGAATATTACAAACAATTAAAGAAAAATAAAAATCAATCACTTCAAGCCAAAATAAAGCTAGTAGAGCAAGCTGAGTCATTATCAAACAGCACCGAATGGAAAAGTACTGCTAGTACACTTAAAAAACTTCAAAACGACTGGAAAAATTCTGGAGTTGCTCCTAGAAAAGAGTCAGATGCGCTTTGGAATAGATTAAAAACTTCATGTAATATATTTTTTGAAAACCTAAAAAAACAGAATGAGATTCTAGACAAAGAATATCAGATTAATCTAGAAAAAAAAGAAAATATTTTAAAAACTTTAGCAAAATTTAAAAACACAGATAAGCCTGAAAAAGATCTTGATTATATTAAAAATCTAATTTCTGAATGGAAAGAAATTGGAAAAGTTCCTCGCAAAAACATAAAACTCATAGAGAATAGTTTCCGAAAGTCTATAGATGTGTTCTTTAAGGTACTTGACATTAACAAATCGGAAAAAAGAGATTTTCAATTCAAATTCAAGATACAATCTATTGTTGCCGATGGTAACGAAACTAAATTAAATGACGAACTTTTCAAAATTCAGCAGTCTTTAAAAAAATGTAAGAACGAACTCTCTCTTCTAGAAAACAACATTAGCTTTTTTAAACATGCAAAAGAAGATAATCCTATGGTTGTTGATGTTAAAAAAAATATTGATAATCAAAAAGATAAGTTAGTGGAATTAACATTTCAGATGGCTTTTATAAAGAGTTTATAACCATAATGGTATCATTAATGATGCCTTTTTCTCATTGCCGTCCATATGAATTTTGAACTTGTTTCTGATTTTAGTCCAACAGGAGATCAACCTAAAGCAATACAAGAGATTGTAGAAGGTTTAAATAGAGAGATTCCATATCAGACTCTTCAGGGGGTCACAGGGTCTGGTAAAACCTTTACTATGGCCAATGTGATTAAAGAGGTTAATCGACCAACTCTTATTTTATGTCATAACAAAACTCTAGCAGCTCAATTATATGGAGAATTTAAAGAGTTTTTCCCAAATAATGCCGTAGAATATTTTGTATCCTACTACGATTATTATCAACCTGAAGCTTATATACCTCACTCTGGTGTTTATATTGAGAAAGATTTATCAATTAATGAAGAAATTGAAAAACTCAGACTTAGTACTTCATCTACACTTCTTTCTGGAAGAAAAGATGTGGTTGTCATTTCCTCTGTTTCATGTATATATGGAATTGGAAACCCCGCTGAGTTTCATAAAAATGTAATTGAATTAAAACTCGATCAAAAAATTAATCGACAAGAACTGCTTTTAAATCTTGTAGCTTCCCTTTACTCAAGAACTGAAATAAGTTTAGAAAGAGGACAGTTCAGAGTTAAAGGGGATTCAATTGATATCTTTCCAGCTTATTCTGATTTTGGATTACGAATTATGATTTGGGATGATGAGGTGGAGTCTCTGGAATCATTTGATCCCATTACAGGACTTAAAATTGATAGCTTTGACCATCTTAAAATATATCCAGCGAACATCTTTATCACCTCAAAAGATCGCCTAGATGAAGCCAAGCATGACATCAAGACAGATCTAATAAAACAAGTTGACTATTTCAAAGAAATTGGAAAACATTTAGAAGCAAAAAGACTAGAAGAGCGGGTAAACTTTGATTTAGAGATGATTCAAGAACTTGGATATTGTTCAGGGATTGAAAATTACTCCAGATATCTAGATGGTCGAGAACCCGGAACTCGACCTTTCTGTTTGATAGATTATTTCCCAAATAATTTTATGCTTTTTGTAGACGAAAGTCATGTTACCCTACCCCAAGTTAGGGCAATGTATGGTGGAGACCGATCAAGAAAGGAGAATCTTGTAGAATATGGTTTCCGACTTCCAGCCGCCATGGACAATCGCCCTCTAAAATTTGAAGAATTTAAAGCCATTGTTCCTCAAGCAGTATTTGTGAGTGCCACTCCCGCAGATTATGAATTAGAACAATCTGAAGGAGTTATTGTAGAACAACTAATCCGTCCTACTGGTCTTCTTGATCCAATAATTGAAATTCGACCTACTAAAAATCAAATTGATGACCTACTAAATGAAATCACAATAATAGTAGACAATGAGGAACGTATTCTGGTCACAACACTAACCAAAAGAATGGCTGAAGAATTAACTATATACCTAACTAAATATGGCGTAAGATGTAGGTATATTCATTCTGATATAGATACTATTGAGCGTGTAGAAATAATGCAAGATCTTCGATTGGGAGTGTTTGATGTGTTGATAGGAGTAAATCTTTTGAGAGAAGGACTCGATCTTCCTGAGGTTTCATTGGTGGCAATTTTAGACGCGGATAAAGAGGGATTCTTGAGGTCTCAAAGATCTTTGACTCAAACTGTAGGTAGAGCAGCTCGTCATACAAAAGGAAGAGCAATTTTTTACGCGGACAAAACTACTGAATCAATGAGACGAACAATAGAGGACAACAAAAGAAAGAGGAAAATTCAAATAGCTTTCAATAACGAGAACAACCAGATTCCCTTTTCTATTAAAAAATCAAAAGAAAGTATTAGAGACAGATCATCTATTATTGGAAAAACAGGGAGCAGTAAGAATAAATCTGATACAGACTTAATTATTTTTAGTGAAGAAGAATTAAAATACATGAGCGCTAAAGAAAAATTAAATAAAATGAAAGAGTTAAGAAACGCAATGGTTAATGCATCTAAGGAACTAAACTTTATTGAAGCTGCCCGTTTAAGAGATTCCATTAAACAATTAAAAAATCACCTAGATTAATATTCAAAAAATCAATTTATATAACAATCTTTGACATTGAAAGGATTTTTTTGAAAATATATTTATATTATTACAAAAATAAAAAATAAAAAATGAAACAATTTTTTAAATTTACTATTGCTTCCGCTTTAGGCCTAATCATCGGAATATTTTTGCTTATTCTAATTGGTTCAATCATCGCATCTTCTGGAGATTCCAACAAAATCACACTAAGTGAGAAGCATGTTCTCAAACTAGATTTAAGTGGAACGATTCAAGACCGTAGAGAGAAAAAAGTCTTTGATTTAGCTGAAATAACTGGTCAAAACACAGATATCATTGGACTCAACGAAATTTTGAGAAATATTAAAAAAGCTAAAAAAGATGAATTTATAACAGGTATCCTTCTTGATTTAGGTCAAATATCTTCAGGCTATGCGAGCCTAGAGGAAATAAGAAATGCCCTATTAAATTTTAAAGAATCAGGTAAATTCATTACTACATATTCAGAGATTTATTCTCAAAGAGCTTATTATTTAGCCAGTGTAGCTGATTATATCTGTATGTATCCTGAGGGAGTACTGGATTTAAAAGGTTTTAATAGCACCGTTGTGTTCTTTACAGATGCACTCAAAAAAATGGGAATCGAACCTCAAGTAATAAGACATGGTAAATTTAAAAGTGCTGTAGAACCATTTATGCTTACTGAGATGAGTAGTGCTAATCGCGTACAGGTAGAAACATATTTAGGCTCATTATGGGATACTTATACTAAAAATATTGCTCTGAATAGAGGGATTTCTGTTAATAGACTCAATGAAGTAATTGACAATTTTGAGTTAAAAACTCCTCAAGATGCTGTAAAATTAAATCTAATAGATAGCTTATTTTACAAAGACCAATTTCATGAGCATCTCGCCCATTTAACTAATGAAGATTTTTATGAAAAGATTAATTTTATAAAACTTTCTGAGTATGAAAATGTGAATAATGAAAATGCTAGAAAAAAATTTAAAAAAGATAAAATTGCTGTTATATATGCTCAAGGAGATATTGTTTCTGGAGATGGAAGTGAAACTGTGATTGGATCAGAAAGAATTTCTAAGGCAATTAGAAAAGCACGAGAAGATGAAAAAGTAAAAGCAATTGTACTTAGAGTTAACTCCCCAGGAGGGAGTGCATTGGCTTCAGATGTCATTTGGAGGGAAATGATTTTAGCAAAAAATAAAAAAATAGTCGTTGTTTCAATGGGGGATTTGGCTGCATCTGGGGGATATTATATAGCATGTGCATCAGATAAAATTTATGCTTCTCCAAATACTATCACAGGCTCTATTGGAGTATTTGGATTGATGTTCTCTTTTGAAGAGTTATTCACTGAAAAGTTAGGACTCACATTTGATCAGGTAAAAACAAATAAATTTGCTGATATAGGTAGCTCAAATCGGCCTTTAACAGATAATGAATATGCAATTATTCAAGAAGGGGTTGAAGATGTATATAACACTTTTACCTCAAAAGTTGCTTCCGCAAGAAATATGAGTCAAGAAAATGTTGACGAAATTGGACAGGGTAGAGTTTGGAGTGGTGCTAATGCAATAGAGATTGATTTGATTGATGAGTTTGGAGGGTTAGAACAATCTATCATAGGTGCAGCAGAGCTTGCTGAATTAGATGACTATAGGCTTATTGAGTTGCCCGAACAGAAAGACCCATTTCAACAATTAATTGAAACTTTGGGAGAAGATATGCAAACCTCATGGCTAAGATATCAACTTGGTAGTCAATTCAAATATTATAAGACGCTTAATGACTTGAAAGAAATAAATGGAATTCAGGCAAGAATGCCTCTTCAATTTTCAATTGATTAGCAGGTATTTTTTGAAAATACAAAACATATATAAAATTAATAATCAAATGAAAAAAATCACATTCCGATTTGCTTTAGTTGGGTTACTCATAAGCGTTCAAGCACAGGACAAAATATCTAACAAAGAAGGTAGCGAATATAACTTCAAAGTACTCACTGATATTGAAGCTTCAGATGTTCAGAATCAGGGAAGAACCGGTACTTGTTGGAGTTTTTCTGCACTTTCATTTATAGAATCTGAAATTATTAGATTAGGAGGAGGAAAACACGAATTATCTGAAATGTTTATTGTAAGAAATACATACTCTGACAAAGCGAATAAGTATGTGCGTATGCACGGGAACTTAAATTTTGGCGCAGGAGGAGCATTTCACGATGTGACTGAAATGATTGATGCATTCGGAATACTGCCCTTAAAAGTATACACAGGAAAACAATCCGGAGAAAAAAACTATAATCATGGAGAAATGGATCATGTACTACTTGGAATGGTTAAAGCAATAGTGGATGCAAAACAAGAAACATTAACTCCGCTATGGAAGCCAGCAATTGAAGCCGTTTTAGATACTTACCTAGGAAAAGTACCATCAACATTTAACTATCGTGGTAAAGAATATAGCCCAGAATCATTTACAAAATCTTTAAATTTCAATGCAAAAGATTATGTATTTATAAGTTCATTTACTCACCACCCTTTTTATGAAGAATTTATTTTAGAAGTTCCGGACAATTGGATGATGAAAAAAGTATATAATTGTCCAATAGATGAAATGGTAAGTATCATTGACAATGCTTTAATGAATGAGTATTCAATTGCATGGGCATCTGATATATCCGAAGTTGGTTTCTCATTCCAGGATGGATTAGCCTTAGTTCCTCAAGATGGTGCTAAAATAAAGAAATCTAGTAAAGACAATGAAAGCTATTCGGATACTGAATCAAGCAAAGAGATTACTGTCTTTGAGGCTCCCTGTGAGGAGAAAAAAATCACACAAGAAATTAGACAGTTAGCATTTGATAATTATGAAACTACAGATGATCACGGAATGCATATGACTGGAATCGTTGAAGATCAAAAGGGCAAAAAATACTATATCATAAAAAATTCTTGGGGAACCAATTACAATGATTGTGATGGGTACTTTTATGCCTCTGAGGCCTATGTAAAATATAAAACGATGGATATTATGTTACATAAAAATGCTATCCCGAAAAAACTAAGAAAAAAATTAAATATCGATTAAAAAAAGCCACTTCGTAAAGCGGCTTTTTTTTAAACATATGTGAAATTTAAATGCGCAGTAGTTTTAAAATTTTTCTCTTGCAGAAAAGTGAAAAGCTGACTCAATAGCAGCATTTTCATTAGAATCTGACCCATGAACTGCGTTTGAAGCAATAGACTCTGCATACATCTTTCGGATTGTTCCTTCAGCTGCCTCTGAAGGATTGGTAGCACCAATCAATGTTCTGAAATCCTCCACTGCATTATCTTTTTCGAGAATAGCAGGAACTATTGGCCCTGAGGTCATGTATTCAACTAAGTCAGCGAAAAAAGGTCTTTCCGCATGAACCGAATAAAATGCTTCTGCATCAGCCTTTGTCAAATGAGTCATTTTCATTGCGACAATTCGAAAACCAGCAGCGTTTATTTTTTCTAAAATTGCACCGATATTGCCATTTTGAATAGCATCGGGCTTGAGCATGGTAAAAGTTCTGTTTGTTGTCATTGTATTTTGTTTTTGAATCGCGGCGAATTTAAGTAAAAACATTTGAATATGACAAGTGATTGCAAATTGAAGTCACTTTCACATTAAATGACTAATTTTGCAACTATGAAAAATAAAATTTATTCTGAGCTTAAAAATATACTTAAAAAGAAGCCAAATATACTCATAACCACCCACAAAAGTCCCGATGGAGACGCGATGGGCTCGTCGTTGGCTCTATATCAAATTTTACTGCGATTAGGTAATCAAGTTAGTTTAGTTGTACCCAACAATTATGCACCTTTCCTTCATTGGCTTCCCTACAACGAGATAGTCATTGAATTCGAAGGCAACGAAAAAAAGGCAGAAAAATTAATTCAACAAGCAGACTTAATATTTTGCCTTGATTTTAATGATTTACGACGAACCGATATGATGTTCGATTATTTAGAAAAAGCCACTGCAAAATATGTTATGATTGATCATCATCAAGATCCTAGTTCATTTCCAGACTTCAGCTATTCTGTTCCTGGAGCATCTTCTACCGCTCAATTGATATTTGAATTTATTGATAAAATGGGGTGGATAGAATATCTTAATAAAGACATCGCAAAATGCATTTACACAGGCATAGTAACAGATACAGGATCTTTTCGTTTCTCGTCAGTAAATGCAACAACACACATTATAACCGCAAAACTTATCGAAATTGGACTAAACACCTCTAGAGTTCACCAAAAACTCTTTGACAACAATAAAGAAAGTAGATTAAAACTACTTGGCTATTGCATTAATGAAAAGATGGAAGTATTAGAGGAATACAAAACAGCCATCATGAGCTTAAGTTCTGAAGAACTTGAGCGTTTTAAATTTGTGAAGGGAGATACAGAAGGTTTTGTTAATTATGCATTATCCATTGAAAATATTATACTTACAGCCTTCTTTGTGCAAGATAAAGACAGAGTCAAAATTTCTTTTCGAAGTCAAAATAATTTTCGTGCGAATTTACTATCAAAATCTCATTTTAACGGCGGTGGACATGTAAATGCTGCTGGTGGAATTTATCATGGATCAATAGAAGATGCAATTACAAAATTTAAAAAAGTATTACCAGATTTCGAAATGGAACTTATCGCCAATGCTAAAGATTGTTAAAATAAAAATTGAGCGATATAAATGAAGTATATTAGCATCTAATTTTTAAAAAATATAAAATGAAAAAAGTGATTTTTGTTTGCGGAATTTTATTTGGTATTGGAGCCCAGTCCTGCGCTTCCAAAGGAGAACAAACTTCTACAGGAGTAAAAAGTGGCGATGAAAAAGAACTATTAGAGCCCAAAAGTCTTTCAGACAGAGGAATGTTTGCTCAAATGACCACCAACAAAGGAGTAATCAACTTAGTATTAGAATTTCAAAGAACTCCCCTAACAGTAGCAAACTTTGTAGGTTTGGCTGAGGGAAGTATTCAGAATGATGAAAAAGATCTGGGCGTGCCTTATTATGATGGTTTGATTTTTCACCGAGTAATCAAGGACTTCATGATTCAAGGTGGATGTCCCCAAGGAAATGGACAGGGAGATCCTGGTTATAAATTTGCAGATGAATTTCACTCAGATCTATCACATTCTGGTCCGGGAATTTTATCCATGGCAAATTCTGGTCCTACCACCAATGGGTCTCAGTTTTTCATTACACACAAAGATACCCCTTGGCTCGACAATAAACATTCTATTTTCGGTCACGCCATTGATTCCTTATCACAAGTTATCGTAAACAATATTGAACAGAATGATACACTGATTTCGATTGTCATCATCAGAAATGGCCGAGAGGCAAAGAGGTTTGATGCGCCAAATGTCTTTATTGATGCTCAAGCTGAAGCCAAACTTTTGTCTATTAAAAAAGCAGCCCAAGAAAAATCAGAGCTTATCGAAATAACTAAAGGTGCTACTGAAACAACAAGCGGTTTGATGTATTTTATGGAAAAAGAAGGCCTAGGTCCAAAACCTCAAGTCTCTCAAACTGTCAGAGTTCACTATACGGGGAGTTTACTTGATGGAACAGTTTTTGACTCCTCAATAGAACGTGGAGAACCGATTGAATTTCCTTTGGGTGTTGGAAGAGTAATTCCCGGATGGGATGAGGGAGTGGCGTTACTTTCTGTTGGTGGAAAAGCAAAGTTTATTATTCCCTCTCAACTTGCATATGGAGAGCGAGGAGCTGGAGGAGTGATTCCTCCAAATGCCACATTAATTTTTGATGTAGAACTAATTGAAATCACTGAGTAAAATGAAAGAAGGATTGTATGCAGAAATGCAAACCAACAAAGGAAAAATTCTATTGAATTTGGAATTTGAAAAATGTCCCATGACGGTGGCTAATTTTATTGGACTAGCAGAGGGAACTATCCCCAATAAGGAAAAAAATATTGAGACTCCCTATTACGATGGATTAAAGTTTCATCGTGTGATTGACAATTTTATGGTGCAGGGAGGTTGCCCCAAAGGTTCAGGTGTGGGTGGGCCTGGATACAATTTCCCGGACGAATTTCATCCAGAACTCAAGCATACCAGCCCTGGTATTTTATCTATGGCAAATGCTGGTCCTGGAACAAACGGTTCTCAATTTTTTATTACACACATTGCAACAGATTGGTTAGACAACAAACACACTGTTTTTGGAAACGTAATCGAAGGAATGGATGTTGTAAATTCGATTACTCAAGATGATATTTTAGAAAACATTACACTAAACAGAGTTGGGAAGGCAGCAATTAAATTTGATGCTCCGACAATCTTCGCCAATGAAGTGAAAAACTTTGAAGAAAATCATCAAAAAAAACAAAAGAAAGAGGCAATTAAGGTCTTGAATCAAATCAAAGAAAAATATCCCAATGCTCGAAGCACAAAATCTGGACTTATTGTTGCCAATGAGATTAAAGGAGAAGGAATAGAAGCGTTAGCAGGAAAAGTAGTTTCTGTCCATTATACAGGTCGTCTAATGGACGGCACTATATTTGATTCCTCCGTAGAACGTGGAGAACCAATAGACTTCACCTTAGGTAGTGGAATGGTCATTAAAGGATGGGATGAAGGAATTGCAGAACTTAAAGTGGGTGGAAAAGCCACTTTTATAATTCCTCATCACTTGGCTTATGGAGATAACGGTCATCCTCCAGTTATCCCGCCCAAAGCCACATTGGAGTTTGATGTAGAATTAATCGAAATAAAATAAACATCTTATATATGTATCGAACAACCCTGCCATCGGCGGGGTTTTTCATTACAATGAATTTGCATATATTTACCACTTAAAAAGTCAAAAATAAGCACGATGAATAAATATTTACTTTTTTTAGCCTTTGCTATATTTTTCAACATCAATTCGTCAGAAGCTCAAAAGACAAAAAATAGTTCGGAGAATTCCGCTCTGATTGCTGGGCCCATGATTTCTTATATTGATAATTATCATGCTCAAATGTGGTTACTTGTCTCTGACCAAGTAAAACAAGTGACGATAAAATTAGAGAATTTTGATGAAGATCGTAATAAAACCTTGGTGTATGACATCACAGATCCAAAGAGTTATAACAATTCAAGTTGGTATGACTTTTATGTCTCAGCTTTCAACAATGGAGTTGAAATTCCATTGGTACTTACTATAGAAGAACTTGTCCCAGATACAGAATACCATGTAGAAATATATTTAGATTCAAATCTTGTTGAAGAAGAAATGGATATATATACACCAAGAAATTATTTAGCGGATACCTACTTTCTATTGGGGCATGACCTAAATATATCTGATAGCACAGACAAAGGCGACGGAATACTAGATGCAATGTGTGAAATGGAGTCTGACCTAATGGTATGGATGGGAAACAATGTTTATTTTAATGAAAAAGAAGTGAATTCTTTCAAAGAGATGCTTAAAAAATATGAATCGGTTCGAAAACGAGAAAAAGTAAATCGGTTCATGAAATGTATGCCTCATATTGCAACCTGGAACGAGAAAGATTTTGGATTAAATACATCCGACACCAGATTTGCACTTAAAGATTCTTCATTAATGGCCTTCAATTTATATTGGCCAAATGCCCCTAAAAAAACCTACAATTATTCTTTTCGAGAATACGGAGTCTATAAAAAGTATGATTATCAGGATATCGAGATATTTATGTTAGATAACCGAATGTTTAAAACAGAATTAAAGATAGATGAACCGCATTTTTTTGGAGACAATCAAATGAATCGATTTATTAATGAAATTATGGGTTCTAACGCGGCCTTTAAATTTATTGTACTAGGAAATAGTGTTCTCTCTTCCGGAGAAGACCAAGAGCCTTTTAAGAATTATACTCAAGAATATGAAGAATTGATGAGAAGGCTTCACTTGTCCAGAATAAATGGCATTATTTTCATTACCTCAGACACAAAAGAAACCGCTCTTATTAAAGAAGAAAGAGATTATGCATACCCAATGTATGAGTTAAAATTTCCTGGACTAAGTCCCAAAGGAAACTTAGAGGGTAATTTTGCTCGAGTCAAGGTGGAAGGAGAAAATAGAAAAAGAATATGTACTCTTCAAGTCTTCGATGAATTAGGCACTGAAGTATTCATAAAGAAAATTCACCAATCTGAAGTATCCTATTAAAATAGATCAGAAAAAAGCCTCAATTTATATTGAGGCTTTTTTTGTTTTGTTATTTTTAGTGTCTAAATCTAATTAATATGAAAAAGATAATCACTTTAATCTTGGTTTTTAGTCTGGCTATATTAGCTAAAAATAGAATACTAGATGTGAGAAGTTTTGATAGAATAGAGTTGGCTAAGTCTAAAAAATCGAAAAAAAAGAAATTCAAAATTGCTGGAATGGGAATAGGCTCTGAAAATCCTCAGAATATGCGAAATTGGTATTCGTCTAGATTGGTAAATCCAGATACCAAAAAAATGCCTAGAAATATTCGTTCAAGAGAAATTGCTTTTGCACAAAGTATACCAAACAATGATTTACTCATTGAGTCTTGGATAGAAAGAGGTCCTTTCAATGTAGGTGGACGAACTAGGGCAATGGCGGTAGATATTAGAGACGAAAACACGATTATTGCCGGAGGAGTATCCGGGGGACTTTGGCGTTCAGAAAATTTTGGGGAATCCTGGGAAAAGCTAACCGACCCAGAAATGCTGCATAATGTGACAAGTTTAAAACAAGATAAGCGGGAAAATCATCAGGATACGTGGTATTATGGAACTGGAGAAGCTTATGGAAATTCAGCTTCTGGAAATGATGCTTATTTTTTTGGAAATGGAATATATAAATCAACAGATAATGGATTAACCTGGAATTCATTAACAACCACGGCATCCAATAGTCCAGAAGAATTTGATAATATATGGGATTTAATCTGGGACATAGAAATTGATCATACACAAGAAAGTTTAAATATTGTATATGCTGCTAGTTATGGTGCCATTCATCGAAGTGAAGATGGAGGTAATACATGGTCCTTAGAATTAGGTTCTACATCAAACCCCGCGTATTTTACCGAAATAGAAATTAGTCCAAATGGAATAATCTATGCTACCCTCAGTAGCGACGGTGCAGACATGGGTATATGGAGAAGTGTAGATGGCCAAAACTGGAATAATATCACCCCTGATAATTGGCCTTCTATATTCGATCGAATTAGAATGGCAATAAACCCTCAAAATGAAAATGAATTATACTTTATTGCGGTCACTCCTGACGAAGGAATGGCTTCTATAACATTTAATGATGAAATTGAACATTGCAGTCTTTGGAAATACACTTTTTCCGAAGATAACATTACCAATCAAATGGGAGAATGGGAGAATAGATCTGAATTTATCCCCGCTAATATGGAAACGAAATTTGATAATTTTTTTGCCCAAGGATCCTACAATCTTACCATAGCTGTGAGTCCTACAAATGAAGAGCACATATTCATTGGAGGGACAAATTTATATATTTCTACCGATGGATTTACAAGTACAGTAAATACAAATCAAATTGGCGGTTATGAAAAAGGTACTGAGTTCCCAGACTTTCAAATTTACGAAAATCACCATCCTGATCAACATGAAATTGCTTTTATAAGTTCTACTCCCTTGGGATTAATTAATGCCAACGACGGTGGGATATTCATCACCGAAAACTACCTAGAGGAAGATGTCTCTTGGAACTCTATTAATAACGGATATTATACAACTCAATTGTACAATGTGAGCTTTAATGAAAAAAAAGTTACTAATAGCCTGCTAGGTGGTTTTCAAGACAATGGAAATTTCTATACTAACTCTTCAGACCCAAACAGCCCTTGGGTCATGCCTATTAATGGCGATGGATCTTTTGCACATATTACCGAAGACGAAGAGATCTATTATATGTCTATTCAGCGAGGAAAGGTATACAAGCTCACAATAGATGAGAATGGAAATAGACTAAATCACAGAAGAATAGACCCAATAGGTGCTGATGAATCTCTTTTCATTCATCCCTTTGTAGTAGATCCTCTCACTGAAAATATCATGTACTACCCTAACGAATCAATTATCTGGAGACAATCCAATTTAAATGCAATAGAACTAACTGACGAATGGGATTCTATTTCGACAGGTTGGTCTCAAGCGATCGACCTGGAATTATCGAATAGAGAAATTAGTTCTATCAGTATTACTAAAACAAACCCAGAAAATAGACTTTATGTCGGAACCAATAAACAACAATTGTATCGAATTGATGGTGCAAATAGCGAAAATCCTCAGGTCACTGATATTACCAGTTTGTACCAACCAGGAATGGGCATGTCCTCTGGAGATTTCTTCCATGCATCCGCACATGTTAACCACATTGCAGTGCACCCCGAAAATGGAGATATAGCATTAGCTGTATTTTCAAATTATGAGGTGTATAGCTTATACTTCACAATAAATGCTGGAGAAACCTGGCAACGTGCGGGTGGAAACTTAGAAGAGCAAGCAAATGGTCAAGGAAGTGGTCCTTCATGTCGATGGGCTTCGATTATGCCCTTTGGAGATGATACCTTATATTTTGTAGCAACAAGTACAGGTATATTTGCTACTGATCAGATTCAGGGAGAACAAACGATGTGGGCTAAAATGGGCAAAAATAGTATTGGAAATGTAGTTTGTGAACAAGTAAAAACTAGGGCGGCAGACAGTCTCATTGTTGTGGCCACACATGGAAATGGAATTTACTCCTCAAAAATTCAATCGGCAGACCATGTACTAGAAACGCTAGAGTTTAGTCAGGGAAGTTTATTTGATATATACCCAAATCCGGCCCAAAAGGAAATCACAATTAGGAGTAATTTAATAAAATCGTATAAGCTATTTTCTATTCAGGGAAATTTAATAGAACAAAAATTACTAACTCAGCCAGAAACTAAATTAGATGTTTCAGCATTACCAAATGGAATCTATATAATTGAAGTAGAAGGTGAATCAAAAAAGTGGATAAAAAATTAAGCTAAAGGTCGAACTCAGAGGTAAAATGAAATTTTACTTCAGGGAATTTTTGTTGAGCCATTTGAATCGTAAAAGCGGAGTCTGCCATAAAAACATCTCGACCAAACTTATCTAAAGCCATAGATCGATACTTGACTTTTTTAAACTCTTCAAACTGCCCCAAATTATTGCAAGATAGCCAACATGCTTTGTGAATATTATGGTTCTCATATGTACAAGAGGCACCATATTCATGCTTTAATCTGTATTGGATCACCTCAAACTGAAGCGCTCCCACAGTTCCAATTAATTTTCGACCGTTAGTCTTCATAGTGAAAAGTTGGGCGACTCCCTCATCCATCAACTGGTCTACTCCTTTGGCAAGTTGCTTTGATTTCATTGGATCTGCATTGTTTACAAAACGAAACATTTCTGGAGAAAAACTTGGAATACCTTTGTATCGAATTTGCTCGCCTTCTGTCAGGGTATCTCCAATCTTAAAATTCCCAGTATCGTGAAGTCCAACTATATCTCCTGGATAAGCTTCATCCACAATTGATTTTTTCTCAGCCATAAAAGCAGTTGGACTAGAAAATTTGATATTTCGTCCCAAACGAATGTGTTTGTAGTTAGTGTTTCTACGAAACATGCCAGACACAATTTTAACAAATGCCAAACGATCTCGATGTTTTGGATCCATATTGGCATGAATCTTAAAAACAAAACCTGTGAACTTGTCTTCATATGGGTCTACGAGACGCTCTTCTGATTCTTTTGGAAGTGGAGAAGGGGCAATCTTTAAAAAACAGTTTAACAACTCTTGAACTCCGAAAGTATTGATTGCAGAACCAAAAAAAACAGGAGATACATTTCCATGTAAATAGACTTCATTTTCAAATTCTGGATAAACAGATTCTACCAATTCTACTTCTTCACGAAGCAATACAGCATCCTCATGGCCAATTTGCTTCTCTAGTTCATCTGAATTAATATCTAAAATAAAGACTGTCTCGGAAACCCGCTCTGAAGAATTGGGCGAATACAGTACTAAATTCTTTTCATAAAGATTATAAACTCCTTTTAAGTCTGGGCCCATTCCAATAGGCCAAGTCAGTGGACGTACTTTAATTAATAACTTACTTTCAATCTCGTCTAATAAATCAAATGCATCTTTTCCTATACGATCTAATTTATTAATAAATACAATAATAGGGGTTTTTCTCATCCGACAAACTTTCACAAGTTTTTCAGTCTGAGGCTCCACCCCTTTAGCAACATCAATAACTACAATGACCGAATCAGCTGCTGTGAGAGTTCTAAAAGTGTCCTCAGCAAAATCCTGGTGACCCGGTGTATCAAGAATATTAATCTTCTTACCTAAATATTCAAATCCCATAACAGAAGTAGCTACAGAAATCCCTCTTTGACGCTCAATCTCCATAAAATCTGAGGTAGCTGTTTTTTTAATCTTATTTGATTTTACAGCACCAGCAGTATTTATGGCTCCACCAAAAAGTAGAAGTTTTTCAGTCAGAGTAGTTTTGCCGGCATCCGGATGAGAGATGATAGCAAAGGTGCGACGACGATTTATTTCATCTTCAAATTTCATTAGTTAATTTTAATTTGGGTTTCGGAAAAAATAATTTTATCGCCTTTTCTCAACTTTAACCTCTTACGAGTATCAATCTCCCCATTAAAAACAACTTCCCCTCCCTTAATAAGTTGATTGGCTTGTCCACCGCTTTCGACAAGACCTAATATCTTAAGCAATTTGTTGAGCTCTATATACTCGGCTTCTAAAGTGAAAATTAGTTTATTCATAGATTTATAAATTGATTTTGCAAATATATTTAATTTGAGAGGATAGGCTCTTTTTTGAATTTATTTTCATTAAAAAATTATCTTTGTAAAAAATTAAAAAATCACCAAGATGAAAAATCTTTTACTTACAATATTTAGTTGTTTTATATTTACTCTTTTAGGAGCTCAAGAACATATCATATCAGGAAAAGTTAAGGGTATTTCTAACGGAGAAGTATTGTTGGGCTACTATTATGGCAACAAACAATATGTAAAGGATACAGTAGAATCTAAAAATGAATCTTTTGAATTCAAATCTGAAGATAAATTTGATGAAGGAATGTATTTTATCTTGCTTCCAGATCAACAATATTTTCAATTAATAATTGATAAGACTATGAGTTTTCATATTGAATCAAATATTACAAATTTGATTGCTGATATGAAAATTAAGAAATCTAACGAAAATGAAAGTTTTTACGAATATCAAAAATACACACTAAAAAAGGGACTCGAGGCTAGTGAAATAAAAGAAGATCTGAAAATATTTGCAGAGGATTCAGTAAAACAAAAAAATACGCTGAAAAAATTAGCTGATATAAATGAGCAAGTAAAGGAATTTAAATCAGATTTTATTGAAAAAAATTCGGGTACTTTTTTTGCGAAATTACTAAAAGCAATGGATCCAATTGTAATTCCAGAATCTCCAGTTGGGAGAAATGGATTAGTGGATGAAAGGTTCCCCTTTAATTATTTTAAAAACCACTATTGGGATCACTTTGATTTAACAGATGATCGTATGATTAGAACCCCTATTTTTCATGAAAAGATGGAAAAATACCTCAACGAATATACACTTCAGGCCCCTGATTCCATAAAAAAAACCTTAGATATACTCATTGAAAAAGTTCGTCCGAGCAGCGAATTATTTAAATATGTGATTAATTGGGCGACACATCATTACGAATCTTCTAAAATTATGGGACAAGATGCTGTTTTTGTTCATCTGGTATTTACTTACTTTATTACACAACAAACTCCATGGATAGACGAAGTAAAACTTACTAATATTATTGATAAGGCAATGCGCATAAGTCCAAATCTCATTGGTACGGTTGCTCCCTTTCTAGATATTCCTGACGAAAAAGGGGTAAATCAGAGCCTTCACGATATAGATGCAGAATTTACAGCCTTATTCTTTTATGACCCTGACTGTGGGCATTGCAAAACAGAAACTCCAAAAGTGAAAGAAATTGTCGCAAATTATGCTGATAAAGGAGTGAAAGTTTATGCAGTATGTACAGAATTTGATGAAGAAATGTGGCAGGAATTTATTGTTAACCAAGGAGTGGAATCATGGACAAATGTCATCGATATTGAAAATAAATCCAATTTTAGAGGAAAATATAATATCATGGGAACACCGAGACTTTTTGTGCTTGACGCAAACAAAAAGATTATAGCTAAGCAAATTGATTCTATCGCTCTAAATGAAATTCTTGAGAATGAATTCAAAAAATTAAATCTAAACAAACAATGAAAGAGTAAGACTGCATAATCTTTAACAACCCAACAACTGTTATGCTGAGTCTACTCAACAGAAACAGTAGGGTTTAATTGATTTATGTCTCTGTCGAACAAATACAGTCCTCCTTTATCATCTCCAATAAGCTTTAGCTTATCTAAAATAGTTCTTGCCATTGCCTCTTCCTCAATTTGTTCAGCAACATACCATTGCATAAAATTATGCGTTGTATAATCTTTATTCTCCAAACAAGTATGAACCAAATCATTGATCAAGCCAGAGACTTTTACCTCATGATTCAGAAAATCTTGAAAAACATGCGTTAAACAATCAAAAATCTTTAATGGCTCTTTAATAGCGGGTATATGAGCATGACCACCTCGTTCATTAATATATTTCACCAATTTCATCATATGGAGTCGTTCCTCATCAGACTGACTATAAAAAAAATTTGCAACACCTTGGTATCCTTTAGTATCTGCCCAAGAAGCCATCGCAAGATATAAGTGAGACGACGCTCCTTCAGCCAAAACTTGTTTATTTAGAGAGTCTTGTATTATTTTATTAATCATATTTGTTAAATTATTTAATGCAAATTAACAATTTAAAGGGACAAAAATAAGTAAAACAACTGTTTGTGAGTAATTTAGATTCGGTCTAACTCTTACTTAGCTATTATTTTTCGTCTAAAATATCTAGAATAATCTGAGTAGCTGTTCTAATTTCTTGTTTAGAGATAATGAGGGGGGGGCTTAACCTTATAGCGGTTTTTGTGTGTAAAAATAAGAAAGTAATAATACCCATATCTAAGCCTCTATTAACCAGATTAAAAGCTGACTTAGCATCAAAAAAATGGATTCCTAACATTAGTCCTTTTCCTGAAATATGTTTGATCTTAGGGTGAACAAGTAGTGACCTAAAAAGAGCCTCTTTCGATGATATTTCTTCTAAAATAGACGTTTCACAAAGTACATTAAGAGTGGCCAGGGAAGCTGCACAAGATATTGGATGCCCTCCGAATGTAGTAATATGTCCAAGAATTGGATTTTCTCTTAAAAAATGCATGTTTTCTGTAGAACTAGTAAATGAACCAATAGACATCCCACCACCCATGCCTTTTGCCAAACACAAAATATCTGGGACCACCTGAAAAGCATCAATACCGAACAAATGACCTGTTCGTCCAAAACCGGTCTGAATCTCATCAAAGATTAAAAGTGCACCTACTTTATTGCAGCGCAATCTCAGCGCATCTAGAAATCCGTCTACAGGAGAAATAAAGCCAGAAGCGCCTTGAATAGGTTCAACAATAACCGCAGCAGTTTTAAAACTAATTTCATGAAGGCTTTCGAAATTATTGAACTGAATCTGATTGCAATCGGGAAGCAATGGTCTAAATTTATGTTTCGAACCTTCATACCCCATAATACTTAATGCTCCATGAGTACTTCCATGATAGGAATCTTTACATGATATCATTTCTGATCTTCCAGTTATTCTTTTTGCCAGTTTCATAGAAGCTTCAATCGCTTCAGATCCTGAATTAACAAAATAGGTGCAATTCAGAGAAGGAGGCAAAAGCGAGGCAATTTTTTTGGCTAAATTCAATTGGGGATCTTGAATAAATTCTCCATAAACCATAACATGGAGATATTTATCAGCTTGTTCTTTAATTGCATTGACTACAGCTGGATGAGAATGACCCAGAATACATGCAGAAACTCCAGCCACCAAATCAAGGTAAGCTTTACCATTTTTATCAATTATATACATTCCGTGAGCAGAGTCAACATGAATAGATAGAGGGAACGGAGTCGTTTGACCCTGGAAATGAATAAAGGCATTCTTTTTGTCCATGAAAAAAAATCGATAAGATTAATCTATTCTAGAACAATCCGTGTAATTCAGCATTTACCTTGTCGACAATAAAACCTAGATCTTCTTGATTCTTGCTAAAGTCTAAATCGTCGGTATCGATGATTAATAAATTTCCTTTGTCATAGCGAGAAATCCAAGCTTCATAACGCTCATTCAAACGAGTTAAATAGTCAATTCGAATACTGGATTCATAATCTCTACCACGAGATTGAATTTGCTTTACAAGAGTAGGAACAGAGGCTCTTAAGTAAATTAATAAATCTGGAGGATTTACAAAAGAAGCCATCAGATCAAAAAGAGTTTTATAATTATCAAAATCGCGCGCGGTCATAAGCCCCATTGCGTGAAGATTTGGAGCGAAAATATACGCATCTTCATAAATGGTTCTGTCCTGAATAATATTAATCCCGCTTTCTTGAATTTGCTTAAGCTGAGCAAAACGACTGTTTAAAAAGTAAACTTGTAAATTAAAGGCCCATCTTTGCATATCAGTATAAAAATCATCCAAATATGGATTATCATCTACAGACTCAAAATGAGGTTCCCATGAGAAGTTTTTGGCCAATAATTCGGTTAAAGTAGTTTTACCCACACCTATATTTCCTGCAACTGCAATGTGCATTTTATTTATTTTGAAATTAAAGATTAAAAATACAATTTTTTTACGAAGAGCGATAAAAATTAAGTGTTCATCTTTAAAAGTTCTTCTAAATAAATTCGATTGTCTGATAAGCGAGGAATTTTGTTCTGCCCACCTAGTTTTCCTTTTTGCTTCATCCAATCATAAAACAATCTTTTTCTTGCAATATGAATCTTGGGTTTCTGAAGAATTATACTCTTATATCTCTTGGCCTCATAATCTGAATTCAAAGTCATTAATGCGGTATCGAAAATATCAATAAAAAAATCAATATCATTCGGAGGTAAAATAAATTCAACAAGCCATTCATGGTAAGCATCAATTTTTGAGCTAGTATATTTAGGAGCTGCGGTATACTCAGAATATTCTGAATGAGTTTTATCACAAGCTATTTGTAAAGCTCTATCAGCATTGTGAACCATCAATTCTTCTCCAAAAGAATTCATAAAATGTTTTGTTCTTCCGGTTATAATAATTCTAAACGGAGAAAGACTTGTGAAACGAATTGTATCACCAATTAAATAGCGCCATAAACCAGAATTTGTAGAGATTACCAAAGCATAATCATTATTCATTTTAACCTCTAATAGAGAAAGCGAAATTGGTATGGAATCTGAGAGGCTTTTCAATGGTATAAATTCATAGTATATACCATAATTTAGCATCAACAACATTCCTTGTTTGCCAGGAACATCTTGAACGCCAAAAAAACCTTCAGAAGCATTGTATGACTCTAAATAATTTATTCCTTTTGGGAAAAGTTTATCGAAATGTTTTTTATAGGGCGAAAATTGAATTCCACCATGCATGTATAACTCAAAATTTGGCCAAACCTCGTGTAAATTAGATTTACCTGATTTTTCTAATACTTTGTTGAAAAATACCATCGTCCAAGAAGGGACTCCAGAAAGTGAGCTTACATTTTCATTAATCGCTTGATCAGCCATTAAATCAATTTTCTTTTCCCATTCGTTCATTAGTGCAATTTTTTGGTGGGGAAATTGCTGAAACTTAACCCAAAAAGGTAAATTATCGATAATGATTGCTGAAAGGTCACCTTCACTCATATGATCAGAAAGAGAGGATATTTCGTGAGAACCACCTAACACGACACTTTTACCCTCAAAGATCTTTTTAACTGGAAAATTATTACAATAAAGAGACAATAAATCTTTTCCACCTTTATAATGGCAGTTTTTTATAGATTCTTTGCTTATGGGTATATATTTACTCTTACTGTTTTCTGTACCAGAAGACTTTGCAAACCATTTTATCTGAGTAGGCCATAGAATATTCTGTTCCCCAGATCTCATCCTATTAATAAAAGGATAAAGATCATCATAATTAGACAAAGGAACATTTTTTATAAAATCACTCTTAGATTGAATATCTTTAAAATTATATTTAATTCCATAGACTGTTTTTTTCGCATTTTGAATTAATTCATGACGAATATTTTCCTGGAACTTATGAGGAAATTCAACAAACAAATTAATCTGATAAATTCGCTTCTTGATAATCCAACCAGCTATCGAATTATATATTTTCATTCAATCCAAAACTTATAATTTATGTATATTTCATCGCTAATCGAAACTACAAAAAAATCCAATTGATATAATGATGAAAGGACGAATTCTTAAGATGAAAACCGCAATAAATAATCCCATTCAGTACTATTTACCCATTGGAAAGGAAATACTTCATTTGAACACTTGGATTGGAAAGCATATTAAATTTAGTTTTGAGGGTGAAATTATCTGTCTCGACTGCGAGAAACGAACAAAAAAATCATTTAATCAAGGATTCTGTTATCCCTGCTTTCAGAGAAGCCCTATGGCTTCAGAATGTATTATTAAACCCGAATTATGTCGCGCTCATCTGGGGGAAGGTCGTGATTTAGAATGGGAAAAAAAACATCATCTAAAAGATCACTTTGTATATTTGGCTGTTTCTAGCGGAATTAAAGTTGGTATCACTAGAGATACCCAAGTTCCAACAAGATGGATTGATCAAGGAGCAAGTTATGCTGTACCCATTGCAAAAACACCCAACAGGTATCTCTCTGGAATGATTGAGGTTTTTCTAAAGAAATATGTGTCAGACCGAACCGCCTGGCAAAGAATGTTGAAAAATGAAATCACTCATGAAAATTTGTTTAAAAAGCGAGCAGAACTCATTCAATTAATTCCCAAAAAATACCACAACTATCTTCTCGAAAAAGAGGACATTCTATATCTAGATTATCCAGTGGATGAATATCCAAAAAAAGTCAAAAGCATGAGCTTTGACAAATCTCCCATAATTGAGGGGTGTTTGTTAGGAATTAAAGGACAGTACTTAATATTTGAAGAAGGAAAAGTCCTAAATATGAGAAAACATCAGGCATATGTTCTAACATTTACTGCAGACAGTTCACAAACCACCCCAAAGATGGATATGAGACTTGATTTATAAACAGATACTAAGGCTTTAGAATTTCATCTGGAGTTTAAAATTAAGCAAACGGGAAGTCAAGTAATTGGGAACCGCATACTGGTTTTGAACAACATCGGTTACCCATAAGTAAGAAACTGTGTTTCGAATACCTAATAAATTGAATACTTCAGCACTCAACCAGACAGAATCGAAATTCTCAAAATACTTCCATTTAGATCCTTGATTCCCCTGCTTAATAATCTTAGTAAAACCGATATCAACTCTCCTGTATGCAGGAATTCTTATTGTTTGCTCATACCGTTCTGAATTGATTGCTCCTACAGGTAGCCCAGAGCTGTAATGAAGCCTAAGATTCGTTTTATAAGAGGGACTTTTAGGTAAATAATCCTGAAAAAATAGAGAAAAGCTTAATCTTTGGTCGGTGGGTCTTGGAATAAAACCATATCCATCACCGACGATATCTTCTTCACTTTTCATTAAAGAAAAACTAGCCCAAGACTCGACACCAGGAACGAACTCTCCATTAACTCGAAGATCTATACCTGTGGTGTAACCCTGAGCACTTTTTTCAGGCAAATATCGAATTCGTAAATTATCAATCTCATAGGGAATTATATCTTTTAAAGATTTATAATAAAGAGTTGTTACAAATTTAAAAGGGCGTCCCCAAGAAGAAAAATTATAATCTGCTGCCACAACAAAATGAATCGACTTTTGAGATTTAATTTGGGTAAATAGGTTCCCTTTTTTGTCTCTAAGTTCTCTATAAAATGGAGATTGATTGTAAGAGCCGACTGAAAACTTGATAAGCACATCTTTTTCCCAGTCAGGGAGAAAACTTATTCCCGCTCGTGGCGACAAAAAATACTCCTTATTCATGGACCAGTAATGACTTCTTAAACCGATATTAAAATTGAATTTAGTTTGCGCAAAGTTTATTTCCCCATTCTGTTGTATATAAGATGTTAAACGATGAGATGTTAAACGATTGTTTGCTTCTACATATTCAAAAATTTCAAGAATTGTATCTAATCCTTGAGGCATTGAGAATCCTGAGGAATCAATCAACTGCCACTCATTTAGTCTATCATTTATATTTTCACTTTGATATTTAGCACCCCATTCTGTGGAAGAATAATTATGTGCCCATTTGGATCGATATTGGATATTAAACACTTGGGCAAAAAGGTCATTCCTTGCATGTCTAAAAAAGCCTCCAACCCCTCGGTTAGCAACTACCTCACCAAAATTATCTGAGCTTAAACTGTTGTCCAATTGACCCAACCAATATTGAGCTTCAACATCAAAATATTCCTCTTCGCGTGTTTGAAAAAGAGAGGTTGCCAAACTCATTTTAAGACTGTCGTGAATTTGATAATCAATACGAGCAGCTCCCATTCCACTTTTGTAAGAATCTTCCTCTTGGCCATCAAAATAAATATTTAATCTCAGAGGTTGGTCAATGGTTCCAAAATCACTTTGTCTAGATTGAGGAATGGACTGATAGGTGTTGGATGATATATGACCAAGAAGACTCAAAGTAATTTGAGAATTAATATGAAGAGTGTTCAATGTTTGAAAATCATTAAAATTTGGCCGATAGCTTGACTCTGTATCTAAACTGTTTAATAAAAATTGATTTGTTTTCTGCCTAAAGCTCGTCACATGAGACCAACGTCTAGAAGTGCTAATTCCTTCAATAGTGGCACTAAATCCCAGAAAACTTAGTGTCAAATGGTTTTTCCATGATTTTGGATCCTTATATTGAATATCTAGTACTGAAGACAACTTGTCCCCATAACGAGAACCAAAACCACCGGCAGAAAAAGAAATATCTTGAACCATATCTGAATTAATGAAACTTAATCCCTCTTGTTCTCCACTCCGAACCAGGAAAGGCCTATAAATTTCAAAGCCATTTACATAGACTAAATTTTCATCAAAATTTCCACCACGGACTGAATATTGAGAACTCATTTCATTTTTTGTACTTACTCCGGCCATGGTACTAATCAAGCTCTCTACTCCTCCTGTTGGTCCTGTGACAAAATTTAAATTTTTTGCGTCAATCGTTGATATATTTTGGTTTCTTAAGGCCTCATCAATCACTTCGACTTCAGATATAGTATTTACTTGGGGTTCAAAAATTAAATTAAATTCAAGGGAATCGTCTTGCTTAATTCTCAAATTATGAATTTGATTTATGAATCCTAGGTGAGAAAAAACAACAGAAACTTGTTTTTTATGAGGAAATGATATTCGGTAATTTCCTTCAAAATCACTAATCGCTCCAAAATTCTTATATTCTATAGTCAATCCCTCAATGGGCAACCCTTTCGAATCTTTTAAAACTCCAAAGATTATATTCTCTTGCGCAACCAAAAGCTGAAGAAAAAAACAAGCTAAAAAAAAGAAACAAATATTTTTATCAATGGCCATGGATGCGAATATAGATATATTTTTAACGGACAAATTGAAGTTTAAGACGTTTTTCATTATTTACATAATCCTTCACAATAATTTCAAGATTGTGATATCCAGATGAAATATATCCATCAAAATAATGTGTAATAATTTTATTTTTCTGATCATATTCAAATAGAACCCATGTTCCATCGACAAATGCATTATAAGATGCCAATCCGCTTAATTCATCTTCTACCTCAAAACTCATCAGAGAAGCAGTAGTCAAGTCACTAGAAAAAGACTTTTTCTTGATAACTGGAGGAATTGTATCAATCAAAGCGGCATAATGACCAAAGCTATTGCTATTTGCAGTCAAAAACCCACCTTTCCATTGCGAAGACAAGCATGATAAATTCTCTTTATTTTCCAAACGACAGATAACTGCCTTATCTCTCAATTCTTCATCAGTAATAGGGACATCTAAAGAAATTGAATAAGATAAATGTAAAGGAGTGTCTTCATTGTGAATCTTGTGAATATCACAAATGAATTCGTCTGAAGAGGGCTCAATAGAATAGGAAAAATACAAATCATTGTATAGACTGTATTTAGGGATACGAAGCTGAAAATCGTTCTTTTGAAATGAATTTTCTTTACCGAAAGAAAAAAAAGTACCATGTTTCGATTTATATACTTGTTGCAAACTAGTATCGGAAGTAAAATTGAATTCGAGCATAGAACTATTTCCGGCCAAATCTCTTACTTGATAAATTGCATGATGAGAGGCATTCACATCAAAAAAAAGATGCCCTCTGTCTTTCATGAATTTATAAATGCTAAGCTTATTATTTGAGTCTAGAAAAGATTTTTGAGGCCTAAATCCAAATAATTTATTAGCATGATAATCCATTAGAGAATTAATATAACGAGTTTCCGAAAATGAAAAACGATCCATATCGTGCTTATAAATTAAGCCCGAATCAATAAATAATTCAAGGCTGTAAACTCCATTTTTATTAGGCGCATTGTCAAAACAATCATAGACCTCTATAGCAAAACCTATGGGGCCGTCAACTATAATACTTTGGTCAACTAAGAAATAAGAATTGTCATCAGTGGATTGAATTGGAATCATTAATGTATCGTTCTTACCATTAATATTGGAAGTACTATCAAGAGGATAAACAAACAAATTTTTTATCACAGGAGGTGAAGTATCTTTTGTATTAAACCCGAATAATAACGGGTTAATAATCTCTTGAGTCTTAGTGTCTCTTATTTCAAAATGAAGGTGAGGTCCAGAAGAACTCCCACTATTACCGCTCCAAGCAATCGTGTCACCTTGATTAAATAAGAAATCATCTCTCAAAGGAAACAAATCCATAGAATAGCTTCTATTCTCATATTGCTTATTCAAAAGATAATCATCTATAGAATCGTGAAAATTTCTTAAATGTGCATACACAGAAACAAACCCATTTGAATGAGTAAGATATAATGCCTTGCCATACCCTCCTGGCTTTACCTTGACTCTTGAGATATATCCATCATCAATTGCTATAATTGGATATCCTTCTACACCTTTTGTTTTAATATCAATCCCTGAATGAAAATGATTAGATCGAAGTTCGCCAAAAGTCCCTGCTAACACCAGAGGTATTTGCAAAGGAGATCTAAACTTATTTTTAATTAATTCGGGTTGTGCAATTAATGTATTAATTAAAAAATAAAAAAGGAACAAACAAATACTTTTACTGAAATTGATCATTAAATTGAAATAAAAATTGAAATGCAAATTTATATTATTACCTGGTCTAATAAAACTTTTTTTTATGAACGGTGAAAGAGTTTTTTTAGTTTATTTAAACTCGAATAATGAATCATTATTCCATATATTTGTTAATAATATAATTAAAAGAAATGAATAATTTAGTTGATAAAATTGACAAAATTCGTTTAAAAACGCGAAAATTGTGTTCAGAGTATAACAAATTAAAACTCAGAAATATTTTTTTAGAAAATGAAAACTATTTGCTAGAAGAAAAGTTGTCTCTAAGAAAAAATAATATCTTAGACCTTAAAGCTGAAAAAGAATTAATTATTAATGCAAAATCATTGACTGAATTAGGCTTAGATAGAAATGAAGGTAGGCATAAAATCAATGAACTTGTCAGGGGAATTGATAAATGTATCTCTCATCTAAATCAATGATAAGTAATTATGGATAAGCTTAGAATTAAAGTATCTATTGCTGGAAGAATTTATCCACTTAGTATTAATCGTAGTGAGGAAGAAGGAATTAGACGAGCAACCGTGGAGATTGAAAAAATTATTAAGCAATTTGAATCCAACTACGCTGTCAATGACAAACAAGATTTACTGGCGATGTGCGCATTACAATTGTCGTCGAAAGTTGAAAACACAAAGGGCGAGAATTTAATTAATTCTTCCGAAATTTATTCAGTAGTAGATTCCGTGTATTCTGAAATAACAGATTTAATTGAAAGTTCTTTAAACAAAAAATAAATGATTAGTTGCCTGTATTGATTCAATAAGTTGTTAAACTCAACGTTATTATAATTGGATTAGATTCGTCTTTTTAAAAACAAGCCTCAGCCTTCGGGATCCTTCGGGTGTCAGTGGAAGTTTGATGATAGATGGTCGGTTCATCAGTGAACTCTAGGAGTTTAATTAACAGAATTAATACGGGCTTCTTTTTCAAAAAATTAACTTATTATGAGTACTGAAATAACATTAATAATTGTAGGTTTTTGTTCTCTATTTTTGGGTTACATTATCTCCTCTACTCTATTGAGAAAATCAATAGAAGCAAAATCTAAATCATTAATTAATGATGCGCTTAAAGAGTCTGATAGGCTCAAAAAAGAAAAAATTCTTCAAGCAAAAGAGAAATTCATTGAACTAAAAAGTGAACATGAAAAAGTAATTATGTCAAGGAATAGAGTTGTTTCAGAGTTAGAGACTAAAGCCAAAGATATTGATATCAAACTGAATCAAAGACTGGAAGAATCGAAAAGTAAGTCAAAAGATCTTGATGTTCTGAGAGAAAATATTGTTATTCAATTAGAAGCAATTGAACGTAAGAAAATTGATCTGGAAAAATCTCATTTAAGACAAGTCAACGCACTGGAAATCATCTCTGGAATGAGCGCTAAAGATGCAAAAGATCAACTGATTGATGCACTGAAGGCAGAAGCAAAAACAGATGCAATGTCTCTAATTCAACATACTATTGAAGAGGCAAAACTTACCGCAAACAATGAGGCTAAAAAAATAGTTATTCAAACCATACAAAGAGTCGCAACAGAACATACAGTCGAAAATGCTGTATCAGTCTTCAATATTGAAAGTGATGATATTAAGGGAAGAATTATTGGCCGTGAAGGAAGAAATATTCGTGCACTTGAATCAGCCACTGGAGTAGAAATTGTTGTCGATGACACCCCAGAAGCAATTATACTGTCATGCTTTGATCCAATTCGTAGAGAAATTGCTCGCTTAGCTCTTCACAAACTTGTTACAGATGGACGGATTCACCCGGCAAGAATTGAAGAAGTAGTCGCAAAAACAAAAAAACAATTAGAAAATGAAATTATAGAAACAGGAAAGCGAACGTGTATTGATTTAGGAATTCATGGACTTCACCCAGAATTACTAAGAATGGTTGGCCGAATGAGATACCGCTCTTCTTACGGACAAAACCTCCTTCAACATAGTAGAGAAACTGCTAATTTGTCTGCAACCATGGCTTCGGAGCTTGGACTGAATCCAAAGGCAGCCAAAAGAGCAGGATTACTTCACGATATTGGAAAAGTTCCAGATGATGAACCAGAAATACCTCATGCTATTATTGGAATGAAACTCGCGGAAAAATATGGCGAGAAACCAGATATCTGCAATGCTATTGGTGCTCACCATGATGAAATTGAAATGAATAATCTATATTCACCCATAATTCAAGTATGTGATTCAATTTCTGGAGCTAGACCAGGCGCAAGAAGAGAAATTGTAGAATCATATATCCAGAGAATTAAAGAACTAGAAAATATGGCTTTAAGTCTTCCTGGAGTACTAAAATCCTATGCAATACAGGCAGGAAGAGAATTAAGAGTAATTGTCGAAAGCGAGAAAATAACTGACGAAAAAGCCTCTGCAATGTCCTTTGAAATTTCTCAAAAGATTCAAAATGAAATGACATACCCAGGACAAGTAAAGGTCACGGTAATAAGAGAAACTAGGGCAGTAAATTACGCAAAATAAAAAACCTACTACAAACTAATGAATGGTTAAAAGATATCTAAATGACTGATTTATTATGATATTGACAATGACTTAAAAATAATGCCATTCCCCTTCTTTTATTCACATCAAAATTATAAGATATATCTTCATTAAGATAACTACTCAAATGAGGTCCAGAGATATTCGCATTACTATGGTCTTCAATGACTTTTTCCATTTCAGAAAAACCAAGCGACATAGCCTTACAAAATTGCAATTCAAATTTTGGATCTAAAGGAATCCGGCTCACCCAGCATGCGAAAACAAAAGGAAGACCGGTAAACTTGTACCACTCTTCGGATAAATCATAGGAATAAGGAAATCTATCTTTATAATCAAAAGCCCTGTCGCCAATTACTACCCCTGCTACAGAGCCTGAAATTTGATCTATATAGCCTTCAGAGGTGCTTTCAAAACCAACTTTTCTATCCCAAAATTTGTCAAACAATATTTTGGTTAACATGACTGAGGTTCGAGATTGATAATCCAAGGCCACAATTTTAATCTCATTCAGGGAACAACAGCTATATAACATAACTGTATTAACTTTACCTTGCGCGCCGATACAAAAATCTCCAATAATCATAGGATTATCTAAATGTACTATTTCTGCCACAGGAATCAGTCCGACATCTGCTTGACCTGATTTCAGAAGGTCAGCACAAAGGGAAGGATATTCAAGACGCAAATTTAATTGACTCATCAAATCTTTATCTTTTCTAATCCCATATAAAAAAGGGATAGTATTCAGATAGGATATAGCAACAATATTTAATTTATCTTTCATTTAAAAAATACTCTGATAATATGATAAGCAGAAAAAAATAATAATCCGGTACTTAAACTAAGCTTTAGAATTGTTCCAGAAATAAAACCAAAAAAAGAGCCCAATGCAATTCTAAGTGCTCTAGTCTTGTCTTTTCTCTCTTCCATATAGGCTCCTAGAAATGCGCCTATAAATGGGCCTAATAATATTCCAAAAGGAGGAAAAATAAAACCTATAAATAGCCCCACAAATGTACCTATAGTTGCCTTTTTTCCGCCTCCATACTTTTTTACACCTATGGCTTGTAAGGAATAATCTAAAACAAAAATGAGAAATACGATGATGCCAATGATCAAAAGAAGGAGAGTTGAAAATTGATACTGAGTAAAAAAATGAATAATCAAAATACCCAGATAAGAACAGGCAGGACCAGGAAGTCCTGGAATGATACTTCCAATAAACCCTACAACGAGCAAAATAAAAGCAATAATTAAAATAAGTATACTCATAATGCTTAATGGATAGATTTAAATATTGTAATGCAAGTAAAAAAAGTTATTAAATATCTCTCTCCATATAACGAACCCCAGACAAAGGATTATCATAATAAGGTGGAATATCAATAAAATCTAATTTCTCATACAATGCATTGGCAGAATTTAGTCTAGGAATTGTATCTAATCTAATTTTCTTAAATGACAAGGAGTGAGTCAAAACGAATAGCTCTTCACAAAGTTTTTTCGCAATTCCAAGGCCACGAAAGGATTCATAGACAAATAGACGTTTCATTTCGCATATCTCTACATTTAATCTTCTTGCCCCTACTCCTCCTGCAATTTTACCTGACACTTCAGCAATAATAAATATTCCGTGCGGGCTTCCATACATATCATTAAAATCCCTAAATTCATTTTTCGTATCCTGAAAACTCAAATCTAGATTTAACCATTTAAGGTAATCTCTAGCTATAGATTTAGCAATTTCAAAATCATAAGGGGTTTGACAAAATTTTAATAGGACTGGCTCTTTCATCTCTATAACAAAAACAATTATACATTTTAATAGTCATGTTAAACTAAATTAAGATTATTTTCAATGCAAAGCTAGGGTTTTATTACATTAGCAATTAATTCTCAAGTCAAAATTATGAAGTTGAACTCACTTACTGCTATATCTCCTGTTGATGGAAGATACAGAAGATCTACAAAAGATCTAGCTGATTATTTTTCTGAATATGCACTCATAAAATACCGTATTCTTGTCGAAATTGAATATTTCATTTCTTTATGTGAGGCTTCACTTCCTCAATTAAAAAATATTGATGCCCAAACATTTTCTTCCTTAAGAAAAATTTATAAAAATTTCTCTGAGCAGGATGCTCAAGCAATAAAAGACATTGAGAAGATAACTAACCACGATGTAAAAGCAGTAGAGTATTTTATCAAAAATAAATTTAACCTTTTTGGACTTGAAAAACATAAAGAATTTATTCATTTCGGGCTTACTTCCCAGGATATCAATAATACAGCAGTCCCTCTATCACTAAAAGAAGCTATTGCAGAGCAGTATCTCCCGGAGCTTGATCAAGTCATTTCAAAACTTGAAGAATTGGCCTCAGAATGGAAAGAAATACCCTTGTTAGCTCGTACCCATGGGCAACCTGCCTCACCCACTAGAATGGGGAAAGAAATAGAAGTCTTTATTGTTCGCATAAAAAAACAACGAGAACAACTTATCTCGATTCCTTTCTCAGCAAAATTTGGTGGTGCTACAGGAAATTTCAACGCTCATGTAGTGGCCTATCCAAATGTTAACTGGAAAAAATTTGGGAATCACTTTGTTAACGAAATTTTAGGACTAGACAGATCTGACCCAACCACACAAATTGAACATTATGATAATTTAGCTTCGCTTTTTGATGCAATGAAGCGCATAAATAATATTCTTTTAGATCTAGACCGAGATATGTGGACCTATATATCTATGGACTATTTTAAACAAAAAATTAATGTTGGAGAAGTAGGTTCATCTGCAATGCCTCACAAGGTGAATCCAATTGACTTCGAAAATTCAGAAGGAAATATTGGTATTGCCAATGCTTTGTTGACACATCTTTCTGCAAAACTTCCAGTATCTAGATTACAAAGAGATCTCACAGATTCGACAGCCCTAAGAAATGTAGGTGTTCCCTTTGCCCATACTAGCATTGCATTTAAATCTTTATTAAAAGGATTAAATAAATTAATTATAAGAAAGGACAACATTTTAGCAGACCTGGAAAAAAACTGGGCTGTAGTAGCAGAAGCTATTCAAACTGTTCTTAGACGCGAAGGCTATCCTTCACCATATGAGACACTTAAAGGACTAACTCGAACAAATTCAATGGTTTCCAAAGAAAGTATCGCTAAATTTATTGAAACATTAGAAGTCAACGACGAGTTAAAAAGGGAATTAAAAAGCATTAGCCCTCAAAATTACACAGGAATATAATTCTTGACTTATGTTATAACTTCGCTATGGATGTTTTGTTAATTTTGAATTTCGACGAACCACCTTCAGCCTGAATTAATAGAGTTTCTTCTTGTACTTCCAAAACTTTCGCATGAATTCCACCCAGTGTTAAAACTTTATCGCCTTTGGCGATTTCAGAACGAAATTTTGACTCATTTTTTTGTTTTTTCACTTGAGGACGAATCATAAAAAAATACATGATAATCATGCTTACAGAAATTAAAATCAGAAAATCCATATTGAATCCTGAAGCTGGCAATTGCAATAGTACTAGTAACATTTTTTATTCTTGTTTAGTTTTTACTTCTCCTTTCACTATTAATAACTGTTGACTTGGAACCATATTGGTAATTAAAGTCACTCGTTTATTTTGTTTTCCATTTTTCCCTTTGCTATTGAAAGTTACATCAATGAACCCATTTTCTCCAGGAGCAATAGGAGCTTTAGGCCACTCGGGAACAGTACAACCACATGATCCTTTTGCACTAGAAATAATTAAGGGATCGGAACCAGAATTGACAAATTCAAAAGAATAAGAAACTATCTCATCGGCTTCAATAACACCAAAATCCCATGTCTTATTTTCAAAATTCATTTGTGCATCAGAAGGAGTGTCAATCTGATCTAAAGTTAATTTGGTGGGATTAATCTTTTTAGATGAGTCAATCTTTGAAGATGCATTCTGTTTGCAGGAGAAAACCCACATGATAATAACTAGTATTAATAAAACTTTTTTCATGCTTTATTTTTAAATTTACATTAAAGATAAAAAAAATTGATATAATTATTCTACCAATCCTCTGCCTAACTTTTTGAGTATTCCATCTTTTTTAAATCGAATGGCTAATTTATCAATGACTCCATTGACAAATACTCGACTCTTTTCACTGGAATAATCCTTGGATAATTCTATATATTCATTGATGGTCACCTTAACAGGAATTGTATAAAAATTCAACAACTCACAAATTGCCATCTGAAGTAATAGCTTATCCATATCTGAAATTCTATCTTCATCCCAATTATTGGCTGTATCAACAATCATTGACATATAATTTGAGCTATTAGCAAGTGTTATATTCAAAAGATCAAGAGTGTATTTCTGATCTTCCTCATCTTTAAATAAAGGAAGAATTCTGGCAAATGAATCGCTTTTTTCTGAAAAAGATTTTAACGTTTTTAAAACCGAGAGATTAGCAATGGAGAAATCATCCAACCAATAAATACTCTTCTCTTCTAAAAAAGCATGTAAATACTCGTTTGGAGCAATAAATTGAATAAATAGGTCACAAATGAACTTTCGATCTTCCAGGAATGTACTGTTCCCTGTAGACATATATTGTTGATACAATTCTGAGTCTTGAATTTCACGAAATAGTTTATTTTTAATATCAGGCATTTCACTCCAATATATGTGATGCATTTTAGATTTATCAATCAAAGAAAGGTTGCTAGATAAAAGGAGCAAAACTTTATTTTTCGAAAATTTAGATCGGGGATTGATATCTTCGTTTGTAGGAAGTAGTTTTGTTTTTCCTTTCTGAATTTTTTGTTCAGCAGCAGACTTAAGATCCACTAAAATAAGCAATAAATGAAGATAAAGAGAATAAGAATGTTCGATACTCTTTTGAAGTTCTCTTTCTGACTTCAAAATATCCTTTCCCTCAGAATGAAAAAATGCATACAATATTTGTAACACTTTAATACGGATATGTCTTCTGTTGAGCATAAATTATAAGTTGCAGGAACAAGTAAAATAAGCTTTAACTTCCTAGGTTATAAAATGGTTAATTCGAAACTAACTGTTGTGCAAGCAAAACACGGGATTCTGCTATCTGCAATGCGGCATTGTGACTTGTAATTTCTTCAATCTCAGATTTTCTCAGGATTTCAAGCGTTGTGTCGTATATTTTCTTTGTCTTGGAAAGAGCTTCTTCTTGATTGTATCCATTAAGCTCGGAGTAAACATTAATTAAACCACCTGCATTTATTAGGAAGTCAGGAGCATAAATAATGCCCTTATCCATCAACATTTGTCCATGTCGAACCTCCTCAGCCAACTGGTTATTTGCAGCTCCTGCTACAATAGAACATTTTAATCTGTCTAATGAGGCATCATTAATAGATGCTCCTAGAGCACAAGGAGCATAAATATCAATTTCTAAGTCATAAAATTTATCGCTATCAATAATTTTAGATCCGTAAGTATTAGAAACCTTATCTAGACGACTTTGGCTGATGTCATTAATATATACTTTGGCTCCCTCTTCTGAAAGGTGTTTTACTAGATGAGTTCCTACATTTCCGACACCTTCAACTCCAATTTTTTTTCCTTCAAGGCTATCAGAACCCCATTTATACATTGCTGAGGCTTTAATCCCCATATAAACTCCATAAGCTGTCACAGGAGATGGATCTCCAGACCCCCCCATAGATTGAGAAATCCCTGTCACGTATTTTGTCTCTTGCCTTACCATCTCCATGTCGTCCGGAGTCATTCCAACATCTTCAGCAGTAATGTAATTTCCATTTAAAGTATTAACAAATTTCCCAAAACGACGCATTAAATCATCACTTTTAAGAGTTTTGGAATCACCAATTATGACTGCCTTTCCTCCACCAAGATTCAGACCAGAAATAGATGCTTTCAAAGTCATACCTCTTGATAGTCGTAAAACATCATTTAATGCTTCTAATTCACTATTGTAATTCCACATTCTTGTACCACCCAAAGCTGGACCCAATGAAGTACTATGAATGGCTATAATCGCTTTCAAGCCTGTCTTTTGATCATGGCAAAAAACAACTTGTTCATGACCCATTTCTTCCATTTCTTGGATTATCGGATTCATAGAAGAGCTAACATTATCAATATCAGTTATTTTAATCATATCTCTTTATTGTATCAAACATCAAAAAAAATGTAAAGAAAGACCTTAAATTGACTAATTTTAAAGTATTTTAAATTTACTCTAAATGGGCTGCAAAAATACGCTTTTTTTAGGGAACTAAAAAACTAGATTCTTCTTATGACATCCCTTCGACACTTAAATAAATATTTCTGGAAGTATAGATTCAAATTAATTCTTGGGGTCATATTCATTTTTGCTTCAAATATTTTCGGACTGTTTCCCCCTATATACATTGGAGAAGTTTTTAATATTGTAGGGGATACAATAGTCGAAACTCCTTTGGATGATAACAAGGAAAAACTTATTAAATATCAATTAAGTTATTATGCTCTACTTGTACTAGCCTTTGCTGTTGCAAAAGGTTTATTTATGTTTTTTATGCGGCAAACTATTATTGTTGTCTCAAGAAGAATAGAATTTGATTTAAAAAATGAAATCTATAACCAGTATCAAAAATTGAGTATTTCTTTTTACAAAAAAAACAAAACTGGAGACTTAATGAATCGAATTACAGAGGATGTTAGTCGTGTTCGAATGTATATAGGTCCTGCCATTCTGTATAGTTTAAATTTGATTATTAGTATCGCATTGATTATTCCAAAAATGACGAGCATCAGTCCCAAATTAACTTTATATGCATTGAGTCCTCTTCCTCTTCTTGTGATTGCCATTTACAAAGTTAGCAGTATCATGAATAAACGAAGCGAGGTTGTGCAAAAGCAACTATCCAAGTTATCGAGTATAAGTCAGGAAACATTTTCGGGTATTCGCGTCATTAAATCATATATCCAAGAAGATTTTTCACAAGTAAAATTCATGAATGCCGCAGAAGATTACAAGGAAAAAAGCTTGAACTTAGTAAAAGTAAATGCCCTATTTTTCCCTCTCATGATTTTATTAATTGGATTAAGTACCTTATTTACAATTTATATAGGAGGCCTAGAGGCTATTGCCGGAAACATTCAAGTAGGTAGTATTGCTACCTTTGTTATATATGTAAATATGCTTACATGGCCGGTAGCATCACTTGGCTGGGTAACTTCAATCGTTCAAAGAGCTGCAGCTTCTCAAAAAAGAATCAATGAATTTCTGAATGAAGATCCTGAAATCAAAAACCCCACATTAAAAAACACAGAGATTCAGGGAAATATTGAATTTAAAAATGTTTCCTTTACCTACCCTGAAACTAAAATAAAAGCTTTAAATAAGATTTCCTTTACCCTCAAAAAAGGAGAAACAATTGGTCTACTTGGTAAGGTTGGTTCTGGAAAAAGCACCTTAGCCGAACTTATTTGTCGAATCAATGATCCAGATATGGGGGGAATTTATATTGGAGGAAAAAACATCAAGAATGTTAATTTAAACTGTCTAAGAAATGCAATTGGATATGTCCCTCAGGAAGCTTTTTTGTTTTCTGACAGTATTTACAACAACATTGCATTTGGAAAGAAACAAAGCAAAGAGCAAGAAGTTATTTCTGCGGCAAAAGAAGCAGATATTTTCAACAATATTCAAAATCTAAAAAAAGGCTTCCAAACAATTATTGGAGAGAGAGGCGTTACCCTGTCAGGAGGACAAAAACAACGCCTATCGATCGCTAGAGCATTGATTCGAAAACCAGAGTTCATGTTATTTGATGACTGTTTGTCTGCGGTAGACACAAAGACTGAAGAGCTTATTCTCCAAAATATTAAGGAGAATTTTAAAGAAAAATCTTGTCTAATAATTTCACATAGAGCATCTTCAATAAGACATGCAGATTTAATTTTAGTACTTCACGATGGCGAAATTTTAGAACAAGGTTCTCACGATAATTTGATGCAATGGAAAGGAGAATATTTTCGCACTTACCAAAAACAACTGGTTGAGTAGAATTTATAGACAATATTTTTTTGTGAATTTTCTTTTATTTAATAATATTTTTCTACAAATTTGATTAATAAAAATTAACATTTAGAATTATGGCGGAACAAGAAAGTATATCACAAGAAATATTTTCCAAAATACTCAGAGCAGGAAGAAGAACATACTTTTTTGATGTAAGAGCGACTCGAGCAGAAGACTACTATTTAACCATTACAGAGAGTAAGAAGCACATCAATGAGAATGGATCAGCACATTACAAAAAACATAAAATATATCTTTATAAAGAAGATTTTCTAGGATTTAAAGAAATTTTAGAGCAGGTGACTAATTACATTATTGAAGAAAAAGGACTCGATATTATTTCTGATTACGAAGCGGATAAATCGGAAGAGAACAAAAGCTATAAAAAATCTATTACCAAATCTGAAAAAGACGACTCAAAAACCTCTGACTTTATGAATGTTGAATTTGAAGACATCTAGTTTCATTAATTCAATTTTTTAATAGTTCTCCCTCAATTCATTTTTTAAGAAAATTAAGGCTTCATCAATCAACCATTTGTGATTTTCTTTTGAACCCTGAATTATTAGCGAGCATAACTCCATAGCATCTGATTTAGGATCAACCATAGGTACTTGTTCGTTAATCAAATTTAGAAGTTGATCTTTCGCTTGATTGATTAACTTCCAAGCCTCATCAGAGACATATACTTGTTGAGACATATTATGGTCGTATTCACTTCGAATTGTTTGCATTAGGCTCGCATGAAGGCTCATGGATTTCATATTTTTTTGTTGCACCCTTAGGAGTAAATTATTGGGTTGCATTCGCTCTAAAAACAATGCTAATCTCTCATATGCTTGCATTCTCAAGACAACAACTTCATTGGCTACAGATTTTTTATATTCAAAAACTCTTCTAGTATGGTCGTGATTTAACAATCTGTTCAACATATACACTGCTACCATCATCACTAAAACTGCAGGCAAGATAAAATTTACATATTCCGAAACAACATCCATTAAATAAGATTTTTTTTGCTAAAGTAAGAAATTGAGAATTAATAAATATACCATTCATAATTATGAGTAAAAGAGTTGAACACTCTATTACATTTCTTTAAAGTTAAGTATGTTTTATTGTAAAAAAGTCTGGCTCTATTAGGAAATAAATTTCTTTATCTATATTTGTTTTTAAATTACATAAAGACAAATTAATCCTACTTAAAATGAATATTTTATCAGATCGAATTCTAAGTCTAGAAGAATCCCAAACTATCGCAATGACTAGAAAAAGTCGGGAACTAATAGATGCTGGAGTCGATGTCATTTCACTGAGTCTCGGAGAACCTGATTTCAGCACTCCTGACTTTATAAAAGCGGCAGCTAAAGAAGCCATCGACAATAACTTTTCTCATTATACTCCCGTTCAAGGTTTGGTTAGTCTTCGAGAAGCCATTTCAAAAAAGTTTTATCGCGATAACAATCTAAATTATAAAATTGATGAAATTGTTGCTTCTACCGGAGCGAAACAATCCCTTGCACAGTTAATGCTTGCCTTAGTGAATCCTGGAGATGAAGTAATTGTGCCCGCTCCATATTGGGTCAGTTATATCCAAATGGTGAAAATGGCAGAAGGAATCCCTGTAGTAATTCAAGCTTCTGTCGAGAGCGACTTTAAAGTAAATGCTGCTCAAGTAGAAGATGTCATTAGTAAAAAAACAAAAGCTTTTCTTTTTAGCACTCCCTGCAATCCTACAGGATCAGTATATAATAGAGAAGAATTGAGCTTACTTGTAGATGTGTTTGAAAAGTATCCAGAAATTATTATAATTTCAGATGAAATCTATGAGCACATCAATTTTTCTGACGAACATGTGAGTATTGGCCAATTCAACTCTATTAAAGACAGAGTGGTTACTGTTAATGGCGTTTCTAAAGGATTTGCGATGACTGGATGGAGAGTAGGATATTTAGGTGCACCCAAGTGGCTGGCATCTGCGTGCACAAAAATGCAAGGTCAAACTACTTCTGCCACATGTTCAATTGCACAAAAAGCAACCGAAGCTGCAGTCAAAGAAGACCCAATATGTACTTACGAAATGAGGGCGGCTTTTCTAAGAAGAAGGGATTTAATGATTTTAAAACTTAGAGAGATTAAAGGAATTAAATTAAGTGTGCCCCAGGGGGCATTTTATATTTTCCCAGATATTTCCTATTACTTTGGTAAATCCTTCAATGATACAAAAATTCATAATGCAGGCGATTTTTGTACGTATTTATTGAATGTGGCAAATGTAGCTACCGTGACAGGAGATGCATTTGGATCTCCAAATTGCATTAGAATTTCATATGCAGCTGCCGATGAAAAATTAGTAGACGCAATGAGTAGAATTAAAATGGCTCTTGAGCAGCTGTCTTAATCATTTAATGAATTTATTTTAAAGCTAATTATTTTTAAAAATACCATTCCATGCCTATGAATCCAATGACAAACATTCTAAAAGAATTTGAAAACAAGCGAGTTCTCATTGTAGGAGATGTCATGGTTGATGCATATATGTGGGGAGAAATTAACAGAACATCTCCCGAAGCTCCTGTTCCTGTGGTAGATGTTATTAACAAAGAAAATCGTTTGGGTGGTGCAGCTAATGTGGCTCTAAATATACTTTCATTGGGTGCAGAACCAATACTTTTTTCTGGTATCGGCACAGACAAGTATGGAGATGAGCTTATTAAGTTATTAGATTTCCATCAAATTAACAAACGCGGAATTGTAAGAAGTCAAAACCGAAAAACTACTGTAAAAACAAGAGTAATTAGTGATGGAAATCACATATTAAGAATTGATGAAGAACAAACTGATGATTTGAATGATTCTGGCATATTTGATCTTGCAGAAACACTAATTGACAAACAAAATATTGATGTAATTATCTTTGAGGATTATAACAAGGGCTTTCTTTCAGAAAAACTGATCAATAAAGTACTGAACCTAGCTAAGATAAATCATATTCCTACGATTGTAGACCCAAAAAAAAAGAACTTTTTCTGCTATAAAGGAGTAGATATATTTAAACCAAACATAACAGAAATTAATGAAGGTTTAGCAGTTAATATTAATCTTAAATCCAAAAAAAAACTTTTTTTACAAGTGGAGGATCTAATAGAAAAAATTCAAGCAAAGAGTATATTACTTACACTTTCTGAAAATGGAATCTATTTTCAAAACCAAGAACGAGCTTACTCAGAACCAGCGCACCAAAGAACCATTAGAGATGTTTCAGGTGCAGGAGATTCTGTTGTTGCCGTTGCGGCTCTTGCATTGGCCTCCGGAATGAATGGTGAACAAATGATGAGAATTGCTAACTTAGCCGGTGGTCTTGTCTGTGAAAAAGTAGGAGTGGTTCCTATTTCTAAAAAAGATTTAATGCAAACAAGTCTATAATCTCATAGGCATTATGTCCATAAACTCCTTACGTGAAAAGATTAATCTAGCCCTATACGAGAGTAAAGATAGAGTGCTCAATTTATTTAAATTTGGTAGTTTTGCAATTGCTTTCTTTGTACTATGTTTATTTGTATACCAGTATGGGTTTGCACTGGAACCACATACAAAAGCATGGATATTATTGGTCGTAAAAGCAAGCTTTGTTTTCTATATTTTAAAATATATTTCGAGCATTATATACAGCTATAATCCAATTAGGTTCATGAAAGAAAGTTGGATAGAATTTCTCTTCTTGTGCCTCATTGTCATAAACAGTTTTTGTGGCTGGCTGATGGAGCATTCTTTACTCAACTTTATAGGCTCATGGCTCAACCTTCATAACCTAGAGAATTTCTACACTGTATTCATTCAATCTTATTTCTTTATTTTAGTGGGGATTGAATTGGGTAAAGCGAGCCCAAAAATTACAGCCATTCGATTGACTCCCCCACAGCTACTAATTAGTTCATTTATACTACTAATCTTGACAGGAACAGGATTATTAATTATGCCTGAGATGACTTACAGTAGAAATTCAATATCATTCTTTGATGCGTTTTTCACTTCGTTAAGTGCCAGCTGTGTGACAGGATTAATTGTTCTTGATACAGCCACTTACTTTACTCAAAAAGGTCACATTATTTTGATGTTATTAATTCAATTAGGCGGTTTAAACATTATTTCTTTTGCAACTTTGTTTGCCGTATTCTCACGAAAAGGTTTGGGAATCAAACACCAGTCTATTATTCATGAAAACTTAAGTTCAGATTCCTTATTTAGCAGCAAAGGCTTAGTGAGAAAGATTTTCTTTTTCAGTCTTTTTATGGAAATTATTGGAGCGATTCTACTTTATTATAACTGGAACCAAAGCCCTGAATTTAATCAAATGAAAGACCCTTTATTTTATTCTCTTTTTCATTCAATATCTGCTTTTAATAATGCTGGCTTCTCTTTATTTTCAGATGGAATGAATCAATATACGCTGAATTCATCCTACAATATTCACTTAATCATTGCAGGACTAATATTTATTGGGGGAATTGGCTTTCCAGTAATTTCAGAAATATTTGATCGAAAAAGGATTCTAAAATGGCTAAATTCGCCAAGGAAAAGTCTGAAATTGAGTACCAAAATTTCTTTCTACACTTCCTTATTTCTGGTGGCCCTTGGGGCATGCACGTTTTTTGTCCTTGAACAAGAAAATAGTTTGAATGGTATGAGTATGAAAGGGCAATTCGTTACTTCTCTTTTTCAATCTATTAGCGCACGAACTGCGGGGTTTAATACCGTAGACTTTTCTTCTATTGGGATTCCCATGCTAATTATATTTATTTTCCTAATGTTTATTGGTGCTTCCCCTGGATCTACAGGAGGAGGAATCAAAACCTCTACTTTCACTCTAATTATTTATTCTGCTATTAATACTATTCGCGGAAATAAAAAAATTGAGATTGGAGGAAGATCTATTTCTTCCGACCTGCTGCACAAAGCATTTTCTATTTTTTTGTTCTCTACTGGATTTATATTTATCTCTATTTTTATCCTTAGTATTACTGACGGAGGTTTGGGAATTATGGCTATCACCTTTGAAACCGTATCTGCCTTTTCTACTGTAGGACTAACAACAGGAATAACCACAGAATTATCCTTAGCAGGAAAAATAGTCATTATGATTTGTATGTTTGTAGGACGAATTGGGACACTTACTCTTGCCTTCGCTCTGAGTACTAAGGTGAAAACCAATAATTACGAATATCCAAAAGCACATATCACCGTAGGGTAATTTCACATACCAAAGCTTGATTATAAATAATTTGACTTAAGACAAATTGTTTATATTAGTAAATTCACATTAATTTTATTCTATGTCAGATACTCTTCTAAAACAAAAAGCAAATTTCGGAACTGCTCCAGTATTTATGACGGCAATTTCTACTATATTGGGAGCGGTCTTATATTTAAGATTTGGATATGCGGTAGCTCATACTGGATTTATTGGTGCTATTGCAATCATAATTATTGGTCACCTAGTTACTATTCCCACTGCTTTAGCTGTCGCTGAAATCGCAACTAATAGAAAAGTACAAGGAGGTGGAGCTTATTATATTATATCTAGGTCTTTTGGATTAAATATTGGTGCGGCGATTGGAATTGCTTTATTTTTATCACAAGCCATTAGTGTTGCTTTTTATGTGATTGCGTTTGCAGAAGCATTTATGCCATTTTCAGAGTATCTTCTTGAAGTTTATCCAATCCTAGAACCCTTCAGCTTCTGGATACTAAATAAAAAACTTATCGGGATTATCATGATGATATTCTTGAGTATTTTAATGCTGACAAAAGGAGCAAACATTGGGATGAACCTTCTATATTATGTTGTCGCCATTCTATTTGCCTCACTAGTCATGTTCTTCATGGGAAAACCAATTGAAGGTCACAACATTGCAGACGTCGATTTTATTTCTTCTATTGGAAACCCAGACTCCTTTTTTTATGTCTTTACAATTATTTTTCCAGCCTTTACAGGAATTGCTGCGGGGCTAGGTTTATCTGGTGATTTGAAAGACCCGAAAAAATCCATTCCAAAAGGGACCCTACTAGCAACTGCTGTGGGGATTATTGTTTATGTAGCAGTCGCGCTAAAATTAGTTCTGTCTGCTTCTCTAGAAGATTTAGGTTCAGATCAGTTGATTATGAGCCGAATTGCAATTTGGGGACCTATTATTCCGATTGGTCTTGGTTGTGCTGCTATCTCTTCTGCTCTAGGTTCTGTTATGGTAGCCCCCAGGACACTTCAAGCACTAGGAGTAGATAAAATATTCCCGACTCTTACATTAAACAACTGGCTATCCAAAAATAAAACAAATACTATTGAACCGCTAAATGCTTCCATAGTATCCTGTGCTATTGCTTTCTTTTTCGTAGTGATTGGTGATATCAATTTAGTCGCAGAAGTCATAGCCATGTTCTTTATGGTTACCTATAGCGCGATTTGTTTAATTTCTTTACTAGAACATTTTTCCGCAGATCCATCTTACCGACCAACCTTTCGATCACGCTGGTATATTTCTCTTTTGGGCGCGGTTCTTTCTTTCTGGCTAATGTTTAAGATGAATCCGAAGTATGCGCTTGCTTCAGTTTCATTTATGTCATTCATCTACTTCTACATTAGCAAATATAATACATCACAAGGAGGTATTATAAAACTATTCAAAGGAGTCCTATTTCAACTGAGCCGACAACTTCAAATTTTTGTTCGTAAAAGAGAATATGATAGTGCAGACGATCATTGGAGACCCTTTGCGATATGTGTCACAAATGTGACTTTTGAAAAAAGAGACACCTTCGACCTAATGCGTTGGATTTCACATAAATATGGTTTTGGAACACACATGCATTTTATTGAAGGCTATTTGAATAAAGAATCTCACCTTACCTCACAAAGAACTCTATCTAAACTCCATCATTTAGCAGAAGGGTCAAAATCTAAGGTGTATTTAGACACTATTATTAGTCCTTCCTATACGTCAGCAATCGCACAAGTGATTCAGTTGGCTAGCATCTCTGGTAAAGGACATAACCTTATTATTCTTGAATTTGAAAGAGGTAAAAAAGAAAAACTAGAACAAATTATCAAGAATCATTACCTATTGAAAGCAACTAATCTAGATGTATGTATTCTTAGTAGTACCTTTAAATCTTATGGATACAATAAAGAAATTCATATTTGGATCTCAGCGGACGACTACCAAGATTCGAATTTAGAAATACTTTTGGGATACATACTTCTAGGGCACAAAGAATGGGAGAATGCGACTATTAAAATATTCTCAATATTCTTAGAAGGAACAATAGATGCAGAGAAGAAAAGATTACTTGACCTTATCCGAATTGGACGGCTGCCTATATCGCCTTCCAATGTTAGTTTGATTGAAAAAGATGCCGAGCATGACTTTAAATCGATCATCAATGCGCAATCGTCGATCGCAGACTTCACATTGATTGGTTTTGATGAGAAAATTCTTGAAAAAGAAGGAACTTCTTATTTTGAGGGCTATGACAATCTTGGTAACATTCTTTTTGTCAACTCTATGAATAAAAAAGAAATTAAGTAAGTACTTTTGTAAGAAATAAAAAGAACTTGAAACAAAAAGTTACGCCATACAAAGATTCTTCCAAATCTAAAAAAAATCAAGTCGCAGAAATGTTCAATAATATTTCTGAAAATTATGATTTCCTAAATCATTTTTTATCTCTGGGAATCGACATTTACTGGAGAAAAAAACTAGTTAAATTTGTAAAAAAACAAAATCCTAAACTAGTACTTGATGTAGCTACTGGAACAGGAGATTTAGCTATTGCTCTTTTAAAAGCTAAACCAAAAAAAATTACGGGAATCGATATCTCCAGTGGGATGCTTGATGTTGGAAAAAGAAAAATGAAAAAAAGAGGATATGAACAACTCATTAAACTTATAGAAGCAGACTCTGAGAACCTGCCTTTTAAAGACCATTCTTTTGATGCTGTTTGTGTTAGTTTTGGAGTGAGAAATTTTGAACATCTAGAAATTGGCTTATCTGAAATGAATAGAGTATTAAAACCAGGGGGGCAATTATATATATTGGAATTTTCTAGTCCCACCGTATTTCCTTTTAAACAACTTTATAATTTCTATTTTAAATGTATTTTACCCATGCTAGGGAAATTAATTTCTAGTGACAACTCTGCTTATTCCTACCTACCTGAATCAGTAGGGGCATTTCCCTTTGGAAAGGAACTAAATATCATCATTGAAAAATGTGGATATTCTAAGGCAAAAAACTACCCCTTATCTTTAGGTATCGCAAGTATTTATATAGCTGAAAAATGAAAAAATATTTATTCTTTACTCTATGCTTTTTCTCTTTAGCTTTCGTAATGGCACAGGAACAAAAGATAATTTCATTGAGTAATTACGATTATAAGAAATTCCATTTTGGAATGGCACTGGATTTTGGATATTTCAATCTAGTCAATGAATATCAAACTGGTTTTGGAAGTAATCCAGATATCCTCAGTATAGAAACTGAGAACGACCTGGGTCTTGGGGTATCTTTCATTCTACCTGATATTCGTTTAAACAAAAATTTTAATTTTAGACATATATTAACTGTTAAAACCATACAGCGAAATATAAAATATAGATTTCGACCCAATTTTGATGGTCCATCTGAAGTAAACAAAAATGTTGAATCCTGGTTCGTAGAATCTAGTTTTCATATTAAATATAGAGCAGACCGAATCAATAATCAGCGGGTTTATGTTTTCTTTGGGCCGAATATAGGAATTGATATGGCATCAGAAAAAGATGTCATCGATGAAACTATCTTCAAACTTAATAAAACGAATATAGCCCTTGAGGTCGGCGTAGGATGGGACTTCTACTTCGAATTCTTTAAATTTGCTCCGCAAATAAAGTATTCTTATGGATTAAAAAACTTAATTGTGGAAGATGGAACCCTTTTCACAAATTCACTAGAAGCTTTTTACTCTCGAGGAATTCAAATTTCTCTGACCTTCGAATAGATGCAAAAAGAAATCACCATCAGTATATCCCCTAAAGGAGCCAGCCAAGAAGAAAGTATCAAATTTAGTGCTGCAAAGTATCTAAATATAGATACTCTTCTGATCAGTGATATTCATATTATGAAGCGTTCAATTGATGCCCGCACGCGAAAAATTAATGTTCACCTAAAGCTCACTGTATTTACAGATGGAGAAAAAGCTATTCCAAACAATTACCAAAGAGAGTACGCAGATGTTTCAAATGGCACACCTGTAGTTATAGTCGGATCTGGTCCGGCTGGACTATTTGCAGCTCTTCGATTGATAGAGTTAGGGCTTAAGCCGATTATTTTAGAAAGAGGTAATGATGTGATTGAAAGAAGAAAAGATTTAGGTGCTATTCATAAACACAAGGTAAATCCAGACTCCAATTATTGTTTTGGGGAAGGTGGAGCGGGTACCTACTCAGACGGTAAATTATATACTAGATCAAAGAAACGAGGAAGTGTTCAAAGAATTCTAGAAATATTGGTAAGCCATGGAGCTGTTCAGGATATTATGATTGATGCATATCCTCATATTGGGACCAATAAACTTCCTAAAATCATTGCAAAAATCCGAAAAAATATTTTAGAGGCGGGTGGAGAGGTCCATTTTAATTGTCGTATTGAAGATTTGGTCCTTAAAGAGAAAAAAATTTTAGGGGTGATCGATCATAGAGGAAATATAATATCAGGGCATTCCGTTATTTTAGCAACGGGCCATTCGGCTAGAGACATTTTTCATTTACTTGACCGTCATAGGCTAGAAATTGAAGCAAAATCATTTGCACTAGGTGTTCGAATTGAGCACCCCCAACCCATTATCGATCAAGCTCAATACCGGTGTGATAAAAGAAGCAGGTACTTACCAGCAGCGGCCTATAAATTTGTTCAACAGGTAAATGGAAAAGGAGTCTTCTCTTTCTGTATGTGTCCTGGAGGTCACATTGTTCCTTCAGCAACAAAGCCGGGAGAGGTTGTGTTGAACGGAATGTCGGCCTCGACCAGAAGCTCAAGATACGCCAACTCAGGAATGGTAGTGGCTATTGAACCTGATGAACTGAAAGAATATAAAAAATATAGAAATCTTGCAGGACTAAGATTTCAAGAGGATATGGAAAAAATGGCCTGGCAAGCTGGAGGTAAAAGCCAAGCAGCCCCTGCACAAAGAATGGTTGATTTTGTAAATGGGAAACTTTCCCCTACGCTAAATGACTGCTCTTATATTCCTGGGGTGAATTCAGCTCCCTTACACGATTTATTACCAGAAATGATTGGATCTAGACTTCAACAAGGATTTAGGGCTTTTGGCCGTAAAATGAACGGATATTTCACAAATGAAGCCAATATATTGGGAGTAGAATCAAGAACCTCATCTCCAGTAAGAATTCCTAGAGATGAACTACTTCTTTCTCACCCTCAGGTTTACAATCTCTATCCATGTGGGGAAGGGGCCGGATATGCAGGAGGAATTGTTTCTGCTGCTATTGATGGCGAAAGATGCGCGGAGGCAATACAAAATGCACTCTAAAAGCACATCATTTAGTAGACTAACTTAAGGTAATCACTTACTTAAGTATACCTTCTGTCCATTTACAATATAAATCCCTGCAGGTCGAAAATCTCCGGCTTTGTATTCTCTACCTAAAATATCTAATACAGAACTTTCCGTCGATATATTTTGATTTTCTAACTCTTCCAAACTCACAGATTGTCTGACATCAAATACAATGGTCCCAGGAGAGATTCCAGTTGTAAAAGTAGATTCTAAATTATAGTTTTCATCATAAATTTGAATATTACCGTAGGTAGCATAATCTGTTGAACTAGCATAAAACTTTAGATTTGTTTGATCTTCAGCAAGCTCATAAAAATTATCAAACGATCCTATTTCTAAAGAATTATCTTCATCTTGAAATAATTCAGGATTCCACTGAAAAAGTTTAACATCTTGAGAGATTTGATATATAATTTTACCCGATCGGAGACATGAGGTACCACATCCGGTTGGTGCAGCTGAAATATTTTTAGTAACAGCCAGACCAGATTCTAGATTAATTTGAGAAATAGATGATCCAGTCCAATCTTTGTTGTTAACAGTATATAAATGATTTTCATAGAGCATCATATTGTCTGGATTCTTGCCATCATCACCTAAATCAATTTCTGAGATATATTCGAATGTATTAGCATTAATAACGCCAACGAGACCTTCTTGATTATCCGATTCAAATCCATTATTAATTCCAACATAAACAAAGTCATTGTTAACAATTAAACATTCGGTTGAAACTTTGGGACCATTTAAGGTATCTAATTCTGAAACAAAAGATAAATCAGATTTGTTAAAAATTTGTAAATAAGAATTCAACGAAGTGAACTCGCCTCTTGAAACAAACAAATAATCTTCGTGAACAGCAAGCTTTCTAACACCTTCCAAATCAACTTCAGCTAATAACTCATAAGAGTCAAGGTGGTACTTTAAAATTTTATTGTCAGCTGCCACATAAAAGAAAGCACTATCAATTATTAAATCTGAAGCAAATCGAGAACTATCAATTTCAACAACTGTAGTATAATTTTCAGTAAGGGGATCATATGAACCAACAGAAACTGGCGATTCATAGTCATATACTCCCTCATTTAAAATTAATACTTGATGCACATAATTTTGAGCTGATAAAAAAGAATAAGAAAAGAAAAGAACAATAATAAAAACTGACTTCATAAAATTAAATTTTTTGATAAGTTGGAATAGAAGTGATGAATGAATAAACATAAAAAAACGAATAGCTAAAAAATAAAGTGCTTAAGAGCGTCATACCAAAAAAGGGAATTGCAAGATAGAAACACTCCACAAAACCAAGAATATCCTTGGAATAATATGCACTCATAATCCATACTTGAAAGTTAGTTGTGAGAAAAAATAAGCAGGAAGAAAAAATTGAGGATGTATGGATTTTATTAAAATTACGAGCTAATACTGCCACAAAAAGTAGAGTAGCATAAACTACAAACATACCGCTATGGAACCCCAAGAAAAAGTCAGAAATAAACACAGCAAATATGGGGACCATATAAGCAAAAAACTGATTTTTAAATTTAATTCCAGCAAACACAGATACCGCTATAATGGGACTAAAATTAGGTGGATGAGGTATAAGCCTAAGTATGACTAGCAAAAAAATGATGATTAAAACCAGTATTTTGTTATTAATTTTATTCATGCTGATATTAAATTTCCACCAAAAATAAATTAATATATCGTTAAACTAAAATAAGTATTATGTTTTTTTAAAGTTAATCCGCCCTTTGATAGTCGATAATACTATTCCAGTGGCCACGGAAGCATTCAACGAGTTAATAGCGGAAGAAGAAAAAGAAGGAATCGTTATGTTTTTTTGAACGATAGTGGATACAGAGTCGGAGATTCCATGAGATTCGCTTCCCACAACAAGCACTGATGGCTCTTTAAAGTCAAATTCATGGATAGAAGTTCCAGATAAATCACATGCAAGAATACTGTGACTTTCAAACTTCGAAACCATTTCTATTAAATTCCCATAATGAAGTTGAACTCTCTGTATAGATCCCATTGCAGATTGAATCACTTTGGGATTATATTGATCTACAGTATCAAAAGAACATAAAATATGGCCAACTCCGAACCAATCTGCCGTGCGAATAATGGTTCCTAAATTTCCTGGATCGCTTATCCCATCCAAAGCTAAAACCAATGGTTCAGAGATGATGAAAGAAAAATCTTGCACAGCGTCTTTTTTTAAAACCATTAAAACTTCGTTTGGTGAAATTAAAGAAGAAATCTGAGCTAAATCTTTTTCATTAACCAAAACTAATCGATTGTCATCAGTAAGAAATGGATTTGCTTTAAACCAGCATTCAGTTGCATAAATCTCCTGCCAATCTTGACCTGAGGATAAAATTTCAGCAACTAACTTAGGCCCTTCGACAATGTAGAAATTGGAAATTTTTCTTTCTTTCTTTCGTTGAAGTCCTCTTAATAATTTAATCTTATTTTTGCTTAACATTCTACAAAGGTCAAAAAAAATAATGGACTTGGACAGTCTGCCATAAAAATATAAACTAGCAAAGTGTATTCGTTTGAATTTTAAGCAAAATACCCATCTTTTTATCCTCAATCTTGGATTCATTTTATGTTTTACTCAATGTAGCACAAATAGGTATCTCAAATTAGATCAATCTCTCTTAACTAAAAATAGCATCATAGAGAACGGAGAGAAAATAAAAGACCAAAAAGTCTATGAATTAGTAAAACAAAAAACAAACAAGAAAATATGGGGTTTTTTTCCTCTATACCTTAATATTTACAATTTAGCAACAAACAAAAAAGAGAATCATTATCTAAAAAAAATTGGGGAAGCTCCTGTAATATTCAGTTCTACGCTAGCTGAAAAATCAATTTCACAAATCAAAATATACTATAAAAATATAGGATATTTTGATGCAGAAGTGAGATTAAATACGATGATGAAAAAACACAAAATTGAATCTGAATATAATGTAGAGACAGGATTATGTTACAAAATAAATGTCTTTAAATTGGACAAAAGAATTAATCAGTCGATCGATACAAGGATTTTTGAAATATTAGAAAATACTACGATTAAATCTGGTCAACCTTACAATCTTTCTAGACTCGAAATTGAGAGAGAACGAATTTCAAATCTTCTTCAAAATGAGGGATACTATAAATTCAATAAAGAATATCTTTATTTTACTGCTGATACAAATCAAAAAACCAAGCTCATAGATTTATATTTGACTGTAAAAGCTCTTCCTTCGATTGATCCGAATATCAATGAGTTTAAAAATCATAAAACTGGAATCATTAAAGATATTTATGTCCATTTAGAAAGTCCTTATTTGAAAGTGAGTCAAGACACCATCTTTCTCGATGGAATCTACTTTATATCGAACAGCCAAAGGCTGAATTTTAATCGTTTGGCAGAAAAGATATTTATCTCTTCAGGAAAAATATTCAATAAAAAAAATGTTGATAAAAGTTATCAGGCATTGTTAGAATTGACACATTTTAAAAAAATATCCTTTGAATTTATTACTATCGGCTTTAAAGAGGAAGAACAATTGGAAGCACATTTTTATTTGACAGCTGGAAAAAAAATAGCCTACAGTTTAGAATCAGAATTATCAACTAATCCAGAATTAAACGAAGGAATATCTGGTTCCGCAGCAATTAACCATTATGATTTATTTAAAGGTGGAGAAAACCTCAGTCTTACTTTTGTCAAATCTAAAGCCTTGAATAATGTAAATGAAAATGGCTTTTTGCTAAATTTCACCATACCTAGTCTAATTAGTCCTCTCAACTTAAATGCATTTATAAATAAAAATACCCAAACAAGAACTACATTCTCTGTTTCATACAAAAAACAAGAACGAGCTGAATTTACAAGAAACACCTTGAAGGCAGGATATAATTACCAGTGGAAAAGGAGGGGGAAGTTTAAACATAATCTATCATTAATCAATCTGAGTTATGTCAATTTTGAGGAAGGAACATTAAGTTTGAACACAATTTCTGAGTACCTCATTTCAAAAGATTATTCGGATCATCTAATTCCCACTAGTTCTTACACCCTTAGCTTCAACAATCAAAATATAAATAAATTGAAAAACCATACTTTCTTTAGGTTTCATATCGAGACCTCGGGTAATGTATTGAGTACTTTTACAGGACCTATGAACCTAAAAAACTTGATGGATGAGCAGGGAAATGAAATCATTCAAAGTAATGGAGACCCTATTTACACAGTAAATTTATTGAATAATCAAACGATATTTTCACAGTATATCAAAACTAGTTTTGATTATAGATATTACATCGAAATGAATTCAGAACAAAGCATAGCTATTCGATCTATGGCAGGTCTAATTTACGCCTATGGAAACACTAATCAAGCACCATTTCACAAAAAATTCATTGCAGGAGGTTCCAATGATCTTCGAGGTTGGGCTGCTTTCAAAAGACCAACTGGTGGACTAGAATACAGCGATTCTTTATACACAGGAGGAGTAAAACTATTGTCAAGTATTGAATTTAGATTCAAACTACTGAAAAAACTAAATGCAGCCCTATTTATCGATGCTGGGAATATTTGGGAATTAAAACAAAATAACAACAATTACGAAGAAGCCAACTTTAAGTGGAATACATTTTTAAACCAAATTGCGGTAGACATTGGTTTTGGATTTCGATATGATTTTAAATATTTTCTAATCAGAACTGATTTTGGATTCCCCCTCAGAGAAACTTCAGAAATAGAAAAATGGCAATGGAATCAACTTAATTTTAAGAATTCACAATTTAACATTGGATTGGGTTATCCTTTTTAACTAAAATCTTTAACTCTGATTAATATTTGATTAGATTTGTATGTAGATTAATTAAATAATAGGATCATAAAATGATAGGATTTAAATCTGGGGTAGCATTTGGTAACGATGTGCAAAAAATATTTAAGCATGCTAAAAAAAATAAGTATGCTCTTCCCGCAGTGAATGTAAGTTCCACATCTACAGTAAATGCAGTAATTGAAACTGCCGCTGAATTAAACTCTCCCGTTATAGTTCAATTTTCAAAGGGTGGTGGTCATTTTTTTGCGGGGAAAAATCTTAGCAATGAAAATGAAATAGCAGCAATCAATGGGTGTATTTCTGGAGCTCTGCACGTTCACCAGATTGCTAAATTATACGGTGCATGCGTTATTCTTCACACTGACCACTGTCAAAAATCTTGGTTAACATGGATCGATGGTATGCTAGACGCTAGTGAAAAATATTTTAAACTACACGGTAGACCACTATTTTCATCGCATATGATTGATCTTTCTGCTGAACCAATCAAAGAAAATATTGAACTCTGTAAAAAATATCTTACTAGAATGAGTAAGATTGGAATCACCCTAGAAATTGAGTTAGGAGTTACGGGAGGAGAGGAAGACGGAATTGACAATAGTGACATAGATAATTCCGATCTATACACTCAGCCAGATGAGGTCGCTTATGCCTTTGAAGAATTGACCAAAATTTCAAATAAATTTACAATTGCAGCAGCATTTGGAAATGTTCATGGAGTATACAAACCTGGGAATGTAATCCTTACACCAATCATTCTTAAAAATTCACAAAAGTTCATTCGATCAAAATTTAATATTGCTGAAGAAAATCCAGTAAATTTTGTTTTTCACGGTGGATCGGGATCAAGCCCTAAAGATATTATGGAAGCCATTTCTTACGGAGTGATTAAAATGAATCTAGATACTGATCTTCAGTATGCATTAACCGAAGGCATAAGAGATTATATACTAGAAAACAAAGATTATCTTATGTGTCAAATCGGAAATCCTGAGGGAGAAGAAATACCTAATAAAAAATATTATGACCCCCGTAAATATCTCCGAGCCGGGGAATTAACACTCAAAAAGCGACTTATTCGCTCCTTTGAAGACTTAAATAATGTAAACACTTTAATATAAATTCCATGTTTTGGTTCAAAAGAAAGGATAAAAAAGTAGTAACAGAAACCAAAGACAAAAAGGAAATCCCAGAAGGACTTTGGTACAAATGTCCTAAATGTAAGGTAGTAGTCTCCTCGGATGAACACCAGCAATATTTATGGGTTTGCCAGAACTGTTCTCATCATGAAAGAATTAATTCAAAAGAATACTTTGGACTATTATTCGACAATGGAACATTCAATGAATTAGACGCAAACATGATATCTTCTGACCCACTTAACTTTGAAGATACAAAAGTATACACTGATAGACTGATTGCTGCAAAAAACAGAACAGGTCTCAAAGACGCAGTTAGCACTGGTACAGGTGAACTTGATGGAATGAAAATTACAATTGCTTGTATGAATTTCAATTTCATCGGTGGATCAATGGGTTCTGTTGTTGGAGAAAAAATTGCCCGAGCAATCAAAAATTCCATAGAGCAGAAAGTTCCATTTATGATGATTTCAAAATCAGGTGGAGCCAGGATGATGGAAGCAGCTTTTTCTTTGATGCAAATGGCTAAAACTTCTGCGAGACTTTCTCAATTATCTAAAGAAAAAATCCCCTATATATCTCTTCTAACAGATCCAACCACTGGGGGAATTACAGCTTCATTTGCCATGCTTGGAGATATTAATATTGCAGAACCTGGAGCACTTATTGGTTTTGCTGGACCTCGAGTAGTCAAAGAAACTATTGGAAAGGATCTTCCAGAAGATTTTCAGACTTCAGAATTTGTTCTTGAACATGGCTTTTTAGATTTTATTGTAGCACGCAGTAAATTAAAAGAAAAAGTGAGTCAATTCATAAAATTGACCTATTATACCGAATCAAAATCAGAATAATTTCTTACATTTGCATCGATTTATACATAACTAACATTAAATAAAATTTAGGCATGTACCTTAACACTCAAAAAAAACAAGAGTTTTTCAAAACTCACGGAAAAAATGAAAAAGATACAGGTTCTCCTGAAGGACAAATTGCTCTTTTCACCTTTCGAATTGCTCATCTAACAAACCATCTAAAAGACAACAAGAAAGATTACGGGACACAACGTTCATTGATCGCCTTAGTGGGAAAGAGAAGAAAACTTCTAAATTATCTTATTAAAGTAGATGTCTTGCGATATAGAAAAATCGTAAAAGAACTTGGATTAAGAAAATAATCCATTCAATAATTCAAGAGGCGTGCATTGCACTGCCTTTTGTTGGTTTTATAAGAATGCTTTTGACAATCAGAATATTTCAAGAAAAATTAACCCTTCTTATAAGTCCATAGGTTAGATCCTAGAAGTAAACCCCATCTGTTTGTTAAAAGCTAAATAACTATTGTATTATGATCCCACAAGGACTTAAACAAACCATCGATTTAGGAGATGGAAGAACGATTGAAATCGAAACTGGCCGACTTGCTAAACAAGCACATGGTTCGGTAGTAGTCCGTATGGGTGACACCATGCTATTGGCTACTGTAGTTTCTAATAAAGACGCAAAAGAAGGAGTAAATTTCTTACCTTTAACCGTTGACTATAGAGAGAAATTTGCTGCAGATGGCCGCTATCCTGGAGGCTTCTTAAAAAGAGAGGCTAGACCCTCTGACCAAGAAATTTTAGTCATGCGACTTGTAGATCGGGTTTTACGTCCTCTATTTCCTGCAGACTACCACTCAGAAACTCAATTGATGATTCAATTGATGTCTTACGACAAGAATTGTATGCCAGATGCATTAGCTGGTCTTGCAGCCTCTGCATGCCTTACCCTTTCAGATATTCCATTCGAAGGACCTATCTCCGAAGTACGAGTCGCTCGAGTAGATGGAAAATATATTGTGAATCCTAATCCGGAACAACTTGAAGATGCAGACATGGACCTAATGGTTGGCGCCTCTATAGACAGCGTTGCCATGGTAGAAGGTGAAATGGATGAGATTTCTGAATTAGAAATGATTGAAGGAATTAAAGTTGCCCATGAAGCAATTAAAATACAATGTGCTGCACAGAATGCTCTTGCAGAAGCATTTAAAGTTGGTGAGAAAAGAGAATATTCTCACGAAGAAGCAGATGACTTTGATTTATTAGACCAAGTAAGAAAAGCTTGTTATGAAAAAGCTTATGCAGTTGCAAAAAGTGGGAATCCAGATAAGAAAGCTCGAAAAGAGGCTTTTGGAGAAATAAAAAATATTTTCTTAGAATCCCTAGAGAATGAATTTCGTACTGAAAAATCATTCCTTTTGGGAAAATACCTTCAAAAAGTTGAAAAAGAAGCTGTTAGAAATGTAATTCTTAATGAAGGAATTCGATTAGACGGAAGATCGACAACTGATATCCGACCGATCTGGAGTGAAATTGACTATTTACCTTCAGTTCATGGTTCTGCCTTATTCACCCGTGGAGAAACTCAATCATTATCTACTGTAACATTAGGAACTGCACTTGATGTCAACCGAATTGACAATGTAACTTTTCGAGGTTCCGAAAAGTTTTATCTTCACTACAATTTTCCTCCCTATTCAACTGGAGAAGCAAGACCGATTAGAGGAGTTAGCAGGAGAGAAATTGGTCATGGAAACCTGGCTCAACGTGCACTCAAGGGAATGATTCCTGCTGAAAATCCATATACTATTCGTATTGTCTCTGAAATTTTAGAATCCAATGGTTCTTCTTCAATGGCAACAGTGTGTGCAGGAACATTAGCCCTTATGGATGCAGGTATTCAAATGACTCGTCCTGTATCTGGAATTGCCATGGGACTGATTTCAGACGAAGCAACAGGTAAATTTGCAGTTCTTTCTGATATATTAGGCGATGAAGATCATTTAGGTGATATGGACTTTAAAGTAACTGGAACCGAGAAAGGAATCACTGCTTGTCAGATGGATATCAAAGTAAAGGGATTATCCTATGATATTTTAACCCAAGCATTAGAGCAATCTAAAGGTGGTAGAATGCATATTTTAGCAGAAATTCTCAAAACAATTGACTCACCTAGAGTAGAATTGAAACCTCATGCACCGAGAATAGAGATTCTAAAAGTAGCAAAAGATTGTATTGGAGGAATTATTGGACCAGGTGGGAAAATCATCCAGAAACTACAATTAGATACAGATACGACAATAACTATTGAAGAAATCGATGGATTTGGTAAGGTTGAAATTCTTGGTACAAATAAAGAAGGGATGGATGCTGCTATTTCTAAAATCAACGAAATAGCCTTCATGCCTACGGTTGGTGAAGAATATGATGGCCGTGTTAAAAACATCCAAGCATATGGTGCTTTTGTTGAAATTGCTGCAGGTAAAGATGGGTTGTTACACATTTCTGAAATTGATTGGAAAAGAATCAATAATGTTGAAGATGTCTTAAAAGTAGATGATCCAGTTCGAATAAAAATAATCGATGTTGATGCTAAAACAGGTAAAATGAAATTTTCGAGAAAAGTATTATTGCCGAAGCCTGAAACAAAAAATGAGTAAGTATTTATTAATTAAAAAAATCCTTTTCCTAACCGAAGAGGATTTTTTTATTTTTGGTATATGAGTTTAAAAATTAAAATTATTGGAATATCTGGAGCTAGTGGTTCTGGGAAAACAACAGTTTCAAAAAAAATAAGAGCTTCTCTTAATCCAGAAAATATTCTAATAATTAGTCAAGATTCTTACTACAAAGATCTGAATCATTTATCAATTAACCAAAGAGACCAAATCAATTTTGACCATCCTGATGCTCTGGATTTAAAACTGCTAGAAACTCATATTAAATCACTAAGAATGGGGAATGCTATAGATCAGCCTATATATCATTTCAGCAACCATAGTAGACAAAGTGAGACGAATAAAATTCTTCCAAAAAAAATAATTATCATAGAGGGTACCCTAGTATTAAGTAAGTATTTTCTTAGACTATTATATGACATGTCTGTGTATGTAGATTTAAACCAAGAAAAATGTCTGGAAAGAAGAATTAACAGAGATCATCAAGAAAGAGGGCGTTCTAAAAAAAGTGTGATGGATCAATATGAGAATACAGTAAAACCCATGTTTGAAAAATTCATTCTTCCTGGAAAATCACTCGCAGATATTATTATTCGCGGCATTGATAATGAGAAAGACATCTCAAAAATCATTGAATACATTCAGAAAATATAAATTCTTACTTAATAATGTAACCTTCAAATCATTTATTCCGTATATAACTAAAATTTAAAGTATATCTATGCGTCAATTAAAAATAACCAAACAGGTAACCAACAGAGAAACTGCCTCTCTAGATAAATATCTACAGGAAATCGGTAAAGTAGATTTGATTACTGCAGAAGAAGAAGTTGAATTGGCTCAAAGAATTAGAGATGGAGATCAGATTGCTTTGGAAAAATTGACTAAAGCTAATCTTCGTTTTGTAGTGTCTGTTGCAAAACAATATCAAAATCAAGGACTTTCTCTTCCCGACCTAATTAATGAAGGAAATTTAGGACTGATTAAAGCGGCCCAAAGATTTGATGAAACCCGTGGATTTAAATTTATCTCATATGCAGTATGGTGGATTAGACAATCTATACTTCAGGCACTTGCAGAACAATCGAGAATAGTTCGTTTGCCTTTGAATAAAATTGGCTCAATTAATAAAATAAATAAAGCTTACGCCTCCATCGAACAAGCCGAAGAAAGAGCTCCATCTGCCTCAGAGATTGCTACTTTTTTAGATATGAGTGAATCAGATGTTAAAGAATCTCAAAGAAACTCAGGAAGACATGTTTCCATGGATGCACCTCTGGTTGAAGGAGAAGACTCAAATCTGTATGACGTTTTGCGTTCTGGTGAAAGCCCAAATCCAGACAGAGAACTACTAAATGCTTCTTTGAGTATTGAAATAGAACGTGCACTTGAAACACTTACTCCCAGGGAGGCAGACGTAATTCGACTTTATTTTGGTCTAGAAAGTAAACAAGCTCTAACTCTTGAAGAAATTGGAGAAAGATTTGATCTAACCAGAGAACGTGTTCGACAAATCAAAGAGAAAGCGATTAGAAGACTGAAACATGTATCCCGAAGCAAAATTCTAAAAACATATCTCGGATAAGAAGGCATACGCCTTCTTTTTTTTGATTTAAAATGTAAAAATATGTCTCATTTAATCGCACCATCTGTTCTTGCTGCTGATTTTGCAAACATTCAGCGCGAATTCGAAATGATTAATTCCTCTCAAGCAGATTGGTTCCATATAGATGTCATGGATGGTATTTTTGTTCCTAACATTTCCTTTGGAATGCCGGTAATTTCTGCCATGAAAAAACATGCAAAAAAACCCTTGGATGTTCACTTAATGATCGTGAATCCAGACCAATATATTTCTAAATTTAAGCAAATAGGCGCTGATATTCTAACAGTTCACTATGAAGCTTGTCCCCATTTACATAGGACGCTACAAGTGATTAAAGATCAGGGTATGAAAGCAGGTGTTGCCCTCAATCCACACACTCCTGTATCTCTATTATCAGATATCATTAAAGAGATTGACTTAGTTTGCCTAATGTCTGTAAACCCAGGCTTTGGGGGCCAGTATTTCATTGAACATACCTATGATAAGACTCGAGAATTAAAGAAACTAATTTTAGATAATAAAACTAATACACTAATAGAGATAGATGGGGGGGTGAATGATAAAAATGCCAAATCTTTGATTAAAGTTGGAGCAGATGTTCTTGTCGCGGGAAGTTTTGTATTTAAATCAGATAACCCACTTGATACAATTTCAAATTTAAAATTGATTTAATTCGTTCCCAAAATATTGATTTGAAATCCTAAGAATTTGAAACAGCTATTTTTTACTCTAATCATATTTATCGCCTGTACTCTTCTGTCTCAAAACACAGTATGTTTGGAAATTGAAGAAAATCCGAATGCAAATCAAATGGAATTTTCTGAATTTTAAAAATATCTTTGAGTTTTGGATTGTTTTAGTATTTATGCATAATCATCTAGCCCAGAGGAAAAAGTACTCCATGCAGCTGCTATTTTGGCATAAATTTTAGACAACAATGAAGATGAAGTAGATGATCAAGAAATTAAATATAGATTATTCAATCAAAATGCTTTAATCCCTATTTTTAATTATGAGGAATCTTATGCCGAAGATCATTTTTTTGATTATTATGATGGTCAACGATTAAGCTCGGTACTATATAAGAATGAAATAAATCCAGATCATCCAGGATATTGTGGACAAGATACCTCAGTATAGGAAATCATTCATACCATTTAGGGCATACCTATCTTTACCCAAATGTATTTTCGTTATCTCCAAACTCGTCTTTATTAACTTCTGCTATGGATCTGGCTCGAGCAGGGCAATTCTTGAATGTCCCAAATAGCTATCCTCCATCAGCATAGAAAGTATAATATACCCAAATCCTTGCGATAATTTTTTTCTATATACATCTCTGGATAAACAAGAAATAGGGCTAATAGATCGCAAAGGAAGACTCTTAATAAAAAAAATAGTTGAGAAAGAAATGAATAGAATAGACTGCACATTTTTGAATGGGGGCTTCACTCAAATTATGATTATGTAGTTTGACCCATTTATATACTCAAAATACTTATCTTTTATTCACAAAGAAAGTTTTTAATACCAAATGAGTTCCCTCTAACTTAGCGCCAATCTATTCTAGACTATCGGTTAAGCGAATATTCCTTATTTCCATCCCCTTCTTGAGAATAATTTAAGTTCCTTTCACCTTCATTGTCTTGGTAAAGATGACAGAATCCCCATTATTCAATAAATTCCCATTGGAATCTGTAGTATCCATTATTGAATTTTTAAAATTTTAAAATACTTAAGGTCCATTAAGATATTTTTAAGCATAATAATAGATATAGTTTTTCGGATATACTTTTATCTATTCATTTTCATTAAAATTGAATTAGTATCTTCGTTTTAATGAAAAAAAGTTCAAATAAGCGTGTCATCGTATCTGTAACAAACGATCTTTATACTGACCAAAGAGTTAGAAAAGTATGTGATAGCTTAATCGAAATGAACTATGAAATTCTTCTGGTAGGGCGACTGATTAATCAAAGTGATGAGTTAAAAAGAGCCTATAAATGCAAAAGAATGCGGCTATTTTTTAATAAGGGTGCTCTTTTTTATGCAGAATATAATTTTAAGCTTTTATTCCTTTTACTATTCTCGCGTGTCGATATATTTCATGCTAATGACTTAGACACTCTTTTGGCAAACTATATAGCTTCTAAAATAAGAAACAAACCGATTGTATACGATTCTCATGAATACTTCACTGGAGTCCCGGAAATTAAAAACAAAGCTGTTGTCAAAGCTATCTGGACAAAAATAGAGAGAACTATTTTCCCTAAATTAAAATATATTTTAACTATTAATCATTCCATCGCAAAGCTGTACAAAAAAGAATACGGGAAAGATTTACATGTGATGCGAAATATTCCCAATCCCGAATCTCAAAAGTTACTAAAAAGTAAAGCTGAACTACAAATTCCTGAAGACAAATATTTAGTTATAGCTCAAGGAGCTGGAATAAATATAGACAGAGGAATAGAGGAAACCGTTGAGGCGATGAAATTCCTGAAAAATGTTTGCCTTATGATTGTCGGAAATGGAGATGTCGTTATCCTGCTTAAAAAAAGAGTTCAAGAACTAAAACTGGAGGAATGTGTGTTGTTTAAAGACAGAATGCCATATTCGCAAATGATGCAGTACACCAAACATGCCCATCTAGGACTGACGCTTGATAAAGACAGCAACATCAATTACAGGTTCAGTTTACCAAATAAACTTTTTGATTATATTCATGCTAACACCCCAATACTTGCAAGCAAATTACCTGAAATAGAAAAAATAATTTCGGATTATGGAATCGGTCTTTTTATAGATAACCATGATCCGAGACATATCGCTGATAAAATTAAATTCGCGCTAGAAAATAAAAGCCTCAATACCCAATGGAAAATGAATCTAAAACGTGCAGCAACAGAATTAGTTTGGAAAAATGAAGCAAAAAGTCTAGAAGATATTTATGCAAAAATAAATCTCTAGAGAGCTTTCAATGTTTCTTCAGGAAAAATAGAGCCACCAGTACAACGAATTATCTGTGATGGGAAATCTTGAATAATGGAATAATCATGAGTAGCCATAAAAATAGCTTTTCCCTGGGCTTGTATTTCTTTTAATACACGCATAATTTCTCTAGAAGTATCAGGGTCTAAATTCCCTGTGGGTTCGTCTGCTAAGATTAATTGAGGTTCGTTCAGAAGAGCACGCGCAATGGCAACTCTCTGCTGCTCTCCACCGGATAGCTCATGAGGCATTTTATAATCTTTATTAGCCATACCTACTTGCTCAAGAACATCTGAAATTCGCGTTTCTATTTTATTCTTCATGGACCAACCAGTGGCAAAGAGAACAAAACTTAAATTATCTTTAACTGAACGATCCGTCAACAATTGAAAGTCTTGAAAAACAACACCAATTCCTCGCCTTAAATATGGAATATTCTTTTCTTTAAGTTTAGATAAATCATATCCGGCAACTTCTCCGATGCCATGTTGAAGGGGAAGATCGCCGTATAGAGTCTTTAACAAACTACTCTTACCACTTCCTGTTTTACCAATTAGATAAATAAAATCTCCCGAAGCCAAATCTATATTAACATTTTGAAGAACTAAATGATCTTTCTGATATATTTTTGCTTCCTTTAATTGAATAATCGAAGTTGGCATAATTATAGTTTGAAAATTAAAAGTTTGTAAACAAATATGAGGAAAACTGTACGAGTACAAATTAATCTAATTTATTGAAACTAATCTACTATTACTAATTTTTGACTGCATCCTATGAAAAAAATATATAAACTTGAAATTAGTACTTTTACTGAAAATATAATGTAATGCATGTAATTATATCTCCCGCAAAGACCTTGGATATGAATCAAAGGGAAATGAAACTAAAAAGTACCCATTCACCCTTTTTGGATAAATCTCAAGCTCTAGTCAATGGATTAAGTCGATTGAACTCTAGCGAGATTCAAGCCCTCATGAAAGTAAGCCGAAAAATTGGAGAACTCAATGCAAACAGATTTAACGAGTGGAGTACACCTTTCACGAACAGTAATGCAAAGCCTGCTATATTCGCTTTTAAAGGAGATGTCTATTCTGGACTAGATGCAGATTCCCTGTCTGATGACCAAATAGAATTTGCTCAAATGAATCTAAGTATTCTTTCTGGCTTATATGGGCTGCTCCGCCCTTTAGACCTAATGCAAGCTTATCGACTTGAAATGGGAACAAATATGTCAAACCAGATGGGGAAGAATCTATATGAATTTTGGGGAGATCAACTAACAAATGAACTAAATCGGAGAGAAAAAGATTGGCTCATTAACCTAGCTTCAAATGAGTATTTTAAATCTATAAAAGTTAATAAATTAAGTGCAAAAGTAATACAACCTGTCTTTAAGGATGAAAAAAATGGAGTTCTAAAAATTGTAGCGATATATGCAAAAAAAGCTCGAGGGATGATGAGTCGGTTTGTAATTGAAAATAAGGTTCAAGATCCAGAAGAATTAAAGCGTTTTAACCAAGGTGGATATGCCTTTTGTGCATCAATATCTTCCGATACTAATTGGGTATTTACAAGATGAGTATAGTAGGTAAAAGATTAAATCTTGAAGTATTAAGATGTACAGAAATTGGGTTGTTTCTTGATACAACAAATAGAGAACACAATGGGATTTTACTTCCAAAAAGATATGTTCCTCGAGGAGTTGAAGTAGGTGATTTTATGGATGTATTTATCTATAAAGATTCTGAAGATAGAATCATTGCAACTCGTCTTGAACCCTACATAAATATTGGAGAGTTTGCCTATTTAACTGTGAATAAAGTAGAAAATTATGGAGCCTTTTTGGACTGGGGTCTTCCAAAAGATTTATTTGTCCCTATCTCTCAGCAACGCTCGCCGATGATAGACAAAGGGACCTATTTAGTTTATGCCTATGTTGATGAACAGACAGACAGAATTGCTGGTACTGCTAAGGTGCACAGACATGTTAAAAACGAAGCTGAGGAATTAGAAATTGGTCAACAAGTGGACATATTAATCTGTGATGAAACAGAATTAGGTGTTCGAGTCATAGTAAACAATGCCTTTTGGGGATTAATATTTCAAAACGAAATTTTTCAAAACCTTAGTGAAGGTCAAAAAACAATCGGTTATGTAAAAGCTATTCGCGATAGCGACCAAAAAATTGATATTACACTTAAAAAAATAGGAATGGAAGAAGTAAAAGACGCACGATCACAAATTATTGAAGCACTTTACGATGCCAACGGATTTTTACCTCTACATGATAAATCTGCGCCCGAAAATATTTACGAAGAACTAGAAATGAGTAAAAAAGTCTTCAAAAAAGCCATCGGAAATCTCTACAAAGACAAAATGATTGACATAAAAAAAGATGGTATTCATTTGCTCGCTTCATCCTAATAAAGAATATTAATTAGAGGATTTAGAATTTGTATTAAATCGAGGTTTCCCTTTTAATTTAGGATTAAATCTCTTTTTTCGATTGTTGTTATTTGGAGTTTTCCTTTTTCTGTGAGGTTCATAATCTGGAGCTATACCTATTTTCTCTGGCATAGGAATTTTATCAACCACCTTGTCTATAAGGGCTTCTATATTATAAAATAATATTTGATCTCTGTCATTGATCAAAGTTATGGCATGCCCCTCAGACTCATTTCTTCCTGTTCTTCCAATACGATGAATATAATCCTCGGCATCAGAAGGAATATCATAATTAATCACCAATGAAATTCCTTTAATATCTATTCCTCTGGAAACAATATCTGTAGCTACAAGAGTTTTAAATTTCTTTCCTTTGAATTGATCCATTACCTCCTCACGTTCATTTTGTTCTAAATCAGAGGACATTGCTTTGGAGTCAATCCCTTGTTTTTTTAACTCTCGCTGAATAACAGAAATATTCTTTTTAGTAGAGGAAAAAACAATCACTGACTCGAAGTCCATAGACTTCAATATATGAGCAACTAGCAAGGGCTTCTGATTATCATAGCTTAGGTATGCCTCTTGTCGGATAGTTTCTGCTGGTTTTGAGATAGCTACATTAACACGCTCGGGATTACGAAGAATATTTTGTGCTAGATTGATAATTTTAGGAGGCATAGTCGCCGAAAATAATAAAGTCTGTCTGTCTTTGGGAAGCTTATCAACAATACGCATAATATCTTGATTGAAGCCCATGTCTAACATACGGTCTGCTTCATCTAAAATAAGATATTCAATACCGGATAAATCGATGTTGGCAATGGATAAAAAAGATAAAAGCCTTCCCGGAGTAGCAATAATGACCTCAGTTCCCTTTTTTAGAGCTTCCGATTGTGCTGTCCAACTCTTTCCGTCTCCCCCACCATATACTGCCTGGGAGCTGACTTGTGCAAAATAAGAGAAACCGTCAAATTGTTGGTCAATCTGTTGTGCCAACTCTCTTGTGGGCGCGATGATAATGGCGCGAATCTTTTTCTTTTTAACCTTATGAAGTTCATTCAGTATTGGCAAAAGAAATGCAGCAGTTTTCCCAGTTCCAGTTTGGGCACAAGCAATAATGTCACGGCCTTTGATAATCACTGGAATAGCAAGTTCTTGAACAGGGGTTGGCTTTTTAAAATGCATTGCATCCAAACCTTCTTGAATATCTTGATGAAAATTGAATTCCTTAAATGTCATAAATTATTAATTTTTAATAAAGAAATGTCTCATCTATGACAGTTCTTACTTTGCGAATATAGATTATTTCCCGCTTTTAAATGCCTTAACAGCAGCACGAACTGAACCATACTTTAGAAGGTATGTCTTAGCAAGATTTGCGTCGACATTTGTTTCCATAGCGACCATCTTCGTTCCTCTGGCAACTAGTTTGTCATTAGTCAACTGCATGTCAACCATTTTATTTCCATTTACCTTTCCTAGCTTAATCATCAGAGAAGTAGAAATCATATTTAAAACCATTTTCTGGGCGCTGCCAGATTTCATTCTTGTGCTTCCAGTGACATATTCGGGCCCCACCTCGATCTCAATAGGAAAATCTGAACAACCGCTTAGTTCGGAATCTAGATTACAAGTAATGCATGCAGTAAGAATTGATGCAGACTGGCATGCTTCCAAAGCAGAAACTACATAGGGTGTAGAACCTGACGCAGCGATGCCAATCACCGAATCTAATGCACAGATTTCTTGTGCTTTTAAGTCGGCCCAACCGAGCATTTTGTCATCTTCTGCGAATTCAACAGCTTTTCTTATTGCTTCATCACCACCCGCAATAATTCCAATGACCCGATCATGTGAAACGCCAAATGTCGGTGGGCACTCTGATGCATCTAAGATACCTAATCGTCCACTAGTTCCTGCACCTATATAAAATAAGCGGCCCCCATTTTTCATTTTTGGAAAAATAGCTTCAACTACTATTTCAACTTGGTGTAGAGACTCTCTAACTGCATTTGCCACTTTTTGATCTTCTTGATTCATTTGATGTAACAAAACAGAAAAAGACTGAGATTCTAGATTTTGATATAGACTTTCTTCCTCGGTTGTCTTCATGATTTTGTCTGGAATAAATACTATTGAATTATTTTTATAAAAAATACAACTATTAATTCTAATAAACAGGGCTAAAACTCATAACTGGATCATCTTAGAACAAGGTTGGGTATTCATTGGGATTTGATTCGTGCATCACTTCGTAGACTTTTTCGACAATGTCATCGCAGCTTGGCTTAGAAAAATAATCGCCATCTGTGCCATATGCGGGTCTGTGAGACTGAGCAGAAATGGCAATGGGGGAACTGTCTAAGTGAAGATATGCGTTTTGGTCATCTACAACTTTTTGCATCATAAAAGCAGTTGCACCTCCAGGAACATCTTCATCAATAAAAATAAGCCGATTGGTTTTCTTAACACTTTCTAATATGAGATGATTTATATCAAAAGGGAGTAATGATTGAACATCAATAACTTCTGCTGAAATACCAAGGATTAATAATTCTTGCGCCGCTTCCATAACCAATCGCCATGTAGAACCATAAGTAACTAGGGTAATATCCAGTCCCTTTTGGGTAACCTCTGGAATACCCACAGGCGTTCTAATATCAGAAAGATTGGAAGGCATCTGCTCTTTAAGTCGATATCCATTGAGACATTCTACAATTAAAGCAGGATCATCAGAATCCAACATGGTATTGTAAAATCCTGCTGCCTTTGTCATATTTCTTGGGACCAAAACATTGATTCCTCTCAAGGCATTGACTATCATTCCCATGGGAGAACCGGAATGCCAAATTCCTTCCAAGCGATGACCTCGAGTACGAATGATTAATGGAGCTTTTTGACCGCCCTTGGTCCGATAATGAAGCGTTGCTAAATCATCGCTCATGATCTGGATAGCATAAAGTAAATAGTCTAAATACTGTATTTCTGCAATCGGACGTAGACCTCTCATAGCCATTCCTATTCCCTGACCTATAATGGTGGCCTCTCGAATTCCTGTATCTGCTACTCTAGCTTCTCCATATTTATCTTGAAGCCCTTCTAAGCCTTGATTTACATCACCTATTTTCCCTGAATCTTCACCAAAAATCAAGGTTTCTGGCCTAGAACCTAGAATCAAATCAAAATTATCTCGAAGAATTAAACGGGCATCTACCTCTTCACTTTCGTGATATTCGGGTTTTACTTCTTTGATATTATGAGAAGCCAAAGAAGACTCACTCATTAAGTGGCTACTAAATCTCTCTATATTTTTATGCTTCTCGGAAGTAAGCCAAGCAATTAAATTTTGCCTTGCGGAGGAATCTTCATCTCTAACTAAACGAAGCGCTTTTCTTCCAGCATTAAATATATCTTTTCGGATAGGTTCGGAAATCTCTGAGATTTCTTGTGCTATTTTTTCAATAAAAACTTTGTTAATACTTTCTAAAGAAAGAGCTTTTAATAGCGATTGCATAGCTAATTTTTCTTTATTTAGAGGCTGAATAAATGCCCTCCAAGCCTCTACCTTAGCTAATCTGACATTTTTCTTAGCCTCATTAGATATTGCATCCATTTCTTCTTTAGTGGAGATATTTGATTGAATCATCCACTCCCCCATTTTTTTAATAGGATCAAAGTCGTCCTCCCATTCCAAGCGTTTCTTGGATTTGTATCTTTCATGAGATCCAGAAGTCGAATGACCTTGAGGCTGTGTCACTTCCATGACATGAATTAAACAAGGGACATGTTTTTTACGGGCAATTTTTTCAGCCTTTTTATATGCTTCTATCAAAGCAGGATAATCCCAACCCCTAACAGTAATAATTTCAAAACCATCGCCATTTTCATCTCTCTGAAAACCTTTGAGTATTTCAGAAATATTCTCTTTAGTTGTTTGGTATTTAGCAGGAACGGATATTCCATAACCGTCATCCCAAACTGACATAACCATTGGGACTTGGAGAACACCGGCAGCGTTAATAGCCTCAAAAAAGGGTCCTTCTGAAGTACTTGCATTACCTATAGTACCAAAAGCTATTTCATTTCCTTGATGGGAAAAAGAAGTCCAAGAGGCTAAATCTTTGTTATTTCTATATACTTGTGATGCCTGCGCAAGTCCAAGTAAACGTGGCATCTGACCCGAAGTACAGGAAATATCTGCAGACGAATTTTTCATCTCCATCAGGTTTTTCCACATTCCGTCTTTATCCAGTGTTCGAGTGGCATAATGTCCCCCCATCTGACGCCCGGCTGAAGCGGGTTCTGCTTCTAAATCAGTATGGCCATATAGGGCTGCAAACATTTCTTGAATATTCATCTGGCCAATCGCCATCATGAAAGTTTGGTCACGGTAATATCCAGATCTAAAGTCTCCATTTTTGAAGACCTTTGCCATGGCAATTTGAGCTAACTCTTTTCCATCTCCAAAAATCCCAAACTTAGCCTTTCCAGTCAAAACTTCTCTTCTACCTAAAAGACTTGCTTCTCTGCTTTCACAGGCCAAAAGGTAATCAGAGAGGATTTCTTGTCGGAAATCTTCAAATGAAATTTCTTTATTTTTAGATGATGTCATAAATTAAAACCTTCTATAATATGTTTGGTAAATTTAAGAAAAAACATCCAAGGGAAATAACTCGTACTTATGCTAAGGTTTTATTCTTTTGAACCATTTTTGCTAAATAAATATAAAGATTCTACTTTGTCTCTCGCCCAAGGAGTTTTTCGTAAAAACTTCAAACTGGACTTAAAAGTCGGTTTATTTAAAAAACAATAAATGCCTAGGCGTTCTCCTAATTCATTCCATCCATACAGTCCATATAAATATTCTAATATCTCCACTAGCTTGACACCATGCAAGGGATTATTGGGCTGATCTTCAATGAGATTTTCGATATCCATAGTGCTAAATAATTATCCTAGAAAAGGATATCGATAATCAGTAGGAGAAACAAAAGATTCTTTAATTGTTCTAGGGGAAACCCAACGCAATAGGTTTAATGAAGACCCTGCCTTATCATTAGTCCCAGAAGATCTTGCTCCTCCAAAAGGCTGTTGAGAAACAACGGCTCCTGTAGGCTTATCATTGATATAAAAATTACCAGCGGCATTCTTCAGCTTTTCTGAAGCCAATTCAATCGCATATCTGTCTTTTGAAAAAATGGCTCCAGTTAAAGCATATTCAGATGTGCTGTCAACTAAATCTAGTGTTTGTTTAAAATGGTTTTCATCATAAACAAAAATAGTGATAACAGGGCCAAATAATTCTATCTCCATAGTTGTGTATCTTGGTGTTTTGGCCAAAATGACGGTAGGTTGTATGAAATAACCCTCCGATTTATCGCAGTTACCACCGACAATGATTTCTGCATCGGCATCTTGTTTTGCCCTGTCAATATATAATTTGATTTTATCAAATGAATCTTCGTGTATTACTGCATTAATAAAATTTGATAAATCTCCAGGATCTCCCATCTTCATTGAGTTCACATCATCAATAATATATGTTTTGACTTCTTCCCACAAATTAGAGGGAACATATGCTCTAGAAGCGGCAGAACACTTCTGACCCTGGAATTCAAAAGCACCACGGACAATTGCTGTTGATACTTCTTTTGCATCAGAAGAACGGTGAACCATAATAAAATCTTTCCCACCTGTTTCTCCAACGATTCTAGGGAAGGTCTTATAGTTATGAATATTATTTCCAATTTGTTTCCACAAATTCTTAAAAACAGTAGTAGATCCTGTGAAGTGTAAACCTGCAAAATCTGGACTTGCAAAAATTTCATTTGAGATTTCAACTGGGTCTCCATAAATGACATTAAATACACCATCAGGAAGCCCAGCGGCTTTGAAAAGATCTACTAATACTTTTGCAGAATAAATTTGAGCATCTGAGGGCTTCCAAACTACAGTATTTCCCATTAAAGCTGGAGCAGCACAAAGATTTGCGGCAATAGAAGTGAAATTAAAAGGAGTAATCGCATAAACAAAACCCTCTAAAGGTCGGAACTCCATCCGATTCCATATACCATCTGAAGACTCAGGTTGTTCCATGAATATCTCAGTCATATATTGCACATTAAAACGGAGAAAATCAATCAATTCACAAGCAGCATCAATTTCTGCTTGATGCACATTTTTAGACTGTGCTAACATGGTTGAAGCATTAATCTTAGCACGGAATGGACCTGCCAATAAATCTGCTGCCTTAAGAAAAATAGATGCACGGTGTTCCCATTTCATATTGGCCCAACTCTCTTTAGCGGCCATAGCACTTTCAATAGCCATTTTGGCATGAATAGCAGAACCTATGTGAAAATGGCCAACAACATGCTTATGCTTGTGGGGAGGAGTTATCACTGCTAAATTATTTGTTCTAACTTCATTACCACCAATATACATAGGGATATCTACTATTTCAGACATCATTTTCGTATATTCTCTGATAGTGACCTTACGTTCTATTGACCCTGGAACAAAAGACTGGACTGTTTCGCAGCTTGGTATTGGAACTTGAAAAAAACCTTTTCCCATTATATTTGTAGTTTACTAATTGTTAAAATGCTAAAATAATAAACTCATTTTACATAACCTTACTAATAAACAAATTGATAATTAGATACTCTTAAAATCTTATTAATTAAATAAAAAAATTTAATTGTATATTCATTAAATAATTTAAATTTTTTGAAAATACTAATGCACACAATAAATATTACAAAATTGAAGCGATTATTTTTGGTATAATTTTTGAATTATATGTATTATTATTTAAATAAAAAATACGATTATTCAATTTACATATTTGCAATCTATTTGGCTGAATAAAAAAATTTACTCATTTTCTTAATATGATATGTAAAACAACAAAAGGAGTAAAGGTTTCAATAAAGACTGCGTATAAAGGAATATTTGATAGTGATAGTCATGTGTTTTCTTACAAGGTAATCCTAGAAAACAAAAGTGAATATTGCGTTAAATTACTCCGAAGGCATTGGATTATTAAAGATTTAGGTGATTTTGATGACCACATAAAAGGGGATGGTGTGATTGGAAAACAACCCTATATTAATCCAGGTGAAACATTTATCTACGAGTCAGGCGCAAAGCTAAAAAGCACTATCGGATCCATGAAAGGAAACTATGTTTTTAAAAGAATGGAAGACAATCAGCTATTTAATGTAGAAATACCTGAGTTTAAATTGATAGCTCCTCAAATATATAACTAAGTTTAATCTAAAAACTAGAACATCCCTTTCGAAGATAGCCTTTGAATACCCAGCAGTCTGTCATAACCAAAATCATAATCATATACATACACAAAAATTAGATAATTCTGACTGGTTTGATGAAAATTACCATCTACTGGCATTTGACTAGAAGTTTGAGTTTTGTCTGACAAAAATAAGTAGGTGTAATTGTAATACCCTTGCTTTAGTAACAAAGAAGTTTCGTAACAGCCGAGTCTTGTATCATAATTTAACCTAGAATCTTCAGTTAAAGTCCAATTAGTTAATCCACCATAGATATAAAGATCTCCCTCATCAATAAAAACATTTTGTTTGAGACAGAAATTCACCCAAACATAATCTGCTTCTATACTAGGATCTGACTTCTCCAAAATATTAGGTTTATAATACCCTTCAATATCAGGATAAAAACCATAGGCTTGATTAGCCCATGGATAATCTGGGTAGAGCAATACAATATCTACCGAATCAGTAATAATTTCTTGAACTCTTTCAGTTAAAAAACGTAAACTCTTAGTATCAAAAAATCTATACTCGTTACCCCCTTCAAAACTTGATTCTTCTTCAAAGTCATAAACCAATCTTTTTTGTTCAATAAAACTTGGAGTCAAATTTTTAATCACATTATCCCATCGATGTCCCTGGTATATTGAAAGATGAACATCTCTAATGGGATTTACATATTTTACATTGTTTAAATTCACAATTATATCTATTTCATGATCTGTAAAACGCCCTTCAGCCAATGTGGCTTGTTGCACTTTGGCCTGAATAGACAAAAGATTATCATAGACCATAAAACGTTTTGTCATTAGTGCCCTATCTGGATTTTCAGAATCATAGACAGTAAGAATATAATTGCCAGATTTAGTCAATTGAATGTCTTGATTGGGAAGAAGCAGTTCATAATGAACATAAGAAACTTTGGTGTTGAATGAAAATTGGTAATCCTGAATATAATTATCAGAAAAGCCGTTTACAAATTCCGTAGAATGCAATTCAGAAATAGTCCAGTCTGCATTACAATGCGATAAAATATACATGTAATCTCGAGAATCAAAACTAAAATCATCAAACTGGAGGAGAAGTTGGGAAGCAGAATTTAATTGAACAACTGGAAAATCAATCATCGACTCGGCGGGACTTAATATACAAGTATGAAAATGATCAACATAGACAGAGTCCTTTATTCTGGATCCAAACTCCCATTCTGGCTGTGACAAAAGTGGATTAAAAATTATCAAAAAAAAGATATTTATTTTAAAATTGTAAAAATTCAAAATTTAAAATTTAAAATTTAAAATTATTTTTCACCAAAAGTATTTTATTTTGATTGGAATACACGTTTTAATAAAAATTTAATAAATGAAAATAAACAATAATAAATTAATCTGACTTTCCATATATTTGTAAATGATATAATTAAAAAATTAAGACATTTTTTAGATAGATTTATATAGAATTATATAGATTCATTCTAAATAAATTCAAGCTATTCATTTAGCGCCTTAAAATCCATACTTTTGCATTTATATTGTAAAATTAATCAATCTCTATTCACAGATATGTCTAAAGATATTCGTATTAAAAAAGGGGTAAACATTAAGCTCAAAGGTTCATCAGAGCGAGTTTATGCAAATATTCCTTTATCAGAATTATTTTTGGTCAAGCCAAGCGACTTCATAGGTCTAAACCCCAAACTCACAGTGAAGACGGGAGAAAAAGTTTTAGCGGGGTCTCCCCTATTTTATGATAAAGTAAACCCCTCAGTTATTATTACTTCTCCAGTAAGCGGGGAAGTATCCGAAATTCGACGTGGTGAAAAAAGAAAAATTCTCTCTATTGTCATCAAAGCTGACAATAAAATATTATATAAAGAATTTACTAAGGCCAGAGCAAATCAAATTTCAAGAGAGGATATTATTTCTCAAATGTTAGAGTCAGGATTATGGCCTTTTGTTCGTCAAAGACCATTTGCGGTTATTGCTAATCCGAAAGACCACCCCAAATCAATTTTTATCTCTGCATTTGATAGTTCACCACTAGCATGCGACAATGACTTTGTTCTTCATGGAATGGAAAATGAATTTCAAGAGGGATTAGATATTGTTTCAAAACTAACTGAAGGAACAACACACTTAAATATTGACGGAAATGTCAACTCTTCTTCAGTATTTACTAGTGCTAAAGGTGTTAAAATAAATAATATTACTGGACCACATCCTGCCGGAAATGTGGGGGTTCAAATTCATCATTTAGACCCAATAAATAAAGGAGAACTAGTTTGGTACATGTATCCACAAGATGTGCTCGCCATAGGTAGACTCTTTAGTCAAGGGAAATACGATGCTTCTAGATTAGTTGCTCTTGCTGGATCACAAGTCAAAAAACCTAGATATTACAGGACAATGCAAGGTGCTTTGATTAGAGAAATGATTAGAGAAAACATAAAACAGGGTGAAAATCGATATATTAGTGGGAATGTACTAACCGGAACTCAAATAGATACTGAAGACTCTCTTGGGTTTTACCACAACGAAATTTGTGTAATCCCCGAAGGTAACAAGCCTGATTTCTTAGGCTGGCTACTTCCAGGTTTTCAAAAATTTAGTCTTTCTAGAACTTTCTTTTCTTGGTTAAATCCCAAAAAAGAATTTAATATTAATGCTAATATGAACGGAGAAGAAAGAGCTTATGTGGTCACTGGTCAATACGAGAACGTACTCCCCATGGATATTTATCCGCAACACCTTATTAAAGCTATTATGATTGGTGATATTGAATTGATGGAAAATCTAGGAATATATGAAGTCGCAGAAGAAGACTTTGCTCTTTGTGAATTCTCATGTACCTCAAAAATACCTGTACAAGAGATATTAAGAGAAGGTTTGGATTTGGTAAAAAAAGAATGTAGCTAAAGAATAAAAATATGAAATTATTTAGAAATATCCTTAATGTTGCAAAACCTCATTTTGAATCGGGTGGAAAACTAGAGAAGCTTTATCCAGCCTATGATGCTTTCGAAACCTTTTTATTTGTTCCCGATCACACCTCCAAATCTGGAAGTCATATTCATGACGCAATCGATCTGAAGAGAACTATGTTTTCTGTCATTATTGCCTTGCTTCCTGTTTTAATGTTTGGAATGTGGAATATTGGATACCAACATTTCTTAGCAATTGGCACAACTGACCCCTCTATTATAGACTCATTATTATATGGAGCTTTTAAGTTGGTTCCAATGATCATAGTTTCATATGGAGTGGGTTTAGGGATTGAATTTGCCTTTGCAATTTCCAGAGGGCACTCAGTCAACGAAGGATATCTGGTGACTGGACTACTAATCCCAATGATTATGCCTGCAGATCTTCCTTTATGGATGTTAGCTGTTTCAGTTGCCTTCGCGGTAGTAATTGGAAAAGAAGTATTCGGAGGAACTGGAATGAATATATTAAATCCAGCTTTGACTGCCAGAGCTTTTTTATATTTTGCCTATCCCACAATGATGTCTGGTGACAAAGTATGGGTTTCGTTAAATAACGAAACTGCAGTAGACGGTTATTCTGGAGCTACTGCACTATCAGATGCATACAATGGATTGGTTGATAAACTCCCATCTATAATGGAAAGTTTTATTGGAACAATTCCCGGGTCTGCCTCTGAGACATCTGCTATGCTTATTTTATTGGGTGCAGTGTATCTTATTGTTTCGGGAGTGGGATCATGGAGAATAATATTTTCTGGGATAATTGGAGGTTTAGTAATGTCAATGATCTTTAATTATTTTGCCGGAACATTTGAAACCACTAATTATTTATTTAAAATTAATCCTTTTCACCAAATATGTTTAGGTGGATTTCTATTTGGTGTTGTTTTTATGGCCACAGATCCGGTCTCGGCCTCTCAAACAACAAAAGGAAAATGGATTTATGGATTTTTAGTAGGCTTTCTAGGAATTATGATTAGGGTCGTTAACCCTGCATATCCAGAAGGAATTATGATGGCGGTTTTATTTATGAATGTGATGGCTCCATTAATCGATCATTATGTGGTTTCTGCCAATGTAAATAAGAGAATGAAAAGACTAAAAACTGCTTAAGCAACTTATTATGGCTATAAATAAAAATAGTAATCTATATACATTTGGTTTTGCCTTTGCGATGGTTGTAATCGTGGGAACTCTTTTGGCAATTGCATCTGAAGGATTAAAAGAACTTCAAGAAAAAAATGCAAATGATAAAAAGATGATTAATATTTTGGGAGCTATTAATGTTGATGCAAATCGATCAAATGCCAAACAACTCTATGAAAAATATGTAATTGACTCTAAAATTATATCTGGAAATGACTCCAATGCTGAAGCATTTACAATTGATATTAAAAAAGAATTTAGAGACAAAAACCTAAATATTGCAGACCGAAATTATCCTCTATATGAATGCCGTAAAGAAGGTAATACATATTTTGTTATCCCTGTAGTTGGAAACGGATTATGGGGTCCTATATGGGGATTCGTTGCATTGGAATCTAATTATAGAACAGTATATGGAGCTACTTTTAACCACAAGCAAGAAACTCCAGGTTTGGGAGCAGAAATTAATCAATCCTCATATTCTAGTCAATATTCAGGTGAATCTATTTCAGATATAGCTGGAATATTTCAACCAATTGAAGTTGTAAAAGATGGAAGTGGATATGGAATCAATTCTAAAGTTGATGGAATTACTGGCGGAACAATTACCTCTAAAGGGGTCGAAGAAATGACCAATAGGACTCTTGAAGTATATGTAAATTACTTTAATTCTCTTTAAATTTAAAATTATGGCCGAAAAAAAAGAAGCATTGTTCTCTAAAAAAAACCGAAGACTACTTTCTGATCCATTAGATGGAGCTAATCCCGTCTCAGTTCAAGTTTTAGGCATTTGTTCCGCTTTAGCGATTACTGTTCAGATTGAACAGGCCTTTGTGATGTCATTGTCTGTTTTGGCAGTAATGATATTTGGAAATATCATTGTTTCCGCATTACGAAATTTTATTCCCTCAAGAATTAGAATCATCGTTCAATTAGTTATTGTGGCCGCATTGGTTATATTGGTGAATGAATTACTAAAAGCCTTTCTTCCTGATGTTTCTGAAAAACTATCCGTCTTTGTTGGCTTAATTATTTCTAATTGCATCATCATGGGTCGTTTAGAAGCTTTTGCACTTGGAAATAGAGTTTGGCCCTCTTTCTTAGATGCAATCGGAAATGCAGTTGGGTACGCATGGATATTAGTTGCTGTATCTCTAATAAGAGAAGTTTTAGGTTCAGGAAAAATATGGGGTTTTGAGATATTTCCCGACTCTTTTTATGAATTAGGATATATGAATAATAATATGATGATTTTACCCCCAATGGCATTAATTACAGTTGCCCTAATTATCTGGGTTCAAAGAAGTAGAAACACTGATTTAATCGAAGAAAATTAACCGCATGCAAGACTTAGCTAATATTTTCGTAAAATCCATCTTTGTAGATAACATGATTTTCGCATATTTCCTTGGAATGTGCTCATATTTAGCTGTATCAAAGACAGTAAAGACTGCCGTTGGTTTAGGTGCTGCAGTAATTTTTGTACTGGGCATAACCGTACCAATAAACTATTTATTAGAGAATTATGTCTTAAAAGCTGGAGCATTATCATGGATATCCTCAGACTTTATAGACACTGATCTTTCTTTTTTGAGCTTTATAATGTTTATTGCAGTCATTGCCTCTATGGTGCAACTAGTTGAAATGGTAGTTGAAAAAGTTTCTCCAGCTTTATATGGAGCATTAGGAATTTTCCTTCCATTGATTGCAGTAAACTGTTCTATTCTTGGAGGGGCTCTTTTTATGCAAGATAGACAATACTCAACCATTGCTGAGGCTACTGTTTTTGGCCTTGGATCTGGAGTAGGTTGGTTTCTAGCAATTGTAGCTATTGCTGCCATTAGAGAAAAAATAAGATATTCAAATGTTCCCGCTCCACTTAGAGGTTTAGGAATAACATTTATAATAACTGGCTTAATGGGAATTGCTTTCATGAGCTTCATGGGTATTCAACTATAATTCAAAAGAAAAGCAAATGGGTTCAACACTTATCACTACCATTATCGTATTTCTGTCGGTACTTTTATCATTAGTGGGGTTATTATTATTTGCAAAAGCAAAACTTTCTCCTGGCGGAAATGTGAAAGTAATAATCAATGGTCAGAAAGAGATAGAAGTAGAAGCTGGATCTACAATACTAACTACACTAGGAAATAATCAAATCTTTTTGCCCTCTGCTTGTGGAGGAGGAGGTACTTGTGCAATGTGTAAATGCCAGATTAGCGATGGTGGAGGAGAAATACTACCCACAGAAAAGCCATATTTCTCTAGAAAAGAAATTGCTGCAAATTGGCGACTAGGATGTCAAGTAAAGATAAAAAACAACATGAACATCGAAATCCCTGAAGAAATATTCGGAATCAAAAAATGGGAATGCGAAGTTATATCTAACTATAATGTAGCTACGTTTATTAAGGCATTCACTGTTAAACTTCCAGAGTGTGAAGTTCTTGATTTTGAAGCAGGTGGATACATACAAATCGATGTTCCTGAGGTAGAAGTAGAGTTTAAAAACTTTGATATTTGTCCTGAACCCAATGATCCCGCTGGGCCAGATAAATATAAAGGTGAGTGGGATAAATTTGGCCTTTGGAATTTAAAAATGAAAAATGACGAGGAATGTTTTAGGGCTTACTCTATGGCAAACCATCCAGCGGAAGGAAATATTGTCATGTTAACAATTCGAATTGCCACTCCTCCATGGGACAGATTAAATAATGCATGGATGGATGTAAATCCTGGAATATGCTCTTCCTATATATTCTCAAGAGAATTAGGTGATAAGGTCACAATATCTGGTCCTTATGGAGAATTTTTTATTAAAGACACTGATGCGGAAATGGTCTATATTGGTGGTGGTGCAGGAATGGCTCCAATGCGTTCCCATTTATTACACCTATTTCACACAATGAAAACAGACAGAAAAGTAACATATTATTACGGCGGCCGATCAAAACGAGAATTATTTTATGAAGAAGACTTTAGACAAATAGAACGAGAGTTCCCTAATTTCAAATTTCATCTTGTTTTGTCCGATCCAATTGAAGAAGATAATTGGAAGGCTAAAGAGTCAATAGAGGACAATGGAGACGGTTTTGTTGGTTTTGTACATAATGCTGTTATCGAACATCACTTGACACCGCACGAGGCTCCAGAGGATATTGAGTTTTACTTCTGTGGGCCACCTTTAATGAACCAAGCGATCCTTAAGATGTGTGACGATTGGGGCGTGCCAGAAGAAAATGTAGCCTTTGACGATTTTGGAGGTTAAAAATAGCTGTACAAGCCTAATTTAAAAAAATGTGATATGAAAAATACAATATGTCTTTTCATAGTCCTAATTATATCATGTTCGTCAGAGAAGAACAGAGGAATATTAACTAGTAATTATGGATACACACAGGGTACCACATACAGCATTCGGTATATTAGCACTGATGGCAAAAATATGCAAAATGACATAGACAGTATACTCTTCGATGTTGATCAATCTCTGTCTACCTATATTAAGGAATCGGTGATCAGTAAAATTAACAGAAATGAAATAAATAAATTAGACTCTTTCTGCCTAATAGTACTTGAAAGCTCCCTAGATATAGCAAATAAAACATTAGGTGCATTTGACCCTACAGTAGCAGCAGTGGTAAACTTTTGGGGATTTGGATTCGAAGAAATAAAGGCGAAAAACAAAACTAATCTTTCTCACATACTTAATACAGTTGGTTTTGATAAAATTCATATTAATGGCGACAAAATTGTAAAAGAAAATCCAAATACACAACTTGACTTTAACGGAATAGCACAGGGATTTACAGTTGATATTATAGCTGAGCACTTTCAAAAGATTGGAATCAAAAACTATATGATCGAAATTGGAGGAGAACTCAGATGTAAAGGGAGAAATGCAGAAAAGGAACTATGGCGGATAGGTATTGAAAAACCAGAACAAAAAAGAAATGAAGACCATTTTCAAACTATATTGGCAATAAAGGACCTTGCGGTAGCTAGCTCAGGAAATTATAGAAAATATAAGATAGACTCATTGAGTGGAGTTCGTTATTCTCACTCGATAAATCCCAAAACTGGACAGCCTGTTCAATCAAACTTACTCAGTGTAACCATAATAAACCCTTCTTGCATGGTAGCAGATGCATTAGCGACCGCGTGCATGATAATGGGCCTCGATAAAAGTATAGAATACATCAATCAAGATTCAGATACAGAGGGCATGATTATTTATTCTAGGCCCAACGGAGACTTGGAAATATTCCAGACTGAGGCGCTAAAAAAAATGAGTATTTATTCAAGTCAAGTTCAAAAATGAAAATTGTATTTGCAACTAATAATCCAAATAAATTAATAGAAATTAAGGCATTTATGCCTAAAGAAATTGAAATCATAAGTCTTGAAGAGTTAGGATGTAAAGAAGACATCCCCGAAACAGGAGATTCGCTAGAAGATAATGCTCTTCAAAAAGCGAGATATTTAAAAAATCATTTTGGATGCGACTGCTTTGCAGATGATTCAGGCTTAGAAATAGACATATTAAATGGAGCACCTGGTGTATATTCAGCTAGGTATGCTGGTCCAGAAAGAAGCGCACAAGCAAATATGAATAAAGTTCTATTCGAATTAGATGGGGAAAGTAATCGAGCAGCAAAATTTAGAACATGCATAGCATTAACTATTTATGGCAAAGAGTATTTATTTGAAGGAAAGGTAGATGGTCATATTGGACTTGAGATGAAAGGAAATATGGGCTTTGGTTACGACCCAATATTCTTACCTGAAAATAATGAACGAAGCTTTGCTCAGATGAGCATACAGGAAAAAAATCTAATCAGCCATCGAGGTCGGGGAATGAAAAAATTGATTTATTTTATTACTACATCCCCCTTATTTAACTCAATTGAATAACCTCAAAAGGAGTGATAGATTGTTAATATCTTAAGAGGGAATGTTTCATAAATTTCAAAACATCTTTTATATTTGAATTATATAATAATAAGCTATATCTGATGGGGAACTTCATCGTATCCGCAAGAAAATACAGACCTAAGACTTTTGATACTGTCATTGGACAAGAGTCTATTACAAATACACTAAAGAATGCAATTGTCAATAATCAGCTAGCACAAGCATTCTTATTTTGCGGCCCCAGAGGAGTAGGAAAAACTACATGTGCCCGAATTCTTGCCAAAACTATAAATTGCTTTACTATTAGTCAGCAAACTGAAGCATGCAATAAATGTGAATCTTGTACTTCATTTGATGAACAACATTCTTTTAATATCTATGAGTTAGACGCAGCTTCTAATAACTCTGTTGAAGACATTCGAAATTTAGTTGATCAAGTTCGTATTCCTCCTCAAGTAGGAGATCGAAAAATATATATTATCGATGAAGTGCACATGCTTTCTCAGGCGGCTTTCAACGCTTTTCTCAAAACCCTTGAAGAGCCTCCAGCCCATGCAATATTTATACTTGCAACAACGGAAAAACATAAAATTATTCCTACAATTCTTTCTCGTTGTCAAATTTTTGATTTTAAAAGAATCAAAGTGGAAGATGTAGCTGGACACTTAGCTCAAATCTGTAAAAAAGAAAAAATTAAATTTGAACACGATGCCCTTCATATTATCGGACAAAAGGCAGATGGAGCTCTGAGAGATGGATTGTCCATCTTCGATCGAATGGTTAGTTATAACAAGGAAAAAATCACATATAAAGAAACTATTGAGAATCTTAATATTCTAGATTATGACTATTATTTTAAGATTCTTGATTTTGCTATCAAAAATGACATATCCTCCACTTTACTATTATTTAACGAAGTACTTCAAAAAGGGTTTGATGGACATGATTTTATTAACGGCTTAGCAGAGCATTTAAGAAATATACTTGTATGTGTTGATCCAAAAACCTTAGAACTACTTGAAGTTGGAGAAACCATCAGAGAAAAATATCGGAAACAAGCTCAAAGTTTTCCTACTAATCTAATAATGTCATCTTTGGAGATATGTAATGACTGTGATGCGCAATACAAATCGTGCAGAAACCAAAGGCTTCTCATAGAGCTTGGACTGATGCAAATATGCTCACTTCATTTAGAAGGTGGGGTTAAAAAAAAAAACGCAAGTCATTCATCTTAGCACACAATTTATTGGTAGAAAAAGATGCCAAAAAGATTGTAGAAAAAAAACTATTCAAGGAGAAAATAAATTCTTCTTATCTGGAAGCAAAAAAAGTCAAAGAATCTTTTACCCCATCAAATTTAGTACTTAAAAAAATCAATTCGGAAATTTTAAGAAAAATAAAAAAAGGGGGTATGGGTAGTCTTTCTATTAACCAATTTTTAAATAATAAAGAAGCGATAGATGACAGTGAAAAGAATATTTTAGCTTCTACAGGTGACAATAGAAAAGAATTTAATCAGGAACAACTAAATATACTTTGGTTAGATTATGCAAAAATTATTAAGGGAAAAGGGAAAGTATCTTTATTTAAATTATTTTCAAACCAATATCCAAAAATTGACCAGGACTACCTACTGATCTTCCCAGTAGATAGCCAGGCACTCGCTGAGGACTTAAAATCCGAAAAACCTGCACTTCTTTCTCATCTAAGGAAATCTTTAAATAACTTTGGAATTAATATCGATTTCCCCATCATAGCTAATGAGAAAACAAAAGTACTTTATACGTCAGACGATAAGTTTAAACACATGTTAGAAAAGCATACACAACTAATATATTTAAAAAATTTATTGGAATTAGAGCTAAATTAATTTTTTATATCAACCTATTGGATATCATTTCTCAAAAACTTTTGATCGATATAAAAAGTACCAAAGGGCAAAATTGATGCAAAAATCATGAGTAAAAAAGCCTTTGTACCCCATTTTTTTTTAAGATTAAAATAAAAAACAAAAATAATATAGGCGCTAAAAAGGAAACCATGAGGCATACCTAACATCTTTACATAGATCTCTATTCCAAGAATATATTTGATAGGAACTGCAAAAAAAAGTAATAAAATGTAAGACACTCCCTCTAAAAAAGTAATCCATCTAAACAAAATCATATATCAAATAATTATTCGTGAGTTGAATCATCTTGGACAAAAAAACAATGAAAAGTAATAATCAATAGGTGTCAAGCTTTTTCATTTCCAGAAAAAAATATTTTTCATACTCTCTAGATTCAAAGCACTTTTTAAGTAATAGATCGGTCATCACTATTGAATTAAATTCATTCATCAATTCGATGGACGATTTTTCAATGGCAATATAAGTCTTAAATTTCCCCGAAGCTGTCTTGGTTAGATTTTCACAGACCACATTAGTATGATTTATAACTCCTTTTATTACTTCACGTTGGATACCATAAAATCTATCTTTTAATATATTTTGAGTGTCTGTATTAAGAGAAGATAAATAAGAGCTCAGTACCGAATCCAATGTCGTCTTTAAAATCTGAACCAAATCTGCTCTTGCAAAACTCAAAGCTTTTTTTTTGGATAAAGATTGATCCAAACTCTCGCCAATACCTTGGGACATAAAATGAGAGCGGTTTGATTCAAATTCGGGGCCAGAACAACAAATAAATGAATTAGACGAGTCATCATATAAAGTTGTTTTTTTCACTATTTGCTTAGTGAAACAAGACCAAAACAAAGAAAGAATCATTAAATAGGAAAAATACTTTTTCATATACAATGGACTTAAAATGGATTTGAAAATTTCGGATTGTTTAAAAATTCTTCATCTGTAAGTGTCTTTAAAAAAGCTACTAGTGCAGCCTTATCATCGGGTGAAAGTGTTAAGCCTTGGCCAATATTTTTCATTAAAGGATCGACCGTAGAGGAAGCGTGTCCACCAGAATTATAGTGATCAATCACCTCTTCTAAAGTCTGAAAACGTCCGTCATGCATATATGGTGCAGAGACTTCAATATTTCTAAGAGTGGGTGATTTAAACTTTGCTTTATCTACATCATTTTCAGTAATGATGTACAATCCTAAATCAGTAAAACTTTCATCAGAATCAAGTCCATTGTTATGAAATGTAAAATCCGTAAAATGAGGAGCTGCATGACAATGAAAACAATCTCCACCGGCAGAAAAATCTGTACGATCTACATTAAATAAGTCCCAACCCTTAAGTTCTTCTTCTGAGAAAAGAACTTCTCCCTGAATCCACTGATCCCATTTAGAATTTCCAGAGATCAATGTTCGATTAAATTGAGCAATCGCTTTAGTGACATAGGTGGAGTCTATTTCATCGATATCAAAAGCCTTCTTAAATAAAGTAGGATAATCGAGATGGGCATTGAGCTTTTCCGCAACATTCGCCCATGTCTCGTGCATCTCTATGGGGTTTGTAACTGGC
>CAZEWZ010000002.1:0-149527 GCA_964516765.1 uncultured Cryomorphaceae bacterium | reverse complement strand
CTTGAGCCTGAAGCGTAAATGCAACTGACAATAAACTAAATAATAAAGTTATTTTCTTCATAGCTAAGTAATTAGTTAAATTTTTAAGTAAAAATAATAATTTTTTTGAATACATAATCAAAGACTTTTAAAAATTATAAACACAGTAATTAAAATTTATATATTTTTTAAAACCTCTATTTTATCTAAAACAATACAAATCATTTCATCCATGGAGGCTTTTGGCCTTTTACTGAAGGTTCCTGAAATACGGTCGGCCAATACTACACTCAAACTAATCACATCGTGATGAAGAAGCTTACCAAAAGCGTAAATACCAGCAGTTTCCATTTCTAGATTACTTACATTCAAACTATCATAGATTAAAGAAGAAGTTTTATTTAGTAAATCAGGATTTTTAAGTGGCAAGATAATGGATCTTCCCTGAGGGCCATAAAATCCATTTATCGTTAGGGTAATTCCTTGTTTATAGTTGGTATCATATAATAATTCCCATAAAAGATCTGAAGATTTTGCGGCATAAGGTTCAGCGAGTTCTCTTGGCCAATCTGTAATCTCAGAAAACCTCTGACTTAATTCCGGCTCAAAAACTTGAGATGAAGAACGATAATGGTAAGGAACACCATCAATTCCAATAGCATATTTAGAAAACAAAATATCATCCAAATTAATTTGTTTACTCAGAGAACCTGTTGTTCCCAACCGAATAATTTTTAGTCTACGTGGTCGGGATAATAAAATTCTAGACTTTAAGTTTACCTTACTTAGAAGATCTAATTCATTAAAAACGATGTCAATATTGTCTACTCCTATTCCAGTCGATATGACAGAGAGTCTCATGTTTCCAATAAAACCTGTATGAGTAGTAAATTCTCTATGTGACTTGCGAAGTTCAACGGAATCAAAATGCTGAGATACTTGTTGTACTCGATTGGGATCTCCCACAAAAAAAATTATATCAGCAATGTCTTCCGGATGAAGATGCAGATGATATACCGAAGAATCTGCATTCAAAATCAATTCAGAGGGAAGAAAAGTGTGCATATTATATTTTAGATCAATTTATTTACAGTCAAATATACAATCACAGGAAGCAAAAAATACTCTCTAAGTGAACTTTTGTTTATAAAATAATTCATGAGATAATTAGTGGTGAAAAAACTATCATCTTTTAAAACCATCTTTTTAAAAATTAGGGAGCAACTGATCAAGTATAAAATAGATTTTCAAAAAAAATATGATTGACAAAAATTATTTAGGATTTAAAAATGGAATTCACATTTATTTACTCGAGTTTTACAATAAAATCATTTCGAGTACAAATGTATGACATTGTAATACTGACAGAAAAAAGATATGACCAAATTCAGACGAGAAACTGGTATAATGACCAAGTAATCTTAGAGGATCAAATCGTTCAAACTGCACTAGAAAAAAAAGGGTTTAAAGTCGCAAGAAAATCTTGGGATATCCCAGAATTCGATTGGACAAAAACAAAGTTTGCACTTTTTAGAACTACCTGGGATTATTTTGACCGCTATGAAGACTTCCTTTCTTGGTTTGAAAAAACACGAAAAAAATTAATTTTTATAAATCATCCCAAACTAATATATTGGAACCTAGACAAACATTACCTTCTCGAATTAAAAAAGAAGAAAATAAATATTCCAAAAACTATATTTCTAGATCGGGGGAACAAAAGAAGTTTGAAAAATATTTTTCAAGAAGTAAACTGGCAAAAAGCTGTTTTAAAACCCGCTGTTGGTGGAGCTGCAAGAGAAACATTTTTAATCTCTAGAAACAACTACCAAAAGCATGAAAAAGATTTAAAAAGGCTTTGCAAAAAAGAATCGATGCTTTTGCAAGAATTCCAATATCGCATTCAGATTCAAGGAGAGATTAGTCTTGTAATGATTGGTGGAAAATACACTCATGCAGTTTTGAAAAAAGCCAAAACTGGAGATTTTCGAGTTCAAGACGATTTTGGTGGTTCTGTGGAAGATTATAATCCTACAAGAAAAGAAATTGAATTTGCAGAATTCGCGATTCGTTCTAGTCCTAGTCTCCCTCTATATGGTCGTGTTGATATATTTTATGATAATGATAATCAACTTGCTCTAGGAGAACTTGAACTAATTGAACCTGAATTGTGGTTCCGAAAACATCCTACTGCAGCTGACATATTGGCCGAAGAAATCTATTTACAAAACAACCTAATTTTTAATAATGAGTAAAAAAGCAAAACTTATTTGGAATTTTAATGGGGCAAATGGTATAAAAACTGCAGAACATCATCTAATTCACCTTAAAGAATTCAGTCAAATGGAATCTATCCCATTACTTAAGTCGGGTATTGACGAAATCAATTCTATAGCCTGCGAAGCTTTTGTGGTAGTAGAAATGAAATGGGTTGAAAAATTAAGAACTAAACTAAAACCAAACAAAGGCTTCGCGGTCGAATAGATAAAAATGAGACAGAAAATCATGTTATTAGGAGCTGGAGAGCTTGGAAAAGAATTTGTGATTGCATGCCAAAGATTGGGTCAACATGTGGTCGCAGTAGATAATTATGAGAATGCTCCGGCAATGCAGGTCGCTCACGAAAAAGAAGTAATTAACATGCTAGACGGTAAAGCTTTAGATACAATTATTGCCAAACATCAACCAGATATTATAGTGCCAGAAATTGAAGCTATTCGAACCGATCGTTTTTATGACTATGAAAGACAAGGGATTCAGGTGGTGCCGAGTGCAAAGGCAGCTAATTACTCGATGAATAGAAAAGCCATTCGTGATTTAGCAGTACTAGATCTTGGTATAAAAACTGCAGCCTACAGTTATGCAGCCTCCTTTGATGAATTAAAATTGGGCATAAAGCATTGTGGCTTACCATGTGTAGTCAAACCACTAATGTCAAGCTCCGGAAAGGGACAATCAGTAATTAAGACAGACAGCGATATAGAAAAAGCCTGGAACTTTGCTCTCAAGGGATCTCGCGGAGACCTTATGGAAGTTATTGTTGAAGAGTTCGTCAGTTTTGATTATGAGATTACATTACTCACCGTGACCCAAGAAAATGGAAAAACCCTTTTCTGCCCCCCTATTGGACACAGGCAAGAGCGAGGGGATTATCAGGAGAGTTGGCAACCCATGGCTATGGAAGAAAAATATCTCATTCAGGCGCAAGAGATAGCAAAAAAAGTAACTTCTTTTTTAGGGGGATCAGGAATTTGGGGAGTAGAATTTTTTATTGGAAAGGAAGGTGTTTATTTTTCTGAATTGTCTCCTAGACCACATGACACTGGGATGGTAACTCTAGGAAATACACAAAACTTTTCGGAGTTTGAATTGCATGCCAGAGCAGTATTAGGAATTCCAATTGAGGAGATAACCCTTGAAAAAAATGGAGCAAGTGCTGTTGTTTTGGCAACAAAAGAAAGCACAAAACAACCAATCTATGAAGGATTACATCAAGCAGCAGCTTATCGAAATAGCGACTTTAATCTTTTTGGAAAGCCCACAACTCGTCCCTACAGAAGAATGGGGATCGCACTGGCTTTCGGAAATGAAAGCACAGATAAATTAGTTGAAAAAGCAAAAAAAATTGCAAGCCTAATAAAAGTTATTTCTTCCTAATACAAAAAAACAACTAATGAAGAATGTTTTTTATTTTTTTAATTCCTGGTCGATTATATGAATCATCTCTTCGAATTCATCGCGCTGGTAAAGTCGGGTAAGAAAAATAATTTCTCCTTTATCATTGAGAACAATATTTCGAGTTACGCCCTGTTTTGGGCCTGCAAAAAGTGCAAATATATCCCCAGATAAATCAGATGCCATAGGATAAGTTACTGCCATTTTCTCAGCAAAATCTTTTGTGGTAGAAATATCTTCTTTGAGATCGATTCCAATCAATATAAAATCTTCTTTCTTAAATCTTTGCCAAACTTCTACTTCAAGTTGAGGCATTTCCTTTCTACAGACACTGCACCAAGATGCAGTAAACTGTAAGACTACGGTTTTGCCTAACAAGGACTTATTATTTACTAGCTCTCCACTCAAAAGTTCAAACTCAAAATCGGGAGCCAACTGACCCTGCTTTACTAAATACCCCCTTGTGTCCATATTCTGAGAATAAAGTAAGCTAGGAAGCGCTAAAAAAAGTTGCAGGAGGAAATTTTTAATCATATAAAATAAATAAAAGTGGTTAAAACAATAGACCAAAGTAAAACAGAAAAGCAAAGAAAAGACAGAGCAATAAAACTCTGATGGCTAAAGAATCGTGCTGCCAGAAAAGCACCTACAGGTATAGAAATTAATACAGGAGAAAATAGGGCTAGCCCAATCAGTCCATACTTTTTTATCAGCCGAACATAAAGTTTATTTTTCTTGGTGAAGATCTTCCTGTTTTTAGGCATTGGCTTAAAAAAATTAGGGAAAAATTGAACAATTCTAGCCCCAAAATAAAAAAAAATAAAAACTCCGAATATCCCTCCTAATGTGGTAATTATAAGGGTTTCTATATAGGGAAAATCATACACATAATGAGCTAAAGGAGGTGCTCCAAAAAACTTAACAGCACTTAATAAAAAAACATTTATAATTTCAATCATAAAATTTATTTGAATCAATTTACTTAAAATATGATAAAGGAAAAGGCAGACGATTCATTTTAAGATTTTGATAAGAGTGATTTTCGCCTCCAAAACCTCTATAGAATCTCGCTAAATCCTCATCATCACTCCCCTCAAAATCGAAGGTAAATGAGCTATTCGCAGATTCTTTAAAAAAAGAATCTATCAAGAATGGCATGGCTCCATTTTCCCTCCCCAAAATACTGTTCCCACTAAATAAAAAAATTACTCTATTAACGCCAAATAACAGAAACATTCCTGCTTGTAACTGATTTCCTTCTCCATAAACCATAAGTACCTGACCACAATTTTTATGAATGGCCACATGCATTATTCGGTCTAAATTTTGATAGTCAAATTCAGACAAATGACTCATTTGCTCACCCTTATCTTGTTTAAATAAGTTTATAAGATTTTTTGGAGAATCATTCTTGAAAATCTGTAAATAATTTTGTTTTGACTTCTTTAAATTTCGAATTAGATTTTTTGAATAATCAGACTCCATATCAGAATAAGAGCGATTAAGCCTCAACTCATAGTTGCTCCTCTCTATAACATTTATTTCATTTGTCGGAACAAGTGAGGCAAAATGATTCATATTTAAATCAATAAATCTATAGGAGTCTGGAATGGCATTAATAAAATCTGGTAACAGATGTCGATCTTCAGATTCAATATAGAATAGACCAAGCTGTTGAACCCAAAATGGAGTAAACGAATATTTGAGAAATAATCTCTTTTTATAGGGCAATGGAAAAACAGCCTGATAATCGTCTAAGACTAGGGCATCCCATTCCGGGACAACAATATCTAAATACCATGAAAAAGCATAGGGTAATGAATTCACTGACCTTTTAACACAAGCATCCCACTTTTCGGTATCCATGTGCTGGTGTTCGATAAATCTAATCATGTATTGGCTTCTTCTAATGTATATTCATAAACTTTTTTCCAGGTATCCCAATGACGATTTTCGGTGAGTGTCTCATTGTGCCAAAGACTTACAAATCTGCCATTCACTTCTTTTACTGAATCCATTATTTCCTTCACAAGATATTGAGCTTCATCGGTTGTGAGTTGGAGATACTCATTTAAAGTTCCATCCATAACTGCAAATGGATGAACCAATAATTGGGTCTGAATTTCCATGTCTAAATCATAGAAAAAAAATGGCAAAGAAGTACCCGCTCTAAAGCCCACTTGTGAGGCGTAACCCATAGAATAATCCTCTAGTATTCCTAAATCAATAAGTCTCCTGTATGTAACAGGTAAATCTAATCTTAAAAAATGTTGTCTACTATAAATGACTTCACGATTCAAAATATCTCCGAGACGTTTAACTTCATTAGCTAACTTTTTTGAATCTGAATTTGATGCCCAAGAAGGATGAATTCCAACCTTGGCATAATCTGCCATTGATTTAATCAGAATCTGGAAGTTTTTGTTGGTATAGTTGATATTTTTGTCATTTAAACCATAGTCACCAACTAAGAAAAAGTAAATAGACTCAAACCCATATTTTTTCTGCATGGATAAAAGGTAATCATAAGTGTCATATGGGTCTTTCCTTCGCCCCATTAGCACCTGCAAACGAACTTTAAAATCTTTAAAGTCTAGATTAGAAATAGAACGGAGAGTGGCCCCAATTGTTCTAAAAAAACCTTTTTCTCTATAACAAAATGCATTATCGATATCAATTGTATTGATAAATTGGAATGCTCTTTTCTTAAAATGAAAATCAGGAAATTTTTCACAAATTAATACAAGTAATTCCTTCAGCCAATATTCTACTATGGGAGTTTTTAAAAACCCATATTGAAATGCTAAACTCTTTTCTGCTGGGAAACGATGAAATCGATCTTTTATGTGAGGAAGATATTCTTCGTAGCGACTCAATAAAAAGAAACTCGCAGCAAAGAGATCAAATGGAAGAACAGATGGAGAGGAATGTTCAAAAAATATAGGCAATCCTTTCCAAGAAGAAACCTGCACATTTTGTTCTGAAATTCCTTTCTCAAAAAGAAGCTCATGAGATTTAAAGAACAACTCATTCCCTAAATTTTTCTTTGTGTAGGAAAGCTTTGGACCCTCAAAAGAAATAAACTCTTCTATTTTGGTTGTATAGGAAACTTCTGCGCCCAAGAATTGAATAAATAGCATATTAAAAGCATAGCGAAGACGAGGCGAAATGATATGTGAATAAACTAATATCATATCAGTTCTTCGATAATTTTATGACAGATGAAATTTGCGGAGTCTCCGACACCGAAAAGTTTTGGATATTTTATGTGACCTTTAATTAGATAAAGATATTTTTTTGTTAAATCATCTAGATTTGCATCAACTAACATTGCAGCACCTTGATTTATAATCTGGCTCCACTCTGTTTCAGGTCGTAATATTAAACAGGGTTTTTCAAAAAAATAGGCTTCTTTTTGAACTCCACCTGAATCTGTAATGACTAGTTCGCATGATTGCTGGAATGAAATCATCTCTTTAAATGATACTGGGGTAATTATTTCAATCAATGGATGATTCATAAATGTAAAATATGATTGTTCATCTAAAGAATATTTCAAGGCTTTTTTTGTTCTTGGATGCAATGGAAAAACAATTTTCTTTTGTTGTTGATTAGAAAAGCTAAGCAGCATTTCGCAGATAGATCGCAAACGCTCTGGATTATCTGTATTATATGGGCGATGCATAGTGAAAAGTAAAAAATCTTTGAACGAATAAGTCGGAACATACTGTTCTTGTCTCATCTTCTCAGAGAAAAAAAGTGAATTATCATACATAATATCTCCACATTTGAATACCTTGGGTTTATCAGCAGAGCATTTCCCCATAGGGGAATGAATAATTCCTTCACTAGCCAAGTGGTCGATAGCATTCTCGCCGGGACAGAACAACAAAGACGAACAATGATCCGTGAGCAATCTATTTATTTCTTCTGGCATCGATTTATTAAAAGATCGTAAACCTGCCTCTACATGAATTAAAGGGGTTTTGTTTTTGGTTGCAACTAATGCTCCTGCTAAGGTAGTATTAGTGTCTCCATAGACTAATATTGCATGAGGAGATTCTTTTTTTATAACCCGATCCAAATGTTGTAAAATTTCCGCCGTTTGATTGGAATGTCCAGATGATTTTAAAACAAACTTGTAGTCTGGGACAGATAAATTAAGCTCTTGGAAAAATAAATCTGACATCTGAGGATCGAAATGTTGCCCACTATGCACCAATATCTCATTTATTTCACTAGAAAAAGACTGACGAATAGCTCTAGAAATTGCCGCCGACTTGATAAATTGAGGACGAGCTCCTACGAGCGTTAAAAGTTTAAACATTTTAATTAATTTTCACAAATGTAACGAAAAGCTTAAGACCCTCCTTTAGGAGGAAAAACTAAAATAAACTGTTAAGTCAAAATACCCTGATTGAATACTTTTTAACTATTTTTGAGCATACAATAAAAAGCCCTTTATATCTTTTTTAAATGAGTGTTTGCTCGATTCAAAATTTTCTTAGGTATAAGTTTAAATTATAAAATCTGTATAATTTAGTTTTAGGAGATACCAAAACAGTATTTAGTATGTCTTGAAGTGAATTCAATTTACTCCTTATTTCATATTATTTTCGACTGGATGAAACTGGATACTTATTATAATCTTGACTAATCGATAACTCAGTAAAATGTTTCATCTAAGATGAGTTAATAAACACAAATAATTTTATGAAGTCAACTTCATTAAATATTACAATTTCAAGCTAAAACCAAAAAGATAATCCTTGAATAAAAAAATAATATCATTTGTAACAAGTTATGAATAACAGTTTATTATTTTGGATTAATTAATATCGCTAATAATCTAGCATTTTTTCTAATCCTTACTTCCCAAAAAACTATTCTCTTATCCCAACATCTATCATCAAATTTTGATTTGAAATATTAGCAAACAAAAAAACCTCCTTAATTGGAGGTTTTTTAAATTTTAAAATATAAATGTTTTATAAAGAAGCTATTTTCTTAGCTAATTTAGATTTCAGATTAGCAGCTTTATTTTTGTGTATAGTACCTCTTTTAGCGAGTTTGTCAATTTTTGCGATCATTTTTGGAAGAGAAGTTTCTGCTGCAGATTTGTTTTCTTCTGCTCGCAAGTCTCTTAAGCCATTTCGCATAGTCTTATGGTTGTACTTATTATTTAGAGTCTTCTGCTTGTCAGAACGAATTCTCCTTAATGTTGATTTGTGATTCGCCATAATAATTTACTTAAATTTTATTAACTTATTTAGTAGTCCGTAGGGGAATCGAACCCCTGTTGCATGGATGAAAACCATGAGTCCTAACCCCTAGACGAACGGACCGTGATTTTTGTTAAGGGCTGCAAATTTAATCAGAATTTTGAAACTTACAAAGAATTCTCATTAAAAGAACATTTTTTTTTGTGGAAGTTTCAAACATAGCTTGGAACTTTTTTGAATTTTTTCTTTAGTTATCTGGAGTAGTATTATTTGATGATCACCCAGATAATATTTTAGTTCTCATAATAATTTCTTCTATTATCATTCTCAAATTCAATAAAATCTTAAAACTATTTGTATCAATATGCTTTTGCAAATAGTACTCTACGAGAAGAAGGAGCGCCAGTTAAAATACATGACCCAGATATTGCAGGAGCATTAAGTGGAATACATCGAATAGTGGCCTTGGTGAGACTCTTTATTTTATCTTCCGTTTCTTTTGTACCATCCCAATGACAAGATAAGAAACCTGTTTTTGAATTAAGTAAATCTTTAAATGTATCAAAATCGTCTACTTCAGTAATGTGGTTGTCTCGAAAGTTAAGTGCTTTCTCAAACAATTGTTCCTGAATTTCACTGAGTAAATCACTCACGACAGTGACCACATTAGTCATAGGTATATAACTTTTCTCTAAAGTATCCCGGCGAGCTAATTCTATAGTCCCCTTCTCTAAATCTTTTGGACCGATAGTAATTCTAATAGGAACTCCTTTCATTTCGTATTCGTTAAACTTCCATCCAGGCTTATAAGTAGTCCTATTATCATACTTTAATGTCACCCCTGTATCTCTGAGAGACTTCATAATCTCTTCTGCTTTTTCATTAATCTGTAACAACTGTTCATCCGTCTTATAAATTGGGATAATCACTACTTGCCAAGGAGCGAGATTTGGAGGTAAAACTAATCCATGATCATCAGAGTGTGTCATTACGAGTGCGCCCATTAAGCGGGTAGAAACCCCCCATGAAGTGGCCCAAACATGCTGTAAGTTCCCTTCTTTTGATTGGAATTTTACATCAAAGGCTTTTGCAAAATTTTGACCCAAAAAATGAGAAGTACCTGCTTGTAAAGCCTTTCCATCCTGCATTAAAGCTTCAATACAATAAGTTTCTAGAGCACCAGCAAATCTTTCAGACTCGGATTTAACTCCTTTTATGACTGGAATAGCCATGAAATTTTCAGCAAAATCAGCATAGACATCACACATTTGTTTAGCCTCAAAAATTGCTTCGGATTCGGTCGCATGGGCTGTGTGTCCTTCTTGCCATAAAAATTCAGAAGTCCTAAGAAAGAGTCGTGTTCTCATTTCCCATCTCACTACATTAGCCCACTGATTTATCAATACTGGTAAATCTCTGTAAGACTGAATCCATTTTCGGTAGGTATCCCATATAATTGTCTCAGATGTTGGACGAACAATTAATTCTTCTTCTAATTTTGCGTCTTCGTCAACAATGACACCTTTTCCATTAGGATTATTTTTTAATCGATAATGAGTAACAACAGCACATTCTTTAGCAAAACCATCTACATGAGATGCTTCTTTGCTAAAATATGATTTAGGAATAAAAAGAGGGAAGTAAGCATTCACATGCCCCGTTTCTTTAAATTTTTTATCGAGTTCTGCCTGCATTTTTTCCCATATTGCATAGCCATATGGTTTAATCACCATACAGCCTCGTACGCCTGAGTTTTCAGCCAAATCAGCCATTACGACCAACTCATTATACCATTTTGAATAATCTTTCGTTCTAGATGTAAGCTTCTTTGCCATTTTTTATATTAAAAATTGGAATAATATTTGCTAAATTAGCAATTAAATATCTGCGTCAAAGTAATCCAAAAAGATTTACTTTAAATCAAGCTTTATTAATAATGATTTAACGCTCTATATAAATCTTTAAATAAAAAACTGATTATGAAAATTACTTTAAATATTCTTATCGCAACAATTTTCATATTTCATCCAAATTTATGTGCACAAGACATACAAAAATGGTTTGCAGATGATATTTATTTTAGTTCGGAAGAGAAAGATGTTTATTATATTGATATTGAGTATTATTCTTCTGACGAGCTTTCCAACGAAGAGCAATATAATGACGACTATCAGAATGAAGAAAATCAAGATGGAATGTCGTATTCCATGAGAATCAATCGATTCCATAGAGATTCCTTCGGTAATTTCCAAAATCCATATTTTTACAGTGGGATTAATTCAGGTATGTATGGTATTGATCCTTTTTTTAATGGAGGAAATATGTGGTCTTACAATAATTGGTACTCACCATATTACAGTTATAACATTTATAATCCATGGCTAACTGGGTCTTTCTATAATCCATATGGTTTTGGAATGGGTTATGGTTTTGGAATGGGTTATGGTTACGGAATGGGTTATGGTTACGGAATGGGTTATGGTTACGGAATGGGTTATGGTTTTGGAATGGGTTATGGTTACGGAATGGGAATAAATTCATTTGCTAATAATCAAGATACCCATTATGGGCCTAGAAATAATGTTTCTGGAAATAATAATGACATATCTAGTAGAATGAGAAATGGAAAAACAATTGCTAGGAACCAGATGAATACAAATATTGAAAGTAACCAAAAAAAAACACTAATCAATTTGATTAGAAATGGTGGAGTTAAAAATCTTGGAAGAAACTATACTGATGCAAAGGTTGTTCCCTCTAGATTTGATTATTCCAATGATACATCAAACTCAGATAATCCTAAATCCGATATAAAATCAAAAAAATCTTCATCTGTTAAAAGAAATACAAGTCCTAGAAATAACCGAAATTTCAGTTCTCAAAGAAATACCAGCCCAAATAGATCTGGAGGATCTAGATCTGGTAGATCTTCTAGAAGACCAAGATAAAAAAGAACTATGTTAAAAAAAATTCTAATTTACTCATTATTTATAATTGGCGTTAATTCTAGTGCTCAAAACCACATAGATGCGCTTAGATATTCAAAAGAATCCCTTTTTGGATCAGCTCGATTTACTGCTATGGGTGGAGCTTTTGGCTCTCTTGGAGCTAATGCAAATAGTTCTAGTTACAACCCAGCTGGAATAGCTACCTATACAACTAGTGAATTTTCCGGTACTTTCGATTTTTTAAGTCTTGAGACAGAGACTCAATATTACGAAAATAGCTCATATGACAGCAAGGGAAAAGTCTCTATACCCAATTTAAACTATATTAATGCAAATGTGTTTAGTCCGGAAGATGTTGGGGACTGGAATCGATTCAACTTCGGTATTGGATACAATAAACTGGATGACTACAATAAAAACATTAGTTTCAATGCAGAACAAAATGAACATTCTTTTAGTGAAATACTATTTAATGCCGCTCAGGGAAATGAATTTGATGCTCTTAATTCATTTGATGCCTTACTTGGGTTCAACACATATTTAATTGATACGGTAGGAGGAACTTCATCCTACGCATCTGTTGTTCGTGGAGATATGAACAAAGTACAATCATTCAACTCTCAAGAATCAGGTAGTAAAAATGAATTTTATATTAGCTTCGGTACTGCATACCAAAACCGACTTTTTATTGGAGCAACAATTGGTTTTCCTGGTATAGATTTCAATCAATATACTAGTATCCGAGAGGAAAATTTTAGCGGTAGTGAAGATGAAATTATAGACCTTAAATATTTTGACTACAATACTAATCTGTATGTCTCAGGATCAGGAATCAACCTTAAATTGGGTCTGATATATAAATTAGACGATCAGATTCGTTACGGATTCGCTCTTCATACTCCTACATTTTACGAAATTCATGAAGAATATTGGTCAAGTATTAATACTGAATTTACTCTAGGAGAATCGTATTATTCTGAATCTTTTCTAGGCGTATTTGATTATAGTTTGAATACCCCTTTCAAAGTTATTAATAGCCTTTCTTGTGTAATTAAAAAGACGGCAATTATTAGTTTAGATTTCGAATATCTCGATTATTCTATGGCAAATATAAATTCTGACTTTTACAACTTTAATTCTGTCAATAATGATATTAAAAGTTATTACACAAGTAGTTCGAACCTTAAAATAGGAGGAGAGTTGAAAATACACCCTCAATTAAGTATTAGAGGAGGTTATGCATATTATGGGAGTCCATTTACTGGAGAACTAAATGATGCTAGCCAGGAGTATCTAACAATGGGGTTTGGTTTGAAGGTAAATCAATACTTTTTTGACCTCGCACTTTTAAATTCCATGAGTAAAGAGAATCTATTCATCTATGAAGGAGCTAATGCTACAAGTATATCTAACTCAAGGGGAAGTTTAATGCTCTCTACCGGATTTAAATTTTAAAAAATAGAATACAGTTCACAAAAAAGGCCTCCTAATTGGAAGCCTTTTTTGTTTCAATAAATATCTATTTACTCGATTCCTGCCATTACTTTATCGACTAATACGCGTCCACAATGCTCACAAACAATTACTTTTTTTCTCGAAGCAATATCCATTTGTCTTTGCGGAGGAACAGAATTAAAACATCCTCCACATGCATCTCTCAATATAGGTACAACTGCAAGACCATTGCGCACATTACCTCTCAACCTCTTGTATGCGTTTAATAATCTCTCATCAATCACCTTTTCAGCTCGAACAGATTCTTTGGAAAGCTTTTCTTCATCTTTCTTAGTTCCAGCTATAATATCGTCTAATTCAGAATTTTTATTAGTTAAATCACTTGTTCTATCTTCAAGTTTAGTTTTAGCTAAACCAATGAGGTCCATTTTTGAAACAATATTTGCTTTTGTCTCTCTCATTCTTTTCTCAGCAAGTTCAATCTCAAGATTCTGAAACTCAATTTCCTTGTTTAAGGAATCAAATTCTCTGTTATTTCTTATATTTTTTAGTTGCTCTTCATACTTAACTATAAGAGCTTTAGAGTCAGTAATAAGTGATTCCTTTTCTTTTATAGAAGAATCCAAAGAAGATATTTCATCATTTATATTGGAGACGCGGGTTTGCAACCCTTCGATTTCGTCCTCTAAGTCTTGAACCTCGATGGGTAACTCTCCTCGTAGAATCTTGATTTTATCAATTTCCGTATCAATATACTGAAGTTTGTATAAGGCGGTTAACTTTTGTTCTATGGTAACTTGTTTTACTTTTGCCATTTCTAGAGATAATTGATTGGATTGGTATTTATTTTGGACAAATGAAATGCAAATCTAGGGAATTTTTTGCGAAGAAAATCACCAATCAACTCGATAGTGTATTGCTCTGATTCATAATGACCAATATCTGCAATGACAATCTTATTTTCAGCATCAAAAAAATCGTGATATTTAAAATCAGAAGATATAAATATATCTGCACCATACTGCTTTGCTAGAGGAAGAAGAAAATTACCACTTCCTCCACACAAAGCCACAGTTTTTATTTTTCTGTCTAGAATAGAACTATGTCTTACACAGTTTGATTTAAAACTTTTCTTCAAGCTTGACAAAAATTCGCGCGCACTTTTTGGAGTGGGAAGTTCTCCTATTCTTCCAGCCCCAATATATTGATGCTTATTATCAATTGAAATAATCTGGAAAGCAACTTTTTCGTATGGATGATTTTGATTTAGACACGCAATTACTTGTGATTCTAGGTGGGAAGAAAAAACAAGCTCTAAACGCTCCTCAAGCACATTTTCTCTCAATCCACGTTCTCCAATTATAGGATTTGATTCTTGAAGGCCTTTGAAGGTACTCTTACCTTCAAATGAAAAATTACATTCACTATAGTTTCCTATAGAGCCCGCGCCAAGTTGAAAAAGGCTAGAACGCACTGATTCTGCATTTTCCTTTGGCACATATGTTACCAGCATTTTTAAGAGCCCTTTTCTTGGAGACAAAACTCGGCTATTAATTAGTCCTATTTGTTCAGACATTCGATGGCATACTCCACGATTCAAATGATCAAGATTAGTATGAATAGCATAAATAGCAATGTCATTTTTAATTGCTTTTAAAACGGTTCGTTCCACATAATTTTTTCCCGTAATACTTTTTAAGCCTTTAAAAATAATCGGATGATGAGAAACTATCATATTACAATTAAGAAAAATTGCTTCATCAACAATATTTTCCAGACAGTCTAAACTGACTAGGACTCCAGTTATATCTTGAATTGGATTCCCTATGATTAGCCCGCAATTATCATAGGACTCTTGATAAGATAAAGGAGCCCATTGTTCTAATGTGTTACAAACGTCTTGAACATTCATTGGCTTAAATTTTAACCAAAATAATGGTTTTTTTTCATTACTCATGATATATAGATTATGTATTTTAGAGAAATGAAATTGTTAAGACGCATATTAAGCCCTCTGAGATGGATCTACGCTGCCCTTATGAGCATTCGAAATGAATTATTTAAATTCGGGTTTTTGGTGCAATATAAATCAACCATTCCGGTCATAAGCATCGGGAATCTGTCGATGGGAGGTACAGGAAAAACACCTCATATTATATTTCTAATCAACAGATTAAAACAAAACAAAATAGCTGTTCTGTCAAGAGGATATGGACGAAAAATAAAAAACTTGATTGATGGAGACATAAGTAGGCACTCCATTAAAGATATTGGAGATGAACCTTATGAGCTACTTGAAAAATTTGACAGTGAAAATTTCCAAGTAATTGTCAATGCAAATAGAAAACAGGCTCTAAATTATCTGGAAAAACAAGAGACACCTCCAGGTATAGTATTATTAGATGATGGATTTCAACACAGATATGTGCAAAGAGACCTAAACATTCTTTTGACTGATATACAATTACCCTTTTATTCAGACAAGGTATTTCCCGCCGGGAATCTCAGAGAAAATATAGAAGGAGCAGAACGAGCGGACCTTATAATTGTTACAAAATGTCCAAAGGAGCTTTCCTCTGGAAAACAAACTATTATTAAAAAAAAAATTAAAACCTTCAGCAAGGCGTCTGTTTATTTTTCTTGCATTCGATATCAGGGCTTTAAAAATAAAGAGAATCTGGACGCAAGATTAATAACTAATGGAAAATATCTATTAATTACCAGTATAGCTTTTACTAAAAGTATTGAAGATCACTTATATTCTAACGAAATTTATTTTGAGCACCTAACTTATAAAGACCATCATAACTTTAGTAAAAATGAAATCAAAGAAATCGCAAAAAAAAGCACTAAATTTGTTGGAATAATTACCACTGAAAAAGATTGGATGCGTTTACGCGAAAGTGATTTACACAAAAAAACACAAACAGATATTTATCGACTCCAGATAGAAATTGAATTACTGCATTCCGATGAACAATTTATGAAACGATTAAACGAAATTAACTAAGCAATAGGTATGAAAACATTACTACTTCCTCTTCTATGTTTTTTTAGCATGACTATTTTTTCGCAAAACACCGAAAATTTAGAGTTACTCTTCAATTGGAATGATGAAACGATTATAGGAACCACAGCATATGACAATGCTTACAACGAAATTTGGGGCCTTGTTGTAAACAACAGAGAATTTGCTGTAATAGGATCCACTGCAGGAACGCATATTTTTGATGTTACAGACCCTCATAATAGTCTAGAAGTACAATTTATTCAAGGTGCATCATTTGGACCTTCAATTATTCATAGAGATTATCATGACCGAAATGGCTACCTCTATGCCGTAAGCGATGAGGGAAATAGTAGCCTTCAAATCATTGATATAAAAAACCTTCCAGAGATTGCGACAGTTGTATATGACAGCAATGAACTTATTAAAACTTCTCACAATATATTTATTGACGAAAACTCGAATGTCATGTATGCCTGCAATGTTCGATCTATAAACTCCAATTGGAATGCTACTTCACTAGCTATTTTTGATATTGAAAACCCCCTCAACCCAATTCATCTTTTGGATTATGAAGTTCCTGGAACAAGTGATAGAGTTCATGACATGTGGGTGAAGAATGACACCGCATTCTTAAATAATGGAGGCGATGGCCTATATGTGGTTGATTTTAGTAATATGGATTCCCCACAAATTCTGGGTTCTCTCATAGATTATCCCGACAAAGGATACAACCATTCTGGCTGGCCTACCTCTGATCTAAATAGCTATGTCCTAGCTGATGAAAATTGGGGATATGACTTAAAAGTTTTGGATATTTCTAATCTTTCTGACATCAATGTATTAAGTACATTTAGTTCTGAAGTCCATCCAAATTCTATTGCGCACAACCCACTGATAAAAGGGAACTATCTCTATGTATCTTCTTATCACGATGGCCTTCAAGTGTATAATATTTCTGATCAACAAAACCCCTACAAGGTGGCATCTTTCAGCACTTATCTTCTAGAAGATCACGATTCTTATCGTGGCGCCTGGGGGGTGTATCCTTTTTTACCCTCGGGCAACATTCTAGTTTCCGACATGCAGTATGGATTGTATGTTCTTAAAGGAACTGGCTTTGAAACAGTAGATCAATCAGAGCTAAAATTGAACAAATTACATACTTATCCTAATCCAAGTAGAGGGCTTATTCAAATTCAAACTCCTTCAAATGAACCTTTGCTAGAAGTTTGTATTTATAATATGAACGCAAAGAAAATATATCAAAATAAGTCAAGCAAACATGTACAATCTATTGATTTAAGTAATCTTACTAAGGGAGTTTATCTTTTAAAAGGAATGGGAAAACATATTGTGTACCATCAAAAAATCATGATTAGATAATTACCTTTGTCTTATTAGTTATTCAAAAACCTCCTGCATGTCAACTGAATATAACAAATATGAAACTGTAATTGGCCTAGAAATTCATGTCCAATTAAACACATTGAGCAAAGCCTATTGTTCTGACTCGACAACCTACGGATCCTCTCCAAACACTCATGTAAGTGCAATTTCACTTGGACATCCCGGAACTTTACCCGTGTCTAATAAAAAAGTAGTTGAATATGCAGTTCGCTTAGGTTTGGCTTTGCATTGTGACATTCGAGAAACAAATGAATATGCTAGGAAAAATTATTTTTATGCAGATCTACCTAAAGGATACCAGATTACACAAGATAAAACGCCAATTTGTGATGGAGGGTTCATAAATATCAGTGACAAAGAGGGGAAATTAAAAAAAATAGAACTGACAAGAATTCACATGGAGGAAGATGCGGGTAAGAGTATTCATGACATCGACCCATTCGAGTCATTGATTGATCTGAATCGAGCTGGTGTAGCACTCTTAGAAATAGTTTCTGAACCAGTTTTACGATCTGGAGAAGAAGCTTATAGCTTTGTCACCGAAGTTAGAAAATTAGTTCGCTACCTAGATATTTGTGATGGAAATATGGAGGAAGGTTCTATGAGGTGTGATGCCAATATTTCTGTTCGTTTAAAGGGAGAAACAGATTTAAGAAACAGAGTGGAAGTAAAAAACATGAATTCCATTCGAAATGTTCAAAAAGCAATTGAATTGGAGTCAAAAAGACAAATTGAAGTATATGAAAATGGTGGGCATGTATACCAAGAAACTAGAAATTATCTTGCCGCAAAAAATGAAACCTCATTACTCCGATCAAAAGAAGATGCTCATGATTATAGATATTTTCCTGAACCTGACTTATCTCCTGTCTTGGTGAAAAAAGATTATATCGAAAATATTAAGGCTAGTTTACCAGCATTACCAGAAGAACTTTACCAAAAATATACCCATGAATTTGGGCTTTCTGATTACGATGCCAAAAATCTGACAGACACAAAATCCATTGCACTATATTATAATCAGATTGCTGCTTTCACCAAAGAATACAAAATGGCTGTAAACATTCTCATGGGTCCGTTAAAGTCCTACTTAAATGAGAATGCCATTTCCATTGATGAACTTGATCTAAAAGCAAATCGCATTGCAGAAATGATTCGTCTTATTAAAGAAGATAGAATTGGACATTCTAAGGCTGCAAAGGAACTTTTCCCTCTACTTATAGAGTATCCGGAAATATCCGCATTAACCCTAGCGGAAACAAATAATTTGATACAAGAGTCAAATTCAGATGCACTACTAGACATTATACAAGTTGCTATCGATAAATTTCCTGAAAAAGCAAGGGCTTATAAAGATGGAAATAAAAATCTGCTTGGTTTATTTATGGGAGAAGTTATGAAATTATCAAAAGGAAAGGCTGATCCAAAAGTTACTAATCAATTAATCAGACAAGAACTAGAAAAATGAAAAGAATCATTTTTTCTCTTTGCATAATTGTCTTCGCTTATTCATGTGAGCAAAAAATGAAAATTCCACCAGGAGACTTTTCTATTCATGGGCAAGTAAAGGGACTTGATACAGTAATCTTCGAGAAAATTGAAGCAGAGAAACTAATTCTGGTAGATACCTTATTTGCTTTAAACGGAGAATTTGTTCTGGCTAATAGCATTGAAAAATCTTCTTTCTTCTTACTTCGGACACCTCAGGGTGAAGGAATTAATCTTCTGATAAAAAAAGGAGAACAAATTGAGATTACTGGAGAAAAAATAAATTGGAAAAGCAATTACTTAATTAGCGGATCAGAAGGCTCGTTGAAAATACTAGAACTAAATAAGAAACTCGAACAATTCGAATATTCCTTGGACCTAATTTATGAGGAAGCAAAAATGGCTAAAAAGGAGGATTATACTAATATTCAAAATAGATTTATAGATGCTTTCTCTAACCATCGCCAGTATCTGAAAGAGTTTATCAAACAAAATATTGATTCTAAAGTAATCATCTTAGCACTTTTTCAGTCTATCAAAAAAGAAAATATACTTAATCTAATTGAAGATTTTAGTGACTATATTTTGGTGCAAAACTCATTCTCAGAAAAATGGCCTGAATCTTCTCATTCCATACTACTTTCTAAAATCATTAAAATGGCTTATGTCCCTGAATTTGAAATGACTGACAACAAGGGTGAGATGTTTTCTTTGAGTAATTTTAAGGAGCAAGTGATCCTTATAGATTTTTGGGCCTCCTGGTGCAAGCCCTGTAGGGAAGAAAGCCCATTTCTAAAAAAACTTTATTCAAAATATCATTCCAAAGGTCTGGAAATGGTGAGCGTCTCTTTTGATGGAACACCTCAACAGAAAAATCCCGAAAAGGATTGGAAAAAAGCCATTCAACAAGACCAGAAGACTTGGACACAAACAAGTGAGCTTAAAGGCTGGCAATCTAAGATTAGAAATACCTACAAAATTATAAGTCTCCCACATACTCTTCTTATAAATAAAAAAGGTCGAGTGGTTGGAGAAAACCTAGAACCGCAGGCCTTAGAAGAAAAGATTATAACCCTTTTAAAGTTATAAATGTCTAAAAAATCAAAAATATACTTTGCATCTGACTTTCACTTAGGAGCACCAGGTGCCTTGTCTAGTCTCGATAGAGAAAAGAAAATTGTTACTTGGCTTAACGAAATTCAAAGCGATGCCAAAGAAATTTATCTGGTTGGAGATGTATTTGATTTCTGGTACGAATGGAAGCGGACTATACCTCGAGGACATGTTCGAATTCTCGGGAAACTAGCTGAAATATGCGACAAAGGAACTCCTGTTCATTTCTTTACTGGAAATCATGACTTGTGGACATTTGGATATTTAGAAGAAGAAATTGGACTTATTGTTCACCACCATCCTATTGAAATAAATTTGCAAGGAAAAGTTTGTTTTATTGGACATGGAGACGGATTGGGGCCAGAGGACAAGGGATATAAATTTCTAAAAAAAGTATTTATGAATCCCATTTGCCAGTGGTTATTTTCTCGACTGCATCCAAACTTATCTTTTTATTTAGCTGATTATTTATCCAGCAAAAGTCGGATTTCGAACTTTGAGACGGACAAAGAATTTTTTAAAGGAGAAGACAAAGAATGGCTTGTTCAATACGCCATATCAATTCTCTCTAAAAAAACTATTAATCTATTTATATTTGGACATCGTCACTTGCCACTGAAAATTCGATTAAATGAAAAAAGTCAGTACATAAACTTGGGAGAATGGATTCAATATTATTCATACGGAGTTCTAGAAAATGGGCATTTTGATATGAAATTTTACAACTCTACTTTTACTAAAGCGGTTAATGAAAAATAGCAATCTCTAGGGGATAAATTCAATCTTTTGAAGACATCTTTTCAATCAGGTCAGCCAGTCGATTAGAGTAACCAATCTCATTGTCATACCAAGAAACTACTTTCACCATTTTACCTAAAACAGAAGTCAATTGAGAATCAAATAAACATGAAGCTGGATTGCCAATCACATCGGAAGATACAATAGGCTCATCTGTATACGCTAAAATTCCTAAATGACTTCCCCTAGAAGCATTATAAAACAAATCATTTACTTCTTGAATTGAACATTCAGTCTTAACAATGAAGGTAATATCGGTCAGAGATCCGTTAGGGACTGGAACCCGCATTCCACAACCTCCTATTTCAAGGTGAGGAAAAATTTTAGACAATGCTTTGGCTGCACCAGTTGTTGTCGGGATAATAGACAAAGCTCCCGCCCTTGCTCTTCGTAAATCTTTGTGAGGACTATCGTGAAGGCTTTGGTCTTTTGTATAAGAGTGAATGGTTGTAATATAAGCCTGTTCTACTCCAAAATTATCGTCCATCAATTGTACCATTGGCGCAGCAGAATTCGAGGTACATGAGGCATTAGAAACAATATTATCATTAAAAGAAAGTAAATGATCATTTACACCTAAAACAATCATTTTGGTCTCTTCTGAGGAGGAAGGTGAAGCCAGAATAACTTTTTTTGCACCAGAAATAAGATGTGATTTAAGCTTCGAGATTGAAAAAAAAGAACCTGTAGCTTCAACGACAAAGTCACAATCATTCCATAAAATATTTTCTATTTGTCTTTCTTGTGAAAAGAGAATATCACTTCCATCTACATTCAATGTGGACTCCGAAAAGCTAATTTCGGCATTTAAGGTGCCATGAATAGAATCGTATTTTAAAAGGTGAGCTAGTGAACGAAGATCAGCTATGTCATTTACAGCTACAACTTCGACACCATTTCTTTCGAGTAAAACACGAAAAAGAGTTCTTCCTATCCTACCAAAGCCATTGATTCCTATGCGGAGCTTCTCCATAAACTAAAACTAAAAAAGAGGCATAAGCCTATTTCGTTACAATAAATGTTTTTCTGCTTTGTAGGAAGAGCGAACCAATGGGCCGCTTTCTACATATTGAATACCTAGACTCAAACCAATTTCTTTGTATTTAGCAAATTGTTCAGGAGAAACAAACTCTTTTACAGATAAATGCTTTGGAGTGGGCTGAAGATACTGACCTAAGGTTAAGACATCCAAACCAACATCTACAAGATCATTCATAGACTCGACCACCTCTTCTTCTGTTTCTCCTAATCCTAACATTATGCCTGTTTTTGATCGCATACCAGCATCTTTCAAATATCGCAACACATCCAATGACCTTTCATATCTAGCTTGTATACGAACAGACTTAGTTAATCGTCTGACGGTCTCCATATTATGTGATACAACCTCAGGAGCAACATCAATGATTCTTTGAACTTGATCCATATTCCCTTTAAAATCGGGGATTAAAGTTTCCATAGTGGTACCTGGACTAACTCTACGAATTGCCTTGACAGTTTCAGACCAAATAATAGAACCGCCATCTTTTAAATCATCCCGATCCACAGAAGTAAGAACAGCATGCTTAACCTCCATCAACTTAACAGAACGGGCTACTCTCTCAGGCTCAGACCAATCAACAACCAAAGGCCTTCCTGTAGAAACTGCACAAAAACCACAAGAGCGAGTACAAATATTACCTAAAATCATAAAAGTAGCAGTACCAGCTCCCCAGCACTCTCCCATATTAGGACAATTACCGCTTTCACATATAGTATGTAGGTTATGATTTGAGACTAGCTTACGAACTTTTTTATAATTTTGTCCTGTAGGAAGTTTCACTCTGAGCCATTTAGGCTTAGCTACTCTCTTTTCTTCTTTCTTGGGACTTAATTCTGTATACATGATTTATAATTTCATGACAAAATTATGAAATATCCACAAGTTTATACCTAAAGAATGTCTTTAATATCTTGTAAATTAATTCCATTGTGAGAGGCATGATAGAGACAAATGCCGTTCTTAATAAATAATACCTGAGGTGACTGATGTTCTACTCCAAACATTTGGGCTAATTTGTCGGAAATAGAAGGATAAGACAGTAAGTCTAAATACAGTAAAGGAACTCCATGAATATCGTATTTATTTTCAAATCTTCTCATAACCATTGATGATATAGAACATCGAGTACTATGTTTGAATACAATAAAGGGAACCTGACTATTGAAATATTCTTCAATTTGAACAAAATCTTCAAGAGATATCCAGTTCATTAAGAATTTTGCTCTGTGAGCTCCATCTTAGCAACTCCTGGACAATTAGCTGTTACACAACATGATTGAAACAATAATGTAGTGATAAAAAAAACAACAATTATAAATATAGTTTTCATGAGAGGCTTGATTTGTTGATAGCAAAAGTAATATATTTTTTCATTAAACACTCATTGAATTATTCGTAAATAATGATTTTAAAAGATTAATATTTATATTAAGAACATTAAATTAACTTAATTTTGATTTATGAGGAAGTTTTTACCGGATACATGGATGGAATACTTAAATTTTGAATTTGAAAAGTCATATTTTAAGACTCTCAATTCTTTTTTAGAAAAAGAAAGAGTAGAACAACAGATATATCCTTCCCGAGAACTCACATTTTCTGCATTTCAAAAAACCTCCCCAGAAAAAATAAAAGTAGTAATCTTAGGTCAAGATCCTTATCACAAGATGCATCAAGCAAATGGATTAAGTTTTTCTGTGAGTGAAAAAACAAAGATTCCTGCTTCCTTAAGGAATATATTCAAAGAATTGAATCATGACACAGGATGTGCCATTCCTGACCATGGAAATTTAGAACATTGGGCAGATCAGGGAGTGTTTCTTTTAAACAGTTGTTTGACTGTTAGAGCTCAACAGCCTGCATCCCACCAAAAAAAGGGATGGGAATTATTCACAGACCAGGTCATCCACCTACTTTCAAATAATTTTAAGAACATAGTTTTTATTCTGTGGGGGGCTCATGCAATAAAAAAGAAAATCTATATTGACAGGAAAAAGCACCTGATACTTAGCGCCCCGCATCCCTCTCCTTTTTCTGCAAGAAAAGGATTCTTTGGATCTAAACCCTTTTCTAAATGCAATGATTACTTAACTTCGGTGAACAAAAAAAACATTGATTGGAATCTGCATAGTAAGAGTCATAAACTGTCACTAATAGATTAGATATTTACCTAAAATTCATATCATGGAACTACTTTATTTACTTATCGGTCTTGTCTGTGGAGGATGTATTGGTTTGTTATTTCAAAAAAATAAAACAAAACAGAATACTTCTTCATTAGATACAGAAAAATATATTTCTGTAGATCTTTATCGTGTTCAAAAAATTCAACTTGAAAAATTAGAAAATGAAATTCAAACTAAAGAGCATCAAATTGGTGAATTAAAAGCAGAAGTCTCTTCAGCCAAGACTCTCATTCAAAGTTTGAATAATCGAATTGAAGAAGAGGGAGTTCGCCTACTAGAACAACAAAATAAACTACAATTACAATTTGAAAAAATGGCCAATGAAATCCTAGAGAAAAAATCTGAAAAATTTGCCGAGCAAAATCAAAAAAACATAACCCTCATTCTAAAGCCTTTAGGAGATAAAATAAAAAGCTTTGAACAAAGCGTAAATGACAAGCATGAAAAAGATCAAACAAGCAGAGCCGTTTTGTCAACTGAGATAAAAATGCTTCAAGCCGCAAATCAAAAAATTAGTCAAGATGCCATCAATCTAACAAAAGCTCTCAAAGGGGATTCTAAAGTTCAAGGAGATTGGGGAGAATTGCAGTTAGAAGTACTATTGGAGAATGCAGGTTTGCACAAGGGCATTCATTTTCGGACTCAAAATTCCATGAAAGATGAAGACGGTAATGATAAAAGACCAGACTGTATTATTGATCTTCCAAACCACAAAAATTTAATAATTGATTCTAAAGTTTCTCTCACAGCTTTTGAAAAAATAACAAATGCCGAGGATGATATTCAAAAGCAAATCTTTCTCAAGCAACATGTAGAAAGTCTAAAAAAGCACATCAAAGATCTAGGAGGAAAAGACTATCCGAATTTATACAGCATGAATGCTCCCGATTATGTCCTTATGTTTATTCCTATGGAGCCAGCGATGACCTTGGCTCTTCAAGAAGATTCTGAAATATTCAACTTAGCCCTAAACAAAAACATTATATTAGTAAGTACGTCTACTCTTCTGGCAACAATGAGAACAGTGTCGTTTATTTGGCAACAAGAAAACCAAAAGAAAAATGTTCTTGAAATTGCGCGGCAGTCTGGTGCACTTTATGATAAATTCTGTGGGTTTGTGAGCGACTTAGAGGGGGTTGGAAAAGCCATCGAAATAGCTCAAAAAAAATACGATGCAGCTGAAAACAAATTAAACCAAGGAAGAGGAAATTTGATTACAAGTGTGGAAAGAATAAAAATACTAGGGGCAAAAACAAATAAAAGCATTTCAAAAGAACAACAGGACAAATCATTTATTGAAAGCTTGCCTGATGATGAATAATTGTACTTTTACCACATGAAAAAAAATAGATTACAAAAAAGTTTGGAAATATTCGGATTACAGGCTGTCATAGATGCTGTTAAAGAAGGAAAAGAATTCGATAAAATATTTATGGAGAAAGGAGTTAATACTGGTTTAGCCATGGACTTACGAAGCCTACTTAAAGAGCATAATATTATGTTTAAAGCAGTTCCTGTCGAAAAACTGAATCGACTTACTCCCAAAGATCATCAAGGAGTTTTTGCTTTCATTTCTCCTGTAAATTTCTATTCGCTCGGAGAGGTTTTAATACGCACTTTTGAGGAGGGAAAGTCTCCTTTGCTATTGATGCTAGACAGAGTGACCGATGTTCGAAACTTTGGTGCGATTACCAGAACAGCTGAAGCCTGTGGGGTGAATGCCATAATTTTACCGAAAATAGGTGGAGCTCAATTGAATTTAGATGCCATGAAGACTTCCACGGGAGCTTTGATGCATATCCCTATCTGCAGAGAACAAAATCTCGCACATAGTATTAAATATCTCAAAAAAAGTGGATTGAATGTAATTGCCTGTTCAGAGAAATCTGAATCTAGTATCTATGATTCTTCTTTTATTGATCCGGTAGTTATAGTAATGGGCTCTGAAGAAGATGGAATTTCGGATGAAATTCTTGAACTCTCTGATATCAAAACTTCTATCCCTATGTTCGGGAAAACGGAGTCATTGAATGTCTCTGTGGCTTCTGCTGTTATTCTGTATGAAGCTATCAGACAGCGAAATATAGAGAGTTAATCCCAGGGATCTTTCTGATAGAAGTAGTTTGGACTCAAAACTACATTATTCATCTCGGTGTGAAAAACTTGCAAAGTAGATGCTGAAATTGGGGGCACTATCCACGACCATTCTGCTGTCACATCTCTACCCTCTTTAGCTTCTTGGCGGATAAATTGCATAAATTGCTTAGAAGCGGAATGGTGATCAATAATCTTGACTCCAGCCTTTCGAAACGAATACAAAACGGCCTGATTCAATTCTATCAATGCCCTGTCTTTCCATAAACTATTTTTATCACGAATATCTAAGCCCATCTTATGGGCTATCTGAGGAAGCATATTATATCGATCTTCATCAGAGAGATTTCTTGCCCCAATCTCGGTTCCCATATACCAGCCATTAAAGGGGGCAGCTCTAAATTCAATACCCCCCACTTCTAATATCATATTGGAAATAATAGGAGTGGAATACCACTCAAGTTTAAGCTCATTAAAAGATGGAATACTTGGGTGTTCAATTTTTACGAGAGAAACAATCTCTTTAGGGATTACCCTAATTTCTAATGGGTTGTCGCCAATTTTAATTACTAGTGGTAATATATCAAAGGCTGTCATTTTAGGTTCCCAACCCAAAATAACACACTGTTTAGTGAAGGCTATATTTTTTGAATCACCAACTACTGTACCATCTGGAAGGGTATGACCTGCAAAACCCAGGAGTTGAGGATTCCAAATACGTATATCTTTATGTGGATGAAAAACAGAAATAGTCGATCTAATATTTCCTTCATTGGTTGCGTATTTAATATGCTCAAATAGGGCCTCAAAAACTGAATTTGCAGTATTCAATTCGCGACAGTCAAAAACCTCCATGCTTCGCCAAAAAAGTCGACCAATACATTTATTAGAATTCCGCCATGCTACTTTTGTTCCATAAACTAGTTCGAATTCCAACAAACGATAGATTCCCGTCTCTTTAATAGAGGTCTCGACCTCTTTTAGGCGATTATCTAGTTCGTCATTCCTTTGCAATTCCCTATAGCATAGCTCTAGATAATTTTTTGCTTTTTGTAACAGAGGTATATTTTCCATTTCTACTCAATAATCACTTAATAATACAATCATTAATCTGTTAACAAAGAAGCATATATCAAACTATAATTTTGATAAATCAGGATGATTGGCAAATAGAAGATCCACTCGCTTTTCTACTTTATCATCAAGAAGTAGAGCAGGGGCATGGTGAGGTTTAGTCCGAGTATCAATCATAAGACTCCCTTCACATCCCCAATGTTTAAATTCTGTAAAAGAATCTATTCCGTATATATCATGAGATGGATTTGCACGAGTAAATGTCGTCCACAAAAAATTGTGATAATTCTCGGCGACAAATTCGGCATCATCTGTAAGAAGTAACAAGGGGAAAAAATCCATCGCGTCTGAGAGGACTTCCTTCATCGCAATACCCCATTTATCTACCTCTTCTTTGGCTTTGGTATAAGTGACAAAGGGAGAACATGAGATAGCTAAAATTCCCGGAGCTACAAGGCTTATTTTAGATAAACCCCCAGGCAAATTTTCGGGCGAAGAAAACTCGGTTTGTAGGGAACGATGCTTTTTTCCTGCTGCAGCCACTACCACTTTAGACCCCGAGTTCAGGCCTTCGCTGGAATAATCTAGTGTATCCATACTCGTCTGGGTATAAAAGTGAAGATCTCTCGTCCATTTTACTCTTTCTAAAATATGATGGAGGAAAGATTGTTCATGTTTGACTTGTAAACCTCGATCATCTTCTTCTGCGGCAATAAATAAAAACTTTGCCAAAGACATCTGTCCAAAACCAAGAATATGGTTGGCTTGTGTTAATATTTCAGCGGGAGTACGCTCTTTAACATAAGGGGTATAACGTTCTGAACCTATCGCAAAAAGAAGAGGATGAACCCCAGAGGCATCTACCGCATGAACAGATTTCACTCCAGGTAGCTCCATCTTTATAGTATCTCCAGCAAGTTCGTGAATCAAGGCTCCAAAACTTGTATCTTCTTGAGGAGGTCTTCCAACAACAGTAAAGGGCCATATAGCATTTTTCTTGTGATAAACTTTATGAACTTTCATAAGAGGGAAATCATGTTTTAAGCTATAATATCCTAAATGATCTCCAAAAGGACCTTCTGGCTTAACAGAATGGGGATGTACTTCCCCTGTAATAACAAAATCAGCATCTGCACAAACCGTATAACCATCTTCAACAAAATAACGCATCCGTTTGCCACCTAACATTCCCGAAAAAGCAAATTCAGGCAAACCTTCAGGCAAGGGCATCACCGCCGAGAAACTTAGTGCGGGAGGACCACCAACAAAAATACTAACTTTCAATGGTTGCCCTTTGGCATTTGCTTTGGATTGATGTACTCCGATACCGCGATGAATTTGATAATGAAGGCCAATTTCTTCATTTTTAATATATTCATTCCCCGCAAGTTGAATTCGATACATCCCCATATTCGATTTCATCCACCCTGGCTGATCTATGTCTTCCGTGTACACGATTGGGAGTGTAACAAAAGGGCCGCCATCATCTTTCCAACAAGTAATTTGAGGAACCTTATCTAGAGTAGTCTCAATCATGGCTGCCTTAGACTTAGATATTTTTTTAGGCAGCGCATTAAACAAATGCTTGGGAGTCGAGAGATATTTTAGTGGATTCTTGAGGGCCAACATCGGATCTTTCTTTAACAAAGCAATATTTTGAACCATCGCCAGGGTGTCTCTAAACAAAAATTTAGACCGGTTCACATCACCAAAAAGATTAGATAGTGAACGAAAATCAGATCCTTTTACTTTTTCAAATAGAATCGCTGGACCTCCCAACTTGTATACTCGAAGCTGAATGGAAGACATTTCCAAAAATGGATCAACTTCTTGCTGTATTCGAATAAGCTGGCCATTTTTTTCAAGATCTAGTATGGTTGACTCTAAATTCTTATAACCCATGAAAAAAAATGTTTTTGTAAAGATAATTCATTATTAAACGAATTAATATAAAAACAGATTTGAATTATTCAAGTACATTAAGGTAAAAAAAGCCAATAAGGTGTTTTTCTTCTATTATTGAAACATTTCTTTGACCTTATCGAAAAAAGATTTATTATTTTCATCAGGATTAGGATGAAAATTAGTGTGAGCTCGTGAAGTTTCAAAAAACTTTTTTTGCTCCTCATTTAGGTCTTGCGGTGTCCATACATTAACATGAATTAGTAAATCTCCATTCCCATATTGATCCACACTTGGAAGCCCCTTTCCACGCAGACGAAGTATCTTTCCAGATTGGATTCCTTGTTCAAGCTTAATTTTCACTTTAGATGACAAGGTTTGAATTTCGGGATTACTTCCAAGAACGGCATCGGAATAGCTTATGAATAAGTCATAATGAAGATTTTTACCATCTCTTTTCAACACTTCGTGAGGAATTTCTTCTACAAGAACAATTAGATCCCCAGCTATACCACCTTTGGGAGCTAAGTTTCCTTTTCCAGATACCGAAAGCTGCATACCATCTTCAACACCTGCAGGAATATTAAGACTTACTTCATCTGACTTTTTAACTACTCCCTGACCACTGCATGTTCCGCATGCAGAAGATGCAGTTTCTCCTTGTCCATTACAAGAATTGCAGGTAGCTGCTGTTTGCATTCTACCAAGTGGGGTATTTACAATCTGGACTCTCTGACCAGATCCTTGACAAGTTCCGCAAGTACTGAGATTTCCATTTTCAGCTCCAGTTGCATTACAATCATCACACCCTACATTCTTCTTAATTTTTATTTTCTTTTCAACACCGCTTTCAATTTCTTCCAAAGTAAGATTAACTCTAACTCTCAGATTAGAACCTCGACTTCTTCGTCTTCCTCCCCGTGAACTTGCAAAACCACCACCACCGAATGCAGAGCCAAAAATATCGCCGAACTGACTAAAAATATCATCCATATTCATTCCGCCGGAACCACCAGAACCAAAACCGCTACCCTCAATTCCTGCATGACCATATTGATCATAACGAGCCCTTTTATTAGCATCATTTAGCACCTCATAAGCTTCGGCAGCTTCCTTGAATTTTCCTTCAGCTGCCTTATCATCTGGGTTTTTATCTGGGTGATACTGGATCGCTAACTTTCGATAAGCTTTTTTTAATTCTTTTTCTGTGGCGCTTTTGCCTACACCTAATATGTCGTAATAATCTCTCTTAGCCATAGCCTTGTTTTATTTACCCACCACAACTTTCGCGTAACGGATTACTTTGTCGTTTAAAAGGTATCCTTTTTCTGTTTCGTCAATAACATTTCCTTTCATATCATCTGAAGGAGATGGGATTTGCGTAATTGCTTCATGAAAGTCAGTATCGAATTTAAATCCGATTGAGGAATCCATTGCACACAATCCTTTCTGATTTAGAATCCCTAACAATTTGGAATGAATAAGATCAATTCCTTTTTTAATTTCTTCGGGATCATTCGTCGTGACATGATGCTTTGAAGCTCGATCAAAGTCATCTAAAATAGTCAACATAGATTCAAAAAATTCCACACCTGCATTTCTAAATAAATCTATTCTTTCCTTGGCTGTACGTTTCTTAAAGTTTTCAAAATCAGCGAAAATTCGAAGTTGTTTATCCTTTAATTCAGCAATCTCTTTCTCTAGTTGATCCTCCTTACTTAACTCAACAACTGCTTCTTGTTCGATTGTTTCTTCAGTATTTAGCTCCTTAGACTCCTTTAGCTCTTCTGATTGATCTAAATCTTTGTTATTTTTTTTACTTTGCATATTTGTTTGGTTATTCTTTAAAAGATATACAGCAAATTTTTTGCCATTTAAAATTGTATGACACATTGACGCAAAATTAGTAAAAAGGCGGAAATTTGGCAGTTCTACATAAACAATTTAAAATGTAAGTCGAGAAATGTAGTTCTAAAACATGAAAGGAAAACAAATAAAAATATCATCTTGTTAACTTTTTTATCACTGCATATAATGAGGGGCCTTCTAAGTTTTTAGCCAATACTATACCATTTTCATCTATTAGAAAATTAGTTGGAATACTATTAATATGGTACTTTTTCGCAGTAGGAGAATCCCAACCTCGAAGCTCACTACCGTGGCAATCCCATATCAAGCCATCTTCATCTATCGCATTCGCCCAGTCTTCTTTTGCATTTTCTTGTTTTGGACTACCTGAACGGTCCATTAAACCGTCCAATGAAATACTGATTATATCAAAACCATTTGCTGTTTTAAAATTAGCCGAATTAAATTTATTGTAAGTAGATACTATATTCGGATTATCTCGACGACAAGGACCACACCAAGATGCCCAAAAATCAAGAAGTATAATACTTCCTTTATAATCAGATAATTTAAGGGAATCGCCAGAAAGACTTTCAATTGAAAAATCAGGAGCTAAATCACCCACATTTATTCCTTTTTGTTGAATATCAAACATTGAACCATTGTTTGTAAAAGAACTAAATCCAATACAAATAGTAATAAAGGAAATAATAATAATAATAAGTTTCATAATAATTATAATTTCAATTAATTCTAGTAATATCTGCACCGATAGAAATTAGCCTAGATTCAATATCTTCGTAACCTCTGTCAATTTGTTCAATGTTATGTATTATACTTTCTCCATCTGCAGAAAGTGCTGCAATAAGAAGAGAAATTCCAGCTCGAATATCTGGAGAAGTCATAACTGTAGGCTTCAAAGAGCTTTTTCTATCGAGACCTATAACTGTAGCTCTATGAGGATCACACAAAATAATTTTCGCCCCCATATCAATTAATTTATCTGTGAAAAATAACCTACTCTCAAACATTTTTTGGTGAATCAAAACAGAACCTTTAGCTTGGGTAGCAACTACCAAAATAATACTCAATAAATCTGGAGTAAATCCTGGCCAAGGTGCATCAGAAATATTCATAATAGAACCGTCAATGAAACTTTCTATTTCGTATGATTGTTGAGAAGGAACATATATATCATCCCCTTTTCTTTCTAATTTGATTCCTAGCTTTTTGAATGTCCCAGGAATTATTCCTAGCTTATCGTAAGAAACATCTTTAATAGTCAATTCTGACTGAGTCATAGCTGCAAGTCCAATCCAAGAACCAATTTCAATCATATCTGGAAGAATTCGATGAACGCATGAACTAAGGGAAGGAACTCCTTCAATGACAAGTAAATTGGAACCAAGTCCAGATATTTTCCCACCCATCTGGTTAATCATCTGACACAATTGCTGAATATAAGGTTCACAAGCAGCATTGTATATTTGTGTTTTTCCCTGAGCTAAACATGCTGCCATCAAAATATTTGCCGTACCAGTAACTGAAGCTTCTTCCAGAAGCATAAATGCTCCTTTAAGTTTGTCTGCTTTGATTTCAAAAAAACCATTTAAATCATCATAATGGAACGTTGCACCCAATTTTTCAAAACCAATAAAATGGGTGTCTAACCTTCGGCGGCCAATTTTATCTCCACCCGGTCTGGGAATAGCTGCTTTACCAAATCTAGCAAGTAAAGGACCAACAATCATGATAGATCCTCTTAATCCTCCTCCTTTTTCTTTAAAAATTTCACTGGAAAGATAATTTAGATCAATCTCATCAGCTTGAAAACTAAATGAGCCCTTGGTTAATTTTTCCACTTTAACCCCTAAATCAACCAAAATCTCAATCAGTTTGTTCACATCTATAATATCGGGTATATTGTGAACTAACACTTTTTCTGAAGTCAGAAGAACTGCACTTATGATCTGTAGCGCTTCATTTTTAGATCCTTGAGGAGTGATTTCTCCAGAAAGTTTTTTCCCACCCCTAACTTTAAATGAAGCCATGATTTATTTTCTTCTAATGTGATTTGATCGACCCCTATTGTTTGTCTTTTTATATGTTCGCTGTGTCTTAACACCCGCAAATGAAGATAATTTAAATGCTTCATTAACATGTAATTTATTGTCAGACATCTGACTCAAATGCTTAAATATGACTTCATCTTCTACGGTTGCTTTATTCCATGTCAGATAGCATTTCTTCATATGATTGGCAAGGGCATGAACTAACATCTCTTTGTATTCTCCCTCTTCTAAGGTGATTGCTCTTTCAATAATGAGGGGCAAAATTTTACCATAGTGGCGTAGCTTTATTTTATTCTCAGAATACATCAATCTATCAGGTTTTTCCTCAAAAGATTCCTTGGAAGGCTTTTCGTAAGGAGAATCAACATCAAGTTTGAAATCTGACATTATAAAAAGATGGTCCCACAGCTTATGTTTAAAATCTGTAACATCTCTTAAGTGAGGATTTAAATTTCCCATCACTTCGATTATAGATTTGGCTTGATGATTTCTCTTTTCACGTTCTTCGATTTCAATAATCGAGTGAACCATTTTTTGAACATTTCTTCCGTATTCAGGAATGATTAATTTGGGTAAAGAGGTATTATATTCCATTCAAACAATTTTATTTGAGTATGCTGAGTTTGGCAAATTTTGCCAATAGAGTTTTCTCACCAATTCCCGTAAAGTTAACGCTAATTTTTTTATTGGCTCCATAACCTTCAAGCTTAGAAATAATACCCAGTCCAAAACGATCGTGTGTCACCTTCATTCCTGTCTCGTATTTTTGATCGGAATAAGAGCCTGTGGATAAGTTCGGTCGAATTCTCTTAAGATTTTGAGGAATAAAAATAGGGGTACTTTTGGGTTTGGATATCTCACTTTTTTTGCTGGACTTATTGAACCTTGAAGGCACATTTGTCTTGTAATTTTCACTTGCACTATACCCCACTCTAGAGGGCCGATTATTCAAAATATGCGTGAAAGTAAAATCAAGGTAATCATCGTCGATTTCTTCAATAAATCTACTAGGCTCACAGTCGATTAAATTTCCCCAACGATATCGAGTCAAAGCAAAGCTTAGAGTAGCTCTTTTCTCTGCTCGAGTAATGGCAACATAAAATAAACGTCTTTCTTCTTCTAGATCTGCCCTGGAACTCATAGACATTTGAGAGGGAAATAAATTCTCTTCCAATCCCACAATATATACATAAGTATATTCAAGACCTTTAGATTGGTGAATAGTCATCATTGAAACATGATCTCCATCATCAATATCTTTTTTATCGGAATCGGTAATAAGAGCAATTTCTTCAAGATAATAGGCCAAAGAGGTATTTCGCTCTTCTTCAGGTTTTTCATTTTCTTCATTCACAAAATTTTGAATCCCGTTGAGTAACTCTTGGACATTTTCATAACGACTAATTCCTTCGGGAGTTTTGTCAATCTGGTACTCTCTGAGCAGACCAGTATTTTTAGTAATATACATTGCTACTTCGTGAGCATCTTTTTGAGTAAGCATACCCTTGAAGCTATTTATTAAAATCGAGAAATTATCAACTTTGCATATACTACCAGAATTCATACCCGTTGCTTCAGCTTTGATATTATCTACAACTCTCCACAAAGATGTGTCTCTCTGCTGAGCGCAAACAGTCATTTTATCTATAGAACTATTTCCAATACCTCTTTTAGGGAAATTAATAATTCTCCTAAGAGCTTCCTCATCTCTAGAATTAGAAACTAGTCTAAAGTAAGCTAATACGTCTTTTATTTCGCGTCTCTGGTAGAATGAAAGACCTCCATATATCCGGTAAGGAATAGCTCTTTTTCTGAGGGCTTCTTCCATACTTCTAGACTGTGCATTGGTTCGGTAAAGAATAGCAAAATTTGAGTTTTTTGCTTGCTCTTGTTGCTTAACTTCAATAATATTAGAGGCAACAACGGAAGCCTCATCATTATCAGTCATTGTACGATTGACTTTTATTTTATCTCCCAAATCATTGGACGTCCAAACCTTTTTTTCGAGTTGGTCTTTGTTGTTGCTTATAATGCTATTCGCTGCCTTGACTATAATTTGGGTGGAACGATAGTTTTGTTCTAACTTAATTATTTTGGCATCGGAATAGTCTTTTTTAAAGTTCAGTATATTTCGAATATTTGCCCCACGAAAGGAATAAATACTTTGGGCATCGTCTCCCACAACGCAAATATTTTCAGTTAAAGAAGCTAGAGCCTTAATAATTAGGTACTGAGAATGGTTGGTATCTTGATACTCATCAACTAATATGTAATTAAATCTATGTTGATATTTATGAAGTACATCAGGATGTCGAAACATCAACTCATTAGTTTTCAATAAAAGATCGTCAAAATCCATTGCTCCAGACTTAAAACATGCATTGACATATTTCTCATAAAGAAGACCTATTTGTGGTCTGTGCGCAGCGTCATCCTGAGTTTTGAGTTCTGTATTTGTATTGTAGGCTTTGACTGTGACTAAATTATTTTTAAAAGATGAAATTCTTGATTGCACCACATTGACCTTGTAAATATCGGTATCTAAAGACATTTCTTTGATAATCCTACGCAGCAAGGACTTAGAATCGTCTGTATCATAGATGGTGAAGTTAGAAGGATAGCCAATTTTAGCTGCTTCAAACCTCAATATCTTTGCAAATACTGAATGGAAAGTTCCCATCCATATATTTTTGGCTTCCGCTCCGACAATATTCTGAATTCGTTCTTTCATTTCTTTGGCGGCCTTATTTGTAAAGGTCAAAGAAAGAATATGAAATGGATCCACACCTTGCTCAATAAGATGGGCAATACGGCATGTCAAGACTCTAGTCTTACCAGAACCGGCACCAGCAATAACCATCAAAGGACCTTTAGTCTGCTCAACAGCTTGTCGTTGAGAAGTATTTAAATGGGTTAAATAATCACTCATTTACATATTTTATCTGCATTGAAATATAATCAAAAATTAATTTTTCAAATCTCGTTTTCATTTCCTGTCTACGAAATAAAAGGATTGTAAAAATGCATTAAATGATTAAAATATACTTCAAAATTTAACTTTAAAAAATCAATTTTTCTATTTAGAAATGAAGTAAAAAATAACTTTTAGAGATATAATAACATAAATCACTAGAAATCAATATGTTTTTAAAAAAATAAGTGACTCAAAAAAAAAAACAACAGCAACAAATAAATTTGCTTTATTATAAATAAATTAGCTAATTTCATGCATATTTTAAATAAACAAAGAAAGCACCCAGAATATGAACCGTTTATTACATATATTTTGTTGTCTTGTTCTTCAAATAAGTGCTTTGGCTCAAGAAGATTGTGACTCTATTTCTATTATAACAAACGAACGAATTAGTTACGAACTTTGTAACGATTCCCTCATAGCAGAAATCTCTATAATCAATAACGAATTCTTCCAATTTGACAGTTGCCTATGGGTCAGTAATTTAAACTCTGAAGTAGTTGTTGGCTATGACTTTCCTTTGGAGGTGTATTCTAATGAATTTGTCGATATTATCATTGTAGCCACGGACATAAATGGTTGCTCATCCTCAAAGTTCATTAATTTTAATGTAGAAAACGGTCTACATATTGACTCTATTTCACCTTTTCTCCCAGTTAGTAATCCTTTCTGTTCAATAGAATACAGACCTTCAGATTTCATCTCTTCAATTGAAAACACTAATTACAATTACAATTGGATTGTATCTGGAAATGGTATAATTGATACAATATTTAATGATTACTCTGCCGCCTTTATTACTTCTGGATCAATCGATCTAGGACTAAGCATCACAGATATTCAACAAGAATGTACACTTGAATGGGACCTTCATGAAGGTTTAGAAATACTTAAAAGTCCAGATATCGAACTCACTAGTCTTGAATCATCCTATTGCGGAACCACTGTTGAACCAATTATAACAAATATTGCTATTAATGACTCCGCTTTTGGCAACCTTACTTATCAGTGGTCGTTAGAGTATTATGATGAACTCATCTCAGAATCTGCTGAATCTTCGTTTAATTTCACTCAAGAAAATAATGGTCTGTATCAAGTTTTACTAGAAGTAGAAAATCAAACAAATTTATGCACTACAGTTGATTCTTTCTTGTTCACTGTTGAAGATTTAAATTTAAATTTTGACTTCCCTTCTCTACCCCAGTGTAGCGAGTTTTCATTCTTACCTATGAATTTCACTTCAGATTCAATTGATACAGAAGTCACTTATCAATGGGAAATCAGAGATAATTTAGGCGCGACATTACATACTTCCTCATCAAACAATCCAATCTTTTTGATGAATACAGCTGGAGTGTTTGATCTGTACTTGAATATTAACTCTTCTCTAGTAGATAGTAACTGCTCCTTCACTACACTTATTGAAGATGCCATAACAATCTATGCTAATCCAGATTTGATTCTTTCTACTGGAGACACGATTCTATGTGATACTCTTTCAACACTTAATATTATTGAAAACAACTACCAATCTTCCATTTCCGAAATTGAAAGTTTAGAATGGATTCTAACAAAAGAACTAATTCCAGTAGAAAGCTCTTCTAATCCTAATTTCGAATATGCCTTTAATGCAGTTGGGTCATATTTATTAGACCTAACCACCACGAGGGTAAACGGTTGCATCTCATCTGATGAAATAAGTATTTCAGTACATGATGTCTCTCTTTCTTTTGAAGAGATAACTCCTAGAGTAGAGTGTTATCTTGACACAATTGCTCCATCAGAGTATCTTTCCTCTTACTCATTAGGGTCAAATGTATCTTATCTTTGGAGTCTCACAGAGGAATCTGAAGAGATTATTTATGAGGATCTCATTGAATTCGATGGCACATGGAATCTGAGCAATGCAGGTGTTTTTGACCTTTCTATATTAGCTAGTGAAAATGGATGTTTTTATGGAGATACTTTAGAAGAATATATCACCGTTAAAATATTGGATGCATCTATTGTTTCAAACATTAATAATTGCGCTATTCTTCCCACAACAATCGAAATATCTAACAACTCTCACATAGACCAATCCTTAAGTCCTAATTTCGACTGGACCTTTACTCATTCCGATGGAGATACATTAAGTAGTTCATTTCTAGAATTACCAAGTATAGAATTAGATACATCAGAATTAATCAATGTATCTCTAACCCTTTCGGCGGATGGCTGTACAAATACGGCAACATTAATTGACAGTGTAGGTATTGGATACTTGATAGCAAAATTGGATACTTTCAATCATATTGCTAGCAATTGTCTTCCTTATTCATTTTCTGCGGCACAAATCAATCTTCTGCCTGTAAACAGTCTTTTCGAGTATGAATGGATGCTCACGCATCCAAATGGAATTGACTCCAATGTCTCAAATACATCAGAGGGGAATTTTGAGGTAAATGAATCTGGAGCCTATGACCTTCATTTAATGATTACTGACGACAATAATTGTACTGATGAAATCTCTATTCCAGATTTTGTCCTAATGAATCGCTATGAATTAGTAATCGCAAAAACAGATAATAATAGCTGTTTCAATAGTATTAATCTTCAAGTGGATTCTCTGGACAAATTTTTCTTCTTGGACAGTTTTATTCCAGAACAGAACTTCCCAATGGTGGAAACAGACTTCGATTGGATTATTCAATCTTTTGAAGGAAACATATTACCATATTCTGAGACTCAGGATACAGCCCGATTTATTATGATTAACCCAGGTGAATACAAAACCTTTTATACAAAAACTCTTGATTATGGAAATTGTCAATACACAGATAGTATTCACTTTACAGTTGGAGTAATAGCTGACATTTCGGATATAAATCCTGGGCTTTTTAGTCTCCAAGGAGAAAATGGAGAAAACTCTATTTGTCTTGGAAAAGAATTTCCACTAAATCAAAATACTTCCATAGGAATAGGGCCAAATTCCAACTTCACATGGACTTCAGACACCGCTTTTTTCATTAGTAATACAACTGCTGGAGAAACCACTTTTGTTGGACAAGTCGAGGGTGTTTTCGACATAAGCATGTCTGTAATTAATGACTCTTTATGTTTGGATACTATAACTAAAACTATTGAAATATATGATCTAAATCCTACGTTTAATTCGCCTAATATTCCAGAGCAATGTATAGGAGAATCGATTAGACTGGACAGTGAAAATAATTACTTCATCAATCAATTTGATTGGGAAGTCTCTCAACAAAATTATCTAAATGGTGACTCAAGTATTACTCCACTTCCTTCCCTTCCAGTTCCTTTCACCTACTACACCTCAGAAGAAATTACATTTGATATAGATATTGAATTAAGTATCACTTCAATTCATGGATGTACCAAATCACTAAAATTAAATGACATGATCGATGTGGTGGGACCATTACCAAAATTTGTCATTGAAAACGAAGATGGATGTGATTCAATTACTACAAAAATAATTGATCTTTCAGATTCCAATTTAATAGATACTTTTTCTATGGACTATGGAAATAATGATACTTCAACTTATATTTTAAACGACACAATTATCCAAACCTACACATTCCCCTATCCTATTGAACTCCTCGAGGGAGATTCTTGTTACTTTTACCAAATAAATTTGGCAGCTGATTATCACTCATGCTTAGACACTTTTAAAGGAGAGGTTAGGCTATATCCGAATCCAATATTAAATATCCAATCTGATATAACTATCGGATGCGATCCGATGGAAGTGGAATTCGAAAACTTGGATATATACGCACCTGAAGAAAGTTCCGATTTCTTTTGGTATTTTGATTTTGGACCAACACAAGTTGAATTAAGTAGTTCAACGAATCCAAATCCAACTCATACATATAATATTAAAAAAGAATATAGCATATTTCACTCTGCTACTACCTCGTTTGGTTGCTATTCCGAAGACACATGGGAAAACTTAATTGAATTATTTAATGCTCCTGTTGCTGAATTTGAGGTCCTTAGAAATCGATATTGCTACGATATGGGGAATGCTATTTATCAAAATAACTCAACCCATGATTCAGACAGTCTAATCAATTCCTGGATTTATGAAGATGGAGAAAGTAATCAAGAAAATCTGGCTATTACATATGATTCAACAGCTTTCTATGATATTTATTTGCATATATTAGATTCAAATGGTTGTTCTGATAGTGTGCAAAAATCAGTATTTATTGAGGTTCTTGATACTATCGTTGCACTTCCTATAATGCACTATGTCACAACTCAAGACTATGGTATTGAAGTCTTTTGGACAGATTCTGTAGATGATAATTTTGACAATATCAACCTCTATCACGAAACAAATTTTGCATTTTGGGAAAATATTTACGATTCCTACGATATTCTGCCAAACCAATATTCACAAAACAACTCCAATCCATACCAAAACAACTATTATACTATGGTCCAACAAGATTCTTGTGGATACTTCTCTGATAGTTCAATGGTTCATTCACCCATTCTTTTAAAACTTGAAAGTACTGATTATGGAGTAATAAGATTAGACTGGTCTGCATACCAAGGATGGGCTTCTGTCGAATCATATGATATTTACAGATCTATTGAAGGAGATGATTTCGAATATCTAGATCAAATTTCTGGTAATTCTGTTTCTTATCAAGACTCTAATTTATGTAATGTGAGACATTACTACTACGTGGTGGCAAATCATCCTGAAGAAAATATTTTATCTCGTTCCAACAAGGCTAATCTAGTACCTCTTTTTACTGACTTTTCGAGCCCAATATATATTGAATATAGTTCGGTATTCACTACCGTTCAAGGAGATGATGTGATTGTTACAGAATGGCCGGTCATATCAAATAATGCAGTGAGTTATTATAAAATTAGTCGTTGGGATGAATATTTTGGATGGGTAGAATACGACACAGTTGCTCTTGAACCACCTTTTGTTGACTTTAATGTTAATGTCCAAGCAAGCAATTATAAATACAGGGTTCAATACCGTGATGTTTGTGGTAATATAGGACCGGTAAGTAATTATGGAGAAAACATATTATTAAAGGGTGAAAAGTTTCACCCAAGTCACATAGATCTCAATTGGAACCCTTATAAAGAATGGATTGAAGGTGTTGGGGAATACAAAATTCAATTTTACAACCAAATTCAAGGTTTCTATCAAGATATAAGAACAGTTTCAGGAACAACACTGGAGCTTAAAAACATCCCATTAAGTGATTATGGAGTTGACTCTAGTTACTGTTATCGAGTCATTGCAACTAACTTCCAAGACCCCACAATAAAGAGTCATTCAAATAAACGCTGCTTTATTGGACTATCGAGTAATGCATGGCCAAATGCATTTTCACCAAACAACGACGGAATAAACGATACTTATAAGTTTGGAAGTAAACTCTCTAAAGCTTTGGATGTAAACATTTATAATAGATGGGGAAATCTTGTTTTTACAAGCGAGGATGTTTATTTTGAATGGGATGGTACAGATTCGGATTCTGGGCAAGAATGTCCCCAGGGTACTTATGTTTTACGATATGCATTAAAAAGCTTTGATGGTTCCATAATTACCAATGAAAAAGTTGTTCTACTAGTTAGATAGCTTTTAGAACAAAAGTTCACTCTAATGTTCATTATTTTTAAATATATAATCTAATATTCGAGATGTGGCACCTCCTTTTTGATTGACATATTCCCTACTCTGTGATTTCATCTCATTCATAATACTATAGTTTCTTAAGATTATATCTGTTTCAATAATCATTTCCTTAGCACTATATATCTCAATTGCTACTTTTAAGTTCTTCAAATCTTTAGCTTCATTAAAGTTGGAATTATTTGGCCCAATAAAAATAGGCATTCCAAAAGTAGCCGCTTCTAATATATTATGAATTCCCTTGCCAAACCCTCCCCCAACATATGCAAAATTAGCATACTGATAAATCTTACTAAGAATGCCTATATTGTCAATGATTAGAACATCTGCATGATTTACGTCTTCTAGACTGCATTCACTATAAAGAATCACTTTTCCGGGTATGTTAGATTTATACTTAAGAATATTAGCTTTGTTGATTTCATGGGGGGCTATCACATACTTAAAAGCAGGTCCAAAGTTTTTTATATACTCTTTCAGTATAATTTCTTCATTAGGCCAGATACTTCCGGCTATAAATAACAAAGAATCTCCTTTAAATGCTTTAATTAAAGGGAGTTCTTTAGCAAATTTAGAAGTATGAATGACCTGATCAAAACGTGTGTCTCCTAAAATAGTTACTCTATCCACACCGAAACTATTTAAAATATTTTCGGACTCCTTATTTTGAACAAAAAAATGATCTACATTAGACAATAAGTTCAACATCCATGCTCCATAAAATTTAAAAAAATACTGATTAGGACGAAAAATAGATGAAATAACATAATGAGCATGACCTCTTTTTTGAAGTTCATTTAGATAATGAGGCCAAAAATCATACTTCACAAAAAAAGTATGTTTAGGATTTATAAGTTCTACAAACCTAGATGCATTTGATGGTGTGTCAATTGGGAGATAAGAAATACAATCTATCCCTGGATAATCTTTACGTAACTCATATCCTGAGGGAGAATAAAAGGTAAGCACCAACTTAAATTGTGAAAATTGACTTTTAATTTGATGAATCAATGGCCTTGCCTGCTCAAATTCACCTAGAGAAGGTGCATGAATCCAAATTACATTATCACCTTTACGGAGATTATTTTCAAGATAATCAAAAGCCTTCCTTCGGCCCTGAACCCACAACATGGCCTTTGTATTACTAAGGGCTGCTATCCGAACTGCAAAACCGTATAGGTATTGGCCTAATGTATAGAGTTTAGGAATCAATAATAATAATATTTGTTATCAGATTTTTTGTAGAGAGGAAAAGTCCAACCAAACTTTAGGCCAGATAATAAATCAACACGATTATCTTCATAAGAAGATTGATCATTATAATCATACTTTCTAACATCTTCTGTAAAGGCCTGTATGAATTCAATCCCTACAAAAAAATTAATCTTTTGGTTGTTTGAAAAATGACGATAACCAATAAACTGACTGGAGGATATACCCATACATAGTCGGTCATAACCTTTTAACATTTCCTCATTGATTTGGGGTGAATTGTTTCCGATATCTTCAATTCTAATTTGATGGTATAGAAAGCCCAAACCTCCTTGAATAAAAATACCAGAATTGGGATTGGGTCCAATGATAGAAATTATTTTACCGCCAAAAACTTGAGCATGAGCTCCTCTTTGCCAAAAACGGATAGATGCTGTATGTCCATTTACATCGATAATATCAATAGAGTCAGCAGTAATAATATTTAGAATATTGTCTTCTTTGACGGTGGCTCCAGAAATTGCCATAATATCTAAGCCCCAATAAAAATTTGAAGTTTTCTTTACTTGAAAACCAATCCCTAAAGAAGAACTTTGCCCAAACCGCTCTAATAAATCTTCTCCAGGAACATGAAATCCAGAACTAAGATTAATCATTGGAATAGAAATATTACTTTCTTTAACATCAACCTGGGCAATCAATACGTACGAAAAAAGCACGAATAGTCGTAAAAAAAACATTGCTTTCATAGACATCATTATTCTGCTAAATTAAAAATAATTTACGGCTAAATGACTAGATAAATAAATAGATCTATGATCTAAGTAATTATGCCAATTAATAAAAACCAAAAATCATATTAGGATTACTTATTTATTAATATATCAGCTAACTTACATGAATAAAAAAATGGAAATCACAAGTAAATAGATACATCATCAATCTAGCTTGAATGTGATATCAAATTCTTATTTTTAATAAAAATTCGTTTCATGAAAAACATACAAGTATACATTCAAGAAAATAAAGATCGATTTATAGATGAGTTAATGGATTTATTAAGAATCCCATCTATATCAGCCGACCCAGAATACAAAAAAGATGTTCTAAGAACCTCAGAAGTGGTTAAAAAAAGGTTGGAAGAAGCCGGAGCAGATTATGTGGAGATTTGTGAAACTCCTGGCTACCCTATTGTATATGCACAAAAAATGGTCGACTCTTCTTTGCCTACCATATTGGTTTATGGTCACTACGATGTTCAGCCTGCAGATCCATTAGAATTATGGACAAGCGGTCCATTTGACCCGGTGATTAAAAAAACTCAATTACATCCAGATGGCGCCATATTTGCCAGAGGAGCTTGTGATGACAAAGGACAAATGTATATGCATGTGAAAGCTTTTGAGTTGATGATGAAAACCGATTCACTTCCATGCAATGTAAAATTTATGATTGAGGGGGAAGAAGAAGTCGGTTCCAACTCATTGGATGCTTTTGTAAAAGGCAATAGAGAAAAACTGAGCTGCGATGTGATTTTAATCTCAGATACTGGAATGTTAGCCAATGATATCCCATCAATCACCACTGGTCTTAGAGGTCTAAGTTATGTGGAAGTAGAGGTGACAGGTCCCAACAGAGACTTACACTCAGGATTATATGGAGGAGCCGTGGCCAACCCAATCAATATCTTGACGCAGATGATTGCCTCTCTGCAAGATGATAAAAATAAAATTACCATTCCTGGATTCTATGACGATGTAGAAATTTTAAGCCTCGAAGAAAGAGCGGAAATGGCCAAAGCACCATTCAGTCTTGAAGCATATAAAAAAACTCTAGATCTTGGTGATATTCATGGAGAAGAAGGATACTTGACCATGGAACGTAATTCCATTCGTCCAACACTAGACGTTAACGGGATTTGGGGCGGGTATTCCGGCGAAGGAGCAAAAACAGTAATTGCTTCTAAAGCATATGCAAAAATTTCAATGCGTTTGGTGCCAGGCCAAGATCCTCATAAAATCACAAAATTATTTTGCGATCACTTTGTCAGTATTGCTCCCAAATCAGTAAAAGTAAAAGTTACACCTCATCATGGAGGAATGCCATATGTCTCCCCCACAGACAACATTGCTTATAAAGCTGCAAGCGATGCTATGGAAGTAACTTTTGGAAAAAAACCTGTTCCCGTTCGAAGTGGAGGAAGTATTCCTATTGTGGCATTATTTGAACAAGAATTAAATGTCAAGTCGATACTTTTAGGTTTCGGATTAGACTCAGACGCCATTCATTCCCCAAATGAACACTATGGAGTGTTTAACTATTTAAAAGGAATTGAAACCATACCATATTTTTACAAAAATTTTACGGACCTTAAGCTTGACTCTTAATAGGATTTATTATTAATATTGCTCAATAAAATCATCTTACATTCATTAAAAATAAAACAAAATGAAAACTACCTTCCCACTTATATATGTCTTATTATGTTTTGGATTTATGGAAAACATTCATGCACAGTGTAATGATATTGAGTTAATAGTTGAGACCGAAACTGGGGAATGGGCAGAAGAAATGGCCTGGAATATTTATAACCAAAGCAATATTCTGATGGGTTCATTTCAAGGTATTGAAGGCTCAGATTATACAGATTACTCAATTAGTTTCTGTTTGGAAGCAGGATGTTATTATATAGAAGCACTAGATTCTTGGGGAGATGGCTGGAACGGAGGAGAAATCACATTGTCTTTCGAAAACAACAATTCAACCTATTCATTAACTGGAAACACATTTATAGGATATGAAGAACTAGAATTGGGACAAGACACAGCAGACTGTGAATTGACAATTTATGGATGTACTAACAACGAAGCAATCAATTATAATGAATATGCAACTATGGACAATGGAACCTGTGTGATGAGCTTAGAATTTTATATTTCTGGAGACAAAAACCCCAGAGAATATATTTTTTACAAACCTGAAAGTGCAGGATCTAAAGCACCCCTTGTATTTGTATCTCATGGATATACTGGTTCAGCAGATGGAATAATGAATTATAGTGGTTTTATTGAATTGGCAAATGAAGAAGGGTTCGCCGTTTGTTTCCCTCAAGGGCAATATGATGGTAATACAGCATACTGGAATGTGGGTTATAACTTTACGCCAAACAATGCAGCTGATGACGTGCAATTTTTTATTGAATTAGCTGCTTACCTTCAAGAGACTCACGATCTTTCACCTGATAAAACTTTCTCATCGGGGATGTCGAATGGTGCTGAAGTTAGCTATCTTTTGGCCTGTGAAGCTTCCGAAACATTTTCAGCTATTGCTGGAGTTGCTGGAACCATGTTCAATGGAATTATCAACAATTGTTCTGCAAGCGAATACGTATCTATCATGGAAATACATGGAACCCAAGACAATGTTACTTATTACAACGGTGATCCGGATGACACTTTTTGGGGACCCTATCCAGGTCAGGAAGAAGTGATTGATTTTTGGGTTCAAAATAATGACTGCCAAATGGTCGAATCAGGATACTTACCCAATACAAGTCCAAATGATGGAAGTCAAGTGTTTGTAGAAAAATATTCAAGTTCAACTACCAACACTCACATTTGGTTCTATAAAGTTGAAGGAGGAGGACACGATTGGCCAGGATCTAACGGAAATATGGATATAGATTCTGCAGAGGAAATATGGAATTTTTTCAAACACTGCATGAATGAAAGCAATCTTAATGTCACAGAAAACAATGTGAACTCCACAGAAATAAAATTTAGTATTGATCTACTGGGGAGAAATACAGGTAGTGAAACGAGTGGGTTCAAAATCGATATTTTTGAGGATGGCTCTGCCAAAAAAAATATAAGACTAAATAAGTAATAACTTATGAGAATACTAAAATTGCTTCCGCTTTTATATTCCATTCATTTAATGGGTCAAGAAAAAGTGGAAACATTTTCCTATTCTGACAGTATTGTATTGGATTCCATTGTATTTCAAAACCAAGAAAATAGTTTTCAAGAAGATGACAATTTAATTCTACTAGGATTTGATTTGTTTGAGTGCACGACTCTAAGTAATTTCGGATCGCCTCTTTTGGCCCTCTGGTGGAAATCAAAACATAATATGCATCTCCAAATAGGAGATCTGTTAGTTCAAAACCATGTTCCAAAAGACTACTATGGATCATACTATAGTCAAACTTTTCCACAGACTAAAATAATCTACTCCCAGAACTATTCTGATGGGCAAAGACTAAATTTCACCCATCGAAGAAGGTACAAATACGGTTCTACCTCAATCGATTACAGTAGACAGGTATCTGAAGGTTATTTAGCGCACGAAAACATGAATAATACTAGATTTAAAATCGAAGGAAATTTCTATCATCCTGAAATTCCTTTTTCCTCTAAATGGCGAATAAGAACATATAAAAACGTATCAGAATGGAATGGTGGAATATCAAATGATTCTCTATTCTTATCGGGAAATGAAAGCAATTGGGAACTACTTCCCACCCATTGGAATCAACTAAATAGCATTAGTAAACACATAGAAATTAATGTCCATCAGAGAAAAGAAATTAGTGACAATGCATCGCTGGTATATGAAATGAACTTCTCTAGGGATTCTTTGCTCTATGACGGCTTAGAAGACGATACTCTTTTTTATCCAACCAGAACCGACTCTGTAAGTCAAATTACAAGAGCTTTTAACTATAGTAATCACTTGCTTAAATGGATACAGAAAATCAATTCTGATAAGCAAATGACATTGGGGATGGAATATCAAAATCTAAAATACTTTAGTCAAAAAAATAGGCGATGGAATGTTTTTGGAAAACTAGTCTCGGAGCAGTACAAAAACCAAATCTATTTCGCTTATGGTTTGGGTGATTTATCAATGCCAAGCCTAAACTTATGTTTTCGACAAAAAGTAAAATTTATAGGGTGTATAAATACATTTAAAATTGCATCCGAAAGAAATTTGCCGAGTTGGATGAATATGAATACGAATTCTAACCCTATGGGTAAAGAAGAGATTTATCCTTCTACTTCTAACCAAGTTATTATAGATAAATATGCCGACTGGGAAATAAAAATTACAGATAAAATCAGAATTCTTAATTCCTACCACAATATAGAGGGGTATAATTACTTTGATGAAGAAGGTATCTCGACTACCTCCCAAGAAAAAATTGATATTTTTCAAAGTAGAATCGATCACCGTCTAACAAAAGATGCCTGGCATTTGGACGGAACTATCGGATATCAGTTTAGTTCAAATATAGCGATCTCATTACCTAAACTAATGTTTCGTCAAAAACTATATTGGCAAGGAAATCTCTTTGAAGAAGCGAGTATTAGTCAGATGGGGATAAGATTGCTATATAAATCAGCTCATCCAGGAATGTCTTATGCCCCTTTGCTTGGAGATTTTTATATCAATCCGTCGAATGCAACGAGTAATAGTATCAGAGCAGACTTATTTGTCAACTTTCAAATTCAATCTCTTAAAGTATTCCTTTCTTACGAGCATTTCAATGGTCTCTGGCAAGGAACACAATACATACTAAAACCATACCCTATGGCTAAATCGACATTTAGATTGAGTTTGATTTGGAATTTTTACGACTGACACTATTTATTCTTATCAATATAAATTTATTTGGTTCGTGTCAATACCTCGTCGATCATTCCGTATTCCTTAGCCTCTGATGATGTCATCCAATAGTCTCTGTCGCTATCTTTCCATACATCCTTGTAAGATTTTCCTGAATGATCAGAAATAATGGTGTACAATTCCTTTTTCAGTTTTTGAATTTCTCTAGCTGTGATTTCTATGTCAGAAGCCTGCCCTTGTGCACCTCCCAAAGGTTGGTGAATCATTACTCGAGAATGCTTCAATGCGGTTCTCTTACCTTCGGTACCTGCACACAATAAAACTGCGCCCATACTTGCCGCCATTCCAGTGCAAATTGTTGCAACATCAGGGCTAATATATTGCATTGTATCATATATACCTAAGCCTGCATATACACCACCACCTGGCGAATTAAGATAAATCTGGATATCTTTCTTTGCATCAACAGACTCCAAAAACAACAATTGGGCTTGAATAATATTGGCTACATAATCATTGATTGGAACTCCCAAAAAGATAATGCGATCCATCATCAATCGAGAAAAAACATCCATTGAAGCAACATTCATTTGGCGTTCTTCAATAATCGTCGGCGAGATATAGTTGTCCATCATGGACGAGAAAGAATCTACTGTTGTACTACTAATTCCCATATGGTGAATGGCATATTTCCGAAACTCATCTTTAGAATACATAGGTCTATGGTCTTATAAGTTATTGTTATGCTAATGTAGAAAAAAAGCAATGGGCTCTGTTTCTATTTTGAAAAACATTATGCAAATATTAATCTTGATTTTGTTTCACAAAATCTTCGTAGGATATATCTTTCAAATTCATCTTGAAGTTTTCTTTGAAGAAAACAGTTAATTTAGAAGCAAAAACTCGGTCGTAAACATTTTTCTCCTCGTCTTTATTTGCAAGTACCTGTTGTGCATATTGATCTAGCATAACTTCTTCAGGTGCCAATTGACCGTATTGCGACATTTGGTCTCTAATCAGGTTTTTGGTTTCCGCAAGAGCCTCTTCTTTGCTCACGCTGATTTTATTTTCTGTAGCAATCTTATTCTCGATAATTTGCCACTTCAAGGACTTCTTATATCCTTCGAAATCTTTTTCTATTTCTTCAATAGTGACGGGTTTTTCTGAAACTGACTGCATCCACCTTTTCAAAAAGGCTTCTGGTAGATCAAAGGAAGTTTTCTGAATTAAAAAATCGACTGCATCGTTCTGGAATTTTCGGTCAGAATCTGCTACAAACATTTTTTCAACCTCTTCAGTCACCTTTATTCTAAATTCTTTTTCATTTTTAATGACACCTTCTCCGTATATCTTATCAAATAACTCCACATTCAATTCAGCGGCAACCATTCGGCTAATATTATCTATTGTGAAATTAAAACATGAGGTTAAATTGGCATAAACCTCTTTGTCTACATTAATCATCGCAGCGGCATCGGTGTCATTATTAAAATCTTTTTTTGGCTCAAGCATTATTACGGTTCCTTTCTGGGCTCCCATAAATTGAGCTTTCTTTTTATTATTGGTAATAAATTCTAAGGAAACAGAGGCTTGATTAGAAATTCCGTTATCTTTTTCTGAACCGTCCTCAGCCAACTCTTTAAAATTACCATAAACTAAATCTGTGGCTTCAACTTTATCTGGGCTAGACATTTTACCATAACGTTTAGCAATATCATCTGAATATCGATCAACCATTGCCTTGTTAGCTATTACGTTAAAATAGTCTAATTTATATTTTTTGGATATCTGAAGATCAAACTTGGGAGCAAGACCTAATTCGTATTCAAAATCAAAATCTTCTTGCTGACTCCAATCTAACTGCACAAGATCTTTTGGTAATGGATTCCCAAGTATATCTAACTTTTCATTAGCAATAAATTTTGAAATCGATTCCGAAAGTAATTTATTTATCTCTTCAACCTTCACAGATAAACCGTACTTTTTTTTCACTACTCCCATGGGTACTTTTCCCATTCTAAATCCTGGCATATCGGCCGTTTTTCGGTAGTCAGATAAAACGGTATCAACACGAACTTGATAATCTGAGGCTAAAATATTGACTCTCAAAATAGCATTTAAAGAATCTATGTTTTCTTTGGAAATATTCATCTACAGTTAATTAAAATAGTAATCTTCAAAAATGGGTCTTTAATTTATTAAAATACTTAAAATTGGATGCAAATATACGCATATTAAATCTCTGAAAAATACCATGCATATTTTTTTTCAACTCTTAGAATAATATTTTTTTAGAGTAGTAAAAAATAACCAAGATGGCTAGAATAAAATATAGATACAAGCCGAGGAAATCATATCCATCATTTTGTAAAATGAGCATAAAACTTATCTTTGTGATGGATAAACTTTACAGCGATGAGAAATACACTTTTTACTTTATTAGTTTTTATTTTTAGTGCCGAAATTTGTGCACAAAGAAAATCAAAATTTAATACTATTGATAAAAACGCAAAAAATACGGAAGTACAATGGAATGGAAATATCAGCTATGGAAATGCAGATTTTATTGGTGATTTGAAATTTAATCCTTCGGGAAAATTTCTCCCAAATATCGCTTTGTCTGTAAAATTAAATAAAGAATTTAGCACAAAAAATAGTCTCCAATTTGGTCTTATTACAGGAAAAAATAGCGGAGAAAATAGGCCAGTTCTTGGCGTCCCTTTTTTAAATTTTAAAAGTCAATTCACACAAGCCTTCATCGCCTTCAGAAGAGCACTCAATCCTACTGGGCTCAAAAAGCTTCAGGTTCATTTAATAAGTGGAATAGGATACCATTATGGAGATGTTGAATTGACGAGTATAGGAGAACTTGTTACTATAACTCCTGAAGATATATGGTCAGTCTTCTTCCCTATTGGATTAGAAATAAGTTATTATCTTCAAGAAGATTGGGGAGTAATTCTAAGCATTAGCGACCAAATGTTTGGGCGTGATAATATTGATCTATATGAAGATATCGGCAATGGCCTTGATCATCAACTAATATTAAATTTGGGTTTTTGCTTTAAACTTAAATAATATGCCGAAATTAAAATGATAGCGATAATCGCCCCCCTATTAGCTTTTTAAATTTTAGAGAGATAAATTAATTAACAATACAATAAGACTAATGCTTTTAGACCAATTTGTCACTGAAAAACCAGAAGTTCATGGAGAAAACCCCCAAGCCATACTTGACATATTAATAGCAGTAGAAAAAGCTTCCATTAGTATTCACCAGAAAATAAATATGGCTGGCCTTTTGGATATACTTGGAGCTGAGGGGAGTAAAAATATTCAAGGGGAACAAGTTCAAAAGCTTGATCTAATAGCCAATCAACATTTTATTGAAGAACTAGAATTTTGCGGAAATATTGCTGCAATAGCAAGTGAAGAAAACGAGGAAATTATTCTCTTAAATAACACAGGAGAATATCTATTTGCCACAGATCCTTTAGATGGATCTTCCAATATTGATGTCAATATCTCGGTGGGAACAATCTTCTCCATTTTTAAAAGAAACCAAACGGGAATTGTAAAAAAAGAAGAGTTTTATCGGTACGGTTATGAACAAATCATGGCAGGATATGTACTATATGGTTCTTCATCTGTATTGGTATACACTTGTGGTCATGGAGTTCACTCTTTTACACTTGACCCTAATCCGGAAGTGTTTAAACTCACAAATGCCTCTGTAAAAACGCCAAATCATGGAACCATTTATTCCATTAATGAAGGGAATTACCAGACACTAGAAAAAGGTGTTAAAGACTATATTGCATTTTGCAAAGAATTAAATTACGATGGAAAAAGAACTCATACGGCTAGATTTATCGGTTCCTTAGTCGCAGACTTCCATCGAAATATGCTCAAAGGAGGTATCTTTATTTATCCTGCAACAGCTGATGCACCAGAGGGGAGGCTTAGGCTCCTTTATGAATGTAATCCAATTGCTATGATCTGCGAACAAGCGGGCGGACTAGCAACAAAAGGAAAAACTAGACTTTTAGATATCAAAGCTTCAGACATTCACCAGCGGACTCCCTTTTTTACTGGATCAAAGGAAATGATGAATAAAGCAACAGGACTTTTGTAACACAAATATCCAGTATTGTTTTTAAAGGATACCAAATAATTTTCATCCCGCACCCCTGTCATTAAATTGATTGGGGTTATTGTATTGAGAAAAATGAAAAAAATAGATCTCATAAATAGATATGTTAAAAGCATTCAAGAAAAGAATGTAGTAGATTACATTGAACAAAAAAAGCCGCTTTTCTTTAAGAATCTTTCAGGATCTGTGGCTTCTTTAGTCGCAATTTCTTGCTTTAAATCCATTGAAAAAACATTTATCTACATTCTTAACAATAAAGAGGAGGCGGCTTACTTTCTGAATGATTTAGAACAATTTATTCCAGAAAAAGATTTATTATTTTATCCCGGATCATATCGAAGACCGTATCAGATTGAAGAAACAGACAACGCCAATGTATTAATGAGAGCTAAAGTTTTACATCGACTCATTTCTAAAAGAAAACCCTCATTTATTGTCACTTATCCTGATGCAATTTTTGAAAAAGTCATCACAAAAGAAGAACTGAGTAAAAGCACTTTAAAACTGTCTGTGGGAGAAGAAATAGGAATAGATTTTTTAAACGAAACTCTTTTTGAATACGGATTCACTTATGCAGACTTTGTTGTGGAACCTGGGCAATTTTCGATTCGAGGAGGGCTAGTAGATGTTTTCTCTTTTTCGAATGACTACCCCTATCGAATTGAGTTTTTTGGAGATGAAGTAGAAAGTATTCGAAGCTTTAACATTAATAGTCAACTCTCAATCAGAGAAGTGAAAAGACTAGACATCATTCCCAATATAGAAAACAAAGAAATGGGAGAAAAAAGAGTTCCCTTCACTGAGTATCTTGAGGAGAATTCATCAGTATGGGTAAAAGATCTTGACCTGTCTAAAGGACAATTAGACAAACTGTATCTAAAAGCTTGCGATACATATGAAAACCTTGACCAAACAATCAAGCAAATCCAGCCTGAAGAGCTATTTATTAATGCCAAAACCCTCAAAGATTCACTACAAAATTTTTCAGTTAACTCCTTCGGAACTAAGTATGATACTTCGGCTATAGAAATTGATTTTTGCACATCTTTTCAGCCAAGTTTTAACAAGCAATTTGATCTATTGACAGAACATTTAAATGACCAAAGCAATCAAGGATTCGAAAATATGATTGTTTGTGGTTCAAAGAAACAAGAAGAGCGCTTTCTGAATATTTTTGGCAACATGGATACTGACATTAAGTTCTCCACTCTATTGCTCCCGATTCACGAGGGATTTATTGACCATGACAATAAGATACTCTGCTACACCGACCATCAGTTATTTGAGAGATATCATAAATTTAAATTGAAATCAGCTCAACAGTATAAAAAAACTATCACACTCAATGAAATTACTAATTTAGAAATTGGAGATTTCGTAACACACATAGACCATGGTATTGGAAAATTTGGTGGTTTGCAAAAAATAGATGTACAAGGAAAAAATCAAGAAGCCATAAAATTAATTTATAAAAACAATGATTTACTATACCTCAGCATTCATGCCCTTCACAAAATAAGCAAGTTTAACGGCAAAGAAGGAACCGCTCCAAAAATTCATCAATTGGGTTCGCCTTCTTGGGCAAAAACAAAGAACAAAACAAAAACGAAAATAAAAATAATTGCATACGATTTAATCAAACTTTATGCAAAACGAAAAAGTGTGGTAGGCTTTTCATTTAGTCCGGACAGCTACCTTCAATATGAATTAGAAGCTAGCTTTATTTATGAAGACACTCCGGATCAACTAAAAACTACACAAGCGGTTAAAAAAGATATGGAATCTCAAAATCCAATGGACAGGTTGGTGTGTGGTGATGTTGGCTTTGGAAAAACTGAAATAGCAATTAGAGCTGCTTTTAAAGCTGTATGTGACAACAAGCAAGTGGCTATTCTTGTCCCTACTACCATTCTTGCGCTTCAACATTACAAAACTTTTCGAAAAAGACTTAAAGACTTTCCATGCACGATAGATTATATCAATCGATTCAAGACAACCAAACAACAAAAAGAAACTTTAAAAAAGCTAGCAGATGGGAAAATTGATATCATTATAGGAACCCATAGGTTAGTGGGAAAAGATGTGCATTTTCTAGATTTAGGATTACTGATTATCGATGAGGAACAAAAATTTGGTGTGGGAGTAAAAGATAAACTTAAGACTCTCAAAACCAACTTAGACACTTTAACACTAACTGCAACTCCAATTCCAAGAACTCTGCAGTTCTCACTAATGGCAGCCAGAGATTTATCAACTATAAAAACAGCTCCTCCAAATCGCTTGCCTGTTCAGACTCAAAATATAGGTTTCAATGAAGAAACAATTAGAGACGCTATTCAATACGAAGTCTCCAGGGGAGGCCAAGTATTTTTCATTCACAATAGAATCGAAAACATCAAAGAAGTAGCAGGAATGATACAGCGACTGTGTCCAGACATTAAAGTTGGTATTGGACATGGACAAATGGACGGACAAAAGTTAGAACAACTGATGCTAGATTTTATTGAAGGTGAATTTGATCTTTTAGTTTCCACCACTATTATTGAAAGTGGGTTAGATATTCCCAATGCTAACACGATTCTTATTAATGATGCACAGAATTTTGGCCTCAGCGATTTGCACCAAATGAGAGGTAGAGTAGGACGTTCAAATAAAAAAGCATTCTGTTATCTTATAACTCCTCCACGAATCAGCATAAGTGAGGAGGGCAGAAAGCGTATTCAAGCATTAGAACAGCATTCAGATTTAGGTTCGGGCTTTAATATTGCTATGCGAGATCTTGAAATAAGAGGAGCGGGAGATATTTTAGGTGCGGAACAATCCGGATTCATCTCGGACATTGGATTTGAAATGTACCAAAAGATTTTGAATGAAGCTGTTCAAGAGCTGAAAGAAAGCGAATTCAAAGACACTTATATTGATGACGAATCAGAATCATTTTATATGGAAAATTGTCAGATTGATACAGATATGGAAATTTTGATTCCAGACCATTATGTAAACTCAATATCTGAAAGACTTCAGCTTTATAAAGATTTAAATGCGCTTCAAAATGAAAAAGAGTTAAATATATTTGAAGAACAAATAATAGACCGATTTGGGCCAATTCCAGATACTGTAAAAAAATTATCTGACTCCATTCGACTTAGATGGATTGGCAAGGAACTGGGATTTGAAAAAATAGTTTTGAAGAACCAAAAAATGATTGCTAATTTTATTGCCAATCAACAGTCTAAATTTTTTGAATCTAGTCAATTTACAGGAATACTAGAATATATTCAAAAAAATCCGAGGACATACCAATTAAAAGAAAAAAACAATAGACTAAGCATAGTCTTCCAAGGAATCAATGAAATTAAGTCAGCAAAAAATATACTTCAACAAATTCAATCTAGCTTAACGCTATATTGAAGATTTAGCAAAATATTAGGACATTATTACTGGCTTTAAACCAAACATTTTTAACATTTTGTAGTGAGAAATGACTGCCTCCATATAAGTTTTCTTTTCGTTGTATAGAATACCATATTCCTGCGCAGTGGCCTTTACTATTGATGAAATTTGTCTGTAGTGAACATGACAGATATTAGGGAATAAGTGGTGCTCAATTTGAAAATTTAAGCCTCCCACAAACCAATTGACAAGCTTTGAATTCTTGGCAAAATTTGCAGTGGTTTTTAGCTGGTGAATCATCCATTCTGTCTCTACTTTACCCTCATCGTTAGGAACGGGAAAAGTAACTCCTTCAACTACATGCGCCAATTGAAAAGTGACAGTCAATATGAATCCAGCAACCATATTCATTATAAGCCAGCCAAAAATAAGTTGCCACCATAAAAATGGAGAAAAAATTGTAGGTATGATAAAAATGAACAACCAATAAACAATTTTATAAAAAATCAATTTCCTGAATTGTCTCTGTTTGTCAAGAAGGCCATCAGGGCTCAAACCCAATTTAGTGAATCTTTTAAATTGTATAAAGTCCATAAAAGCCCATGTAACTGTACCTAAAGTATACAGGAAGAAGCCATAGATGTGTTGGTACTGATGTCCCTTATGCCACTTTTGACCATGGGAGAGTCGCAAAAAAGGATCTTGTTCTATGTCTCCGTCAAGACCTTCAATGTTGGTGTATGTGTGGTGGAGTATGTTGTGCTGGACCTTCCAATTGTATACATCTCCACCAATCAAATAAATACATATTCCAATCCATTTATTCACTTTCGGATTAGATGAGTAAGATCCGTGATTGGCATCGTGCATAACTGACATTCCAATACCGGACATTCCAATACCCATTAAAATAGCTAAGAAAATACCAGAAAATCCGGTGATTAATCCTGAATAAACAATTGCATAAGGTATAAGATAAATCAAAAACATAGATATGGTTTTGATTACCATATGAGAATTCGCGTTTTTTGAAATATTATTTTCTTTGAAATAAAAGTTAACACGTTTTCTTAAATCTTTGACAAAAGAAGCTTGATTTTTGTTCTGAAACTTTATTTTTTGGATCATAATTAATCTTTTTGCTTAATTGCAAATTTAAGCTAAATTAAACTATGTATATTCATTTAGTTGTTAAACTAATTTTAACAAAACAATTTCAGATAGATAACAAACCATTAAAAGCATTTTTTAATAAATGTTCCTCAAAATAAAGAGAAGTTAAATCCCTAGATTTTTCTTAATATTATCTTCTCCATTAAAAAGAAATTCAATCGGATTTTCAAGAGCTTCTTTGACAGCACAGAGGAAACCAACAGATTCTTTCCCGTCTATAATTCGGTGGTCATATGAAAGTGCAACAAACATAATTGGGCGAACTACAATTTCTCCTTCTACCACTACAGGACGCTCGACAATATTATGCATGCCAAGAATGGCAGATTGTGGGGGATTAATAATGGGCGTGGAAAGCATAGATCCAAATACGCCACCGTTTGTAATAGTAAAGGTTCCGCCCAACATGTCGTCCATAGTAATTTTACCATCTATAGCCTTAATCGCCAGACGTTTAATTTCAGACTCAACTCCAGCGAAATCTAATAATTCTGCATTTCTAACTACGGGAACCATAAGTCCTTTAGGAGAACTTACTGCTATCGAAATATCGGCATAGTCATAATAGACTACTTCTTTCCCATCAATCATAGCATTAACATCGGGAAACAATTTGAGCGCACGAGTCACAGCTTTGGTAAAAAAAGACATAAAACCAAGACCAATTCTATGAGTTTCCTTAAAGGTTTCTTTATAAATTTTACGTATATCCATGATGGCTTTCATATCTACCTCATTGAAGGTAGTTAACATGGCAGTCTCATTTTTTACTGCAACTAATCTTTCGGCAACTTTTCGGCGAAGTACAGACATTTTTTTATTTTCAGAACCCCTAGTTCCAGGCCCTTTTCCCATTGAAGCTTTTGCCTTTACCACATCTTCTTTAAGAACTCTCCCCCCCCTACCTGAGCCAATAAGAGAATTAATTCCATTTTCTGCCATCATTTTTTTTGCTGCAGGAGATGGAATTCCTGCAGCATTAGAATTTTCAGTTGGAGAAACTGGTTTTGCCACAAGACTTTCTGAAACAAGTTCTGACGAAGCCACTTGTTTGAGGGTAGATGAATCTCCAGTAACTGAGGTGTCTATGGTACATACAACCCCACCTACTTCAATCGTTTCGCCCTCTTCTACCTTGATTGAAACTGCCCCACTTTCTTCTGCCGCAATCGTTAAGGTAGCTTTGTCGGAATCAATTTCGCAGATCTCTTGATCTCTCTCAACGTATTCTCCGTCGGCCACAAGCCAAGTTGCAATCTCAACTTCAGAAATAGATTCGCCAGGAGATGGAACAGTCATTTCAATAATCATAGCAGTATAATTTTGACTTCTTAATTTATTTTACAATTTAAACACTCTTTCAATTACATCGCGCTGCCTTCTTGCAGAACGTTTTGAAGAACCTGAAGCTGGTGTTGCACTCTCACTTCGAGCTACTAGCTCAAGGGGTATTTCTCTCCAATGTCTGAGTACAAAACCCCAGGCACCCATATTTTCTGGTTCCTCTTGTGCCCATATATAAGTCTTAACTTGTGAATATTTGGCGACAAGAGACTGTAATTTTATCATCGGAAAAGGATACAATTGCTCTACTCTCACCAAGGCCACCTCAAAGGATTTGATGTGATTTTTCTCTTCTAAAAGTTCGAAGTAGAGCTTACCAGAACAAAAAACTAATTTAGTTACTTTCTTTTTCTCAGCAGAGGCATCATCAATTACTTCTTGAAAACATCCTCCTAGAAAATCATCAATCGGAGACAAGCATTTCGGGTGGCGTAATAAACTTTTAGGACTCATTACCACTAGTGGCTTTCTAAACTCTCTATGTAACTGACGCCGAAGTAGATGAAAGAAGTTGGCAGGAGTGGTGACATTAACAACTTGCATATTGAGCTGTCCACACAACTGGAGATAACGTTCCAGACGAGCGCTGGAATGTTCGGCTCCTTGCCCCTCGTATCCATGAGGCAATAAAAGAACCAAGCTATTGTATATTTCCCATTTATCTTCGGCAGCTGAGAGATATTGATCAATGAGTATCTGTGCACCGTTAGAAAAATCTCCAAATTGAGCTTCCCAAATAGTCAATCCATCGGGAGCGGCCATAGCATAACCATAATCAAAACCTAAAACACCATATTCAGACAGTAGAGAGTTGTAAATTTGAAATTTAGCTGTTTGACCCTCAATATGATTTAATGGATTAACTCTTTCTTCCGTGATGATATCTCTCAATATAGCATGTCGATGAGAGAAAGTACCCCTTTCTACATCTTGACCAGTCATACGGACCTCTTTTCCTTCGATCAGTAGTGAGCCATACGCCATAAGTTCAGCCATACCCCAATCAACCAAACGTTTCTCCGAAATCATGCGCTCTCTATCTTTAAGTAATTTTAATGATTTTTTGAAGAAAGTATGGCCTTCAGGAGGAGTATAGAGGGCGAGAGAGACTATAGAGAACTGTTCATGTGAAATTCCTGTTATTGGAGAAAAATGAAAATCTACTTCTTGGGCTTTTCGAATATGGCTCCATTCTTTTGCCATAAATCTTGTAATTTTGGTTGTATTGTTCTTTCGAGCTTCCGAAAAATCAACTTCCAACAAGTCTTTAAATTGCTTGGCCATTTCCTTCACTATGTTTGCTTCTACAATTCCTTGAGAAATTAATTTTTGATTGTAAATTTCTCTGGGATTAGGATGCTTGGAAATAGCTTTATATAAACTTGGCTGAGTAAACCTTGGCTCATCTCCTTCATTATGGCCATAACGGCGATAACACAAAAGATCAATGAAAACATCTTTTCCGAACTCTTGTCTGTAAGCCGCAGCAAAATTTATAGCATGAACTACAGCTTCTACATCGTCGCCGTTAACATGAAGTACTGGGCATAAGGTCGTTTTTGCAACATCAGTACAATAAACACTTGAACGACCATCCAGATAATTGGTTGTAAAGCCAACTTGGTTATTAATTACAATATGAACACTTCCACCAGTTTTGTATGCGGGGAGCTGAGCCATCTGTACAATTTCAAAAACCAAACCCTGTCCAGCAATAGCTGCATCTCCGTGAATAATGATAGGTAATAGTTTTGAATGGTCTCCTCCATAGCTAAGCTCAATTTTTGCTCGAGAGATTCCTTGCATCACAGATCCTACTGCTTCTAAATGTGATGGATTCGGAACCAAACACATACGCACATCTTTTCCTGAATCTGTAGTTAAATCATAAGAATAACCAAGATGATATTTTACATCCCCATCAAATTCCTTATCTTCATAACTTATGCCTTCAAACTCTTTGAATACTTGTTTATAAGGTTTTTTAAAAATATTTGCCAGAACATTTAAACGTCCTCTGTGAGCCATTCCTATGACAAACTCCTGAATATTTAAAATGGAACCGTATTCCACAAGCGCGTCTAAAGCAGGAATCAGGGCTTCTCCGCCTTCAAGTGAAAAACGCTTTTGTCCCACATATTTGGTGTGAATAAAACTTTCAAAAGCAACCGCTTCATTTAATTTCTTGAGCATTTGCTTCTTCTGCTCTAAGCTAAATTTGGGTTGGTTGTCATTTTTATGAATATAATTCTTAATCCAATTTCTTTCGTCTGAATTACGAATATACATGTACTCAACACCAATAGATTGGCAATAAACCTTATTCAAGTGAATAATAATATCAGATAAAGTGGAAGGACCAATACCACATTGTGTTCCAGCTTGAAAAACAATTTCTAGATCTGCATTTTGTAGATTAAAAAATTCAATATCTAATTTTGGATGATAATCTCTTCGCTCTCGAACAGGATTAGTTTTTGTAAACAAATGACCTCTCTGACGATAAGCATCGATTAAGTTAATTACATCAAACTCTTTTCTAAAAGATTCTGGAAAATTGGGTTGAATCTCGTCAATAGAATAAGATTCATTGGCAAAATCATATCCCTGAAAAAAGCTTCTCCAAGTAGGTTCTACTGAATCTGGATTCTTTAAATATTGGGCGTATATCTCATCAAAAAAAGTTGAATTTGCAGCCCCTAAAAATGAATAATTATCCATTATTTTATTAAACAATAATATTTGTTAAAAATAAACATTTTATTCTTCCAAGCCCTTTGTTGTGATTTATTTTTCCTGTTTTTTATAGTAGTTTCTTACCAACCCCTGCTGAAGAAAATGCAAAACAATCAGTTAAGCCATAAAAAAAGATGGATTTTCAAAGCTATTCTTTGAAATAATTTTTAAATATAATATCTTATAAATGAACAATATATAATGAAATAAGCAAATATTAACCTCTAGTATCCCGAAACATAAAAGCTAATTACTAATTAAATACGGACAAGGATTATTTGCAATTTAATAGCAGAAAGAGAACCATTATGAGATAAACTTATTTCGCTGACTACATTAAAATTTCCTGACTCCAAAATAAGTCGCTTGAATAATCTTAATAATTATATAATTAGAAATCTATTAATTCTTTCGAGTCATGAGTAAGTCTGAAAACTCTTTTAGAGAAGACTTTCGCTCATCGGGTACATTAAGTAAATCTAAATGATTCAATGCTATTTGATAATGCTCATCCATCATTTCAAAGCAAGATTTTTTCACCTGTAATATTGAATAAACATTCATGACCTTGTCAATTTTTTCTTGCGGATCGAAATTTTGATTTGAAAAATATACATCTAAAACATCTCTTTGTTTGTCATTTGCAAGTTCTCTAGCTCTAATGTACAAACATGTTTTTTTATTACTCAATATATCTCCGGCTATTTGCTTTCCAAAATCTTCTAGACTACTATAAACATCCAAAATGTCATCCATAAGTTGAAAAGCAATACCCAAGTGTAAACCAAAAGAATACAAATGAGCTTGATCTTCCTTTGAAGCTCCTGAGATTAAAGCACCTACCTGAAGAGAACATGCAAGTAAAACTCCAGTTTTATATTCAATCATCTTAATATAGGAAGGCATCGATACATCTTTCTGAGTTTCAAAATTCATATCGTATTGCTGACCCTCACAAACTTGAAGGGCAGTAGCATTAAAAACCTTCATTAAAGGGGGTAAATATGCCGGGTCAACTTGAACAATTGATTGATAAGCTTTAACTATAAGAGCATCTCCAGAGAGAATTCCAATATTGGAATCCCACTTTTCATGGACAGTCTCTAAACCTCTTCTAAGCGGGGCATCATCCATAATATCGTCATGAATAAGAGTAAAGTTATGAAACAACTCAATAGCCATTGCTTGAGGCATAGCTTTCTGCAAATTAAATCCATAAATATCGGCAGACAATAAAACTAGAATAGGCCGCAATCGCTTACCTCCAAGACCTAAAAAATAATTTATAGGAGTATATAATTCCGAAGGATCTTGGGGATAAGAGATAGACTCAATCTCTATTTGAAAAAATTCCTGTAATTCGACTATTGATTTAGGCTTATCCATGTTTATGAAATTTAGGCATCTTGGCGAATATAAATTATATTCTAAAGTCTATTTTTTAGGAAGAATTAATGCATCAAGTTCAATATCGTCTTCTTCATCTAAGATATCTAAAAGAGGTTCTCTAAAAGAACTAGTAGTAATCATTCGTTCTAAAGATAATAACAAAGAAGGAAGCAAAAGAAGATTAGCTGTCATTGCAAACAAAAGTGTGACAGAAACTAACAATCCAAGAGCGACAGTTCCTCCAAACTCTGAAGCAATAAATATAGAGAAACCAAAAAATAAGACAATAGAAGTATAAAACATGCTCACACCAGTCTCTTTAAGAGCCTTTATTACAGAAATACGTATATTCCAATGATTAACTTTCAACTCTTGTCGATACTTAGCTAGAAAGTGAATAGTGTCATCAATTGAAATTCCAAAAGCAATGCTGAACACCAATATGGTTGAAGGTTTAATTGGAATTCCAAAATAACCCATCAGTGCACCTGTCAGAACAAGAGGAATTAGATTGGGCAAAAGAGAGACTACCACCATTCTCGAAGAAGAAAACATCCAAGCCATCAAAATAGCAATAAGTGCAATCGCCAACACTAAGCTACTAAATAAATTTCTAACTAAATATCTTGTTCCTTCCAGAAATAAAACACTCGTTCCAGTAATAGATACATCATATTTTTTAGGATTAAAAATCGCATCGATCTTAGGCCTAATTGAATCTTTTAGTGCCTTCATTTGTTTGGTTCCAATGTCTTTCATTAAGGCTGAGACTCGAGCAATACTCTTGGTAGAATCAACAAAAGACGAAAACAAATAATCACCATCTCCAAGAGTATTTTTCGCATACTTCATGATGAAGTTTTTCTCTTGAGAATTAGGCAGACTGTAATATTTTGGGTTACCGTTATAATATGCTTGTTTAGAAAACTTTGCTAAATCCAAAATTGAGGTAGTACTTGATATTTCTGGATACTCAGCTAAAAGTTCTTCTAATTTTTGGATTCTTTTTAGGGTAGACGATTTAGTTACACCGTTTTTCTTTTGCGTGTCAATAACAATTTCAAAAGGCATTACCCCAGAAAAGTTATTCTCAAAAAAAAGCAAATCAACAATCAAAGGATCATCTTTTGGAATATCATCTACGATATTTCCTGTCGTCTCAATTTTTGATAAGCCAAAAAAGGCCACTATCAACAAAAGTAATGTACTGGCATAAACTTTAGATCGATGGTGTAAAACAACTCTTTCCATCCATATAGTTAAATTATTCATCCAATTTCGCTCAAGATGTGAAAGGTGTCTTTCCTTCGGATCTGGCATGAAACTACACACCGATGGAATAACTAACAATGAAATGAAAAAAACTAATAAAATATTAATGGAGGCTACCACTCCAAACTCTACTAACATTTGAGTCTGAGTAACTATAAAAGTGGCAAAACCTGCAGCTGTAGTTGCATTGGTCATGAAGGTAGCATTCCCTACTTTTTGAATTACTCGACTCAATGCTTTTACTTTATTTCCATGAAGTTTAAATTCGTTGTGATACTTGTTAAGTAAGAAAATACAATTTGGTATTCCAATCACAATTATAAGAGGTGGAATTAGTGCGGTTAAAATTGTAACCTTGTAGCCTATAAGTGCAATTGTTCCCACTGCCCATATTACTCCAATACCAACCACTAACATAGAATAAAACATTGCAGAAAAAGACCTGAAAAATAACAGCATAATTAAGGCGGTTATCCCCAAGGCCAAAAAAATAAATAAATGCACCTCGGATTTAGTTTTTATAGTACTTTTTGTTCGAATATAAGGCAAGCCAGAATAATGAACTTTAGTATTCATTGCAATTGAAAATGGTTCAACAACGTCTTCAATAGATTGAATTAAACTAATTCGTCTCTCTGAATCGAGTAAAGGTTTATTGAGTGTTAATGCCATTAAATATGCATTCTTGGACTCATTATAAAATAGTTTCCTGTAGAAGGGCAAAGATTGAAGTTCTTCTTTTACCTTGATCAGCTCCGATATTGAATTTAGGCGACCTGAAGTGACTCGTTTAAAATCGAATGATTTGGACGCTTCATTTTTATAAATATTTTGTGCCTGAAGGATAGAAACTACTTCCTCAACTCCTACAATTCCTCTGAGATTCTCAGAAAGATCATAAAAAATATTAAACTTATCTAAAGTAAATAAAGAGTCACATTGAAAACCGACCACCATCACATTTCCTTCTTCGCCAAAATGTGTCAAAAAGTCCTGGTATTCTAAAAATATGGGGTCATCGACAGGTAGAAGTGGCATAAACTCATAAGAGTAGAGAACATCTTGAGCTTTTTGGGACATAAAAACAGTACCTAATGCCAAAGCAATAAGTAAAATTATTTTATTTCTAAGAATAAAACGGGAAATTAATATCCACATAAATTTTATGTACTGAAATATGAGTTAAAAACACATAAATTAACGATGACTTGACTAAACCTTCATGATTTCAGCCTCTTTATCCGTTAATATACTTTCGACATTGGAAATGAAATTGTTGGTTAGTTTTTGAATAGATATCTCAGCATCTTTGACTATGTCCTCAGCTAACCCTTCCTTTCCAAGATTTTTCACCTCGTCATTGGCATCTTTTCTTGCACTTCGAATGGATATTTTACAATTTTCGGCTTCAGCTTTCGAGCGCTTCACTAAATCAATCCGACGTTCTTCTGTTAAAGGGGGAATATTAATGATTAACATTTCACCGTTATCCATTGGACTAAAGCCAATATTGGAGTTGATAATAGCCTTATTTAATTCTACCAACATAGCTTTCTCCCATGGCTGTACGGTAAGTGTTCTAGCATCTGGAGTACCTACATTAGCTACTTGAGATAGGGCAGTCATGGTTCCATAATAATCAACCATAACACCAGAAAGCATCTTTGGATTCGCTCTTCCTGCGCGAATCTTCAATAATTCTACTTCAAAATGACTGATTGATTTGCCCATACTTTCATTGGCAGATTCTAGGATAAATTGTAAGTCTTCGTTCATTGTTATTTATTAAAATCTACCAAGGTACCTACCTCATTTCCATTGACCACATCTAGAAGATTTCCTGGTATATTCATATTAAACACCAAGATGGGTAATTTATTTTCATTACATAAAGTAAATGCAGTCATATCCATAATATTAAGACCTTTACTGTATACCTCATCAAATGTAATCGAATCATATTTTGTAGCATTTGGGTCTTTCTCTGGATCGGCGGTATAAATCCCATCTACTCGAGTCCCTTTTAAAATCACATCAGCTTCTATTTCTATTGCGCGTAATGTAGCGGCTGTATCGGTAGTAAAATAAGGGTTCCCTGTACCTGCTGAAAAAATAACGACTCGTCCTTTTTGAATGTGTCGAATCGCTCTTCTTCTAATAAAAGGTTCTGCTACTTCGTCCATTTTTAATGCAGACATCAAACGTGTTTTGACATTAATATGCTCCAAGGCAGACTGTAAAGCCAAGCCATTAATCACGGTGGCTAGCATACCCATATAATCGCCTTGCACGCGATCCATTCCACTATTTGCAGCTTGTACTCCCCGAAAAATATTTCCTCCACCAATTACAACAGCAATCTGGCAACCATGCTCAACAACCTTTTGGATTTCTTTAGCATATTCAGAAATTTTATCGGGAGAAATACCGTATTCTCTTTCTCCCATAAGGGCTTCACCACTCAACTTTAGAAGTATCCTTTTGTATTTCATAATCTACAATTATGTTTCAAAGATAAATAAATCAGATTAAGAAAAAATGTAGTTCTTGATAATTTATGAACACAAAAAAACACCCGATTCGGGTGTTTTTTTCGCTCAATATATTTACAAAACTATCCTAATGCCACTCTTTTAAAGCTTGAAACTGAAAGATTTCCGAAAGTAGAAATGTATTTTGCAACATTTTTATTTTCATCTTTAATAAAATCTTGGTCAAGTAGACACATTTCTTGATCTAAGGTAGTGTTGTCTGAGACAAAGCGAGAAAGTTTTCCAGGAACAATTTTATCCCATATTTTCTCTGGCTTTCCTTCAGAAGAGAGTTGAGCCTCAATATCAGATTTTGCTTTTGCTAATACTTCGTCTGTTAATTGAAGCATTGATATGTACTTGGGTACATTTTTTAATACTTTACCGAGACGAGCTAGCTCAATATTTTCTTTTTCGATGACTGCAATTCTCGCTTCAGTTTCTGATGCAACAAAATCTGGGTCAAAATCTTTGAACGATAATGTTGTTGCTCCCATAGAAGCAACTTGCATAGACAAGTCCTTAGCCAGTTCATCAACATTTTCTACTACTTGATTTAATCCAACCAGAACAGCAATCTTGGATCCATGAGTATATGAACCAACATATTTAGCCTCTACGCGCTCAAATTCTTTTATTTCAATTTTTTCACCGATGACTCCGGATTGTTCTATTAGCTTTTCAGCAACTGTCATTCCTCGAAAATTTGCCTTTAAAAATTCTTCTTTACTAGGTTGAGAAAGAGCGATATCGGCAAAATCAGTAGCAAGTGATTTGAAGGATTCATTGATAGCAACAAAATCAGTTTCACAGGCAAGCACTAATGCAATGCCAATTGTATTATCATTATTAATTTTAGTCAAGGAAACTCCTTCAGATGCATCTCGATCAGCTCGTTTAGCTGCAATCTTCTGACCTTTTTTTCTAAGAATATCTACTGCTGCATCAAAGTTACCTTCAGATTGAACAAGAGCTTTCTTGCAATCCATCATTCCGGCACCCGTTTGCTTTCTAAGATTATTTACTTCTGCGGCGGTAATTTTCATAATTACAGGACATAAAGATTAGTGGATGAACTAGATAAAATCTGTTCTTCTATGAATATTAAACTTTTTCAGAATTGTTATCTGGAGAAGACTTAGTATCTAAAGCAGATTTTTTAACTATTCTTTTTTTAGCTACTTTTTTCTTCGCAACGATTTCTTCATTGACCTTAAATTCAGGTTCCGATTTCGCATCAACTTTAACTTTTTCTTCTGCTTTTAATTCCACCCTATCTTCAACTTGATCCTTACTAGCAACTTGATTTTCTGAGTCTTTCTTTGCAGCCGCTTGAAGATCTTTTTCCTTCTTTCTTTCGGATAAACCTCGGGTTACACCAGCATTCAATGCATCAATAATGATGGTTATTGATTTAGAAGCATCGTCATTTGCAGGAATAGGAAAGTTGACTAATTCTGGATCTGAGTTAGTATCTACTATTGCAAAAGTCGGAATACTTAATTTCCTAGCTTCAGCTATTGCAATTGCCTCACGCTTAACATCTACAACAAATAGAGCTGCAGGCAAACGGGACATTTCAGAGATAGAACCTAAATTCTTTTCCAACTTGGCTCTTTGACGATCAATTTGAAGTCGCTCTCTCTTAGAAAGAACCAAGAATGTACCATCAGCTTTCATTTTATCAATGGAAGACATTTTCTTGACAGCCTTACGGATTGTAACGAAGTTTGTTAACATTCCGCCAGGCCAACGCTCTGTAATATATGGCATATTGACATCTTGGGCAGCTTTGGCTACTATCTCTTTAGCTTGCTTTTTTGTAGCCACATACATGATTTTTCTTCCCGAACGAGCAATTTTTTTCATCGCTTCGGCGGCCTCATCTAGTTTGACCTTTGTTTTGTTCAAATCAATAATGTGGATTCCATTTCTCTCCATAAAAATATAGGGAGCCATGTTGGGATTCCATTTTCTTGTGAGGTGTCCAAAATGAACTCCTGCATCTAAAAGTTCTGTAACTTTAGTCATGTGTGTTTTTTGTTTACTTTCTTTTTACGTTTTTTCGCAATTACTAAGTAATGCCTCAGCAGTCTTAGCAATTTAGATACTAAACCAATATTAACGTTTAGAGAACTGGAATTTCTTACGAGCTTTCTTCTGACCGGGCTTTTTACGTTCTACCATTCTAGGGTCACGAGTAAGCAATCCATGTGGCTTAAGTGCCAATCTGTGATCAGGATCAATTTTAATCAAGGCTCGAGAAATTCCTAATCGAATTGCTTCTGCCTGGCCAGTAATTCCACCGCCATCAACATTTACATTAATGTCATAGATCCCCTCAACACCGGCCAAAACTTGTGCTTGCTCAAGTTTGTATTGTAACGTCGCTGTAGAGAAGTAATCTTTTACATCTCTACCGTTAATTGTAACTGCACCTTTACCGTCTGTAAGGTAAACACGAGCTATCGCTTTTTTTCTTCTACCGATTGTGTGAACAACTTCCATCTTATTTGATATCTTTTAAGTTGATTTGTTTTGGCTTTTGAGCATCTAATCCGTGTACATCGCCGACAAAAACACGTAAATTACGATTCAGTTGAGCCCCTAATTTGTTTTTTGGAAGCATACCATAAACCGCTTTTGTAACTAAACGGGTCGGGTCTTTCTCAAACACTTCTCTTGCTGTAGCGCTACGTTGTCCACCAGGATAACCTGTGTGTCGAATGTATTCTTTGGCTTCCCACTTTTTGCCTGTGAGCTGAACTTTTTCGCAGTTGATTACAATCACATTGTCTCCACAATCTACATGAGGAGTAAAACTAGGCTTGTGTTTTCCGCGAATTAGAAATGCAACTCTGGATGCCAAACGCCCCAATGACTGCCCTTCAGCATCAACCATCAACCATTCTTTGTGAACGGTTTGCGCGTTTGCTGAAACAGTTTTGTAGCTTAATGTATTCACCTTGTTACTGATTTAGGTTAATTAATTTCATTGATTATAAACAAAATATGTCTATAAAAACGGTGGGCAAAGTTAGATATTTTTTCGACAAATAGAAACCTGATAAGAATTTATTTTTCCACACGATGCATTAGATGAATACAAAACCATACAAGGGGCCTCAATCAAAACTCTTTACTACTATTTCAAACCTTCCAAAACTCGACAAAAGTCATATAATTTTAGGGTTTTAACACACCTAATTCTTTCCCTACTTTAGTAAAAGCGGCAATTGCCTTCTCGATGTGTTCAGATTCGTGTGCTGCGGAAATCTGTACGCGAATACGAGCTAAATTCCTTGGAACCACTGGATAGAAAAATCCAATCACATAAATTCCTTCTTCCAACAAGCGATCAGAAAATCTTTGGGATAATTCTGCATCATAAAGCATAACAGGAATAATTGCATGATCACCCGAACGCAGATCAAATCCAGCTGCTTGCATTCCGGCCCTAAATTGCTTGGCGTTTGATTCTAACTTATCTCTTAATTGAGTGGATTTAGACAATAAATCCAAAACTTTATTTGAGGAGCCTACAATAGATGGGGCTAATGAATTGGAAAATAAATAGGGTCGTGAAAGCTGCCTTAAAACATCAATCACTTCCTTTTTGGCCGAGGTAAACCCACCCATAGCACCACCAAGAGCTTTGCCTAGAGTACCTGTAATAATATCTACACGTCCCATAACACCACAGTGCTCGTGAGTCCCTCTCCCTGTTTTTCCAACAAAACCCGTAGCATGGCAATCATCAACCATAACAAGTGCATTATATTTGTCTGCCAAATCGCAAATAGCGTCTAGTTTAGCTATGTATCCGTCCATAGAAAAAACACCATCAGTGACAATAATCCGATATCGAGCAGATTTGGAATTCTGTAGTTGAACTTCTAAATCTTTCATATCGCTATTTCTATAACGAAAACGCTGTGCTTTGCACAAACGAACACCATCAATAATTGACGCATGATTAAGTTCATCTGAAATGATAGCATCTTCTGCAGTAAAAAGAGGCTCAAATAATCCTCCATTAGCATCGAAAGCAGCTGCATAAAGAATGGTATCTTCCATCCCTAAAAAAGAAGAAATCTTGCCCTCTAATTCTTTGTGAATATCTTGTGTTCCACAAATAAAACGAACCGATGACATACCATAACCATGAGTATCTAAAGCATTTTTTGAAGCTTGAATAACATCTTTATGAGAAGATAATCCTAAATAATTATTTGAACAAAAATTAATAACATTATCACCTGTACTTACCTGAATATCTCCACCCTGAGGTGTAACTATAATACGTTCTTTTTTATAAAGCCCTGAGGACTTTATATCGTCAAGTTTAGACTGCAAATAATCTATATAATTTGGGTACATATTAAAAAATTATTGTGTTAAATTTATAAGCAACAAATAAGTTTACACAAAGGTAAACATACTATTTTGATTGATTAATCTTATTGTGTTAAATTAAAAAAAGCTCCCTTTAGGAAGCTTTTTTTAAATTCAAATGAAATAGAAGATTTAAACAACGCCTTGATCTAACATAGCATCTGCTACCTTGACAAAACCGGCAATATTTGCTCCTTTTACATAGTCTACATTACCATTTTCATCCGATCCATATGAAACGCAGGCTCTGTGGATATCTACTATGATGGCATGTAATTTGACATCAACCTCTTTCCTTGTCCAATTGTAACGAAGTGAATTTTGAGACATTTCGAGACCAGAAACTGCTACCCCACCAGCATTAGAAGCTTTACCAGGAGCAAACAATATCTTGTTTACTGCAAAGACCTCAACCGCTTCCGGAGTTGTTGGCATGTTGGCTCCTTCACTCACACATATACAACCTTGGTCAACCAGTAATTTAGCTTCCTCGGCATTCAACTCATTTTGAGTAGCACAGGGGAGTGCTATATCACAAGCAATAGACCAAGGTCTTTGGCCTTTGTGAAATTCGCAACAATAATAATCTGCATATTCTTTAATTCGTCCTCTTTTAATATTTTTAAGATGCATTAAAAAAGTTAGTTTTTCTTTATCAATTCCTTCAGCATCATAAATATGACCTGAGGAATCTGACATAGCAACTACTTTACCTCCTAATTCTATGACTTTTTCACAGGCATATTGAGCTACATTGCCAGAACCAGAAATTACGACGGTTTTTCCTTTAAAACTCTCGTTCTTTGTCTTAAGCATTTGATTCGCAAAATAGACGTTACCATAACCAGTAGCTTCTGGGCGAATTAGAGAACCTCCCCAGCTTATACCTTTACCGGTAAGTACTCCAGTAAATTCATTTCTCAAACGTTTGTATTGTCCAAACATAAAACCTATTTCACGACCACCCACGCCAATATCTCCAGCGGGAACATCAGTATTTGGTCCAATATGACGAAATAATTCTGACATAAAACTTTGACAAAAACGCATCACCTCATTATCAGATTTTCCTTTTGGATTGAAATCAGCACCGCCTTTACCACCTCCCATTGGAAGGGTTGTTAAGCTGTTCTTAAATACTTGTTCAAATGCTAAAAATTTGAGGATTCCTAAATTCACAGAGGGATGGAAGCGAAGCCCACCTTTGAATGGCCCAATGGCACTATTCATCTCTATGCGAAAACCTCTGTTTACCTCAATATTTCCAGCGTCGTTTAACCAAGGAACGCGAAACATGATTACCCGTTCAGGTTCAACCATACGCTCAAGAAGCATGGAATGATTATACTTTGGATGATTTTCGATAAAGGGGATAACGGCCTCAGCAACTTCAGTAACGGCTTGAATAAATTCCGGTTCATTGCTGTTTCTATTTTTTATACTGTCTACAAAAGCTTTAATTTTTGCCTGCATTATATGTAATTAGATTAATAAACACCTTGCAAACCTAAAACATTTTTCTATCACTACAAATCAAAAAAGAATTTTTATAAGCTAGCTATGTTGATTTCCTACTGTAACCAATAGGACAATAAATACTTCATAATTAACTATTTTAAAAAACATTGTTAAATAGTCAGAATATTAATAATATTATAATGGTAACGCATCATTACAAAATTTCTTTAATTAATGCTTAATGTAAACACAATTTATTGCTGGACAAACTATATTAACAAATCTAACAAACAATATATCAAAGCATTAAACCTATTCAGAAATCCCTAATATTTAATTGTTTTTATAAAACAATATATTCCGTGCCTTACGATTTCAAAGAACGAGCAATTAAACAATTTTATATGTTGTCATTTAGAAACCCTATTTTTGAAAATTAATTGCAATTTATTCTATGAACTTTTTATTAAAATTCTACCTTCTCATATTCATATTTCCTTCTTTCACATTATGTGCACAATGCATTATTCAGGGATATATTGTGGAGGAGAAATCTAAAGAGCCTATTTCATTTGTACATATACTAACTGCTGGGAGTCAAAGTACAATTAGTGACGAAAACGGTTTTTTTAAATTAAACTTAAAAGAAGGAGAAAACCTACTTAAATTTCAGCATTTAGGATTTCAGAGTTTTAATAAAAAAATGAATTTAAGTTCAAATATTACCATAGAATTAAATATAGAACTCAAGCAAAGTATCGAAGAGCTTGAAACAGTGGTCCTAAGCGCTGGTAAATTTGAGCAAAAATTAGAAGAAATTACTGTATCTCTTGATGTATTTAAAGGAGATTATATTGAAAATCTTTCTAATTACAATGTCGAAAGAAGTATAGCGCAGGCACCTAGTATTCATATTATCGATGGTCAAATTAATATTCGTGGGGGAAGCGGATGGAGTTATGGAGCTGGATCAAGGGTCTTGGTTCTATTAGACGGTTTGCCCGTAACTAATTCTGTCTCTGGGGCAGTTCAGTGGGAACTTATTCCTGCAGAAAATATCGACCGTATTGAAATTATCAAAGGAGCCTCTTCTGTTTTGTTTGGTTCTTCAGCTCTTAACGGAGTGATCAATATCACTAGTAAAAAAGCTGAAATAGAACCTCGAACTAATTTCTCAACTTATTATGGAAGATTTGACCAAGCTAAACGAGTATCACTGAATTGGTGGACTCAAGCTAATATTGAACTAGAGCAGTATGGTGTCAACTTTAATCATGCCCATAAAAAAGATAAATATAGTTATAATTTCGGGATTCAATCTCACAAAAGTGAGGGATACCAAGGAATAATTATTGAATCGGATTCCACAAAAAGACCCGTTCATATTGGAGAAGAACGAATCAGAATATATTTGAATACTGAAATCCTCTCCAATAAAATAAAAGGATTGTCTTATGGAATAAATAGCTCCTATCTTCGTTTTGACGAACAAGATGGCTTTTTATACCTAAGTGATTCTCTAGGATACACATCTTTTAGCGAAGCTTCTTTCTCCAGGTTTAAAAGTGCTCAAACAAGCATTTCTCCACGCTTAAAATTCCGAAACAGCAATAATAATACTCAACATCAACTTATGGGCAGATTACTACAAACTAACTTTAACCCCGATGGTAGCCAATTAACAAACAACTATATTGCACTTTACTCTGAATACCTTTTTCAAAAATTTTACTCTCAAGGAACTTGGACTTCAGGGGCAAACTTGAATCATTATATCGGTCTTTCTGATTTTTTTAATAATGATAAAACTGGAATTAATTATGCTCTTTTCTCCCAATATGACTTTACTCTTAGCCCACTTAGATACTCAATTGGAATGCGTTACGAGCAGTATAACATAAGAGATAAAAGAGAAGGAAAACCAGTAGTTCGAATGGGTCTTAATTACGAACTTAATCACCGAAACTTTTTTAGAGCATCAATAGGTCAAGGATATCGATTCCCCTCTATGTACGAACTTTTCCTATACAAGGATGCAGGAGAGATTTCGATTTATTCCAATCCACTGCTTAAGCCCGAAACAGGTTACTCCGCAGAGATTGGTTTCAAACACAAATGGATTCACAAAAAGCAGTTAAAAACATACATAGATATTGCAATATTCCACATGCAATATAATGATATGGTCGAATATAGCTATGGACTATGGGGAGATTCTACTCGCCTTAATCCACTGGGAATAGGATTTAAACCGATTAATGTTGGACAAACAAAAATTTCAGGAATAGAAGGCTCTATCTTGTTAGAAGGTAAACTGGCTCAATGGGACTTGAGTTCCCGTTTGAGCTATACTTATATGTCTCCAAGAGCTACAAATGCTAATTTAGTTTACGATAATTACAATAATCAGCTTGACAATTTGGTGGCAAATTTAGTTGAACAAGGACAAATTGATGAAACATTAATTCCAATTATTGAACAAATTGCCGCTCAGCAAAGTGAACTCTCTTTTAATTCTACGAGTTCAAATCCAGATAGTGAAATACTAAAATATCGCTATAGACACATAGCTAAATTAGATCTTCAACTTTCTAGAAATCAATGGACACTAGGTGCGCACATCCACTATAATTCATTCATGGAAAATGTTGACAACCTTTTTGAAAGTGGTGCTTTTAATGCAGAAGTTCTTGATATATTTACTTTTGCAGATGCAAATATATTTGATACAGGAATTAAAAAATCTAGAACAAAACTAACCTCAGGGGATTTTATAACTGACATGCGCATTTCTTATCGTTTTAAAGAAATTCTAACTTTTCAATTTTTAGTGGAAAATATTTTCAATAGAGAATACCAAATAAGACCAGCATCTATAGGTGCTCCAAGACTATATTCTATTAAATTAACTACTCAATTTTAACTAATGCTATGAAAAAATTATTATTTTCTCTCTTTTTAATTCTTAGCAATTATTTTGTTTTTGCTCAAAATATTATCACCGGGAAAGTTCTCAGTCAAGATAATGAAGAACTTATTGGAGTAAATATTTCTGTCAATTTTATCCCAACAATAGGAACTAGTACAGATTTTAATGGGAACTACGAAATATCCTTACCTAGCGGATGTCATGACCTCTTGTTTCAGTTTATTGGTTTTGAAAATATAGAAAAAAACATATGTACAAAGACAGATAAATCAGATACACTTAATATTATCCTCAACGAATCTTCCGAACTGCTTGGAACTATTGTAATCTCCGCAGGGAAATTTGAGCAAAAGATAGAGGAAGTTACAGTTTCCATGGATGTAATAAAACCGAGTCTTATTGAAAATAAAAGCGCTAGTTCTCTTGACAAAACAATGAATCAATCTCCATCTGTTCATATTGTAGACGGTCAAGCAAATATTAGAAGTGGGAGTGGATGGAGCTATGGGGCAGGATCTCGGGTGATGGTAATGGTGGATGGGATACCACTAATGAACGGAGATCAGGGAGGTGTTGAATGGCAATTAATTCCAATGGAAAATATTTCTCAAATTGAAATTATTAAAGGAGCGTCATCAGTATTATTTGGCTCTGCAGCTTTAAACGGAACTATAAATATAAGAACTGCATATCCCTCTGATATTCCGCTAAATAAACTTTTAGTAAACGAAACTATTTATGGGAAACCTAGATCAGCCAATAATCATTGGTATAAAGGGTTAATTCAACGAAGTAGTAATTACTCTTTTTTACATTCTCACAAAAAAAATAACTCAGACTTTGTCTTGGGAATGAATCTTTTTCATGACGCCGGATTCTATGAAGGCGTTACAAGTAAAAGAGCCCGAATAAACATCAACAAAACTTTTTATTCGCAAAAAGTTGAAGGATTGATTTATGGAATTAAAACTAACCTAATGCGAAGTGAAATAAAAGATCCCGTTATTTGGCAAAATTATTCACTTGCATATACTCCGTTGGATAATGATCCAGCATCATATGACAATGCGTATATTACAGTTGACCCCTTTCTAACATATAATAATGATGAAAAAAATATAAAATACTCTCTAAACGGAAGATATTTTCATAAATTTTATGGTGCATTTGACGAACCTATTGGCAAATACACCGATTTAGATTCGTCAACATATTCCATGGTAAGTTATTTGGATGCGCAAATCCAAAAAATGTTCAACGAAAATCTTTCCATTACATCGGGATATACATTTAATCTTCAAAGAGGATCTGACGAGGATGTATTTGGAAACCATATTAACGTAAATAATTCGTTGTACACACAAGCTGACTTCAAAAAAAATAGACTAAATGTATCGATTGGGACTAGATACGAACACTTCATTTATTCTGGTGAAGTTATCTCTCAACCAATTTTTCGAGGGGGTATAAATTATCGTTTAGGCCAAGCCACCTTTTTCAGAGCATCTTATGGAGAGGGAATTCGTTTTCCATCAATGCTAGAGCGATATGTAAATTACGAAACTGGCCCCATGACTATTTTTCCAAATGAAGGCCTTCAACCAGAAACCGGATGGAGCGGTGAATTTGGAATCAAACAGGGACTCCAAATTGGAGAATGGAAAGGATTTATTGATTTAGCAGCTTTTAGAATGTCATATGATAATATGATGGAATTTAGTTTTGGTAGATGGGGAACTATTAATGATGGGCAACTTCTAGGCTTTGGCTTTAAATCAATAAATATCGGAAATACACAAATTGATGGTTTAGAATTTTCTATAGCAGGAGAGGGTAGTATTGGCAAAACAAAGATTCAAATACTGGGGGGATATACATATACTAATCCAATAATTGATAATATCAATTATGTTTATGATCAATTTATAGAAAGCTATGACTCTGACTCAATTCCACAATATGCTCCAATCTCATATTTAACAACAAGTTCAGATACATCAGGTATACTAAAATACAGATATAAACACCTATTTAAGTTTGATATAAATCTTGAGAGAAATCGATTCAGCTCAGGATTATCTATGCGATTTAATAGTAGAATGGAAAATATTGATAAAGCATTCATTGAACCTTTATTTGATTTGTATCTAGGCACAACAAATGCATGGGAAATGCTTAACAGAGACTTGTTAATGTTAGATTTTAGAATCGGATACGACCTGACTGAAGATGCAAGAATTTTATTTAATGTAGATAATATTTTTAATTCTGAACAATCACTCCGGCCTGCATCGTTATCAGCACCAAGAACATTCTCAGTACTTCTTCGTGTCATATTTTAAGATTAATCTGCTTATGATATATTCCTTATATTAATTGACAAGTGAAAATTTTTCTATGACAAATGCTTTATCTATTTTTGAAATATGAAGATAGAAATTTATATTCGAGAATTGCTCTACAGATATGACTGTGTCATATTGAACAATTTAGGCGGATTCATTTCTCATTATCGACCCGCACAAATTCACCCCATAAGTCATAGCTTTCGACCACCAAGCAAAAGTATCCGATTTAATACACAAATTGACAAAAATGACGGTCTTCTTGCTAATTATATTGCTGACTGTGAATCTATTTCTTTTGAAGCTGCGCAAACCAAAGTTGACAAGTTTGTAACACGAATCAAAAATGACTTAGAACACAAAAAAGAAGCGAAAATAGCAAACATCGGTCTGCTTACATTAGACTTAAATGGGCATATTTCATTTAAGGCCAACATAAAAGATAACTTTTTATTGGACTCTTTTGGTTTGGAAAGCATGCAATCTCCTGCAATTTTACGCAAAAAAGAAAAAGGAATTCTAAAAAAAGAAATCACTAGAAAAGCAAAAAACCTTCAGAAAAAAAGTCTGAGTCTAAATTGGAAAGTTGCTGCAATTCTCCTCCCTCTTTTTGCTGTTAGTAGTATTGTCTCTGTTCAAAACGAATTACTCAGAGAATCCTATTCAAACTATGCTTTCCTAAATCCTTTTAAAACGACTCCAGAAGCAGTATATATTCCCAGAATTACTTCTGAAGAGGAAATAATTACTATGCCAACGGAAATTTTAAAAGACATAATGCCAAACGATAATAAAAAAATTTTATTAGAAGAAACATTTCCTGTTTCTAAAGAAAAAAAGAAGGAGATTGCAAAAATAATTCCCAATTCTATTCTAAATCATGCAAATAGATACACTAAATTTCATTTAGTCGCTGGATGTTTTTCTTCAAAAAAGAATGCAATAAATTTATCTATAAAACTTAAGCAAGAGGGCTTTAAAGCTGAAATGATTGGGCAAAGTGAGCAAGGGCTTTATCGAGTTACATATGCAACATTTTCAGAGAAAAAATTAGCAATGAATCAGCTCAATGATATTAAAAAAAGAGGGAAAGCTACATGGCTCCTCAAACAATAATACTCCATCTTAATATATATTAAAAGTTGTACTTTTTTAAAGCTGCAGTAATCTGTTTTGAAGAAATATTTTTGATACATCCCAAAGGACTAATCCTACAAGATTTTCCGTGCTTTGAACAAGGCCTTCCGTATGGTCGAGAAGATATTTCTGTAGAATTATTAGCTCCCCTGTATGGAGCAAAACCTAAAGAAGGCTGGGTACAACCCCAAAACGAAATAATAGGCTTTTTAAATGCTGCACCCATATGCATTAATCCCGTATCATTACTTAGCAGTAATTCACTTTTTTGAATCATTAAAGCAGTTTGATTTAAAGATAGTCTACCACAAAGGTTATAGACTTGGGGAGTTTTACAAAGACGAATAATATCTTCTCCCTGATCAATTTCATCTTCTCCTCCAAGCAGAAAAATATTTGTTTTGATATTAGAAGCGACCTCTGCAACCTGATTAACTGAGAGTTTCTTTTGCTCAAATGAGCCACCAATACACCATGCCAAAAAACTTTGCTCAAGAGGTAATTCAATTTTAATTTGAGTTTGAGAAGGAATAAAATAATCTAAGCCATGTCCGTCGTCTTTGATTCCAAGTGATTCAAGACTATCCATGTATCGATCTACAACATTACGAATTACAGATGGCCGATAGTTCCATTGGATAAGTAACCACTTTTTAAAATTTGATTTAGAAAAAGAAACCGAAGGTGAGTTGAGCACTCGCTTTAGCCTGAGCGATCTAAAATTTTTGTGGAGATCTACTAATAAATCAAAATTCTCATTATATAAAGAGGACAATAAATCATCGTCAAAATTTTTATCTATTACATGAATTTTATGCAAGTATGGATTAGCTGCTAGCATAGAAGCAAAAGGCTTCTTCGTTAGAAAATGTAATTCTACATTTTCCTGTTTCTTTAGTCTACGAATAATGGGAGTGGTTAAAATGATGTCCCCAATAGAACTAAAACGAATGATAAGAATCTTCATCATCACAAAGGATTTGAAACAAAAATAAGCAATGCCTTTCAAGGACAAAGAAAAATGATATAAATTATCTTCTCAGGACTATCTAGTGCATTCTCCTTGTAAATTAGACTCTAATAGAGTTTTTCTTTTTACCTCATTATCGGTATACCCCATCACAAACATCAATTTGGTAAGTGCGGCTTCAAAAGTCATGTCATAGGCCGAAAGTACACCCAGATCTTTGAGGCTTTTGCTGGTTTCATAACGTCCTAATTCTACGGAACCCCCATTACACTGGGAGACGTTAAAAATCAGTTGTCCTCTTTCAATAGCATCTTTAATAAGCTTCAAAAACCAAGGAAAAGTTGGAGCATTTCCCACTCCAAATGTTTCAAGAATAAAGGCTTCGGTCTTTGGGTTTTCTAATAGGTGCTGAACATAATCTTTCGTCATACCAGGGAAAATTTTTAGCAGGCCGACACGGGTGTTTAATTTTGTGTGAACTCTTAAAGATTCATTCAGTTTTTTTTGCACATATCGACGATTAAACTTTAAATGAACTCCTGCTTCAGCCAAAGATGGGTAGTTGACCGATTCAAAGGCTTCAAAATTTTCTGCATTAGCCTTATGCGTTCTATTCCCTCGGTAAAGCTGATATTCAAAATATAGCGAAACCTCAGGTACTTCAGGAAGTCCATTTTTTAGAGCGGCGGCTATTTCTATAGCAGTAATTAAATTTTCTTTGGCATCAGTACGCGGAACTCCTGAAGGAAGCTGAGACCCAGTTAGTACAACTGGCTTATTTAAACCCTCTAACATAAAGCTCAAAGCAGAAGCAGTAAAAGCCATCGTATCAGAACCATGAAGAATAACAAATCCATCATAATCGGAATAAGAAGACTCAATAGTTTTAGCGAGTTGTATCCATATTTTAGTTTGCATGTTCGAAGAGTCAATACTAGGATTATAAGACAAAACTTCCAATGAACAATCAAGCTGATTAATTTCAGGAATTTGATTTTGTAAATTCTCAAAGTCAAAAGGAACATAAGCATCCGATTGTTTATTCTGAACCATACCAATAGTTCCTCCAGTATATATTAGTAATATTTTCATGCTAGCGTCCAAAAAGTTGTTTTGAATTATTGGTGGTGATTTTGGCAAGTTCCTCCATGGTTACTTCATGTAAGTCTGCCACCTTTCTTGCAATATGGATTAGGTAAGCACTTTCGTTTCGCTTGCCTCGGTTAGGGCTAGGTGACAGATAGGGACTGTCTGTTTCCAGCACTATGTGTTTTAGGGGGATTTGTTTGACAACACTATCTAACCCTGCTTTTTTGAATGTGACTACGCCACCAATACCCAAATAAAAGTTTAAATCAATTGCGCGGTGGGCTTGGTCTATACTTCCTGTAAAGCAATGAAAAACACCCCGTAAAAGAGGTCCTTTTTCTGAATCTAAGATTTCGAAAACCTCTTTAAATGCATCTCTACAATGAATGACTACTGGAAGTCCCTTGTCTTTTGCCCAATGAATTTGAGTTCGGAAAGATTCTTTTTGCTCATCTAAAAAAGTCTTATCCCAATAAAGGTCCATACCTATTTCCCCAACGGCAACAAAGCTTCCATTATCCAAGTAATCTTTAAGTATAGTAAGTTCTTCATTATAATTTCCCTTTACATTACAAGGATGCAAACCAATCATAGGAAAACATTTGTCTGGATGATCTGCCACCACTTCCATCATTCCCTGTACAGATTTGGAATCTACATTAGGCAAAAAAATACGCTGGACATTTTCTTTCAAAGCGCGGTCAATCATTTCTGTTCTGTCTTCGGAAAATTTATGATCGTAAAGGTGGCTGTGAGTGTCTGTCAATATCATTGGTTCAAGTTACACAATTTCGCCCAGCTAGGTACTTTTAAAAAAGGGCGAAATTTTGAAAAAAAATACTTACTTTTGGCCTGTTTAGAGAGGTGGCCGAGTGGCTTAAGGCGCACGCTTGGAAAGCGTGTATACAGTAATGTATCGGGGGTTCGAATCCCTTCCTCTCTGCTAAAGCCCTTTTCAAAAGGCGTATATTTTTCAAATTATTTATTTTCAGATGTTTAACTAAAAAGCTGTTCTTCAAAAATGGCTTTCTTTTTGCATATCTCATTGTTAAGTATAATAACTTGATGTGAAAAAGCAATACAGACAATTTTAACTCAAAGGTAGAAGTCGATTCCGGTAACAGTGATTATTCACTATGGGCTATAATAATTCAAAACAAACATGATTTATATGAAGAATTGTTTGGTCATATATCTAGCTGATGTATTAAAATAATTCTGAATATAGGAAATATAAGACAAGAATATTTTCGTGACGTTATGATTCAACAATTATAGATTTAATGTATTATTGTGGTTATATACAAGATAATGTAATAGAGGGACTTCTTCAAATATCTTCTATCAAGAGATATCAAAATAACTACTTATTAATTCAAGGGAGGAAGTTTTTAAATTGTAAAGCTTATATCATGAAAAAAATTGCTTCTCCATTCACCTTACCATGTGGGGCAATCTTGAAAAATCGTATCGCTAAATCCGCGATGAGCGAGAATATAGGAAGTTTCTCAAACGCCCCTACAATGACGCTAATCAACGCTTATAATGTCTGGGCCAAAGGTAATCCAGGGCTTTTAATAACTGGAAACGTAATGATTGATAACAGAGCCATAGGTGAACCTAAAAATGTTGTGGTAGAAGATTACACCCATTTTGACTTATTAAAAGCTTGGGCAAAAACCGTCGAGGGAACAGGCGTACATTTATGGCCACAATTAAATCACCCCGGAAGACAAGCCTTTAGATCAATCAATAGAGAAGTTGTTTCCCCATCGTCTGTCCCATTAAAAATGGGTGGAGCGTCAAAAATGTTTAAACTCGCCACACCTTTAACAGAAGATGCGATTTTGGATATCATTAAACGTTTTGGTAATAGTGCGAGAATAATGAAGGAGGCTGGTTTTACAGGCTGTCAAATTCACGGGGCACATGGCTATCTTGTTAGTCAGTTTTTATCGCCAATGAGTAATACCCGAAAAGATCAATGGGGTGGCTCGCTAGAAAATAGATCTCGATTTGTGCTAGAAGTGTATCGTGAGATTCGCCATCAGGTAGGTCCAGATTATCCTGTTGGGATTAAAATTAACTCTACCGATTTTCAACGTGGTGGTTTTACCGAAGAAGAATCCATGGAGGTGGTACAATTTCTTTCACGTGAAGGAATAGACTTGATCGAAATCTCTGGAGGAACCTATGAAAAACCTGCCATGATAAAAGGAAATCGAAAACAAAGTACTCTTGAAAGAGAAGCGTATTTTTTAGACTACATTGAAAAAGCACGAAAAATAACTAATACACCTTTATTGTTGACAGGTGGATTTCGTTCTGTTAAAGCAATGGAAGATGCCCTAAAAAGCGAAAAACTAGATGTGATTGGTTTAGGGCGTCCTTTTTGTCTGTACCCCAATTTAGCTCAAGATATTTTTGACGGAAAAGAAACTAGTTTTAAGGCACCCGTTCCAACCATAGGCATTGAACTGTTAGATAAAATGGGCGGAGTTGAACTTCCTTGGTATGAATTACAAATACAACGTTTAGGGAAAGGCAAAAAACCCAAACCTAATCTCGCTGGTATCTGGGCTTTTTTCTTTACGATAAGAGGACTGTTTTTAAAATCGTTTTTAAAGAATTAATCAAACAAGATCAATACCATTAATGATTATTGTAGTCAGGAATAAAGAACCAAAAAATAATTGATTTAAAATCATTGAAGGGTAACCGACTGTTTCTACAAATAACGTTTTAAAGGAAGAAAATGGTTTATTATTAGATGATTATCATCAAAACTGATCATTGACTATTAAATTATTCAGCTGTTTTTCATTAAATTTGAAAACTATTACAATAAAAACCAAAATAAACTCCCATTAAGTATGTCTTTTAAAAATTTTATTTGGATTATATCAATTTTTTTTCTTTTATCCCAAAACACTTATTGTCAAAATAAAATTGTAGGAGGCGATGATGCAAATATATTAGATCATCCATGGCAAGTTGCTGTTGAATATAATGGACCTGACTTTGGAAGTTATTGTGGAGGATCAATCATTGGTGACTCGTGGGTTCTCACAGCTGCACATTGTGTGGACGGATCTGGCTCTGCAAGTTCCTATACTATTCATGCAGGATCATCAAACAATTGGGCATCTGGAGGCGAATCATATAATGTGATTCAGGTTATCTCTCACCCTGCTTACGATGACCAATGGCTTCACAATGATATCGCACTTATTCAGATTGAAGGGTCTTTTAACTTCTCTGAAAATATCGCATCTATTAATTTAATTTCTGCTTCCGATGTGGAAGCAGGTCTTCAAAATCCTGGTATACTAGCGATGAGTACTGGATGGGGGGTTTCTACCTCAGAGTACCTAAATGACTCTATAGCGGCTTCCACATTACAAATGATTGAAGTTCCAATTGTTTCAAATGAAGTTGCATGTGGAGATTCCACTGATCCAAATGGTTTCTCAGGTAATTATCCGTGTCTATTGGGATTAGAATTGGAACTATATAATGAAAGTACAATTTATGCCGGAGATTTAGAAAATGGTGGTTTATCTGCTGCATCTGGGGACTCTGGTGGTCCTTTGGTTGTAGCTAATATGGATAATACTGACTGGCTTCTAATTGGCGTAACTTCAGGAGGTTACACTCCTGGCATGCCCCAATACCCAATGGGCTATACAACTATTTCAAATTATCTAGAATGGATTTTTAATCATGCAGAAGTAAATTCTGAATATGGTTGTATGGATGAAAATGCTTGTAACTATGATTCTGAAGCACTATATGATCATGGCTTTTGTTATGAGTTAAATACTTGTGGTAATTGTGAACCAGATCCTTTACTCGGATTTGATTGTTATGGAGAATGTATTTCCGGAGAAAAAATTCATATTGAAGTAGATGACATTGTCTCTGCAAATCCTGCATCATGGAATATTGGTGATTACTCAGGGATAAGAGGCTCTTACGATGTATGTCTAGAAGAAGGATGTCATATTTTTAATATCACAAAAGATGGAGGAGGTCCTTGGATGGGCTATAATTACACAATTACTCAAGGATTTAATGTTTTAGCTGAAATGTATCTTGATGAAGGACAAGGAGCTAGTTTATTAGTTGGGGTTAATTCTGAATGCACCCCAATATTTGGGTGTTATGACACTCTGGCACTAAATTTTGACTTACAAGCAAATTCATATGACGGCTCTTGCTTATACCCTATAGAAGGTTGTACAGACGAAACTGCTTATAATTATTTTATTGACGCTGTAATAAATGATGGATCATGCTTTTATCCTTCAGATTGCGTTGGGGCAACTTTACTCTCGATAAATGTTAATGAAGCAAATGCTGAATATCTTACAGAGTCGATTTCATGGGATTTTGAAGGTTTCGAGGGGAATGCTGGTGAGGAACAATTAATTTGTGTTCAACCGGGGTGTCACACCTTTAATATGTCAAGTTTTACTGGACCCGGCTGGTTGGGAGGCGTTACGGCAACTATTACGACTATGGAAGGAGAAGAATTGATGTTTGCAACTTTAGATTCAGGATTTGACGGTTCCATTGAAGTGGATGTAAATTCTAATTGTGAATTTGTCTACGGTTGTACAAACCCAATTGCATTCAATTATAATTCATTGGCAAATCAGGATAATGGTTTTTGCCACATACCAGTTATAGATTGTGGAGACTCAACTACTGTATTTATGGAATTTACTGGGGGAGATTACAATTATCTGATTTTATGGGAAATGAACGGAATATCCGGCAATTCTTATCCATTTGACGGTTCTCCACAAGGCCAATTTTGCTTAGATGATGGCTGCTACATTTACAATATGTTCAACGACCCATCTATGGCTCCTAGTTGGTGGGACGATTCTTATCCCTTAGGATGGGGTGGATCTGAGGTAACTATAACTGCGAGTGGTGGAAGTGTATTAGGCTCTGGAACTTTAACCAATTCAAATATTGGGTCTTTGGTATTTTCTTTAAATCAAGAGAATTGTGAATTTAACATGGGCTGTAGTGATTCATTGGCACTAAACTTTGATGCTAATGTAAATGTTGAAGACGGGTCATGTATCTATCCAATATATGGATGTATGGATTCTTTAGATTTATTTTTCTCACCAACAGCAAATATTGATGATGATTCTTGCAGTAAAATTATTTGTGAGGGACTGAATAGATTATCAGTTAATATAACTGGAAATTATACTACCTCAGTAGGATGGTCTATGACAGGATTTGAGGGTAGCGAAGGAGAAAACCCTGTATGTTTAGAAGATGGATGTCATTCTTTTGCTATTAATACTTATGATGAAAATGGAATTGAAAATACCGATTGGTTTGATGCAGAAATTAGCATCACAAACGAAGCTGGAGAATTACTTATAAACCAATTAATTGACGGGAATAGTCCGTCAGGATCTTTCACGCTAGCACTTAATACTTTAGAAGCATGTTTTTCAGGCTGTACAAATCCTCTTGCATTTAATTATGAGCCTTTAGCAAATGCTAGTGATGGTTCATGTATTACCCCTTCTCAATGTGAAGACGGCACCCCTTATATTCTTTTGCTATCCGATTCTTGGCCTTATGGGGGTAATCATAACTCACTCATTGTTTCTGAAAATAATGGAGATCAATTCTCAATTGTATTTCCAGGCCCTTCGTCTGAAGCAAATGAATCCATTTGTTTGAACGATGGATGTAATATATTCTCAATTGGAGGTCCTTGGGCAAATGAAATAACCTGGGAATTAGTAGACACTAACCAAACTACTATTATGTCAGGAGAAGGAAATATAGCCTCAATATTTATACAAAATTCTCAAGAAGAATGTGAAATCACATATGGTTGCATTGACCCAATTGCTTTAAATTACAATCAGGCTGCCAATGGCTCTGACAATTCTTGTGAATTTATTGAGGGCTGTACAAACTCTTCAGCTTTGAATTTCAACTCTGAAGCAATAATCGATAATAATTCATGTCAATTCCCTGTGTATGGATGCACTGACATTAATGCATTAAATTACAACTCTGAGGCAGACATTGATGACAGCACATGTTATTACCCTGTGTCAGGCTGTTCAGATTCTTTAGCTTTTAATTTTGACCCAAATTCAATTGAAGACACTACTTCATGTATATATCCATTTGAATGTGAAGGATTAAATTTAATTTATATAGAGGTTTCTTTTGGTCAATGGCCAAACGAAGTTTCTTGGATATTAAACGAATATTCGGGAGAAGTAGGACTTTCACAGGCTTGTTTAAATGAAGGATGCCATTCCTTTACAATGTATGATTCATATGGTGATGGATGGAATGGTTCGGAATTCATAATAACCAACTCAGATAATCAAGTTTTAGCTTCAGGGACACTTGATAGTGGATTAGAAGGAACTTTAGATTTCTGTGTAGACTTTACTAATCAATTAATTCTTGGTTGCACAGACTCTGTTGCAATTAACTTTAATTCCCTTGCTACACAAGATGATGAATCGTGTGAATACGAAAGTTCCATTCCATTCTGCCAGACCATCGAAATGCCTCAAGGATGGTCGATTTTCTCAACATATATTATTGAAGAAGATTTGAATTTAGATGTGATGTTAGAAGACATAAATCAAGATATTATAATTGTCAAAGATTACATGGGGAATGCCTACTTGCCAGAATATCTTTTTAATGCAATTGGTGAAATGATCACAGGTCAAGGATACTTTATCAAAACAGGAAATTCTTTATCCATTGATTTTTGCGGAAATTATGCATTACCAGAACAAAACCCAATTAATGTCATAGAGGGTTGGAATTTGATAGCGTACCTAAGAACAGAATCAGCTGAAATACCCTCTGTGTTGGTCGATCTGAGTGATTTAATTATCGCAAAAAATTATGAAGGTGACGTATATCTTCCCGATTATTCATTCAATGGGATAGGAAGTATGAATCCAGGAGAAGGTTATCAATTAAAAATAGGAAGTGATGATGTACTTTATTATTTATCCAATGATGATTCATACAGATTTAACTCTATGGAACTAATTAATAATCGTACTTCTCACTTCATGAAAGTTCCTGCAACCGACAACAACATGACTATTGTCATAAAAGATGAAGCCTGGGGTGAAAAACCAATTATTGGGTCAGAGGTAGCTGCATTTAATTTGAAAGGGAAACTATTAGGTACATCAATGTACACTCCTAATGTAACTGTTTTAACTGTCTGGGGAATTGAGTCGATAAATACAGACTCGGAGGAAATTGATCAGAGTAGAGAAATTAGCTTCAAATTATGGAATACAGAAAATTTAGAAAACTTAATCCTATCAGATGGATTGATTAGTTCCATCTCTTATTCTCCAAACGATATAAATATTATCTCTCACATTGAGACTGAAATTATTACAGAGACTAACAGTGGATCGAAAAATCTCATAAAAATTGTCAACATTTTAGGGCAAGATGTAACTAAAAAAGATTTGCGACATAAAAACCAAATTCTCTTTTATGTCTACGATGATGGTTATGTTGAGAAAAAAATAAACTAATCTTTCATCAATTTATTATAATTTTAATAGGTAATAGTTCTTTGATTAACTTAAAATCATAAAAAATATAATAATGAATTAAATCAATATGTACTTATTTTTTGACACGGAAACCACAGGGCTTCCAAAAAACTGGAAAGCTCCAGTAACTGATCTCGACAATTGGCCACGCATGATCCAGATTGCATGGATTCTGTGTGATAGACATGGAAACAAACTTGATACACAGGCGCATATCATTAAACCCGAAGGGTTTACCATACCAACAGGAGCATCTGATGTGCATGGCATCACTACCGACATGGCTAACAAAGAAGGGATTTACTTGTTTGATGTACTATTTAAGTTTAATGAAGCTGTCAAACAAGCGGATTATATTGGAGCGCACAATATCAGTTTTGATGAAAAAATAATGGGTGCAGAGTTGCTTAGAAAAGATATTCCCAGTTCTTTTGAGTCGACCAAAAAGTTATGCACCATGAAATCATCTACGGAATACTGCGGGATTCCCGGTCGATATGGGTATAAATGGCCAACTTTATCTGAACTTCACATAAAACTTTTTGGAGAAGATTTTGAAGATGCGCACGATGCCTTAGTAGATATCTCGATTACAGAAAAATGTTTTTGGGAATTAAGGAATCGAGGGGTCATCTAATGACTAAGTTTTTTAGCAAAGAAGAGGTTTACGAAAACATCATTCGAAAAAACTTAATTGGAGTATATTACTTTATTTCCCAAGAGGGTAAAATCCTTTACATCGGAAAAAGTAAAAACATCAAACAACGAATTCAACAACACCTTAAAAATGGGCGTAAAAGGTTGATTAGTCAATTCTTCAAAATTAAAATAAAAGTCTTGAACTCAGAACTAGAAGCACTTCTTTTTGAATCTCAAGAGATCAAAAAATACTTACCTGTATTCAACAGAAGGCTTCGAAAGATAAAAACCACCATGTCACTTTTTGAAGAAATTAATAGTCAAGGCTATAAATACTTTGAAATACGAGAAACAAAGGCCAATTCAATCATTGAATTCAACTCCAAAAAAATAGCTCAAAAATTTTTACTCCGTATATCTGAAGAATTCGGCTTATGCGATAAAATAAATCAACTAGATAAGTCAAGTAAATCTTGTTTCAAATATCATCTAAAAGGTTGCCAAGGTGCATGCATAGAACTTGAAAGCCCTAAATTATATAATCATCGCTATGACAAAGGTCTCTCAAAAATATATAGATTCCCCTTGAACTGCGAGCTTGAATTCAATGAAGCAAGATGCACAACATATGTGCATATCAGAAACAATCGAGTCACAGCATTTGGAGTCACAAATAAATCTGCTTACAAAATTGATTACCCATCTGTAGATGAAATAAAAATTGTTACAGAATACAGAAAAAATACTCTACCATCTATTCTTAAACTTGACCAATCTGTTTAATTAAAAATCTGGGCGACAAATATATAAGCAGATGAAAAAACTTGCCGATGTTTAAAGGATCTTAATAAGGGGATTAATAAAAATTCCCTAAGTTGAAGCTAATACTTCTGCAAAAATAGTTTACCCATTTTGACTCGATAACCAAGATATTATAAAGTATTTGTAAATACTTTTTTCACCCACAAAAGATACAAATCTTGAAGTCAACTTATTTTTATATTATTCCGATACAAGTTTATATTTTATATATTTATAAAATATGTATAACAAAAAACTCTTATGAAAAACTTCTCCTACTCTCTAATTGGCTTGTTTATAATATTGTTGACCACTAAAGCTTATGCACAAGTTAATCCTGAACTAGACATTATAGGGAATTGGGTGGTTGAAAATTCAGAAGGTTTTGTCAATGTTCCCTTCCCCCAAGAAGATCTTGAAAATCTTATTATGATGGTTGAGATGGGATTTATTACGGCAGAAGATTTTATGATAGAGATGGGGTTCCCTATGCCAACCACCCAAGAAGAATGGGATGACATAGCTGATAATGGACTCACAATTCCAATACCTTTAGAAGACGAAATTGATATCTCAGGCTTCGCTTTCTCCTCAGGAAATCTAATGACTTTATTTGCTGCATCAGAGGGATCAATCTCTTTATTTTACGAGTGGTCTTCTGACTCTTCAGTAATTATAAATAGTGCAACTGTAGAAGATTTTCCTTTTCAAGAATTCACTATTGCATCTGTTAATTCCGAAACGCTAGTAATGACCACCAGTTTAATGATAGATGAAGATGAGACAATATATTTCTATGATATAGTGTTTACTTGTTCTAGTACAGACATTTTTATTCCTGGATGCAACAATCCAGTGGCACTAAACTACAATACAGAAGCTAACATAAATAATGGATCATGTTTATACCCGTATCCTTGCGATTCTAACGAGCTTTTATTAACACTGAATGATGATGCATCAGATGGCTGGGAAGGCTCAGAATTAATTATTAACGGAATCTCTTATACATTTATGGACGGAGAAGAAAAAGAATTCTGTATAGAAAATGCTTCATGCTTTAGCTTTGCAACCCTAGAGGGAGAATATATGGATGAAGCAAGTTGGGAAATCAGTAATGAAAATGGTGACCTTATTTATCAAGGAGGACTTCCATTTTCTAGTGTAGACATTGAAGATCCTTGTTTGGAAATAAAAGATATTCTGGAATCTCCTAGCCGGTTACTCAAAGTTTTTGATCTTTTTGGTAGAGAACAATCTTCTGAAACAAAAGGAATTATTTTATTCTATGAGTACGAAAATGGAAATGTCATCAAGAAAATAAATCTTTAATCCTCAATTAAAAAATATTAAACAAAAAAGCCACTCCTAGTGGCTTTTTTTCTAGCCACTTAGGAATTTTTATTTTTCAGGGTTCTTTTCAAAACAGAAAGAAACTTTTTCTCACTAGTTCCTCCCCAGCTCTCAATAATTTTATTGTCTTGATAAAGATAAAAAAAAGGGAAATAGGGCGGATGAATTTTCTCTGGCATGTCTTCTCTCATAACAGTTCTAAAGTCTAGAGATTCATCTAGAGCATGCTCCTTAGCAAAGGGCTCAAATTGAGTACAAGGCATACAGCCTTTTTTTTTGACCATAATTAACTCCATACAATAAAATTTTAATTTGTGTCAGACAAATTTAAGGATTCATATCAAGGTAAAACAATAAGAAAATGAAAAATAAATTATTATTGCATTAAATCCAATCTTAACTTAAAAAAGTATGAACTCAAAATTAGCATGGTGGTCTGCCTAATACAAGACAATCTATTTTTATATTGAAGATATCAATGAAAAAAATGATAATATTAAGTAAAAAAAGCATTTTTTTACAAAAAAATAACATAAACTAACAAAAATGAAGTTATTATTAAAAAATTAGTCTAAAAAAGTAATTATTCTAGAAATATAGAGATAAAACAGTTTTTTTCTTAAAAAATGAGTAAAATCATATAAAAAATTAAAAAAACAGTTTTTTTTTATAAAAAATAACCAAAATATTAAATAAAATTTTTGAGAAGTAAACATTTGCTTTTAAATGAAATCATCTAGTACTTAGTCATCATAATCATTTGACTCAATAGGAGAATAATTTTCTTCAGTGCAATATATTACATGGTATTTTTGTGCAGCGAAAAAACCAACTAGAGAAAATCCAGATAAAAGAGCAAAAACATATTGATGCCCTATAATTCCATCGTACTTATCTAAGAAATACCCAATTAATGGCCCAATGAAAATATCGGGAGAATAGCCAATAACTGAGATTAGGCCTACTGCAGTACCCGAAAGTGGTAGAGGTATCTTGCCCTTTTCCATAATTGAAAAATACAAAGCTCTCAATGAATATACTCCAATGGCCAAGATGAATATGGAACTGAGGAATAATAATGTTTTTGAGTAGGTAATAATGCCAAATGAAAAGAACAACGCACCAAGGAATGAAATAGCAAAACCAATCACAAGGATTATAGTGTTTTCCCAACGCGATGCAAATGATGCAATAGAAATAGCGATAAAAGGCCTCAAATACAATAAAAATGTAGCGACTTCTGCTGAATCTACTTGATTGTATTGCATGACATCAAGAGCATAAAGAGAAAAAATATCGGTAACTTTATATCCAACATAAGCACACATGACAATTACCATAAGCAACCAAACTGAGGGTAAAAAAAATACATCCTTGATTTTATTCAATGAAATTTTTTCAAGTACAACACTTTTTTCAATTTCTTGGTCAACTTTCATGAATTTCCAGACTAAAAAACCTACAAAAGCTATTATCGTTGAGGATAGTAGAACAACATATTTAAATGCATTTCTACTCTGCTCTAAGTTTGGAAATTTGGAATCTGAGACATTTAAAAAGTAAGCGAAAACAAAAACCGCAAGAGTCCCAATCAAAGCACCCACTATACCCCTTCCGCCCTCTAAAAATCCAAAAGCTTTTACTTGTGTTGAAGTATTACCCCAAAGACGAGCAGTCTTAATCATGGGCGACCAAAACAAAAATACTGTAGTAAAACCCCAATATCCATAGAGAATTTTCAACCCATAAAACCCTGGAAACTGAGCATACACAAAACCACCAAAAGAGGTTAATACTAATGCAAGTGACATGAGTTTTCTGGGAGAGTATTTATCTGCGAGAGGTCCACCAAAGATATAAGACAAAATGGCTACCATACCATAGGTAGAAAAACACAATCCCAACTCAACATTGTTTATTTGAAAAACTTGCAGCACAGTAGGCCTAAATATTCTCGACAAAACATAAGGAAGTATAAAAACTGACTCTCCAGCTAGTATAAGAACCGGTAGAAAATACCAAGGGAATTTGAGAGGTTTCATCTTATCATGAATTGATTATAAGTAAGTGTAAAGTAATTATCACTTATCAATAACTGCAGGGAAAGCAATAAAACAAAAGCTTTCTGAGATTTTATCTGTACAGACGACTGAGTTTTTTTTTCGCTTTTTCTACTTTAGGAGAAATCACCACTCTACAATAAGAGGCATATTTATTATCAGCATAGTAATTTTGATGGTAATTATCGGCGGAATAAAAAACTTCAAATCGACTTATTTCTGTTACAATTTGCCCGTCAAAGACCTCCTGATTCATTTCTAAAAGTACTTTTCTAGCTAGGCGTTCTTCCTCAAGAGAGGAATACAAAATAATAGAACGATAATGTTTTCCTACATCATTTCCTTGCTTGTCTTGTGTTGTGGGATCATGAGATACAAAAAATAATTCAAATAAATCATCAAGAGTAATTTGACTAGGGTCGTAGCTCACTTCACAAACTTCAGCATGATCTGTTTGTCCATTAGACACCTGGCTATAAGTTGGGTTTTTAATAATCCCACCTGAATAGCCACTCCGCACATTAAGCACTCCCGTAGCACCTTCAAAGACTGCTTCTGTACACCAAAAACATCCTGTTCCAAAATATATTTTTTTAATCTCCGATGTAATTTTATCTTGAGACTTAAAGCTATTTACTGTGACAATAATTTCATTGCGGCGAAAGAAAAATTGGTAAGGAGCATTGTAAACAAGAACCTCAAAATCATTGTTATGAGAAATATCATTTGATTCTAAAATAGATTTTAACTGATCAATTTTATTTCTCTCACGTGTATTATTACTGAAGCCAGAATAACGAATACTCGCTTTCATAGAAGCAGCTTCTTCATAAATTTTTACCTGGGCATTAAGTGGCTTGGGAAGCTCTATTATTTGATAATCATACGGCATAACAAAAGCCATTTCATTATCATTATGAAGTTTTACCACGACAGGAGAAGTCATTGCAATTTTCATTTCTTGATCATTGGCTCCAAAAATATATCCAGCTACTGCCTTGAACGAATTAGATCTATCATCTAATTTTTTTGGAATATAGGATGCATAAATTTGATTTTGGTAAGACCGAATCTCTATTCCAGAGAATGATTTTATGATCTTATACCTTTCTCCTTCAGGTGTGTTCAACTTATTCCATGCGAAAAAAGTGCTGAATAGAACTAAAAATGCAACTAAGAATATCTTCATCTTTTTACTATTTATAAAGTTACGAAATGGATCTTTACAAGATTAACATTACAATATAATTTAAACAATTAGTTAGATTATCATACTAATATGAATTGGAATCAGTAGCAAAAAATTTAAAAAGAATTTATATTGACACAATCAAACTGGAAATTCCAATATTTATTTTAAAATGTTTGGTAAAAATATAAACAAATATGTTGCAAACTAGGGTAATTAAAAACAGGAATAGCTGAAGAAACTATTTTATATTTATTTTTTATAAATTTAATATTCCAATAAACTGTAAACTAAACATAATGTTTGATAAAATTATTGCTGATGCAATAAAATAGGACCCTGAGAAATAATCTGAGATATAGAACACTTGAAACCCTAAGCTAGTATTAACATATCCATACTAAAAATTTTGATATTGCAGATATATATTCATTTCAAAAAAAATAGTTAATAATATTACTACTCAAACCAAGTTTTGAATGATTTAAAATTTGCTTTGTAATGTATTAAAATTAAGTTTATGACGTAGATTTATCTTCAAAAAATAGGGCTAATATTATAATTTTTGTTGTCAAATTTTAAAAAAAAATGTCGTGTAGATTTTTATTTGATGAAGTTATACATACATTTGACAAAAATAAATATAAAATGATATATAAATATAATACAATCGTAATGCTTTTTGCCCTACTAATCGCAAGTTGTGGTTCATCTGAATCTCCAGCACTTGTGGCAGTTAACAAACCAATCAAAGAAGTTGTTTCTGAAAAAGTATGGGAAGAATTTGATATTAGTGCAGTTGGTAATAATATGAAAGATATGATGTACAGCATGAAAAATATTCGAGTTAAGGAAGGATCTTGGGTACGAATTAATTTAAAAAATGAAGGTACAGATGCTGCAATGGTACACAACTTGCTGGTTATCAATTATGGTAAAAGAGAAGAACTTGCAAAAATGTCGATTGAGGCTGGAGCAGAAAGTCAATACATTCCAAATAGTGAGGATGTAATTGCTGCCTCGAAATTAGCTCAACCAGGAGAAACAATTACACTTGAATTTGAAGCTCCAGCTAAAAATAATTATGAATTCTTTTGCAGTTATCCTGGACATTCACAGATGATGAGAGGTTATTTATTTGTGAAGTAAATATTATTAAAATTTTTATTAATTACTTTTTTTTTTATTAACTTAAATTCTAAATTATGTTACTATCAACAATTATTGACATCAAGAATGATCCCGTAGCATTTACATTCTTCATTGGATGTATGGCTATGTTTGCTTCTTCTGTATTCTTCTTCGTTGAAAGAGGTTCAGTAGACAAAAAATGGCAACTCTCTCTTTTAGTTTCTGCTTTAATTACTGGAATTGCTGCAGTACACTATTTGTACATGAGAGATTTTTACATGGAAACAGGTGAAAATCCAACTGCTTACAGATACATTGACTGGATTTTAACTGTGCCGTTAATGTGTGTTGAATTTTATCTTTTAACTAGAGCAGCTGGTGCGACAAAATCTTTGTTGTGGAAACTAATCTTCGCTTCTGCATGGATGCTAATTGCTGGTTATATCGGTGAAGCATTCAATCCAGGCGGAGCAGCCGCAACATCACACTCTGTTACTTGGGGAGTTTTATCTACCTTAGGTTACATTTATGTACTTTACACTGCATGGTTAGGTGAAGTGGCTCAATTAGCTGAAAAAAGTGATTCAGTTGCTGTTAAAAGAGGAGTGAGAACTCTTGCATGGTTTGTACTTGTAGGTTGGGCTATATACCCAATTGGTTACATGTGTATGGACGGTGGATGGTTAAACACTGCTTTAGGTTGGAGTTCTACTAATGTAGATTTATGGTACAACATCGCTGATGCAATCAATAAAATAGGTTTTGGTCTAGTGGTTTATAATATCGCTGTTACCGAATCAAAATAATTATTAGTTTATCTTAATAAAGCAAGAGTAGGAAATACCTGCTCTTGCTTTTATTTTTTAATGAATATATACGTCTTCATATATATTGTTTGCTCTTATGCTATATCGATTATATTTCATGCATATAGCGACATTCCAATGGACTTCCAAATCATGGGAAGCTCACTATTATTATTAGCCATTGGTATACCTCATGGAACCTTAGATCACCTTCTTACTTTCAAAAAACAAGAAACGAATAAAGTCAAATTTTACCTTTACTATTTAGGTTCAATAATACTATATCTTTTGGTATGGGTATTCTCTCCTAGTATGGGTCTCATATTATTTATTTTGGTTTCGGCTTTTCATTTTGGAGAAACTCAACTTCACACTTTCTTTGTCAAAAAAAGAAAAATTCAAAAAATTATTTACCTCAACTGGGGATTGAGTATTTTATTTACACTTATTTTTTATAATATTTCTGAGTTAAGTCGGATGACGGTGTCCTATGAAGATACACGTATTTTCCTAGAATTATATGAACATAAAATTATTAAACCAATATTTTTAATATCTAATATCTTAAGTGTTGTTTCGTTCAGCTTAATGTACTTTAAGGGCTACTTATTATACCAAAAATTTTTATCTGAACTATTCTTTCTAGCTATTATTCATTTGACTGCGTTCTTATTCCCATTTATTATTTGTTTTACTCTATACTTTATAGTATTACATTCTTTGCCATCTATTGTACATCAATTCTCTTTCTTCAAAAATCTAAAAGAAAATTTCAGTGTAGTTAAGCTTATGAAATTAATGTTTCCCTACTCTATCCTTAGTATCACAATGTCTTTCTTACTGATTGGGCTTTCCTACTACAATATTATTCCGATTTCAATTCCATTAGTCTCATTAGTTGTTATTTCTGTCATTACTCTTCCTCATACGATGGTTATGTATAATTTTAATCATTAGAGTTTTCTCTCAAATAGAATACTCCATAAAACAAAAATTATGATTTTCAAAACTAGTATCGACAAAAAAGAAAAAGAACTTGAAATCGAAAAGATTACTGGAAAATCATATGGAATAATTGAAAAAATATCTCTAGGGATTTACGGATCGCCCAAGTACAAAATCATCGATATTTATCCCGAAAATATTGGCGTAAAAAAAAATAATGATATTATTTCATGCAATTTCGAAATAAAAAAAAGTGGACTCGCAATGTATTTTCGAATTGTAAATGAAGAATATGCATTGGTGGGAAGATTTAATCAAATTACATTTCAAACTAGTGAATCTCATTTTGAATTACAAATCAATGGTATTGCAATAAAGACAGAAATAATGAGTCCCAGAGAACATATGAGGTTCCTGAAAAATTATTCTAAATACAGAACTTTCCCCGAAGATACTAACCCTATAGCTGAGATCTAAACCAATAGAATAAGATATTCACTCAATTATATATTATTCGAATCGTTAATACCATTTAAATGAAATTACTTCTTACAGGGGCAACCGGTTATATTGGGAAAAGACTTTTGCCTATCCTGGTAGAAATGGGCCATGAAGTGGTGTGTTGTGTTCGGGATATAAACAGGTACTCCCCACCAGAATCATTAAAAGAGAAATTAGAAGTCATTCAAGTAGACTTATTGAATGAGGAAAGTCTAAAATCTATACCTCAAGATATTGATGTAGCCTTCTATCTGGTCCATTCCATGTCAGAATCTGCCAGCTATCAAGAATTAGAATTGAAATGTGCTAGTAACTTTAGAAAAACTATTGAGAAAACAAAAGTAAAGCAAGTGATTTATTTGAGTGGGATAATCAACGAAGCTATTCTTTCAAAACATCTAATCTCAAGAAAAAATGTAGAATTAGAACTCGAAAAAGGAAAATATCCTCTTACTGCTCTTCGAGCTGGAATAATTGTTGGATCAGGTAGTGCATCATTTGAAATCATGCGTGATTTGGTCGAAAAACTTCCACTAATGGTTACACCAAAATGGCTTTTGACTAGGTGTCAACCAATCGCAATAGCAGATGTTATTACTCTTTTATCTAAATCTGTACTAAATACAGATACATACAATAAAGACTTTGACATAGGTGGCCCCGATATTCTCTCCTACAAAGAAATGCTTTTGGAATTTGCACGTCAAAGAAACCTGAAACGATCTATCGTGATTGTACCAGTTATGACACCACGCTTATCTTCATACTGGTTGTATTTTGTTACCTCTACTTCATATAAGCTTGCAGTTGCCCTTGTAAATAGCATGAAAGTTGATGTAGTTTGCAGGAATAATGAATTACTTAAAATAATTAGTCACAAACCAATAACATACAAAAAAGCTTTAAAAAATGCTTTTAGTAAAATTGAAAACAACGAAATTATTTCTAGCTGGAAAGATGCATATGCAAGTAGCGGAATGAACATAAATATTTCAGATTTTATTCGAGTACCTACATTTGGATGTTTTAAGGACCAAAGGGTACATTCATTTGAAAACAGAGAAGAATGTATCAATAAAATATGGAGAATTGGGGGGGGGAAAGGATGGTATTACGGGAATTGGCTATGGAGATTTCGAGGGTTTTTAGATAAACTGTTCGGAGGAGTTGGACTTCGTCGAGGTCGGACAAATATAGATTCTTTGAATGTGGGAGATGCTCTAGATTTTTGGAGAGTATTATATGCAAACAAAAAAGAGGGTCGACTTTTACTCTTTGCAGAAATGAAATTACCAGGAGAAGCATGGTTAGAATTTAAGATTGAATCAGGAAATCTAGTTCAGACTGCTACTTTCAGGCCTTTGGGAATTCTAGGAAGATTATATTGGATATCCGTATTACCATTTCATGGCTATATATTTAAAGGAATGTTAAAAAAACTTATTAGCTAAATGCATAAAAAAATATCTATATTCTGGTTCAGAAGAGATTTAAGACTCCAAGATAATGTAGGACTCACCGAAGCCCTTAATGACAGATATCCGGTTTTACCTATCTTCATATTTGATCAAGATATTATTGAAGAGCTTCCAAGAGATGACGCTCGAGTAAATTTCATTTATGACCAGGTTTACCAAATAAATAAAAAACTTAAAGAAAATAGGGCGTCTTTAATGTGTTTAAAAGGTAATCCCTTGAACGTCTGGAAAAAAATATTGGAAACATATGAAATAGAAAAAGTATTCATAAACAAAGATTATGAACCCTACGCAAGAAAAAGAGACCATGAAATAATTGAACTACTTAATAATAAGGAAATCGATGTTATGGCCTATAAGGATCAAGTCATTCACGAGGAATTGGACATTACTAAAGCAGACGGAAAACCTTATACTGTATTCACTCCTTACAAAAACAAATGGCTGGAATCCTATTCACAGGCAATTCCCATGCCTAAAATTTCTTTTGAAAACTTCTTCCAAACAAATTTAGAATTCCCATCAAAAGATGAGTTAAATATTCAGAATTCTAATATTACTGTTCGTGAATACAATTTAAGTGAGATTGGAAATTATGATCAAACTAGGAACTTCCCTCATCTTGATTCAACAAGTTACCTTAGTCCGCATCTTAGATTTGGAACCATTGGAGTTAGAGAACTTTTATTCAATCTAAAAAATTCAAATGAGACATTTATAAGTGAATTAATATGGAGAGAGTTTTTCATGCAAATACTCTATAATTTCCCTAAAGTAATAAACTCAAATTTCAAAAGAAAGTATGATCCAATACAATGGATAAATGACAAGGAAGACTTCAATAATTGGTGTGAGGGAAAAACAGGTTACCCAATGGTAGACGCCGGAATGAGACAATTAAACAGTACAGGTTACATGCACAACAGAGTTCGTATGATTACGGCGGGGTTTCTTTGCAAACATTTACTGATAGATTGGCGTTGGGGAGAAGCTTATTTTGCAAAAAAGTTATTGGATTTTGAATTATCGTCAAACAATGGAAACTGGCAATGGGCAGCAGGAACTGGTTGTGATTCTGCCCCATACTTTAGAATATTCAATCCGCATGAACAATTAAAGAAATTTGACAAATCTGAACAATACATAAAAAAATGGATTCCCGAATATGGAACTAAAAAATACAGCAATCCCATAGTGGAGCACAAGTTCGCAAGATTTAGAGCACTGGAAACCTATAAGAAGGGTCTAGAGTCGATTTAGTCAATATCAAGACAAAAGAAAATATAAGCTTAGATAAATTTCAACTGTTTTATCTCAAAATCTTGAAAATCACCATTTAGAAGTTTTAACTGAATATATCCATTTCTATGTATGTCCACAATTTTTCCTTGAAAGATATCTTCTTTTGTTTTAAAAAGACGCCATTTATTATAGCCATATAGACAGGATATATATTTTGACTTCAAAGTATTAAAGTTACCAGCTCTAAGCTGTAAATAAAAACCTTCTAATAATTCACAAATTCTATACATCACTTTTTCTATGGGAAAACTTAATCCTAAAATCTGTTTTAAAGAGATAGCATTGGGTAAGTCATTAAAATTGTTTTGATTGACATTTAAGCCAACACCTATAATTGCATTTTGATACTCACCCTTTCGAAATTGATTTTCAATAAGAACCCCAGCAATTTTTTTATCCTCAAAGAAAATATCATTAGGCCACTTAATCGAAAAGCCAAAACACAATTCATCAAGACAATTATGAATAGCCAAGGCTATACAGACACTTATGTCAAAAGTTTGAGAGGGTAGAATAAATCGTGGCCTCAAAAGAATGCTAAAGGTCAGAGAATTGTTAACTTCTGAAATCCATTGACTACCTCTCTGCCCTTTCCCTTTGATTTGATTATTTGCAACAACAATAGTTCCATCTGGGATTTTTTTTAATGAATTTTGAATAATAAGCCACTCATTTGTTGAGTCTATTTCTTCAAAATTAAAACGGTTTTTACCAATAAAAAGGGTATCTAAATTTAGTGTGTCCATCAAAAGCTACAAATAATAATTATTATGTGAATTTACTGCCTTTGGAGGAATTTTAATTCGTCTAAAAGCATTATTTTTACCATTAATTTAGAAGATTCTGAATGAATAAAAATAAAAGTTTGGAAATAAAAGCTCTACTTGATGTAATTGTCAAAGGAATGCAAGAGAAAAAAGCTGAAAGGATTACAATTATTGACTTAAGAGATATTGACAATTCTGTATGCGATTATTTTGTAGTTAGCAACGCAAATTCAAATACCCAAGTAAATGCAATAGCAAACTCAATTCAAAAAGAAACACTAGAAACTTTGAACGATAAAGCCTGGCACAAAGAGGGAACAGAATCATCAGAATGGATTTTAATGGATTACGTGAATGTCGTGGCGCACATATTTCAAACATCAGTGAGAGAATTTTATGCCCTAGAAGATCTCTGGGCAGATGCAAAAATAACAGAAATAAAAGCTTCACATTAATATGACCAAAAAGAAAACTATCAAAAAAATTCCTGCGAAAAAGAGGAAAAAGATTCTAAAGAAAAAAAATCAATTACCAAAATTCAATTTCTACTGGATTTATGGAATCATTGCATTCATAATGATTTCGATGCTTTTTACAAATGAATTAGGTTCTCTTACAATGGAAACTAATCGTCAAACCCTTATCAATGAATACATTAAGAATAGAGATGTTGAAAAAATTGAAATTATTCAAAATAAAAACATCGCAAAAATATATATAAAAGAATCTGCATTAAATGAAAGAAGACACGAAGCGGTAAAGAATCCACTTTTTGGAGATGGTGTAAACCGAGGCCCTCATTATTTTATAAAAATTGGAACCTCAGAAGTTTTTGAAAACAAATTAGATGATGCCCAAAAAGAATGGCAATTTTCTGATAGTGAAACCGTTCAAATATTTTATAACAATGAACAAAGTATCTGGGATAGCATTTGGGCTTGGTTACCTTTTGTATTCCTCATCTTAATTTGGCTTTTCTTTATGAAGAGAATGAGTGGTGGCTCTGGAGGAGGTCCTGGTTCTCAAATTTTCAATATCGGAAAGTCACAAGCGCAGTTGTACGACAAAGAATCAGATGTAAAAACTACTTTCAATGATGTAGCTGGACTAGAAGGAGCAAAAGAAGAAGTTCAAGAAATCGTTGATTTCCTTAAAAGCCCTGAAAAGTATACTAAACTTGGTGGGAAAATTCCACGAGGAGCACTTCTGGTTGGCCCTCCAGGAACTGGAAAAACACTTTTGGCAAAAGCAGTAGCTGGAGAAGCTCAGGTTCCATTCTTTTCTTTATCTGGATCTGACTTTGTCGAAATGTTTGTAGGCGTTGGGGCATCTAGGGTAAGGGACTTATTTAAAAAAGCCAAAGATAAATCTCCTGCTATCATATTTATTGACGAAATAGATGCCATTGGCCGAGCAAGAGGGAAAAATCAAATGACAGGTTCAAACGATGAGAGAGAAAATACATTGAATCAACTTCTCACTGAAATGGATGGTTTTGGAACAGACGATCATGTCATTGTTGTTGCTGCTACCAATAGAGCTGATATTTTAGACAGAGCTCTGGTAAGAGCAGGAAGGTTTGATCGACAAATTTATGTTGATTTGCCAGAATTAAATGAACGTAAAGAAATTTTTGAAGTTCACCTAAAACCACTAAAAGTTGATGAAAAACTAAATATAAACTTTCTAGCAAAACAAACTCCTGGGTTTTCTGGTGCTGACATTGCGAATATGTGTAATGAAGCTGCATTAATTGCTGCGAGAAAAGAAAAAAACTTTGTAGAGAAACAAGATTTCTTAGATGCGGTAGATCGAATCATTGGTGGTCTAGAAAAAAAGAATAAAATAATTTCAAAAAAAGAACGTGAGGTTATTGCTTTTCATGAAGCTGGCCATGCTACAGTTAGTTGGATGTTAGAATATGCAGCTCCTTTAATAAAGGTGACAATTGTTCCAAGGGGTAAATCTTTAGGTGCTGCTTGGTACCTTCCAGAAGAAAGACAGATTACGACTAAACAACAAATGATGGACGAGATGTGTGCTGCACTTGGGGGACGAGCAGCAGAAGAAATCATATTCAATAAGGTATCTACTGGAGCACTAAGTGATCTTGAAAAAGTAACAAGACAGGCAACATCAATGGTCACAGTTTATGGATTAAGTGAGAAAATTGGAAATATATCCTACTATGATTCTTCAGGACAAAACTCAGGATTTAATAAGCCATATAGTGAGAAAACTGCTCAAACAATTGATGAAGAGGTTAGAAATTTGACTGAAGAGGCGTATGCCAGAGCTTTAAATGTCTTAAAGAAAAATAAAGATTCTTTAATTAAATTAGCGGAAGCACTTTTATCAAAAGAAGTAATATTCAAAGAAGATCTAGCTACTATTTTTGGAAAAAGATCCTGGGATAAAGACGAAAAAGTAACTGTTAACAAAAGTGCCATAGAAAATGACGTAAAGGAAGAAGACTCTTCTCCTGAGAAATCAAAAGAAAATGAAGAAAAGCCTACTTAACAAATTCCTAGAAAAAATCATTCCTACTCTTATTGATAAGCATGACGATGCGACCTCTGATGAGATAATTAAAATGGAAGAACTCATTCCTAAACCCGATGATCCTCAAGATGTGACTTTTGCAAAAGTCTTTACTAGCCAAGGAGGGAAATTTTCATATTGTGAAAATCTAGAAGATTTTTACTCAAACTTCAAGAATCTGTTAGAGGAAAGTTCATGGAAAAAGACTTATTGTAGCAATGACGAACTAAAAAAATTATTAAAACCGACAGAACTTTATTTTGAAGATGATTTTAGTATTTCCGATTCTAGTATCAGCACCTGTGAATTCCTAATTGCATTCAATGGTTCTGTAATGGTGTCAGGGCAACAAACAAAAAATATTAAAATAGAAGAGTTACCTGAAGATCTTATCATAGTTGCCTATACTTCCCAAATAGTAAAAAATATTGGAGAAGGACTTAGAGGTATTCAAAATAAGTATGGTAAGTCTCGTCCATCACTTGTGACTTCGATTCGCACCAAAGAGTCAACCTCTATGATGAGCGATAGTGATCGGACCAAAAACTTACATATTTTTCTAATTGAGGACTTTAAAGAGCACAGATGAATAACCTATTCAAAAGATTTTTTTTTGGAGCCATATATGTTGGTGTTCTAATTTTGGCTTCCTCAAAACCAATATATATTGGTGTTGTCTTTCTGTTGACAGGAATTATAGGAACTCTAGAGGTAAAAAAAATTCTCGACAAACAGAATATTATAGTTGATATTTGGCCTGTGTTAATATTGGGAATCAGCAGCTATATATCTATCATATATCCAGATAAAAAAGGAATCATTATACTTGGATTACTTAGCTACACAATGGGAATAACTTTTTATGCAAATAGTAAGTCGATTCAAAAAATTGGTAACACTTTATTTTGTATTTGTTATATTTTCATTCCACTTGCACTTGCTATTCCAATTGCTGAGTCAAATAATACTTTTGAATCAAATACTCTAATAGGCTTATTCATCTTAATTTGGGCTTCAGACTCCTGGGCATTCATCTTGGGGAAGTTATTTGGAAGAAGAAAGTTATTTGAAAAAATATCTCCTAATAAAACACTAGAAGGGTTTGTTGGATCTTTCATCTTAACATCTCTTACAGGAGGTATTATTGGGCAAAAATATTTAGTACTCCCATTCATAGAAGGAGTTTTCTTAGGGGGTCTTACCGTTTGCATTGCAACTTCTGGAGACTTATTCCAATCTATGTTAAAACGTGGTGCGAATGTTAAAGATTCAGGAAATATTCTTCCAGGACATGGAGGTATTTTGGATCGATTTGATTCTATCTTATTTTGTTTTCCAATATATTATGTATATTTTAATTTTATAAGACCTTTATTCTAAATTAAATATGATTCATAAAGAAGGATTTACAATAATAAAAAACTTCATTTTAATTTTAATCACATTGAATTCAGTGTATTATTATTTGACTGATGGATTTAACTTAATTTCCCTAGTAATTCTATTGGTCTCCCTAGTAATGCTTACTCTTGTGATTCAATTTTTTCGGAATCCTAAAAGAATAACTAAAATAAATGCAAATCATATTATTGCACCAGCAGATGGTAAAATTGTAGTCATAGAAGAAGTATTCGAGCATGAATATTTAAAAGACCGAAGGTTACAAATCTCAATCTTCATGTCACCATTAAATGTTCATGTAAATAGAAACCCAATTTCAGGAGAAGTAAAATTCGCCAAGTATCATCCGGGTAAATTTCTAGTTGCATGGCATCCAAAATCTTCTTCCGAGAATGAAAGAACTTCTGTCGTTATTGAAAATAAAACAACAGGACCTATATTATTTAGACAAATTGCAGGTGCTGTGGCAAGAAGAATAGTCATGTATTCTAGAAAAAAACAAAATGCAATTCAAGGAATAGACATGGGTTTTATCAAATTTGGCTCCAGGGTAGATGTTTTTGTACCATTAGAAGCAAAAATACATGTAAATCTAAATCAGCATGTTCGAGGTGGCGAAACGGTGATTGCAAGCGTTAAATAAAAGAATTACTATTTCTCTCTTTTTAAAATTGATAATGGAAGGCGAAGAGGTTTTGTAGAATCTACCTCACCAAGTAATATAATTTCAGCCTGAGTACCAATTATTCTAGATATTTTCCCCGAGCCGTCACCTGCTTTAGGGTGAGACCAGGAAACTTTCATTCCAACTTTAAAGTTATAATTTGAATTAGCATTTGAATTATTTCTCTTTTTGTCTCTATTATTATTGACTAAACTAGGTTTTACACTCTTTTTATTTTTGGTTAATGACCAAACGTCAGATAATATTGTTACTTTTTTACCTTTGGTAGTAACAGTTGAGTTTCTGAGAAATGCAGAATTAGGTACTGAACTTAAAGCTTTATTGACGCAATCTTCAAGACTAACTCCTTCAAAGGTCTGCCTTTTTAAAGCGATTTCGTATTGTTGATTTAAATCAAATTTTTCAGTACTGATAATTTGAATATTACCTAACTCTTTTGAGCAACTTAAGAATACAGAAGATATTATGATCAAAGAAAGAATGTTTTTCATGTCTGATAGTTTAAGTTTTTTCTTATAATTATTTATTAATTAAGTAAATATACTAATATTGAAGGACACCTTGTTGAAAAGTTTTCACTTGATAACCTTTGGAAGGTTCCATGAATCCAATTCCGTCAAAGTTCCATTCAGGCATGAACGCATTTCCTTCAGAATCTTTTATAATTTGAATAACATCTTGGGCTAATAAATCAGAAAAAATAACATCTATATAATCTGGTTCTTGTTTTAGGTATCCAATCATGTTCCAACCATCTTCAAGATAAATTGGGAATAAATAGGGCTTGGAAAATTCACCTGTGAAATTCAATTCTGATGAACTATTCATTTTGACTTGATATCCTTGGCCTGGAAGCATATTCCCGATAGCATTGAATTGGTATTCTGCAAGGTATACAATTCCGTTATTATTTTTAATAATCACTAAATCATCAACAATAGAATCAAACACGAAACTAATATCCATATTTTCGGTGATAATAAAAGTAGAAAACATAGACCAGTTTTCAGGAAATTGAATATTTTGATGCGAAACAGTAGTTATGTTACTCATGTAGGTAATTAAACTCTGACCCGTTTCAAAAAACAAATTTTGATTTGGAAAGTTTGAACTGTATTCAACTTCCATAGACCAACTAATTCCTTCTGATGCATCCCAAACTTGCCAGAATAAATCTTCACCGTTAATGGGACCCTGACCAGAAATAGAATCAAAACTAGAAATAAATATATTTGTATTTACTCCTTGCCATTCATAATAATCTGCACATAAAATCACCCCATCATTATCATAAAAAATTCCTATCCAATCCCCAATTGAAATAGGTTCATTTTCTACCTCAATGAAAGAATCATTGGTTATAATAAATGAATGGCCAGTATTCAAATCTTCAGACGCAGTATTCAAATCTTCAGAATTAATAGAAATATTCCCTGTGTATGAAAACCAATCAGGATCGGGATAAAAAATACAAGAAAAATCAGAAATGTTAGCTTGAGAATTGTAATTAATAGCATTTGATTCAGTACATCCGGGGTGATCTCCCTCAATAACGAAGGTTGTGGTTACACAAACACTATCACTATAATCTGATTCAGTAAAAAAACAATATTCAATTGGGTATACTCCCCCTAAGCAGGAAGATTCCATATGCGCGCTGAATTCATTTACGTAAGACTCCGAAGAAATATAGATACCTGCCTCACTTTCTGAGGTTTCAGGAATATTACATACATCCCAACAGAACCAATTTAAGGGGGTGTCAATAACCACAATATTTCTAATAACTTGTACTTCTATAGTTGTATCAGAGTTATTTTGAACGGATAAATAGAACTCCATTTCCGGTCCACCAACCACGCCATATACAATAGAAGAAATGTAATCTAGCTCAATGGAGCTGAAAGACGAAAATTCATTTGTAAAACTCTGTTCCGGACTGACATCAATATTGTTTTTAAATCTATCCTGAGCAACTAAACTAGATGAATCCGTTAGTAGGGAGATTAAACTCAAAAGGAAAGCGAAAATCTTAAACACTAATATTAATTTTTAATATCAAAATATCTTTTGAATCACAAATAATATGCCAAAACACACAAATTAAAGTTTATTCAATAAAAAAGCCACTCTTATTGAGCGGCTTTTTTAGTTGCGGGGACTGGACTCGAACCAGTGACCTTCGGGTTATGAGCCCGACGAGCTACCAACTGCTCCACCCCGCGATGCAAATAAACACAAAGAGATGCCATAAAACAAGGATTATATACTAATTTTTTATTGCAAACTATTTTAATAAATATCCCAATTGAAAATCACTCATAATACACACCATTTGATTTGAATTACTAAGGACTAAATTATTGTATATTTACGTGCAAAATGAATCAAAAAAATCACAAATCAGGATTTGTAAATATCATTGGAAACCCCAATGTAGGAAAATCGACCTTAATGAATAAACTTATTGGGGAGAGACTTTCTATTATTACATCAAAGGCTCAAACTACCCGTCACAGAATTTTAGGCATTGTAAATGACGAAAATCACCAAATAATCTTCTCAGATACACCTGGAATTATTCAACCCAATTACAATCTTCAATCTAGTATGATGAAGTTTGTAAAATCAGCATTTCAAGACGCTGATATATTTATTTACATGGTTGAAATGGGTGAAAAAATGCTTAAAGATCAGAGTTTTTTTGAGCGCTTAAAAAATACATCAATTCCGATTTTACTTTTATTAAACAAAATTGATAAATCAAATCAGAAAGAAGTAGAAGCGTGTTCTGAATATTGGACAGAACTTTTGCCTAAAGCTAAAATTATACCTATTTCTGCACTTGAAGGTTTCGGAGTAGAAAAAATACTGGATGAAATAAAAAAAATACTACCTGAAGGCATTCCGTTTTATCCAAAAGATACTCTTACTGATCGTCCTGAAAAATTTTTTGTTTCTGAAATTATTCGAGAAAAAATTCTTCTAAATTATCAGAAAGAGGTTCCTTATTCTGTTGAGGTTGTTATCGAATCTTTTAAAGACGATGAAAAAATTATTAGAATTGGGGCTATTATAATTGTTGCCAGAGAAACACAAAAAGGAATCATTATTGGACATCAGGGTAAACCTTTAAAGAAGGTTGGAACTCAGGCCAGAAAAGATTTAGAAATATTTTTTGGAAAGAAAATTTTTTTAGAGCTCTTTGTTAAAGTAACAAAAAACTGGCGCGACAATAATCAGGACTTAAAACGTTTCGGTTACTTCATATAAAAAAAATGAGAAATATTGTTGCCATTGTAGGTCGGCCAAATGTAGGCAAATCAACTCTTTTTAACCGGCTTACAGAGAGACGCCAAGCCATTGTTGATTCAGTTAGCGGAGTAACAAGAGACCGACATTACGGAAACTCTGACTGGAATGGAAGGGAATTTACCGTAATTGATACAGGTGGATATGTCTCTGGCTCTGCAGATATTTTTGAAGGAGAGATTAGAAAACAAGTCAAAATTGCAATGCAGGAAGCGGATTCAATTATTTTTGTTGTCGATGTGGAAACTGGAACAACAGACCTAGATTTGGATGTAGCTCACATACTTCGTAAAGCAGATAAACCTATTTTTGTAGCAGTAAATAAAGTAGATAATGCAATGAGAATGGATGATGCCATGACATTTTATAATTTAGGCTTAGGCGAATACTTCCCAATTTCTTCAATGAATGGAAGCGGATCGGGAGAATTGCTTGATGCACTTGTAAAAAGCTTTGAAAAAGAAGAAGAAAAAGAAGAAGGACAACTTCCTAGATTTGCAATTGTTGGAAGACCAAATGCAGGTAAATCCTCACTTGTCAATGCACTAATGGGCCAAAATAAAAATATTGTTACAGATATTGCTGGAACAACAAGAGATTCTTTAGACACACATTACAACCAATTTGGACATGAATTCACCCTAGTTGACACAGCTGGACTAAGAAAAAAAGCTAAGGTTCACGAAAATCTTGAATTTTATTCTGTAATGAGAACTATTCGAGCTATTGAACATAGTGATGTATGCATAGTATTAGTAGATGCCACAATTGGCTTTGATGCCCAGGACTTAAATATTTTTCACCTGGCACAGAAAAACCATAAGGGAATACTTATTTTAGTTAACAAGTGGGACTTAGTTGAAAACAAAGAAACACTAACAGTAGATAAGTATCGAAAAATGATTCTACAAAAAACTGCACCTTTTACTGACTTTCCTATTTTGTTCATCTCAGCAATTACAAAACAGCGTATTTTTAAAGCGGTAGAAATGGCTGTAGAAGTATATGAAAGAAAAAATATAAAAATATCTACCTCTGAATTAAACAATGTTTTCCTTCCCATCATCGAGAAAACACCGCCTCCTGCATACAAAGGAAAGTATGTAAAAATTAAATATATCACCCAGATCCCTACGATGGTTCCCTCGTTTGCTTTCTTTTGCAATCTTCCACAATATGTAAAAGATCCGTACAAGAGATTTCTTGAAAATAAACTTCGTGAAATATACAAACTTCATGGAGTTCCTATTCGAATTTACTTCAGAAAGAAATAGAAATAGCTTATTTAGATTATTTTAATCAACCAAATGTGTGAGTTAAACAGAAATCATATACATAAAAATAGATTCAATTTATTTAAATAAAATCTCTTTAGCAAAGAAAAAAGTTAGGTTTATCAAAAATGAAAAGTTTCATATTTATAATCGTTCTATTAATTTAGTACTCTTTAATCGAACAAGTGTCAACCTATCTCATTGTATATTATAAATTCAGAAAATACTTTCAAGAGAATCATTCTCAAATCATGATAAAAGATTCAATGATTGATATGAATGAATGATTGAGCATAGTTAAATAAACTTTTCTTAATAGTAAATTGAAAATATAGATGGTATTGAGTATTTAGAATAATTCACCCTCTTTGTGAGTAGAGATCATCTAATTGTATTTGCTTTTTCTCCCATGCCTTCATAGATTCAATCAGCTTATTTTTTGAGTTTTGATAGTTTTTAAAAAAAACTAAATCTGAACAAAGGATTTCACTTTTTTCTGGATTAGCCAAATCCAGATCACAACTAGTGATAAAAGCTTCTAATTTACCTATCTCACTCTCTATTTTGGAAAGTTGATTATTAAATTTCTTTATTTCCTTCTCTTGAATTTTTTTATCTTTCTTTCCCTCAGGCTTTTTACTTCTATTTTTATTGTCATTTTCAGAGCGTCTCTCAAGCTCTCTCATAGATTCTATTTTCCTATAGCTGAGGTAATCATTAATGTCTCCTATATGGGTTTTAATTACTCCATCTCGAAATTCAACGACCTTGGTAGATAGGTCAGATAAAAAATCACGGTCATGAGAAACGATGATGACTGAACCAGCGTAAGCTTTTAATGCAGATTTAAGTACTTCTTTGGAAGTAATATCTAGGTGATTAGTTGGCTCATCGAGAATTAAGAAATTAGATGACTGCAACAACATTTTACATAGCGCCAATCTCGATCGCTCTCCTCCAGACAGGACTTTAACTTTTTTTTCAACATCATCTCCACTAAATAAAAAAGACCCTAGCATATCTCTAGATCTGGGTCTAAGCTTATCGTCAGCAACTTCTTCTATTACATCAATCACTTTTTTATCAGAATCGAGAAGCTCAGCTTGATTTTGAGCAAAATAGCTAAGAGCTACGTTATGCCCTAACTTAAGATTTCCCTGAAATTCTTCCGCACCTGTAATACACTTAACAAGGGTAGACTTACCCTGCCCATTCTGCCCAACCAGAGCTATACGGTCACCTCTATCAATTTGAAAATCAAAATTTTCAATAACTTTTTTGGAACCGTAGGATTTTGACAATGAATGAATTTCTAATACAACCTTACCTGGTGTACCAGATTCAGGAAATGAAAAATTCATTTTTTTGTTATCTACTTCATCAACTGCCACTCGATCCATCTTATCGAGTTTTTTAATCAAACTTTGCGCAAAAGCGGCTTTACTAGATTTATACCGAAACTTATCGATAAGTTCTTCAGTTTGTTTAATCTCCTTGTCTTGATTCTTTTTAACAGCAAATTGCTGTTCAATACGCTCTGATCTTAGGATTAAGTATTTCGAGTAAGGTGCTTTATAATCATAAACAATCCTATTGGCAATTTCGATCGTTCTGTTGGTCACCTGATCTAGAAATGCCCGATCGTGTGATACCAATATAACTGCGCCGGCATAGGTTTGTAAAAATACTTCTAACCACACAATAGACTCAATATCCAAATGATTCGTTGGTTCGTCCAATAATAAAATATCCGGATTACTCAGCAATACTTTAGCCAATTCGATACGCATACGCCATCCACCACTAAAAGTTTCAGTAGCTTGGCTCAAATCGTCAGGTTTGAAGCCTAAACCAAAAAGAACTTTCTCGATATGTGCATGATATGTATATCCACCGATTAGATTTAGTTCGTGTTCCAACTCACTTGAAGTATTTATGATATCCAAATATCCTTCAGACTCGTAGTCAGTTCTCGTAACTAACTCATTTTGGATTAGAGCTATGGATTTCTGTACTTTTTTTATTCGTTCAAAAGCTTTTTCAGCTTCCTCAAAAACAGTATGACCTTTATCAAAGTCAATATCCTGAGATAAATAACCCACATTCATTTCCTTTTGAAGATTGATTGACCCTTTATCATAGCCTTTACGAGAATAAATCAATTTTAATAAGGTAGATTTTCCAGCCCCATTTTTCCCAACAAGACCTATTCGATCGCCTTTATTTACCATGAAGTTAAGATTAGAAAATAAAACTTCTCCTCCAAACTGAACTCCAACGTCTTGAATCGCTAACATATGTCGTGACTTTGATACCGTTTAACATCTACTTCTGGGTCTAAAGAAAATCGTTGCTCCATATATTGGATAAGTTGGAGAGACAAATAAGGAGCCAGTAATAATCCTCTTGTTCCAAGCCCATTAAACACATATACATGTGAGTACTTAGAATGGGAACCAAGTAGTGCTCTCCTATCTTTGACAGTAGGTCTAAGCGCTGCTTGATGTTTAATTAATCTAGGTTGAATGTGAACCAAATCTTTTAATTTATCTAAAAGTTCTTCTTTGGCAGATTCGGTACAAATATCATCTTTTTGTTCCCAATTAAAAGTAGCCCCAACTTTGTATAAATCTTTTCCGAGAGGAAGAAGGGTAATACTACTTTTTAAAATATCTTTCAATTTAAGGTTTTTCAATTCGACTATGAGTAATTCTCCTTTGGTTCGCATGAGAGGTAAGTCATTAAAAAATGGATTTTTTGGAAGTCTAGAGCCTTCGCAAAAAACAATTTTGGAAGCTTCATAGTTCTTATAAATTACGATATTGTTCTCTACATTTAACGCATTGAAATCAAATTCTTCATTAAGTAAGAGCTTCTCTGAGACAAGTTTTCTCCTAAACAATGATATCATTTCAGGTAGATCTACTTTCCCTGCACAATAGACCTCACCAAATCCAAAAACAGAAGTAATATTAGGATGATTGTATCTGATTAATTCTGGATTCATAAATGAGATCAATCGGGATTTTTGGGACTTTTCGGACCAGAGATTCTGCTCGAATACATTATTAAATTTTCTAAATAATTTTACACGAGTATGGATAGTTTTATCAAAAATAGACTCAAAAGTATCAAGAAAGTTATAAAGAGGTTCAAGTTGCTCTTCAACTTTCCAGCAGGGAGTAAATCTTTTTAATACCATTGGATTATAAACCCCTAGTGCAACCTTTGAGGAGGTATTTTCACGATGTTTATCTATCACAAAAACACTCTTGTTTTGACATCTGAGTTGAAAGGCTAAACATGTACCTGCAAGGCCCTGACCAACAATAATATAATCAAATTTTTTCATAAGAAAAAAGCCCCCATAAGGGAGCTTTATGTATTAGTCACATATACTATTTTAGTATTCCCAGAGGTCAATTTCTAGGTTACGTATATCATTCTTAATTCGATCAGCTTCCAAAACTTGTTGCATTTTGTCTTTCTTGTAATCTAGAATAGATCTATCATAGAGATTAAATTCTTTTTGAATGATTGAGGAGAAAAGTCTTTTTTGAAATATTTCATCGAATGTCAATCGTTCCATGCTGTTATTTGTATTATATACGGAAGAATTCGCAAGAGTTTGTCTAGCACTTGGATACCATACCCAAAACAATTTTTGCTTTTCCATTTGAAAAGTTTCAGCATTGAGAGTCTCAGCAACAAGACAAACCCCTAAAATTCGAACATCAATAACTGATCGTTTCTTGTCAAAGAAACGATCTTCTAAAATTAGAAATTCTTTTATATCTTTTGATTCGACTCTAATTGTATCAATCTCTTGAACTAATTCTCCAGAATCGATATCCTCAAATTCAACGGTATCTATGCTAAATAACATCTTATTGATTTTATCAACAGTCTTTATTTCGTCAAAATACTCATCTGAATAAGCAGTAAGTGTTTGATCTTCAACTACAGCCTTAAGAAGAACATCTGCTAGATTTCTAGAAACAACTCCTGAGCCGACCTTAACTGGGTATAGAGGGAAATAAAAAGGATGATTCTTTTTCTGTCTTAGATCGATTTTTTGAATATAAGTGTTAGACCAGAGGATATCGTCTTCTCGAACAAAAGGATATTCCAAAACTCGACCATCAAAATCATTGTACTTAACAAATGCATGACCATCAAGTGGAGTTGGATTTTTTATATGCCCGTTCTGATTATACACATTAGATTGGGCAAACAGTCCAGAACTAAAACAGAAAACTGTGACACTAAGAATAACTTTTAAAATTTGCATAATGATATGTATTTAAAATTATTGTACTGTAAGAACTATGGCCCCACAACTTTTTTTACCATCAGGACCTTTGGCCTTTATATTGGTAAAAGATACATCAGAACCAGGCTTGAGTTTTAAAATTTTCTCTCTTACTTCAGGATTAAATTTATTCCCTTTACATTTAATAGTACTTGTATACTCTCCGTCTTTTAAACGTACATCAAAGGATATTACTGTATATTTTAGATCAAATGGGAAATCTTTAAGACGAGCAACAACACCTTGAGCTTTGCTAAGTTTACCTCGAGCCATCTTTCCGTCATTTCGCCCATTGATGTAAGCAATAGGAGGTGGAATTTTAGAAAGTCTAAATTCTATAGGATTCCCAATAGTTCTTGAATTAGCCTTAACAGTAATTTTGGCATTACCCTTAGCATTCTTCAATACATTAGCTTCGTATTGACCAGCCTTAATTCTTTTAATACTAACATTTGATCCAGAAACGGAAAGATCTTCTGGAGAAAATCCTGGAGCTGAAACATCAATAGGATTTGGAACACCTCTATAGAAAACATTCATTTTAGTAGGAGAAACTACTGCCATAGGTTTTGCTACTTGATACTCAAAAATTTCATCATAATCTTGAACTCCTTTTTCTGTAACTAGATGGATTCTAGCAGCACTCTTTTGAGTTCCTAAACCAGAAGCTTTTACTCTATATTCACCAACACCCCTATTAGAAACATCAATCGTATCTGACTGATTAAAGTCTGGACTACCGTCATCATTAAAAACATGAGTAACAAGTATCTCAGGCACTTGAGTGGTATCAAAGGCAGCAATTGAAATATTAGCTCTAAAACTATCTCCCTGCATAATATAGGTTTTTGGAGCTAATACCTGGGCAACAGCTGTGGTAAATTTCATATCATCTGCAGATACGCTAGAATACAAGGCGTCAACTATTTTAGATTCAATAGTTGAACAATCTACTTGGTATTGAGTTAAAAATGTAAGCACTGCAATCAAGGGCACATTATTAAATGTTCCTTCCTCCCAAGAGACAGGAAGGCCATCCTTCATAATATCTTTCGTATCAAAATTATGATCAACGATATACTCTAATTCTTCGACAGTATGAACTACTTCAAGAGAGCTTAAGTAATTTCTAAAAGAATCAAGTTTAAACCGAAACTTCTCGCCCATAAGTTCTGGTTTCATAAGCATCGTATGGGAAACCTTAGATTTATTATCAGCACCCGCTAGCTTTTCAGTACCTTCTTTATATCCACCAGTATTAGCAATAAGAAGATCCTTCAAGTCAGATATAAAAATCCTTACTTCATCTGAGTGAGTCCTTACATCTTGAGCAAGTAGCCAAGCGCCACCAACTTTTTCTGGGGCATTTTCAGCACTTTCTTGAAATGAAGTATATACCTCTTCACTGTGATTATTTATGTTGACTAAATTGGATTTTAGTGAATTATTTACTTTGGCAAAGGCCTTTAACATATCCTTAGATATATTAAGAGCCAAAAGTGCTGTCAACACGAGATACATCATGTTAATCATTTTTTGCCTTGGGGAAACGCTACCTGAAGCCATTAAATCTAAATTTAAATAAGATTAATAATCAAATTACTTGTTGATATTCATGGCACTAAGCATATTTCCATAAACACCATTGAGTGCATTTAGATTTTTACTTAAAATGGCAAGTTCTTCTTGCATTTGTTTGGCATCCTCTACTGAAGAAGCCATATTAGAAGCCATTTTTAAGGAAGCTTCAGTTTGCTGAGTTGAAGACTTGATTTGATCTTCGTAAATAGAGTTTATACTCTCTAGATTTTTTGCTGCAGAGGTTACTTGCTTACTGTATTCATTTGTACTGTCAGCAATATCTGATACTGAGCCTAAACCGTTAGCTGCTTTATTCACTTTCCTGAGTCCATCTCCTAGACTTTGAATAAGTGCATCGTCTACATTCGCTTTTTCAAGCATATTATCAAGTTCTTTAACTGGGCTTTTTTTCGATGAATCATCGGAACTATCTCCACTAAGTTGGGGATATACACGTGACCAATCATATGATGATGCTGGCTTTTCAAAACCGGAAACAAAGAAAATTAAAGCTTCAGTAGTTAATCCTATAGTCAGCATTAAATCAGCTCCATTCCAGTGAAGTATCTTAAACATCGCTCCTAAAATAACTATCGCTGCGCCCCATCCATAAAGCTTGGACATAATATTTTTTCCTAGTGGAGACTCAAAAAATTTTAACATATTCTAGTTTTTATATTTTTAATCAATAATTAATATCCAAAGTCAATAGTTTCAACTCCAGCAAAGGTTTTAACACAACGAAAGCCAATGTAACATTTTGATGTATCTTGGTATTCGTAATCTTTAGCAGCAACCTGTAAAAAAACACCAACATCTTTCCAAGAACCACCTTTAAGAATTTTTCTTTTTAGCATGGGATGATCTGAATCTTCCGCTTCAGAAGTGAAAAAAGGATTCATATCGGATAAAAACATCGATGCTGAAGTTTCAAATGGGGTTGAAGTCCATTCTGACACATTACCAGACATATTATAAAGCCCATAATCATTTGTCCAATAAGAAACCGAAGGCGCAGTGTAAGCGTAACCGTCAGCTATATAATTTCCACGAACAGGCTTGAAGTTAGCTAAAAAACAACCTTTGCTATTTCTAGAATATGGACCACCCCATGGAAATATAGAATTATCTTTATTTCCACGTGCCGCATACTCCCATTCTGCTTCAGTTGGTAATCGGTATTCAGTATCAAATCTTTTTTGATAGGGAGTTAACTCCTGGAAACGAATCTTAGTTCTCCAGTTACAAAATGCAGTTGCTTGTTTCCAGTTAACACCAATAACTGGATATTCTCCATATGCCGGATGCCAAAAATATGTATTAAACATTGGTTCATTGAATGTATATGAGAAATCATGCATCCAAGACAATGTGTCTGGGTAAACATAAACCTCATCCTCGAAGACTAAATCTTGTCTAGAAAATCTTTCACCATAACCACCATTTTCGGGTCTGTATCTATTCTCTCTCAATGAAGCAGAAGTCTTGTCTACCCATTTGTAACTGTAAGACCAATTACGCGTATCAAATTCAGCAAGTCCCATTATACGCTCTTCTTCAGGTATAAACATATCTTCAAGAGCTCCTGACTCAAGTATTTCTTGATCATCCCAATCAATTTCAACATCCCAATTAAGATATGGGTTTTCTAAAAACTCACCTTCACTGTCCTCCTCAATCAAATCATATCGTTCTCCAAAACCATCCGCTAATAGGGTTCGGGCGATAGAATCTCTAACATAATATACAAACTGTCGGTATTCATTGTTGGTGATTTCTGTTTGATCCATATAATATGAGTGCATCGTAACTAACTTTTTTGGAGTGGTGTGCGCATATGGAACATCACCGTCATTTGCCCCCATTGTAAAAGTTCCTCGAGGAATACGAACCATTCCATATGGATCAGTTGGGTAAAACTCAATCAACTCCTGAACACCTACTAACTCTCCCCGGGAAGATGTGGAACAGCTGCTGTAAATAGTAGCTAATACTGTTGCAAGTAAAAATATTTTTTTCATTTTTTCGTTTTATTTATCTTACAAAATAGATTTTAAAAAAGTTTGACTAATTATAACGTATGTTTCTATAATGAGTTGGCATTTTTCCATGGGGCTTCATCTTGAAAGAATACCGCAATAATATTTCATGCGAACCACTAGACTCAGACTTAAGGTCAGATATAGTAATATCATAAGCATATCCAAATTTTAAATTTTTATTTATATTATATCCAACAATCATCACCAATGCATCATCAATTCTGTATGTCATTCCACCCCATAAATTATCTCCATAATTTGCATTTAAATTGAAATCCAATTGAGTGGAAACTTGATCAGTTTTCATATGCACAGAAGGAAGTAAAATAAATTCTGGAGTGATTTCATTTTGCCACCCCAATGTTAAATAATGATGTCTTTTAACAGCAAAGTCAGTATCATCATTTCCATAGACAGCAGTAGGTTGGTTAAGATGAGTCACAGAATATCCGACATAAAATTCTTTCATTCGATAATAGAAACCTAGCCCTAAATCTCCAACAACATCATTGGAACCATCTGCTGGAATAGCATTATCATTTCCTCCAGCACTTCCATCTGGAGCTAACCACGCTCCTTCAAAACCTACATCAATAAAGCCCAAACTCAACCCTATTCCAAGCTCAGATTTTTTAGTCAATTTAGTTTGGTAAGCGTATGATAGACTCAAACTTCTAGTGTATTCATTCCCGACTTTATCATTCATCAAACTTACACCTACCCCTCCATGAAGTGCATATACAGGGGACTCTACACTAAAGTGTTGAGTTACAGGCGCACCACCATCGAATCCAATCCACTGAGCCCTGTTTATAAGCAATGCATTAAACTGGTCATAACTTCCAGAAAAAGCTGGATTTACTGAATATATATTAAACATATTTAACGAATATTGAGGATCTTGCTGAGCATTAACGAAACCTGACAATAATACAATAAATAGAAATAAAATTCTTTTCATAGATGCAATGTCAATTAATTGCCCTTTTTTAGGGGGCTTAAAGATAAAAAAAAAAACAAAAATTCTAGAATTTAATTCGACAACCTTTGAACTTTTAAATTATCATGCTCAAATCTAATAAATTATAATTCTAATCACTACATCTTTAAATGTTTTAATAACCTTTCTGACAGATTTCCTTCGACCGCTTTTTTATAATCAGAAAAAGAGCATGGAAGTAATGAATTTTCAATACTTTTTGTTTCTGCAGAGAAACTCACCCACCATCTACTCGAAGATTTACTTTTATAAAAAACAAGTTCAGCGAGGCTTGATTGGATATGAAAAATTAAAAAATTATCTTTTTCTAAAAATAATGAATCATTATTTCTTAACTCAAATCCTTCGAAAAAATACCAAAGTGATTGGGCATAAATCTGTGCGCTCTGACAATTTAAATCAAGAAATAGATTTAATTCTGAGAGAAGTATCGTTTGGATAGAAGAACTCATTCCAGCATATCGCATTATTGAACAGAACGATTCAGCAGAAATTCCGTTAGGACCAGAATGAGGGTTACCAGGAGATTCTGATACCTTTAAACAACATAAATCGATACTTATATGATGAAGTTCTCGAATGTAGGGCTCTAAGTCGCTTAAATCTGTATTTACATCCCCCAGACGAATCATATTAAAATGCATTTGATTCATAAGTTCAATCTCTTTTTGTGAAGACAAATAAGTTTGATATCCAATAAGACTATATTTAGCTAATAATGAATCCTGCGAAGAAAGCATGGGAGACAAAAAAGATTTTGAGTTCCAGTTTCCATGTTTTTGAAAATCTAGACAAGCATCAACTGAAGCAAAATTTAAGGGTTTATTGAGTATAGAATGTCCATTAAAAATTGGCATAATTAAATCATGACCTCCACCCAAAACCACCAGAACTTTGTTCATCTTAATGAAATAAGCACTAATGTCAGTCAATACGCGGTAAGTGTCTTGAAAAGTTTCACCCACTTTTAAATTCCCCAAATCTAGTACTGAAAAATGCCAATCTCCTGAAAAAAGGGAATAAAAAGACTTTCTTATCTCGTCGGGAGCTAATGAACAATCTTGATTTTCGAAGGTATTTCTACCTTCAGGAACACCAAGAATGAACACTTCATAAGAAGCTAAATTAAGTCCGGAATCAAAGCAGTCAACAAAAGCCGTTATTCGCTGGGAAGCTTTAGGTTGATTATTATTTATAGTACAATGGGGCTCTAAGTAAGCTTTTAAGTCCATGGATTAAAGGTAATAATTTAGCTTCATGAACAACACTAATAAATAGATATGAATAAAAAGTTGAACGCTAATAATTTATTTTTTTGTTTTTTTCTTAGTTTTTTGTTTTGCTTTTCTTTTTAAGGGCTGATTTTCCATAATATGAAGACATTGGGCTCGATCTAATTCTTCGGCTTCTTGATCCTTAGGAATTTTATAATTCTTTTTCTCTGATTTTATATATGGACCCCAACGACCGTGTAAGACCTGAATAACAGGCTCTTCCATATCAAATGTGTGAATATGTTTTTCTGCGTCTGACTTTCTTTTGGCCTCGATCAATTCCACACAAACATCTAATTCAATATCCATTGGATCGAGTTCACCTAAAGAAACAAACTGCCCGTCATGTCGAACATAAGGGCCAAATCGACCAATTGCAACTGTAACTATTTTTTCTTCAAATGAACCCACTTGTCTAGGTAACTTAAACAAATCGATAGCATCTTCAAAAGAAATAGACTCAATAGACTGACCTTTTCTGAGACTTGCAAACTTAGGTTTTTCATCCTCTGAACCTTCTCCCAACTGAGCCATAGGACCATACCGACCGATCCGTACATATATATTGAGACCCGTCTTAGGATCAACACCCAATAGACGTTGACCCACAGCTCGCTCGGAATTCTCTTTAACATCTTCTACTTTTGCATGAAAATCACCATAAAAGGACTTTAACATCTCGTTCCATGACTTTTCTCCGGACGCAATTTCATCAAATTCAAGTTCTACATTGGCGGTAAAATGAAAATCTAGGATATCATCGAAGTTCAAAACAAGAAAATCATTTACAACCATCCCAATATCGGTTGGACATAGCTTGCCCTTATTAGATCCAGATTTTTCCTCCAATAACTTTGTAGTCACCTCTGATTTAACTAATTCAACATAATGATAAGATCTGAGAATTCCTTCATTATCACCTTTTTCGGCATAACCTCTTTTTTGAACAGTAGAAATAGTTGGGGCATAAGTAGATGGTCTTCCTATTCCGAGTTCTTCTAATTTTTTCACTAAACTAGCTTCTGTAAATCTTGCAGGGCCTTTGGTGAATCGTTCTCTTGAACTAATCTTTTGATATTTTATTTGTTCACCGACATTCAATCTTGGAAGCATACCATCTTGATCTGAATCTTCGTCTGAATCTTCGTCTGTTCCTTCTAAATACACTCTCAAAAATCCATCAAAGATGATTACTTCACCTTTAGCAACAAAATTTCGATCAGAATTAGAATTGCTAATAATCACTGTAGAACGCTCTAATTTCGCTTGTGACATCTGCGAAGAAATAGTACGTTTCCATATTAAATCATAAAGTCGTTGCTGACCGGAATCATCACTAACCTTACGTTCCTGAAGGTAAGTAGGGCGAATTGCTTCATGAGCTTCTTGGGCACCTTTAGTCTTTATAGAATATCTTTTTGGATTGGAGTATTCCTTTCCATATTCCTTAGTAATTTCCACCTTAATGGCCTCCATAGCATCATTGGACATATTTACTGAATCTGTTCTCATATATGTAATCTTCCCGGCTTCATAAAGCTTTTGCGCAACCGTCATGGTTTGAGAAACAGAGAAACCTAATTTTCGAGATGCCTCTTGTTGGAGAGTAGATGTAGTAAAAGGGGCTGCTGGAATTTTATTGGCAGGCTTCTTATCTAAGTTAGAAACCGTAAATTGGGCTTTAACACATTTATTAAGAAATACTTGCGCTAATTCTAAACTCTCAAACCGAGAAGGGTCTTCGGCTTTAAAGTTTTTACCTTCGTTGTTGGTAAATTTAGCAATAACTTTATAATATATATTAGAATCAAATGATGTAATTTGGCGTTCACGCTCAACCAAGAGTCGTACAGCCACAGATTGAACTCGTCCTGCAGATAGTCCTTGTCTTACTTTTCTCCACAAAACTGGCGAGAGTTCAAAACCTACCAAACGATCTAGGACTCTTCGAGCCTGTTGTGCGTTCACTAAATTATAATCTATCTCTCGAGGATTAGCTACAGCATTAGTAATTGCAGTTTTAGTAATCTCATGAAATACAATTCTTTTGGTCTCTTTCTTTTCTAAGTTAAGAGTTTCCGCGAGATGCCATGCAATAGCCTCTCCTTCACGATCTTCATCGGTTGCTAACCAAACAATCTCTGCAGTTTTGACTTCTTTCTTTAAATTCTTCACCGTTTCCTTCTTATCTGGAGAAACTTCATAATTCGGCACAAAACCGGAAGGAATATCTACACCCATGTCTTTGCTAGATAAGTCTCTTATGTGACCATAGCTAGACAATACCTTAAAATCTTTACCTAAAAATCCTTCAATAGTCTTTGCCTTTGCAGGCGATTCAACAATAACTAGATTCTTTGCCATAACTGCTTAATATTTTTCCCAAATTTATGACAAGTTTTATTAATCTTCCTAATTACTGTAAACTAACTATAGTTTTCCTAATCCTTTTAATTATATTAAAAGAAAAAAATAATTTCAATTAATTTTATAACAACTAGTAAACTGCCATTTTGTCACGAAAATATATTTTGTAATTTTGTAAATAATTTAAGTTAATAAAATATGCAAGAATTCGATACGGTAGAAAAAATTATTGACGAAGAAAAACAAGGTGAAGCTATGATTATTGAAAGGCCATCCAATGGCGATCGGAAGCTTTATATAGAAAGTTATGGTTGTCAAATGAATTTTTCTGACAGTGAAATTGTTGCTTCCATATTGACAGATCATGGATTTGATACTACTAGAGATATTGAAGAAGCAGATGTCATTTTCGTAAATACCTGTTCTATTAGAGAAAAAGCGGAGCAGACAGTGCGGAAAAGATTAAAAACATTCCAAAAATTAAAAGAAAAAAAGAAAAATCTAACTATAGGTGTGCTGGGCTGTATGGCGGAGCGTTTAAAATCCAAATTTTTAGAAGAAGAAAAATTAGTTGATATTGTTGTTGGACCTGATGCCTACCGTGATTTACCTCACTTAATAAACACCTCAGATTTAGGTCACAAAGCAGTCAATGTACAACTGTCGAAAGAGGAAACTTATGCGGACATAAGCCCTGTTCGATTAAATAGCAATGGAGTGACAGCTTTTGTTTCTATTATGAGAGGATGTGATAATATGTGTACCTTCTGCGTAGTCCCATTCACTAGGGGGAGAGAGAGAAGTCGAGACTGTGAAAGTATTGTAAATGAAGTTCGAGAACTACACGAAAAAGGGTACAAGGAGGTGACTTTATTGGGTCAAAATGTCGACTCATATTTGTGGTATGGAGGTGGTGCTAAAATAGATTTTAAAAAACTTTCTGAAATTCAGCAAGCTAGCTCAATTAATTTCGCACAATTATTAAATAAAGTAGCCCTAGTTAGTCCTGAGATGAGAATCCGTTTCTCCACCTCTCACCCACAAGATATGTCAAATCAAGTTCTTGAGACTATGGCGATACATGAAAATATTTGCGATTATATCCACCTACCTGTCCAATCTGGAAATTCTCGAATCTTAAAATTAATGAACAGAGGTTATACAAGAGAATGGTATAAGGAACGAATAGACGCAATTCAAAGAATAATTCCAGGATGTGCCATTTCCCAAGACATAATTTCGAGCTTTTGTTCAGAAACAGAAGTGGAACATGAGGATACCCTGAGTTTGATGGATTATGTCAAATTCGATTACGGGTTTATGTTCAAATACTCTGAAAGGCCAAATACAAAAGCTGCTAGAAAATTTAAAGATGATGTTCCAGAAGAAGTAAAATCTCGAAGATTGACTGAGATTATTACTAAACAACGTAAGCATTCCATGGAGCGTAATTTAAGTCGAGTGGGCAAAACATTTAAAGTTCTGGTGGAAGGTTTTTCCAAAAGATCTGAACTGCACTTATTTGGCCGAACCACCCATAATTCAGTCGCTATTTTCCCTAGAGAAAATTTTAAACCAGGAGACTATGTTCAGGTTTTAATTACGGATTGTAATTCTGCAACTTTAATTGGCAAAACGGTAAATCATCAATAAAAATAAATTTCTGAAAAGAAAATTATGGCTTCAATACATGATATTAAACAACGATTTGGAATTATAGGATCAAACCCAGAATTAAATCGGGCGATTTCCAAGGCCATGCGAGTAGCTCCAACAGACATTTCGGTTATGGTTTCAGGCGAAAGTGGAACAGGAAAAGAAGTAGTCCCAAAAATCATTCACCAACTATCAGCTCGAAAACACGGCTCTTATATTGCCGTAAATTGCGGAGCAATTCCAGAGGGAACAATTGATAGTGAACTGTTTGGACATGAAAAAGGATCTTTTACAGGCGCTACATCTGGCCGAAAAGGATATTTTGAAGTAGCAGACGGGGGTACCATTTTTTTAGACGAGGTCGGAGAACTACCCTTAACTACACAAGTTCGATTATTGCGCGTACTAGAGACCGGTGAATTTATTAGGGTAGGCTCCTCAAAGTCGCAAAAAACAAATGTCAGAATTGTAGCTGCAACAAATGTAAACTTGCAGGAAGCCATCAAAAAAAATAGGTTTAGAGAAGATCTTTTTTATCGTTTAAATACTGTTCAAGTAAATTTACCCCCGTTAAGCTTTAGGAGAGAAGATATTCATTTAATCTTTCGGAAATTTGCAATGGATTTCGCTGAAAAATATCGCATGCCATCGGTTCGTTTAGACACTGAGGCAATTGAACTTCTTTCTTCCTATCACTGGCCAGGGAATATTCGTCAATTAAGAAATGTAACTGAACAATTGTCTGTAGTTGAAGAACAGAGAATCATCACATTAGCAATACTGCAAAACTACTTACCTAGCATCAATACGGAAACACTCCCAATGTTATATAGCGATGGGAAAGAAGCAGAAAATGACTATACGGAAAGAGAAATTTTATACAAGGTTCTTTTTGATATGAAAAAAGACATTGGGGAACTAAAAAATTTAACAAACAAACTAATGTTAGATAAAGGAATCTATAAGCAAGACCCAACAGCAAAAACAGATCAGAGTTTTGCAGACATAGAAAACACAAATAATCCCAGACTTTTTATATCTTCTTCTACACAGGGAAATCCCGAAGAAAAATTTTCGATTAAAGCAAGCGAAAAATCCGAAATAAAGTTGTTATCACTTCAAGACAAAGAAATTGAGATGATTAGAAATGTCCTTGAAAAATACAAAGGGAAAAGAAAAGGAGCGTCATTAGAATTAGGCATTTCGGAACGTACATTGTACAGAAAAATTAAACAATATAATCTGTAAATAATGAAGTTTAAAAAGTATCTGATTTTATTTATATTCCATAATTACGGGTGTGGAATCTATACATTTACGGGAGCCGACATTGATCCAAACATTGAAACTGTCTCGATAGATTATTTTCAAAACCAAGCAAATTTAGTTCAACCCCTGTTGAGTCAGCAATTTACTACTGCTCTTCAAGATCGATTTATGCAGCAAACCGACCTTAGTTCAATTCGATCCGACGGCGACATTAATTTTGAAGGTTATATTAGTAATTATTCTGTAAAACCAATAAATATTTCATCTAATGACCAAGCAAATCAAAACAGGTTAAGTATTACTATCTTTGTTAGATTCAACAACCAGATTGAACCGAGCAAATCATATGAACAAAACTTTACTCGATTTGCAGACTTTGACAGTAGTCTGTCTCTAAGTTCGGTTGAAGAGAATTTGATGGAAGAAATAATTATTGAGTTGGTTGAAGATATTTTTAACAAAGCTGTTGTAAATTGGTAACATGAATTCATCAAAATTTATAAACTTCATTCAGTACCCAGAAACAATTCAAAAGGGAGACCTTCAACAATTGGATGAACTTTGTAAAGAATATCCTTACTGTAGTTCCCTTCATAAAATTAGACTAAAGAGCCTTCAGGGTAGTTCCATAGATAAGTATAACAATGCCTTGAAATTAGCTGCCGTAACATCTGGAAATCGAGCTATTCTGTTTGATTTCATCAAGGAAGCCCCTTTTGAACCAATTAAAAAAAATATTCAAATACCGAAAAAAAAATCTAATGAATCAGTACCTGTTAGTATGCCTCTAGGCATAAAGAATACAGATATGCACTCTTTTTCAGAATGGCTCAAATTATTAACTTTGAAACCTATAGTAAGATCTGAAAAGAGAGAAAAAAATTCATCCCCATCTAACACAGATAAAATAATTGACTTTGTTGGCAATAACAAAAAAAATAAAATAGACAAAAAAGAATTCTTCTCTCCCATTCAAATGCAAGAAGAAAATTTAACTGAAAACAATCATCTGATGACCGAAACTTTAGCCAATCTATATGTAGAACAAGGGCATCCCCAAAAAGCAATTATGGCTTTTGAAATTTTAAGTTTGAAATATCCACAAAAAAGTAGTTTATTTGCAGCCAGAATAAAAGACATTAAAATTTTAAACTCATAGTTATGTATGGATTATTTTCTATTTTGATATTAATTACTTGTGGACTCCTTCTTTTGGTCATTCTTGTTCAAAACCCAAAAGGAGGTGGATTATCTTCGACTTTTGGAGAAGGAAACCAATTTATGGGTGTCAAAAAAACCTCAGATTTTCTTGAAAAAAGTACCTGGGGCCTTGCTTTGGTCCTTGTTGCATTAACCCTCATGTCAAATTTTGCAATTGATAGAAACGATAGCCAAAATCAATCTATAATTATTAATCAAGTAGAAGATAGTGCGGAAGACTTTGTTCCTATTGAAGAAAATGAATAAAATCAGATTATCTCAACAAATTATTTATGCCAAACTGTCTAAGTTTGGCATTTTTTTCTTTTCAATGGCATATAAATTGACAAAATGGGTGAAAAAATATAAGTGGCACAATATCTGATTATTTGACTATTAAATTAATTAATATTAAAGAAAATGGCTGAATTAAAAATAAAACCACTCGCTGATCGAGTACTTATTCTTCCTGCTAAGGTAGAAACAACCACGGTATCCGGAATTATCATTCCAGATACTGCGCAAGAAAAACCTCAAAAAGGATCTGTTGTTGCGGTAGGATCTGGTACTAAAGACCACATAATGACTGTAAAAGTTGGAAACGAGGTCTTGTACAGTAAATACGCCGGAACAGAATTAAAATTAGAAGGACAAGAATACCTGATGATGAGAGAATCTGACCTTTTAGCAATCATATAAAAAATAAATCATGGCAAAAGAAATTAAATTCAACATAGAAGCGAGAGACGCACTCAAAAGAGGCGTTGACGCACTAGCAAATGCGGTACGTGTTACATTAGGACCTAAGGGTCGAAATGTTGTTATTGATCAAAAGTTTGGTACTCCCACAATCACGAAAGATGGAGTAACGGTAGCAAAAGAGATTGAGTTAGAAGATCCTACAGAAAATATGGGTGCACAAATGGTTAAAGAAGTCGCCTCAAGAACTGCTGATATTGCAGGAGACGGAACAACAACCGCGACGGTACTTGCTCAAGCGATTGTATCTACAGGCCTCAAGAATGTGGCAGCTGGCGCAAACCCTATGGATCTCAAAAGAGGAATTGACAAGGCAGTAAAAGTAGTAGTTGCTGAGCTTAAAAAACAATCTATTGAGGTTGGTGATAATTTAGATAAAATAAAACAAGTAGCCTCAATTTCTGCAAATAACGACAACGCGATTGGCTCTCTAATTGCCGAGGCTATGGCAAAGGTGAAAAAAGAGGGTGTGATTACGGTAGAAGAGGCTAAAGGTACAGATACTACAGTAGAAATTGTAGAAGGAATGCAATTTGATCGCGGATATTTATCTCCATACTTTGTTACAAATTCAGAGAAAATGCAGGTCGAATTAGATAATCCATATATACTAATTTATGACAAGAAAATATCTAATATGAAAGATATGCTTCCTGTTTTAGAGAAAACCACACAGACCGGTCGCCCTATACTTATTATTGCCGAAGATGTAGACGGTGAAGCTCTGGCTACACTTGTTGTAAATAAAATAAGAGGAAGTCTTAAAATAGCTGCTGTCAAAGCTCCTGGCTTTGGAGATCGCCGAAAAGCAATGCTCGAAGATATTGCAATTCTTACAGGTGGAACTGTAGTATCAGAAGAGCGAGGATTTAAACTAGAAAACACTTCTTTGGAAATGCTCGGTGAAACTGACAAAGTTGTCATAGACAAGGACAATACTACTGTAGTGAACGGAAAGGGTGATAAAAAAGCTATTGATTTGCGTGTAAACCAAATCAAATCTCAAATGGAAACTACCAGTTCCGATTATGACAAGGAGAAACTTCAAGAACGTCTTGCCAAATTAGCCGGAGGGGTAGCTGTCTTGTATGTTGGCGCACCCTCTGAAGTAGAAATGAAAGAAAAGAAAGATCGTGTCGATGACGCTCTAAATGCTACACGCGCGGCAGTTGAAGAAGGAATTGTTCCTGGTGGAGGAGTAGCTCTTGTTAGAGCAGCGCGAGCACTTGAGTCTATAGAATTTGAAAATGAAGACGAAAAAACAGGAATTCAAATTATTACCAAAGCAATCGAAGCACCAATTCGACAAATTGTAGCCAATGCTGGTGGAGAAGGTGCAGTAGTTGTTTCAAAAATTCAAGAAGGAAAAGCTGACTTTGGATATAATGCGAAAACAGACACATTTGAGCCAATGTTGGAAGCTGGAATTATAGACCCTACTAAAGTGACTCGAGTGGCTCTAGAAAATGCAGCATCTGTATCAGGAATGCTCCTAACTACGGAATGTGTTCTAGCAGAGATATCAGAAGAATCTCCTGCAGCGCCTATGGGGGGTATGCCAGGCGGTATGCCAGGAATGATGTAAATTATCAATTTATTTAAAAAAACCCTTTCGATAACTCGTAAGGGTTTTTTTTATTATAAGAACAGCACCTAAAACCACAACTTATAATTAAATAAATCTTTTACTTTTTACATACAAAAAAATATTACTTAGAATTTAACTCAGCTTTAACTACATCGGCAATCATTCTCCCGTCGGCCTTACCAGCTAATTCTTTAGAACTTACACCCATAACTTTACCAATATCAGAAGGTCCAGTTGCTCCTACCTTTTCAATAATCTGAAGTATAACTAATGTCAATGCTTCCCTACTAAGTTGTTGAGGGAGAAATTTATCTAATACGTTAGATTGCTCAATCTCCAAAGAGGCTAATTCTTCCCGACCTTGTTCTGAGTATATAGCAGCTGCATCCTTTCTTTGTTTCTGCATTTTCTGAAGTAATTTTATTTCTTCTGACTGAGAAACTTCGATAGGTGCATTAGTTGCTGTTTCCATTTTTAGAAGCTCGGATTTTACTGCTCGAAGAGTCTCTAGAGAAATCTTATCCTTTGCTCTCATTGCCTCTTTCAAAGAGATCATAATTTGGCTTTTTAAACTCATATTTTTTCAATTTTAGTCAACACTGTCATGCAAGAAAGAGTTTTTATCATTTATCTGCGTTTCTCCGTCTTCATCGGTTTCTATAGTAAATTTAGATAAGAAATCTTCAGAAGAATGAGTAGCTGAATTTAGTTTGACTCCTTGTCTTTTGTATGCTGGTTCAAGTTCTACATTTTCAATAACAGAATTATTTCTAAATCGATAGTTAAATTTTTGTAAACGTTCCTTCCTTTTTTGAGCTCTTTCTATTTGCTCTTTTAAAACAGGACTCTCTGAAGTTAAAGTTTGTGTAAAACTAGATTTTCCGTGGTCTTCTTTCTCGTCAATTGCTTCTGAACTTTGTTCAAAATGAAAGTCTCCCAATTTAAGCGCTAATTTTTCTTCTTCTATAATATCAATTTCATTTGACTTAGAGACTGAAATCGAGTTTTGTTCTTTAGTCTTCGGGATAACAACCGCAGGAATATCGTCGCAAGAAATATCATTTTCCAGCTTTCCGGAGTCTAGAGAAAAAGAGGCTACTTCTGTCACTATTTCATCATCATCTAAAGAATAATAAATCTTATCCTCAACAGACTCTTCATTTTGTGCGGCTTCTTGGTTAGAGTCTAAAAGTTTTGACTCAGATGAGTCAATATCATTATTTTCTATCAATTCATTTTCGATTTCTTCAATGAGATTAAAGACAATCGTAGGTTCCTCTCGTTTAGGTGAAGTATCCTCAATTGACAATAAAGGGTCCAAATCAAAGGTCATACTTACTTGTTTTTGAACTAGTTCTTCACCCACTTCAATCGTATTATCTCTTTCATGCCTAGATTCAACTATTTTACTTGGATTTGTTTCACTTTTTATATCAGAAACTATATCAATCTCAGTTAAATTTAAGGTATCATTATGCGCTTTAGATTTGAGATTGGTAATATGATCTTGACAACCATCTGCTTGAGACTCTTTTAGTAAGAATGATTCATCAAAACTTTCAACAATTTCCTCGGACTGGGCTAAATTATTATTTACTTGCTTGTCGATATTACTATTTATGGGGGAAGTAGTGATTGTATTGAGTTTTTTCTCGTCTGAATTTTCACCTAATGGATAAACTACTTTTTCGGGAATCCCAGTGAGTATATTTACTGATTTCCCTTCATGAAAACCAGTAGCTACAACTGTCACATTGCCTGCAGAATCTAATTCTTCCTCCTCTGCAACACCCATAATAATATCTGCGGGCGAACCTCCTTCAAGAGTTACTTGATCTTGAATGAAATCCGAAATTTCTCCCATTTCCTCGAAAGTCACTTCTTCTGTGCCAGAAACAATTAGTAGAAGTACTTTCTTTGCGCCTCTAATATGGTTGTTATCTAATAGCGGAGACTCTATAGCTGCCTTTACTGCTTTAATAGCTCTTCCGTCACCCAACGCAGTACCTGAACCCATTATAGCTGTACCACTATTAGATAATACTGTTTTAGCATCATTTAAATCAATATTTAAATGACCTTTCTGGGTTATAACTTCTGCAATTCCTTTGGATGCTGTAGCCAATATTTCGTCAGCTTTTGCAAAGCCAGACTTAAATCCAAGATTTCCATAAATCTCTCGCAATTTATTATTGTTAATTACGATAAGTGAATCGACATGTTTCTTAAGCTCTTCAATTCCCTCTTTAGCTTGTATCATTCTCTGATCTCCCTCAAAATCAAAAGGAATAGTAACAATGGCTACAGTCAGAATATCCATATCTGTAGCAGCTTTAGCAATAATTGGAGCAGCTCCTGTTCCAGTTCCACCACCCATACCTGCATTAATGAAAACCATTTTTGTATTGTGTTCCAATACATCTATAACATCTTGAATATTTTCCTCGGCAGCCATCCGTCCTTTTAGAGGCCATGCTCCCGCACCCAAACCTTCTGTCACAGCAACCCCCAATTGAATTTTATTAGGAACCGGACTATCGTCTAGGGCTTGTTGATCAGTATTACATACAATAAAGTCAACCCCCCTAATTCCTTTATCATACATGTAATTGACTGCGTTGCTTCCACCTCCGCCCACGCCAATCACCTTGATTGATGAAGATTGATGTTGTGGCATATCAAAGTCTAAATCTGGCATTACTTAGATGTTTATATTATTAATTTTCATTTGCTAAAAACTTAATCACTTTCCCCACCCATTTATCAAAATAGGACCGCTCTGAATTTGAAGAATCAGATATACATGAAGTCTCTTCAACACTTCCCTCAGTCGATTTAGGTTCTATTCCAATAGGATTATCTAAAGGATTTGGGCTGGTAGATTTATTACTCTCTGATATTTTCGGGCTGTTTTCCATAAATTCAAGTCCCTTCATTACTAAACCAATAGCTGTAGCGTACATTGGACTTTCAATTTCTTTTTGTGAACCACTAGCCAGATGCTCGTTTGGAAAACCTATCCGCGCATCCATTCCTGTTTCATATTCAACAAGTTGTTTTATATGCTTCAATTGTGATCCTCCTCCTGTCAGAACAATCCCTGCAATTAATTTTTTCTTCGAATCTTCATGCCCATAATTTTTTATTTCTACATATACCTGATCAATAATCTCTATGAGTCTAGCATGAATAATCTTGGAAAGCATTTGTAAAGAAATCTCTTTGGGTTCTCTCCCTCGAAGCCCAGGAATAGATACAATTTCATTTTCACTGTTCTCCCCTGGCCAGGTAGACCCAAATTTCACTTTCAACAACTCAGCTTGCTTCTCAATGATAGAACAACCCTCCTTCACATCTTCTGTAATTATGTTCCCTCCATAAGGAATTACAGCCGTATGTCGTATTATACCATCTTTAAAAATTGCTACATCAGTAGTTCCGCCGCCAATATCAACTAAGCAAACTCCAGCCTCTTTCTCTTCAGAGCTCAAAACCGCATCTGAAGAAGCTAAAGGTTCAAGAGTAATCCCAGAAACTGTCAACTGGGATTGTTTTACACAGGAAAAAATATTCCCAATAGCTGCTTTTTGACCTACTACAATATGAAGGTTGGCTTCTAGCCTTCTTCCAAGCATTCCTATTGGCTCACGGATATTAGGCTCTCCATCTATTTTATATTCTTGTGGCAAAACATGGATAATCTCTTCTCCGGGCAGCATCACCAATTTATGTACATTCTCGATTAGAGTATCAATATCTTTCTTGGTTATTACCTCTTGAGCATTTTCTCGTAAAATATAATCACTGTGTTGAAGAGATCTAATATGTTGTCCTGCAATTCCGACTATACAATGTTTTAAGTTTAAGCCAGAATCTTCTTCTGCCTCTTTGATAGCATGTTGAATAGAGTTTATAGTCTGCGTAATATTTGAAACAACACCCCTCTGCACTCCTAGAGATTTAGCTTTTCCAAAACCTAATATATCTAATTTTCCAAGCTCATTTTTTCGCCCCACAATACTTACAATTTTTGTGGTTCCAATATCTAATCCTACGGCTATTTCTACCTGTTCCATTGCCCTATTTTTTGGTGCAGACGACTTGATCGTCAAACTTTAAATTAATTTTGGAATACCTATCCCAGCCTACTTTTTTCATTACCGACACATAAAAAGCTTTTAATTTCTTCATTTTATTCTCTAGGCCAGAAGCATTTCCTAAAAGAATGACATGATTCCCCAGACGGGGATAAAAAGTTATCTCGTTATTTCTATCAAAAGAAATTGCTGTGACTAGAGATTTTACAAATTCTTCATTTTTCATCATAGCTTCCAATTTTCTCAATATCTCTAATCGAGAATTAGTCATTTTAGACCAATAAACTTGTACCACACGGGCACTATAATTATCTGACAACGGAAATATTTCAAATTGATTATCTAAATAATAGGAGGTGTTTGCTTCAAAAATTCTAAAGATAGGCTTACACTGTTGTACCTCAACAAACAGACCTCCTTCACTTCCTAAATATAATTCTGCTTTTTTGATATTGGGGTGGGATTCGACAAATTCTTCTAACAAATAAATGTTTATATCTTCATAAGATTTACCCAGTAGGCTATCTTGCTTTTCGAGAATCAAAGCCTTTATCATTTCTCGATCTACAAAATATAAATCTTCATTGACATTTACTTCGACATGAATTTCACTGCATACTGTTTTACCCCATCGATTTTTACTTCCGTTCGAAATTAGTATAACTGAACTCGTAAGTACGAAAAAATACAATATGTTTATTACTTTTTTCAATACAGTAAATGAGTTTTGATAGGTTTTATTAAATCAGAAATATCCCCAGCACCTAGAGTCAATACTACTTCTGAATCTAAAAGGAATTTAACAACTGACTCTTTTTTGTAAAGGCCTTTTTGCAAACAAGATATCTGATCTAATAACACAGATGAACTAACCCCTTCAATAGGCAATTCTCTTGCGGGATATATATCTAATAGCATGACTTTATCTGCAGCAGAAAGAACTTTGGCGAATTCACTCATAAAATCTTGAGTACGAGAAAACAAATGAGGCTGAAACACCACAGTCAACATCTTATTTGGAAAGAGTTCCCTAACAGATTGAATGGAAAGTTCAATTTCTTTGGGATGGTGTGCATAATCGTCTATGTATACTTTATTCGCAGTATTCAAGTGATATTCAAATCGTCTTTTTACTCCCGAAAAAGAAGAAATTGCTCTTGTAATTCCTTCTACAGAAATATCCTGATTAAATGCGATAGAGAAAGCAGCAATTGCATTTTCTACATTGTGAATTCCAGGCAAACCAGACTTCACAGCTTTGCAAATTCCACCTGGATAATTAATATCAAAACAATAAGTACCTTGAATAACTTGAATATTTGTCGCATAAAAATCTGCTGTAGCGGAATTTAATGCATAAGTGTATAAAGCGTCGATTTGTAAATCTTCTCTTGCGATTATCTGTTTATTTTCAAGGCGTCTTGTAAATTCCTTGAAATTATCTTCAAGATTTGATTGCGTCCCATAGATATCTAGATGATCAGCATCCATAGAACTAATTAGTACCCAATCGGGATAAAGTTGAAGAAAAGACCGATCAAACTCGTCTGCTTCCACAACTACGGATGAAGCTGAACCCTCAATAAAATTAGAATTAAAATCAGTTGCTATTCCCCCTAAAAAGCCCCAACAATACTCTAAGTTAGAATGAAGTATGAAAGTAAGCATCGATGAAATTGTAGTTTTACCATGTGTTCCCGCTATAGCCAAACAATATAAATCTTTGGTAACCTCACCCAACACCTGAGATCTTTTTCTTAGGGTAAATCCTCGCTCAGAAAAATGTGCTAATAAACAATTATCAAATGAAATAGCTGGAGTATAGACTACCAAGGTGCCCTCTAATTCAAGAAAGGAAGAATCAATTTGACAGGGAGAATCATCGTAGATGATTTGACATGAATCAGCCTCTAGGGAATGGCTGGTTTCTGTTTGGCTTTTATCATATCCTCCCACAGGAATATTCATAGCCAAAAAATATCGTGCCAAAGCACTCATCCCAACCCCTCCGATACCTATGAAGTAGACTCGCTTTATATTTTTAAGACTAGTCATTTACAAGATATTCTATTTGGTCAACTATATTTTCTACGGCTCTGATATGAGACATTTTTCTACTATTAATTGATATCTGATTTTTAAGTTCTTCGTTATCGATTAGTTTTTGTAGAGTGGGAAACAATTCTTTTTCTATGTTCTTTTCTTCCACCATCAGTGCGGCTAAATTCTCTGTCAATGCAAGTGCATTTTTTGTTTGGTGGTCTTCAGCTACATTGGGAGATGGGACTAAAATAGCTGTTTTACCCAAACAACATATTTCTGATAAGGCAATGGCACCAGCACGGGATACGACAATATCAGCGATTGAAAGACTGAGCCCCATTTTCTTTATAAAAGGCTTAATAAGTCCCCAACTACCAAGTATATTTTTGGACTCATTGCATCGGGCATAATATAGTTTACCAGTTTGCCATATGAGTTGAACTCCATTATTTTTAAACCAATTAATGTTTTCTAAAACAATCTCATTAATTTTTTTTGCACCCAAACTTCCCCCGACAACCAAAACAATTGGTTTGTCTGGATTTAATCCAAGACTACGAATTTCTATTTCTCTTTGGTAAGTTTCAATTTCAATGTCCACACGAATTGGATTCCCTGTGAGTCGAATCTTATCCTTCGGAAAAAAGCGATCTAAACCTTCATATGCAACGCAGATTGTTCGAACCCTAGAGGATAATAATCGATTTGTAATTCCAGGATACGAATTCTGTTCCTGGATGAGTGTGGGGATACCCATAACACTTGCGACCCATAAAATAGGTCCACTTGCAAAGCCACCAGTCCCAATGACTATCTGAGGATTGAATCTTAATAGAATAAAAAATGACTTTATCAGGCTAAATAATAGTTTTAGAGGAAATATTATGTTTGATATTGAAAAATTACGTTTAAATCCAGTGATCCAAAGTCCCTTTATTTCATATCCAGCTACTGGCATTTTCTCCATTTCCATTCGACCTGAAGCCCCCACAAAAAGAAAATGAGTATCAGCATCTCTTCGCTCAATTTCTTTTGCAATAGCTAGAGCAGGAAATATATGCCCACCGGTTCCTCCCCCGCTAATTAAGACCCGCTTATTCATCTAATTCTAATTTTTCTGGTAAGCTATTGCTAACACTTAATATTAGTCCCAAGGAAGCACAAGTCATCCAAACCGAAGAACCCCCGGCACTAACCAAAGGAAGAGTCTGCCCGGTAACTGGCAATAAACCGACAGCAACGGACATATTTATAAACGCTTGAAAAACAATCGAAAAACCCAAACCTAAAGTCAAAAAAACAGCAAAATGGTCATCGCTTTTGATGGCAATGCGAAGAACTCTAAAGAGTAGGAATAAATACAAGATGATAACAGATAGGCCACCAAACCTACCATACTCTTCTACAATGACTGCATAAATAAAATCGGAAGAAGATTGGGGTAAAAAATATTTTTGCACACTTTTACCAGGTCCCTGTCCCCAAGCTCCTCCTCGAGCAATAGCAATTTTTGCATGATTTGCTTGATAATTCCCTTGAGAGTCTTCTTGCGTAAATGATTCAATACGGGAAAACCAAGTAGCCCACCTATTGCTTATATTTGGATATGTTTCCACCGCGAAGTAAAAAAAACCAAGTACAATTACTCCAATTAAAATCATGATGCCCAAAGATTTTAATGAGTATCTACCAATAAACATTATAAAGAAACTAATCATAAAAATAATGGCCGAAGTAGAAAAATTAGAGGGTAATATAAGTCCACAAATTAAAATGACAGGGCCCATAATGGGTAAAAAAGATTTTTTAAATGAGGATAAATTTTCTTTATAATGAACCAAATTGCGAGCCAAAACTACAAATAGAGCCAATTTGCCTAACTCAGAGGGTTGAAAAGTGAATCCGGCTAGGCGGATCCATCTACTTGCATTTTCACCTCCAATAGTTTGTCCTCCACTCATTGCCCAACAAATCAGTAATAAGGCAAAAACAAATATGATGATTGAACTATTGTAAAAATATTTAAAGGGGACTCTGGAAAGAGCCCACATTATAAAAAATCCAATCATTAAGTGAACTATGTGTTTCATTAAAAAAGACAAAGTATCTCCTTGTCTATAGACAAATGCAAGGTGACTACTAGAGCTATATACTAGTACTATTGATACAAGCGATAGCAGAACGCTTATAGCCCAGATATATTTATCGCCCTTTATGTAATTAATCCACTTCAAATTTATAGCAATCTTATTTGTTTTTTAAATTGTCTCCCCCGATCTTCATAATTGGCAAATAAATCAAAACTTGCACAAGCAGGAGACAAAAGAACAGCATCCCCATTTTCTGCATATTTATATGCTGCTTTAACTGCATCCTCCATGGAATCAACACTTTTTATTTGTTCGACTATTGGCTCAAAAATGGCAAGCAACTTTGAATTGTCTCTCCCAAGGCAGACAATAGCTTTCACCTTATTTTTAACCAAAGGAAGAAGTTCTTTGTAATCATTTCCCTTGTCTACTCCACCACAAATCCAAACGACTGGATTGTTCATACTTTCTAAAGCATACCAAACAGAATTGATATTGGTAGCTTTGGAATCATTAATATAATTGACTCCGTGTACTTTCAAAACTGGTTCTAAACGATGTTCTATTTTTTCAAAATTGGATAAACTGTCTCGGATAATCTCGTCAGTAATACCTAATAATTTTGCGGCTATTCCACTCGCCATAGAATTGTAACAATTGTGCTTTCCTTGAAGCGCTAATTCGTGAATTGTCATACTTACTTGCTCTGAGTTTATATTAATTTTTATCGACTCTTTGTCTATATATGCTCCTTGGGAAACAACTTCATCTCCAAAAGAAAACTTATTGGCTTTTATTTCTTTTAGGTACTTGTGCACCCAATGATCTCCTTGCCAATAGATGAAAAAATCTCCTTTCACTTGATTTTCAGTAATCCTCATCTTGGCAGCCACATAGCTATTCATTTTTCCGTCATATCGATCCAAATGATCGGGAGTTAAATTCAACAGAACCGAAATAAAGGGCTTAAACTGATGAATATCATCAAGCTGAAAACTACTTACTTCTAAAACCCAATAAGGTCGGTCGCAAGATGCTAAGCAACGCGCAAAGCTATCTCCAATATTTCCGGCCAAGCCCACATTAAAATTTGCATTTTTTAAAATATTATAAACTAGACTTGCCGTAGTCGACTTACCATTGCTTCCAGTAATAGCGATCATTTTACCTTGCGTATGTGTAGATGCAAATTCTATCTCAGACACCACTTTAATCCCTCTTTCTCTTGCATTAACAAGCAAGTTCAGTTCAGGGATTCCCGGACTTCGTACGAGTAACTTAGCGTTCAAAATTTTCGATTCAGTATGCTTTCCCTGCTCCCACTTTACTCCTAAATCTATCAATTCATCTTTGTACTTCTGCGGAATTTGCCCTGCATCACTTACAAAAACCTCATAACCTTTCTTCTTTGCCAAAATAGCCGCTCCTATACCGCTTTCTCCTGCACCTAAAATTACTATCATCCGCTATCTTAATTTTAGAGTAACAAAACTTAAAATGGCCAACATAATACCTACAATCCAGAATCGAGTGACTATTTTACTTTCATGAATACCTAACTTTTGGAAGTGATGATGTATGGGAGACATTAAAAAGATGCGTTTTCCTGCTCCATATTTTCTCTTGGTGTATTTGAAGTAGGCTACTTGTAGAACAACAGATAGATTCTCGACAAGAAAAATACCACATACAATGGGAATAAGCAGTTCTTTTCGAATCGCTACAGCAAAGACAGCAATAATTCCTCCGAGTGCCAAGCTCCCAGTATCTCCCATAAATACTTGAGCTGGATAAGAGTTATACCACAAGAAGCCAATGCATGCACCCACAAAAGATCCTATGAATATCACTAATTCTCCGGAATTAGGGATGTACATAATATCTAGATAATCAGCAAAAATGATGTTCCCAGACACATATGCAAAAATTGCCATAACTAAGCCAATTATAGCTGAAGATCCTGTAGCTAGACCGTCTATTCCGTCTGTGAGATTTGCTCCGTTTGAGACAGCAGTTACTATAAAAATAACCATGGGAATAAAAATAATCCATGCCCAATCTCCTGTATTATCGACCATCCAGGAAAGTAAGACACTATAATCGAATTCATTGTTTTTAAAGAAAGGCACTGTGGTCATAGTAGACTTGATATCTTGCTCGACATATTGTATCGTACTAGATTGATCAGAGTTTAACATTGACTCCCTTACGACTACATCGGGATGAAAATATAGCACAGATCCCACCAGAAGTCCAAGACTTACCTGCCCTAAAATTTTAAATTTTCCCGCTAAACCTTTTTTGTATTTTCTAAATACCTTAATATAATCGTCTAGAAAACCAATAAAACCCATCCAGATAGTAGTTACCATCATCAAAATGACATAAATATTATCTAATTTGGCAAATAAAAGGGTAGGAATAAGAATGGCAGCTAATATAATCAAGCCCCCCATGGTAGGCGTTCCAACCTTCTCAGCTTGTCCCTCTAGGCCAAGATCTCTAATCGTTTCTCCAACTTGTTTTTTGGCTAAATAATCAATAATCTTCTTTCCAAAGATCAAAGATATTAAGAGCGAAACGATTACAGCCATAGAAGCGCGAAAGGAGATATACTGAAATACTCCTGCCCCAGGAAAATCTAGTTGTTCATGAAGATAATTAAATAAATAGTACAACATATCTTAGTCGTTTAAATACTCTTTTAATATGGCCATATCATCAAATGGAAGACGCTCACCCTGAATTTCTTGATACTTTTCATGGCCTTTTCCCGCGACCAATAAAACATCGCCCTTTCCACATAGAGCAACACCTAATTTGATGGCTTCTGATCGATCTCTTATGCTCAATACTCTTTTCAACTGTGCAGTAGATAGATCTTGTTTCATTTGCTTAATAATCGACTCTGCTGACTCCGATCTTGGATTGTCTGAGGTAAATATGATTTGGTCTGCCCAATCGCATGCGACTTGCCCAATTAAAGACCTTTTACCTTGATCTCGATCTCCTCCGCAGCCTACTAGACAAATCAGCTTACTTCTACTACTTTTAATATCCACAATAGTCTTAAGTACATTCTTGAGAGCATCAGGAGTATGAGCATAATCTACAATGGCTGTAAAACCATGGATTGACTTAGTTTGTTGAAATCTACCTTCTACCGCATTTAAGGAAGAGAGTAAGGTAAGTACTTGAATAGAATCTTCCTGTAATTCGACAGCTGCCGCATATGTAAGTAGGAGGTTAGCTGCATTAAAAGTCCCAATTAATCTGGTGAATACGTCTTGTCCTTGTATACTTAAATGCAGTCCACTGAATTGGTTTTCCATAATTTTACAAGTATAATCTGCGGAAGTACGCAGACCAAAAGTTTTTTTACTCGCACTGCTTTGATGCAACATGGTTTTGCCATGAATATCATCGTTATTTATAATCGCAATTGCATGAGAAGATAATCCATCAAAAAACTTCTTCTTGGCAAGAATATATTCATCATATGTTTTATGGTAATCCAAATGATCTCGGCTGATGTTTGTGAAGAGAGCCAAATCAAAGTCAAGTCCGTGAATTCTTCCCTGATCTATTGCGTGAGAACTTACTTCCATGAAACAATAAGTACAACCTTCATCCCACATATTTGCCAATAGAGAATTAATGCTCAGTGCATCAGGAGTTGTATGGCTTGCTTCCATAGATATTTCACCAATCTTATATTCAACCGTTGAAATTAGGCCTGACTTGTGATCTAAAGCCATAAATAATTTATACAGAAGACTAGCTACAGTTGTTTTTCCATTGGTCCCAGTCACTCCGATTAACTTCAATTTTTCTGACGGATTGTCGTAAAAATTTGACGCAATCAAACCGAGTGCACTTGATGTATCTCTAACATGAACATAGACTATATCCTCTTGAATATTTTTGGGTTCTTCATCAAATACTATTGCCACAGCACCACGATCTATTGCTTGAGAAATAAATGCGTGACCATTAGTGATAGTTCCCTTGACTGCAACAAAAAGAGCACCTTTCTGCACTTGGCGCGAATCAAAACAAACTTGAGAAATCGGACAATTTACATTTCCTTTTAGGTGGCTTAAATCAAGCTTATATAATATATCTTTCAGAAGTCTCATGAGGCCATGCGCAAGGCTACTTTTTGATTTTCAATTATTTCTATACCTGGCTTTATGGATTGACTTTTTACTAGGCCTTTTCCTTCTATCTGAACTTCTAATCCTAAGTTCTCTAAAATGTATAAGGCATCCATAGCAGCCATTCCCTCTACGTTGGGCATAGATTGATCCTTAAGAGCTAGAGCTTTAAATTGATTGTCTTGGAAGTAAATGAGACTTTTACTTTTCAGGAGGGTCGAAGGCCTATCTAATACTTGATGCAAGGCATTAATTTCCTCGTATGTACCCACATATGAGTGGATAATATCTTCTGCGAAAACTGGAACTTCAACGGCTTCTTCAGCAAAAAGAGCATCTCTCAATTCTTTAAAAACAGGAGCTGCCACCACGTTTCCGTAGAATCCAATTTCTTTTTTCGGTTTGGTTACCACTACAATACACGAGTATTTGGGATTTTCTGATGGAAAATATCCCACAAAAGAGGCCCGATATTCTGTTCCATAAGATCCGCCTTGCGCTATTTGAGCAGTCCCTGTTTTGCCAGCACAAGAATATTTATCTGAATATATATTGGTAGCCGTTCCTGAAATGACTACTCGCTCCAATAAATCTTGTAAAATACCTATTGTTTTTTCTGAGCATATACTAGGGTTTAAAACTTCTATATCTTTAAATTGAACTAAGCGTTGACCGCTTCGAACATGATCCACCAATCTGGGCTTTACCAGATTTCCATTGTTCGCAACTGCATTGTAAAAAGCCAATATTTGAAGTGCAGTCATTTCTAACTCGTAGCCATAAGCCATCCAAGGAAGGCTAACTCCAGACCAAGTAGAATCAGTTGTATTTTTAATCCAAGGTTGTGCCTCCCCAATAAGTTCAAAATCTAATTTCTGATTGATTCCCAATCGTGAGAGCCGATCAATGAATTGCTGTGGAGCGTCCTTGTAATGATCTACAATAGTTCGAGCAATACCAATATTTGAAGAAAGCTCAAATGCTTTACCAACACTTATTTTACCATACCCTCCTTTGTTATAGTTAGAATCTTTCATGGTTCTATCATAAAATTTGAAGGCACCATTCTTTGTGTCTACGACGGTTGAAGTATCAATTTTATTTTCTTCGAGGGCAACCAACAAAGAAGCCAACTTAAATGTAGATCCAGGTTCGTACGCTGATCCGATTGCATGGTTATAATTCTCTGCATATTTTCCCTCTTCCGTTCTTTGGAGGCTAGACATGGCTCGAATGGCTCCTGTTTGGACATCCATCAAAATAACGGAGCCATTTTTGGCCTCAAACTTCTCTAAGCTTTTTAAGAGAGCTGTTTGAGCAATGTCCTGAATACGAATATCGATAGTGGAATAAACATCAGATCCAGGAATTGGTTCTATATCATGATTATTAGATAAAGGCTTCCAGATACCACCATTTATTTTTTGCATGAGCTGTTTGCCATTTTTTCCTTTTAGGAATAAATCATAAGCTCTTTCGATACCGACATCATTTTTTTGTCGATTATATCCAATGGTTCGATTACAAAGTGGGTCAAAAGGATTAGTTCGATTAGTTTGCTGTGTATATACAAATCCTCCATTATACCTTCCCTCTTTGAGTATAGGAAGTGTCTTAACTTTTTGAAGTTCAGAATATCTGACTCCAGACTGCAATCGCAAATATTGTTTTTGTTCTCTTCGAGATTTGCGCAACCTCTTTGCATACTCGTCTGGGCTTTGATCATTAAAAATTTCAGAGAGTCCTATAGAAAGATCTCGGTAATTGTTCTCAAATAAACTATCCTTTGGCTGAGTAGCATCTATTGCGATAGTATAAACCGGCATAGAGATGGCTAGAAGGTTTCCATTCACATCATAAATGTTACCACGTGGAGAAGAAATCTCCCTCATTTCAATCATCGGATCATTAATGGCTACTGTATCAGATAAATCTAACTGAACTGAACACAATTTTAAAAAAACAGACGTAGCTGCAATTATTATTAGCGAACTAACCAATAATACACGAATGAATAGGGCCTTTTTTTGAGTCATTGCTAATCCAATTCTTCTATTTTATATGGGGCATCCATCGAACTAAATAAACCTAATCTTTTAACTTCTTCTGCCACTTTCGTCACTTTACTTAATGAAGTGAGCTTGGTTCTCATGTCTATATGTCTCGAACGAAGATCTTTCAAGGACTCATTTAATTCACTTATCTGAATGACTTTTTGATCTACTTGATGGGCACTATATATCATAAAAATGGCTAAACTAGAAACAAATAAGACCATTCTCCAAGACTTTTCCATAAAGCTTTGCGTACCCAAAGTATCCTTGTGAAAGAATTCTAACCGGACCTTAAAAGCCTCAAATAATTTATTCCAGGTTGTTTTATTCACATTTATAATTTTTGTGCCACACGAAGCTTAGCACTTCTTGCACGACTGTTTCTATGAATTTCGTGATTGCTTGGAAGAAGAGGCTTGCGACTTATCTTCTTAAAACTCAAAAGTTTATTTCCATAGAAATCTTGCTTCAGCTCACCCTCAAAATTTCCCTTATTAATAAAGTTTTTAACCAAGCGGTCTTCGAGAGAATGATAGGAAATAACAACTAATCTACCTCCTGGTTTAAGTATCTCTTGGGCTTGAATTAGCATTTCGCGGAGGGCATTTAACTCATCATTCACCTCAATTCTAAGGGCTTGAAAAACTTGTGCAAAAAATTTATTTTCCTGCATTTTTGGAGCGAAAGGCTTTAATAGCTCCTTTAAATCATTCACTTTTTCTATTGGCTTCACCAATCTATATTCGCAAATAATACGTGCAACAGTACCTGGTTTTTTTATCTCCCCGTAGGTTTTTAGAATCTGCTTCAACTCTTCTTGCTCATATTCGTTAAGAACCTTTACGGCATTTAAATCAGCATTTTGATCCATTCTCATATCTAACTCAGCTTCAAAACGAATAGAAAATCCTCTATCTGGAACATCAAACTGGTGTGAGGAAACACCCAAGTCTGCAAGAATTCCATCCACCTCCTTGATTCCATAAAATCGAAGTGAATTCTTTAAATCTCTAAAATTGGCATTAATAAGTGTACATCGATGGTCAACAAATTCATTCTTCAAGGCATCGTCATCTTGATCAAAAGCATATAAGTGACCTTCCTTTAATTTTGATATCAGTGCTTTTGAATGACCCCCACCCCCAAATGTTACATCCACATAGACTCCTTTGGGATTGATACGCAAACCCTCTAAACATTCTTCAAGTAAAACTGGGTCATGATAATCACTCATCTTCTTTATTTTTTAGCTGATCTCCCATCACTTCTTCTGCCAATTGAGCGAAATCTAAAGAGGCATCATTCACAGCACATTCATATTTATCTTTGTCCCAAATTTCTATGCTAGTTCCCACAGAGGCGAGAACTATCTTTTTTTCTATGCTGGCATACTTGATGAGGTCCTTTGGAATCTGAATACGGGCATTTCCATCGGGCTCAACTGACCGGACACCTGAGGTAAACAAACGAATGAAATCATTGTTCTTTTTGACAAAACGATTCAATGTATTTACCTTCCCCATCACACCTCTCCACTCAGCTAGAGTATGAAACTCCAAACAAGAATTGAATACAGAACGCTTAAGTACAAAGCCTTCTTGAAGCTCTGTTCCAAGTTGCTTCTTCAATCCTGAAGGCAACAAAAAACGACCTTTTGCATCCACCGTACATTCGAACATTCCAATTAAACTCTTCACTTTAATACCTAGGTTTTATTAAAAACAAATATATACCACTTTTTACCACTTTTAACCACATTGTTTATAACTTTCCCCATTTTAGGTAATTTTCACGAAAAAAAACATATCTGGGGGGGGGTAATAATGTCAAATTGAATAGAGTATAATCATATTATAGCTAGCTAAAAAGAATGAAGAACAATCAATTTTTATTCGTTATTTTTGTAAAATAAATAAGAATCACATGGATTATAAAACAGTCAAAAAAGACGAGTATCAATATGTTGATATTGGAGAAGGACCCGTAGTCATTTTTCTTCACGGTCTCATGGGAGCGTTAAGTAATTTTGAGAAGACCGCAAGAATCATAGCTGAAGCTGGATTTAGAGTTATTATTCCAGCTTTACCTATCTATAAATTGCCTCTTTTAAAAACCAGTGCTAAAGGTATTTCTCACTTTCTTGAGAGATTCGTGAAGCATATGAAATTCAGCAATCTGACTCTTTTAGGAAATTCACTAGGGGGTCATGTGGCACTAATTTATACAAAAGATAATCCCAAGATGGTTAAACAAATCATGCTTACTGGAAGCAGTGGTCTTTATGAAAAATCCATGGGAGATTCCTTCCCAAAAAGAGAAGACTACAACTATATTAAAGAGAAAACACAAAATGTCTTTTACGACCCCAAGGTCGCCACAAAAGAATTAGTGGATGAAGTATTTGAATCAGTCAATTCCAGAGAAAAAGTTCTTCGAATACTGGCCATTGCAAAATCTGCCATTCGACATAATATGGCCAAAGACCTTCCCCACATGAATCAAGCTGCTTGCTTACTTTGGGGGAGAAATGATATTGTTACTCCTCCTGAAGTGGCTGAAGAGTTTCATAGGTTACTTCCTCACTCAGACTTGTACTGGTTTGAAAAGTGTGGACATGCCCCTATGATGGAACATCCCATTGAGTTTGGAAATCGATGTGTAGAATGGATGAAAAAAAACAAAGATGAAAATTCATAGTGCAGAATTTATCATCAGCAATACAGAGATTGAAAAATGTCCCAACGATAACATCCCTGAATATGCATTCATAGGGCGTTCAAATGTGGGTAAATCATCTCTAATTAATATGCTAACTGGCCGAAAGTCTCTCGCGAAGACGTCTGGTAAACCTGGTAAAACTCAATTAATTAATCATTTTAAAATCAATGAAAATTGGTTTTTAGTCGATTTACCAGGCTACGGATATGCTAAAGTATCAAAGAAAGACCGGTCTATATTTGCCAAATTTATTTATGATTATTTAGAAAATAGAAAAAACTTAATCTGCACCTTTGTATTGGTTGATTCTCGTCATAATCCACAAAAAAATGACATGTTGTTCATGGAATGGCTCGGGAAAAAACAAATTCCTTTTGTCATTATCTTCACCAAAATGGATAAGCTTTCAAGCTCACAACTAAATAAAAATTTATTAAAATATAAATCTGAGATGCTTAAAAGCTGGGAAGTAATCCCACAGACATTTCGGAGTTCTGCAGAAAGTGGTATGGGAAAAATAGAAATTCTCGATTTCATAGATTTCACCAACAAGTCCGTAATAGATTCTATTAATTTTCCAGGGCTCTAGGGCAAAATACAGAAGTTATTTTCTTCAAAAAAAATACAATCATTAGATGATTAAAAAAGTCCTTAACCCTATCTATTTTAAAAAGAATAACTACCCCATTGTTCGTCGAGCCAAACTAATCTTTGATCCAACCACAATTTTAATATTTCTAACTCTTGATTGTGTGTTGTAGTTTTGTACTTTGAGGGCCATATTTTTTTACCCATTAGTGGCCACTTTTTAAAATTTAAAGCCACATTCTCTTCAAGCTCATTTTCAAAATGATGCATTAATTGCAAAATATTATCCTTACTCAATATGTTTTTTCGAAGCACTCCATAGCGAGTTCTCAATGCAGATTGAAATATTTTATTGTCCCACAGAATATCCCACCAAAAAGCATGTTTTTCTTGATATGCTCCGTTTATTACAAAACCTTCAGGATCAACACCATTGCCATAATCAGCTAAGCCCCAGGCAATATTATAATCCCAAACAATAGGTAATCTAAATTTATTGCTGTAAAAAGCTAAATAAGTACTTAATCTGTAGGCATCCACATTTTTACTAAGCTCATTTAAGATAATGAAATCAATAAAACTATTGAGATCAAGGGAGGTTAAATCACCCAGAACTAAAGCTTGTTCGAAAGTTCTAATCTGTTCATCAATTTGTGCTCTTGTTTGTTCCAAACACTTCCCAGGCAATTCAATAATATATGCTGTTTTATTAGAATTAATTGTGTGTTTTATTTCACAAGGACATCGATCTATTTGTACTAAAAATGAACTTGAATCAGAGGGATTAGTGAGTTTTTTGAACTGTTCTTTCGGGTGAGCTACCAATAAGTACAACCCAAAATAATCTCCATTAAGCAGTACATTAGTGAAAATAGACGGATTTGGCATACCACGCATTTGTGAGTATAAATCATAAGTCAATTTATTTCTAAAAAGAGATTTATCAATATAAGGCGCATATAATACGGATTTAGACAATGATACCCCATGGAAATAGGAGGGTTCTGATACCTTTATCGACAATTGTTTTTTTGGAAAATTCTTTGAACTTGACCCTCTAATTTTCAATTTAGCAGAAATCTCAAGAACATCTTGATGAGTAGATATTTTGATTGTTGCGGGTTTAAATGCTCTGTCAGAAATGGAGGTATTCAAAGTGCTAATCTCAATTAATGGGATCCGATCGGTAATTAGATCTTTTTTTGCAAATTCATTAAGATTTCTAGTTTCAAAAAGGTCGGTCACCATATCCTTTTTCAGGTGCTTCACTAAAAAATAAACTGAAGAATCACTATTTAATACAATTCTATGAAAAGCCTTACCCTTGTCAGGATATAAAATGTAATCTGTACTTTTTATATTTTCATTTTTGTAAAATTCATTGCTCAAATTCTGGTATATCATTTTATTTTCCTGAAAAACATAAAATGAAGTTTTGTGTTTAAAAAAAAAGCTAAATATATTTTTATCCGCCTCAGAATCTAATACTAATAAAGAATAAATAGAATCTCTTTCTTGATAGATAACTGTATCAATATGGAAATCTGAAACAAATCCCGAAGAAATAATTTTAACAGCAGACTCAGACGATATTTGTACCCAAGAAGAATCATTAATCTTGCTACATGAAGAAAATAACGCGCAAATAAAAAAAATAAAAACTATAAGTCTCATTAACCCTTATTGTTAAAGAAATAAAAACAAAAGCGGGGGACTATCTTTCGATAATCTCCCGCTTAGTACTCGAGGCGGGACTTGAACCCGCACGCCCCAAAGAGCACAGGATTTTAAGTCCGGCGTGTCTACCAATTCCACCACTCGAGCA
>CAZEWZ010000001.1:0-238371 GCA_964516765.1 uncultured Cryomorphaceae bacterium | reverse complement strand
TGAAAAAACTAGACTGTAGTAATACGGTCATATTGGAACCAGTGTTTCCAACAAATTCTGAGGGTAAATCACACGGATTGCCATCTTGGGCGTTAGCAATATTAGTTTTTAGAACAAATAAAATTGCTAAAGAGAGTAAACTTTTTAGTTTCATAACGGAGGATTATTTTTTTGCAAATATAATAATTTTGTTCAAACACGGCTGTTTACCTTGTTCAAACATTAAAAAAAAATGGAGATAACTGTATCTCCAATAATAAATAAATATATAAAAAAATTAACGAAAAACTAATTGTTTGAGACTGTAATCGATTAAAAAAAATTAAAACACTCGAAGGATAATTTGTGTATTCACTATTTATGTTGAAGTATATTAGTACTAGTATGAAAAATTAGCTCCCACAAGTAAATCTCGTAATTAAATTTGATTATCTCAAAAAGACAATTAGAAGTATAATCCCCACAAATATTTCGAGGATTCCGAAATAAATTCTAGTAAATTACTTTTTGCAACAATCAACATATCTGTTAGAATAATTAAACACAAAAAAACTATATTTGTTGGCAGTAAAAAAAACAATTACGAGCAAATGATTGATATCACTCTACCTGATGGAACAATAAAGAAATACGAAACAAATATCAGCGCTATGCAGGTAGCTGAAGGTATAAGTAGTGGTTTAGCTCGAAATGTTTTAGCCGCTGAGGTCAATGGCGAAGTTTGGGATGCAAACCGCAGCATTCCATCCAATGCTTCTCTTAAACTTCTCACTTGGAACGATGAACTTGGTAAAAATACGCTTTGGCATTCAACTGCACATCTTTTAGCTGAAGCCCTAGAAGCTCTTTACCCAAATATTAAACTAGCAATTGGTCCACCTATTGAAAAAGGATTTTACTATGATATAGACTTTGGAAAACATAATTTCTCATCAGATGACTTTCCAAAAGTGGAAAAAAAGATGATTGAATTAGCCAGAGAAAAAAACACTTTTGAACGCATCAATATTTCTAAATTAGACGCTCTTGCCTACTTTACAGAAAAAAAAGATCCTTACAAATTAGAATTAATCCGCACCCTAGATGAGGGAACCATATCATTCTACAAGCAAGGAAAGTTTACAGATTTATGTAGAGGTCCCCATATCCCTCACACTGGATTTATAAAAGCTATAAAACTTCTCAGTACTGCTGGAGCTTATTGGCGAGGGAACGAGAAAAACAAGCAACTTACAAGAATTTATGGCATTGCTTTCCCTAAAAATAAAGAATTGACGGAATATCTTGAAATATTGGAGGAGGCAAAAAAAAGAGATCATCGAAAGCTAGGAAAAGAAATGGAATTGTTTACCTTTTCTCAAAAAGTAGGTCAAGGACTACCCTTGTGGCTACCTAAAGGGGCAGAGCTTAGAGAAAGACTTGAAAACTTCCTGAAAAAAGCCCAAATGATTGCCGGATATGAGCCTGTAATAACACCCCACATTGCACACAAAGATTTATATATCTGTTCTGGACACTATGAAAAATACGGAGAAGATTCATTTCAACCAATCAAAACTCCAAACGATGGCGAAGAATTTTTCCTAAAACCGATGAATTGCCCTCACCACTGTGAAATTTATAAAAGCAAACCCCGATCATACAAGGATCTTCCAGTAAGATATGCTGAATTCGGGACAGTTTATCGCTATGAACAAAGTGGAGAACTTCACGGTCTAACTCGAGTTCGAGCATTTACTCAAGATGATGCACACTTATTTGTTAGACCAGACCAAGTTCAAGAAGAGTTTGAAAAAGTAATTGATCTTGTTCTGTATGTATTCAAAGCGTTAGGATTTGAGAACTTCACAGCTCAAGTATCTCTCCGCGATAAAATAGAGTTAACAAAATATATTGGTTCCGATTCTAATTGGAATCTTGCACAAAATGCAATCATCAATTCTGCAGACAAAAAAGGGCTTAAAACGATTGTAGAATATGGAGAAGCTGCATTTTACGGGCCTAAACTAGACTTTTTGGTGAAAGATGCATTAGGTCGATCATGGCAATTGGGGACGATTCAAGTAGATTACAATTTACCAGAGCGATTTGAATTAGAATATACTGGAGCAGATAACAAAAAACACAGACCTGTAATGATTCATCGTGCCCCATTTGGCTCTATGGAAAGATTTGTAGCATTATTATTAGAGCATTGTGGGGGGGAATTCCCTCTTTGGCTTACACCCGATCAAGTTTGTATACTTCCGATTAGCGATAAATTCATGGAATATAGCAAGGAAGTTTTAAATTCGCTTAAAATTTCCGATATTCGCGCCGACATTGATGAACGCAGTGAAAAAACTGGAAGGAAAATTCGAGATGCTGAAGTAAGAAAAATACCATTCATGCTTATCGTAGGTGAAAGAGAGTCTCAAGAAAGTAAAGTGTCCGTAAGAAGACACGGTGGTGTAGATTTAGGTACTATGAATGTAAAAGAGTTTATAGCCATTGTAAACAAAGAAATAAAAGAAAATATTGACGAATTTATTGTATAATCTAAAGTATAGGAGAAACAAGCTATAGCAATTAGAAGAAGAAGAAGTCGAGGACCTGGTCGTGTCTTAAGAGAAAATGCACACAATATAAACAGATCTATCAAGGCACTTGAAGTTAGATTAACTCCAGGTGAAGGAATAGAAGAAGGAGTATACCCTACTCGTAAAGCCATTGAAATGGCGGATGAAATGGGACTAGATCTTGTCGAAATTGCCGCAAAGGCAAATCCACCTGTATGCCGAATTGTCGACTACAACAAGTTCTTGTATGAACAAAAGATGCGTCAAAAAGAAATGAAATCTAAGGCTTCGAAAGTAGTCATTAAAGAAATTCGATTTGGTCCTAACACGGACGAGCATGATTTTGATTTTAAATTAAACCATGCCAAGAAATTCTTGTCAGATGGAGCAAAACTAAAAGCATTTGTTTTTTTTAAAGGCCGTTCTATCTTATTTAAAGACAAAGGTGAAATTTTATTATTGCGCTTTGCCCAAGAATTAGAAGAAATTGGAAAGGTAGAGCAATTGCCAAAACTGGAAGGTAAGCGAATGATTATGTTTATCAGCCCAAAAAAGAAGTAACAAATTCATATTTAGGAAATAAAGAGGATAAAATCATGCCAAAAATGAAAACAAAATCCAGTGCTAAAAAGCGATTTAAGCTTACGGGAACTGGTAAAATAAAAAGAAAGCACGCTTTTAAAAGTCACATTCTCACCAAGAAGTCGACAAAACAAAAGCGAAACCTCACCAAAACAGGTTTGGTTCACGATGCAGATGTACCCAATATCAAACAACAATTGTGCATGTAACGCACAATTAGAGTTTATTAATTAACCCTGTATTCAGCCTAAAGAGTTTTTTTTAAAAAAAACCGCTGCCTACAAAAAAATTAAATAATATGCCTAGATCAGTAAATCATGTCGCGTCAAAAGCACGTCGAAAAAAAGTCATTAAACTAGCCAAAGGTTACTTTGGAAGAAGAAAAAACGTTTGGACAGTAGCGAAAAATGCTGTTGAAAAGGGTTTGCTTTATGCTTACCGAGACAGAAAAGTAAAGAAAAGAAACTTTAGATCTTTGTGGATTCAAAGAATCAATGCAGGTGCACGTCTTTATGGAATGTCATATTCCCAATTTATTGGAGCTGTTCATAAAAACAACATCCAATTAAATAGAAAAGTTCTAGCCGACCTGGCAATGAATCATCCAGAAGCCTTCAAAGCTATTGTAGACAAAGTAAAATGAAAACTTTCCTAAATATGTAAAAAAGGAGCCCTTTGGGTTCCTTTTTTTGTTTTATAAAATATACATAAATCAGCTAATCTAGATTTGCAGCTTTTATTCTAGATAAACCTTCTATGGAGGGAAGGTATGCGGGATCAAGCATTAAACTAGTTCTATAATCTGATTCCGATCTCAAAAAGTCACCCATCAACTCATAAGTATATGCCCTTCCAAAATAAGCTTCTAGAAAGGAAGTATTCTGACTAATGGCCATCGAAAAGTACTTTTTGGCACTGTGGTAATCCTTTGTAAATACCCCAATCGCTCCTAAATTGTGTAAAGATAGTTCGTGAGAAGCATTATATTCTAAAACGCGAAGGTATGCTTGAGTAGCTTCATCAAAAAAACCCATTTTCTGGTAAAATATGGCTACCTTATAATGTACATCAAAATTATTGGGCTTCAATCGAAGCGCAGAATTGAAATAATCAATAGCTAAAAAATCTTTTTTAGAGGAATAAAGCACACCTAGTTGGTCATAAGCCTTAAAAAGTTCTTGATTTTCGTTAATAGCCGATTGCATATACTTAATCGCTTTAGTTGTATCCTGTCTCATTAAAGCAAAATTGCCAGTTAGATAAAGTGCATAAGAATTTTTTGGATCAAAAGCTAAAATTTCGTTTAAGCGATTTTGACCTTTTTTTAATTCTCCAACAGCTAAAAACATTTCTGCCAGATTGAGTCTACAATCAATATTTCTAGAATCAAGATTTGAACAGGTGATCCAACAATCTCTAGCAGCCCTTGTTTCTTGTTTAGAAAAATTTAACACCCCCAACTTAAACCAATATTTAGCGTTTTTAGGATTTAATTCTACTGACTTTTCTAGATCAGCAGAACCTAAACTCAATGAATTCTCTTTGAGATATAGCTCCGCTCTCTGAAAATATAAATCTGCATCTAAACTATCTGATAGAATCAAAGTAGAGATAGAATCAATCTTCTTACCCAGAATAATTGAAGTATCAACTTCAACAGGTATTACTATGCCATTATTACTATTCTGACAACAACAAAACATCAGACTAAAAGCAAATACAGGAAAAAATTTAGTTTGTAACATTATTTGCCAAAGAATGAAATTAATTAGACTGAATTTGTTCAACTATTTTAGTTTCCAACTCATCCGCTAGCTCTATGTTATCTATAAGCAAACGTTTCACAGCATCTCGACCTTGTCCAAGTTTCGTGTCTCCATAACTGAACCATGATCCACTTTTATTGACAACACCATACTCTACACCTAAATCAACAATCTCACCAACCTTAGACACGCCTTGGCCGTACATTATATCAAATTCTGCTTTACGGAAAGGCGGGGCTACTTTATTCTTAACTACTTTCACTCGGGTTCGATTTCCAATCACAATATCTCCATCTTTTAATTGCGTACTTCGTCGAATATCTAAACGGACAGAAGCATAAAACTTCAATGCATTCCCACCTGTAGTAGTCTCTGGATTACCAAACATTACGCCAATTTTCTCCCTTAATTGATTAATAAACATACAAGTACACCCAGTCTTGGATATAGATGCTGTTAACTTTCTGAGCGCTTGAGACATTAAACGCGCATGAAGACCCATTTTAGAATCTCCCATTTCGCCTTCTATTTCACTTTTTGGAGTCAGGGCAGCCACGGAATCAATAACAATAATATCAACAGCTCCAGAACGAATTAAGTTATCCGTAATCTCCAAAGCTTGCTCACCTGAATCAGGTTGAGCAATAATAAGCTCATCTATGTTCACTCCTAAATTTTCGGCATAAAAACGATCAAATGCATGTTCTGCATCAATAAATGCTGCGATACCTCCATTTTTCTGCGCTTCGGCAATCGCATGAATAGCTAAAGTCGTCTTTCCAGAAGATTCTGGGCCGTATATTTCTACTACCCTTCCTTTTGGGTAACCTCCAATTCCCAATGCTAAATCTAAACCTAAAGACCCAGAAGAAATACTAGCAATGTCCTCTGCTGGAGCATCACTCATTTTCATGACAGCACCTTTGCCATATGTTTTCTCTAACTTGTCCATTGTAAGTTGAAGTGCTTTTAATTTAGCTTCTCTTTCCTTATCCATAATTTTCTCATTAATTTATTTATTTGACAAAAAAACAATTACTTAGAGTCAATTTGTGTCACAATGATATTAATATGTATCTAATATTTGCTGTGTATGATCTTTAGTCTTGACTTTATCAAAAATTCTATCAATAAGGCCATTTTCACTTATAACGAAAGTAGTTCTGTTTACCCCTTCATATTCTTTGCCCATAAATTTCTTAGGACCCCATACTCCATAGGCCTGAATAAGCTCTTTATTGACATCGGCAATAAGATGAAAAGGCAAATTGTACTTGCCGATAAACTTTTGATGAGATTCAGAAGAGTCTGGGCTTACTCCTAAAACGACAAATCCTTTTTCTAAAAGAAGTTCATAATTTTCTCCTAAGTTACATGACTCTAAAGTACATCCGGGAGTCATGTCTTTTGGATAAAAATATAAAATTACTTTTTTGCCTAAAAAATCTGTCAAAGAAACTGATTTTTCATATTCGTCTAAGGCACTAAATTCCGGAGCCTTATCCCCTTTCTTTAAAATTATCATGTATCTAATTTTGGTTAATCAAAAATAAAAAAAATGCCTCATCTGATTGAATCAAACAAGGCAGTACTTATCAACAAAAAGCCAAAGCTTATGAATCAATTGTTTACAACAACAAAAGAACCTAAGAATTTACTCTTTACAGATTTAGAAGATTTCGCGTAATTCAAAACACAGACCAAAGCTATTTTAGAGGGACCATATATTTTTTTGCAAGTATGTTTTTTGAAATCTGAGAGCCGAAATCTGTCATTTAGGGTAGAAATTTTAGTCATATACAAATATCTAGTTTCTGATATAACGACTCAGATAGATAAATATTATGCAGACAAATAAATTTTATGCTTTTTCTGAAGCTTGCGTAGATTCATTATTGCATATCTCATTCTTCCCAGCGCAGTATTAATACTAATTCCCGATTCTTCAGAAATCTCTTTAAAAGTCATCGAAGAGAAATACCGCATCTCTAACACCTCTTTTTGGTCCTGAGACAAATGACTAATCAAAACATTTAAATCTTTAACTACTTGCGCATTAAAAAGATGCTCGTCTACACACTCTTTCTCATGACCTAAAAGATTAAATATATCAAAATCATCTGTCGACCTAACCATACGGTTTCGTGCAGCCTTCCTAAAATGATCCATAATCATATTATGAGAAATTCGCATCACCCAAGAAACAAACTTCCCTTCTTCGTTATACTTACCCTCACGAAGTTTATCAATTACCTTCATGAAAATATCTTGAAAAAGGTCATTTGCCAAATCAACATCCTTAACTTTTGATATGATAAAAGAAAAAACTTTGTCTTTATATCGTAAAATAAGATGTTCTATAGATAGAGAGTTGCCAGATAAATAGGAACTAACAAGTTGTGAATCGGAAAAATTTTGTACAGACATAATCTACCATTTAAGTTTAACTTTAAAATAAAATGTAAAAGGTAGAAATGTTTTATACGAGCTTTTTTTTGTTAGTATTTTTACAAATATAGTACTTTTAAAGAATCATTCCAAAACTTCAAATATTTTCCTGATTTAATTTCATAATTTTGCATCTTGAAATCTATCACTCATGAATGAATTTGAAAATCTTGACCCTAAAAAGCACATCCTAATTAAGGGGGCTAGACTTCACAACCTAAAAAACATAAATCTAGCAATTCCCCGCAACAAATTTGTGGTAATAACTGGACTTTCTGGATCAGGAAAATCCACCTTAGCATTTGACACCTTATTTGCTGAAGGGCAGAGAAGATATGTTGAAAGTCTTTCTTCTTATGCACGCCAATTTTTGGGAAGACTAAATAAGCCTGAGGTAGATAGTATAAAGGGAATTTCTCCTGCAATAGCGATTGAGCAAAAAGTAAACTCAAAAAATCCCAGGTCTACGGTAGGAACAAGTACAGAAATATACGATTATATCAAACTGCTATTTGCTAGAATCGGAAAGACCTTCTCACCAACTTCAGGCAAGCAAGTGAAAAAACACTCTGTAAAAGATGTGGTAGACTTCATCAACAATAAAAGTGAAGGAACAAAAATACTCATTCTGTCCCCTACTCAACTTGAAAATCGAGAACAACAACTTTATCTTAACATGCTTCTTCAACAAGGGTATCATCGAATAAAAAATAAAGGAAAGCTCTTTCGAATCGAGGAAATCATTGAACAAGACATTAAACTTGACAAGAAATTTTACTTGCTCATAGATAGAATAAAAACGAAAAAGGAATCTAGTTTTACTGAGCGACTTGCAGACTCCATTCAAACTTCATTTCATGAAGGCCAAGGCAATTGTTTAATTGAATTTATTGATAGTAAAGAGACCAAATCGTTTAGCAATCGGTTTGAAGAAGAAGGAGTGGTTTTTGAGGAACCAAGCTTACACCTTTTTACATTCAATAATCCATTTGGAGCCTGTAAGATATGCGAAGGCTTCGGAAGCATTATGGGTATTGACGAGGAACTCGTTATTCCTAACACAAGACTTTCCATTTATGAAGACGCAATCGCGTGTTGGAAAGGAGAAACACTTGGGAAATATAAAGATGATCTTGTTTTTCATTCTGAGAAATGGGACATCCCTATTCACAAGCCCTACTTCAGTCTGAGTGAAAAACAAAAAAACTTGATTTGGAAGGGCAACAAAGATATCTTAGGTATTGATAAATTCTTTTCCAGAATAGAAAAGAAAAACTACAAAATCCAAAACAGAGTTTTACTTTCAAGATATAGAGGAAAAACTATTTGCAATAAATGTCAAGGCAGAAGACTTCGACCAGAAGCAAATTATGTTCAAGTAGCTGGAATTACACTTTTTGAAATAGTAGATCTTCCCATCAACGAACTAAGCATTGTTTTTCAAAATCTTAAACTGAACAAACACGATCATCAAATCGCAGGAAGACTATTACTTGAAATTCAAAATAGAATTCAATTTTTGATGGATGTTGGGCTTAGTTACCTAAACATAAATCGAAAATCTTCTACCTTATCGGGAGGAGAATCCCAGAGGATCAACCTAGCTACATCTCTGGGTAGCAGCTTGGTGGGGTCTATGTATATTTTAGATGAACCAAGTATAGGCCTTCATCCCAGAGACTCAGAGCGGCTCATTAAAATATTAAAAAACCTTAGAGATATTGGAAATACAGTGATTGTCGTAGAACACGATGAAGAAATCATGAAAGCGGCTGATATGATTATTGATATTGGTCCAAAAGCCGGAATACATGGAGGACAGCTTATGTTTCAAGGGACTTACAATAACATTAAAAATGAACAAAATAGTCTCACCGCCCAATATCTAAATGGACGGAAACAAATTGATATTCCAAAAAAACGAAACTGGACCGACAGTATTCAAATCAACGGAGCACGACAACATAATCTTAAAAATATCTCCGTTGCAATCCCATTAAATGTACTTACAGTTATTAGTGGAATGAGTGGTTCTGGAAAAAGCACACTGGTTAAAAATATATTTTATCCAGCATTGGTAAAGGCTCTTGGTGGTTATGGAAGTAAATCAGGTGAGTTTGATTCTATATCAGGAGAAATAAATAAAATCGCTTCCGTTGAATTTGTAGATCAAAATCCTATAGGCCGATCTTCCCGATCTAATCCAGTAACCTACCTAAAGGCATACGATGACATCCGAAATCTATATGCGAAACAATTACTCTCTCGAGCTCGGGAATACAAAGCAAAACATTTTTCTTTTAACACAAATGGAGGAAGATGTGAAGAGTGCTCTGGAGAAGGAGAAATGACTATTGAAATGCAATTTATGGCAGATGTTCACTTAATTTGTGATCACTGCAAAGGAAAAAGATTTAAAGATGAGATACTTGATGTCAAATTCGAAGAGAAAAATATTACTGATATTTTAAATATGACCGTAAATGAGGCCATTGACTTTTTCGAAAAAGGAAAACAATTAAAAATATCTAAGCGTTTGAAGCCGCTCAAAGATGTCGGCCTTGGTTATATTCATCTAGGACAATCATCCTCTACATTAAGTGGTGGAGAAGCGCAAAGAGTTAAATTAGCATCTTTTTTGGGGAAAGGAAAAAACCAAGGCCATCAAATTTTCATTTTTGATGAACCAACAACAGGTCTTCATTTTCACGACATCAAAAAATTATTAAAATCCTTTAATGAGCTGATTGAAAATGGGAATAGCATTCTTGTGATCGAGCATAATTTAGATGTTATAAAGTCTGCTGATTGGCTTATTGACTTAGGGAAAGAAGGTGGCAAAAAAGGTGGGCAGTTAATCTTTGAAGGAAGGCCAATTGATTCTACCAAATGTAAGGAAAGTTATACCGGACAAAGTTTAAAAGATAAGTTTAAATACTAAATGAAATCAACTAAATTGCAATTGAAATAATTTCTTATATAGACCTTGCTTCTCCATTAATTCTTCATGGCTCCCCAACTCTATAATACATCCTTCATCCATTACCAGGATTTTATCTGCATTCTGTATAGTTGCCAACCTATGCGCGATGACAATAGATGTTCTTCCTTCTGTTATTTTATTTATCGCATTCTGAATAAGATCCTCTGTTTCGGAGTCCACAGAAGAAGTGGCCTCATCCAGAATCAAAACGCTCGGATTACAAACATAAGCTCTTAAAAACGCGATCAACTGTCGTTGTCCAGAAGAAAGCATGACTCCTCTTTCACGGACATTATAATTTAATCCCCCGGGCAATTTATCGATAAAGGACTCTAGTCCAATTGCACCTGCAGCAGCATGAACCTCTTCCATGGTAATATCTTTATCTAAAACAATGTTTTTATAAATAGAGTCCGAAAACAAGAACACATCCTGCAAAACCAAAGCTAGATGACTTCTAAGAGAATGAATATCATAATCCATAATATCTTTCCCATCAAGAAAAATAGTTCCCGAGTCAAGTTTATAATAGCGAAGCAAAAGATTAATGATAGAACTTTTCCCAGAACCAGTCGCTCCGACTAAAGCAAGTGTCTTACCTGCTTCTACTTCAAAATTAATATCGTTTAAGACGGGCTGGTCTTCCTCATAAGAAAAATGAATATTTTCAAACTTAACATCTCCTAGGATTTGATCAGGAATATATGTTCCATTAGGTAATTGATGCTCATCTGTATCAATAATTTTAAACACTCGACTTGCAGCAACAATTCCTCTCTGGAGGACATTAATTCGATCTGCTAAATGTCGAATAGGGCGAAAAAGCATATTGATCAATAATATGAAGGAAAGCATTAGACCAAGGGTCACTCGGCCTCCTAGGAGTATATCTAAACCTCCAAACCAAACCATCGATCCCAAAGAAATAGCACTCATGATCTCGATTAAGGGAAGAAAAATAGAGAAATGCCAGATAGCCCTAATTGTGGCTGACCTAAAAGTTGCATTGACTAGCTTAAAACTTTCTAACTCCACATTTTCTCTATTAAAAATTTGAACAATTTTTATACCAGAAATATGTTCTTGAACAAAAGTATTTAGCTTAGAAATAGCAGATCGCTCGTCCTCAAATGCACTCTTCATTGCTCGCTGAAAATATTTTGTAACCAATACCAATACTGGAAAAATAGCCAAAGAAACCAAAGTCAAAAATAAATCTCTAGAGAACATCCATGATATAATGACAATAATCTTAAATAAATCACTGAAAATAACTAAAATTCCTTGCGAAAAAATCTCTGCTATAGTTTCAATATCAGACACTGAACGAGTCACTAAAACTCCAATAGGAGTATTATCAAAATACTTAAGACGAAAAGATAGTATTTTTTTGAATAACTGTTGTCGAATGTCTCTAATCACAGATTGTCCAATCCAATTAGCCATGAACACAAAAAGGAATTGAAACAAGGATTCTAGACATAAAATTCCAACCATGATGAGGGTGAAATTTAATAACATTTCGGGATTGCGACCTAGAATATAATTATCTACGGTATGTTCGATCAGAATTGGTCTACATACAGATATAATACCCAATAGAATACTAACAAAAATACTGAGCACAAAAATAAACTTGTAAGGACCTACAAAATTTAACACTCTAGACAAAAGTCTAAAATCTAACACTGGAGTTTGTTTATTAGTGGCCATGGACCAGTTCTTTTGGATACTCGATATGAACCAAATATAAACCTTGTGCGGGGGCAGATATACCAGCACGGCTTCGATTTTTTTTGGCTACGATAGCCTTAAATTCTTCCAGGGAAGTATTCCCCTTCCCTACATTAACCAGAGTACCTACAATTGATCTAACCATATTTCTTAAAAAACGATTGGACTCTATGGTGAAAACCCAAGTATCATCTTTTTTCTCCCAAAGTGCTTTTTTTAACTTACAAACATTACTCTTCACCTCACTGTTTAGCTTGGAAAAGCTAGTGAAATCGTTAACATCTAACAGATGAGCAGCAGCTTCATTCATCAAATCATAATTTAGATCATTAAATAAGAGCCAAGCTCTCTCCTTTAAAAAAGGATTCTTAAACGAGCATATCAAATACTCATATCTTCTGCATAAAGCGTCAAAACGAGCATGAGCATCTACAGTTACTGAAAAAATTGATTTAATTAAAATAGTATCGGGCACAAAAGAATTTAATCGATAGCAAAGTTCATTAAGTACAAATGAGGCTTCCGAATCAAAATGAGCATACATTTGTTTGGCATGAACCCCAGTATCTGTTCTACCAGCACCATAGATGTGAACCGGTTCTTTGAGCAAAACATAGAGTCCTTCTTGAATTTTCTGTTGTACAGTGATAGCGTTGGGCTGAATTTGCCAACCGTGAAAATCGGTTCCGATGTATGATAGACTGATGAAATACCTCACGCTAGTTTATTTGTTACAAAAATAGACCAAAGAGTTGAGAGTTGAATGTGGAATGCTGTAAATTGTGAATCATTTTATCAGGCGAAACTCAAAAAAGTATATCATGACTCGAATTGGATTAATTTCTGACACACACTCATTTCTTGACCCAGCTATTTTTAAATACTTTAAGGATTGTGATGAAATATGGCATGCTGGCGATATTGGAGATATTTCTGTATTAGATCAACTAAAAAGCTTTAAACCATTAAAAGCTGTTTATGGAAATATTGATGCCGCTGATGTGAGAAGTGAATGTCCTCTTCACAATAGGTTTATGTGTGAAGAAGTCGATGTATGGATGACGCACATAGGCGGATTCCCAAAAAACTATGCTGCTTCTGTTAAACATAAAATTAAAATAAAGCCCCCTAAACTTTTTATCAGCGGCCACTCCCATATATTAAAGGTGATTTACGACAAACAACTATCTCTACTTCATATGAACCCAGGAGCGGCCGGAAATTACGGGTTTCATCCCATTAAAACTCTCTTAAGATTCGCTATCGATGGAAAAGATATTAAAAATCTTGAAATAATTGAATTTAGGAAAAATTAGCGGATTCGATCCGAAGAACGAATCAATTCCTCATCATTTAAGACTCCTTTGAAAGCCATAATAAGAGCTAGAAAAGAAAAAGCAACAAAAAGTAGAGCTGAAATTGACAATTCTGCGCCAAATTGGAAATAGAGTAATATTAAACGGATACCTATCACTAAATTAAGAACTAAAGCCAAACGAATAAATTTCATCTGTAAAAGTCTAGACTTGAACATAACAAAAGCGAGTAATGCAAGACACATAATCACAATAGTTAAAACAAACAATTTAGTGTCGTCTGATGCAAAATATTCAATTATACCAATTTCATATATAAGAATCTTAAATGAAATTAGCGCCATAGAAATGACAGATATGAGTAAGTAGACAGATTGAATTCGTTGTATCATATTATTTTTTTACAAAAATAAGCAGAATAATTCTAATAATGATTTATCGATAATAAACATCCAGTTTAAAAGTAGAAGAAAAGAAGAACTTATTCATGCCAAAGCAATATTTAAAATATTATTTGTATTATTGTACTCCGATTACAGCTACCATAATAGAACTCTAAAAATCACTTCCGATTAAACTAAGTCGAGCTCGACTTAATACTCAAATTTACACATAATATATGTACGACATTTTAGAATTAAAAGGTAAATTATTACCTGAACTACAAGAAATTGGAAAAAAACTTAATGTTCCTAAACTTCGAAGTTTAAAAAAAATGGATCTAGTCTACCAAATACTTGATCTTCAAGCAGTAAACCCAAGTTCAATCACCGTAAATACAAAAACGGCTACCCAACAAAAAGAGAAAGTACCACAAAAGAAAAGCGAACCTATTTCTCTGTCAAATAAAAGATTACCACAAAAAGACAATAAATCGATTGATAAAAACTTGTATAAAACAAAATCATCTACAATTAATCAATCAGATGATAAAAACCTAAAGAGTAAAATCAATACATCGGAAAAACCCTTGACTCAAGAAAATAGACCTATAGGACTTAGGCCAAAAATAAAACAAGAAATTCAATTGAATAGAACTACCAACGAAAATAAGTCTTCTAAGAGTTTAATTGATGACAAAAAATCATTAAAAATCGATGCACTGAAATCGACTCAAGTCGAACCCAAAAAACAATCTTCAAATAACTCTATCAGTAAAGATAGCAATCGGAATCAGAGAAACAACAACAACAACAACAACAACAACAACAACAACAACAACAGAAATATACCAAACAAAAAAATCGACCATAAACCGAAAGCGGAGTTTGAATTTGAAGGAATGGTAACTAGTCAGGGTGTCTTAGAAACCATGCCTGATGGCTATGGATTTCTTCGTTCTTCAGACTACAATTATCTTAGTTCCCCAGATGATATTTATGTTTCTCACTCTCAAATCAAACTTTTTGGTCTAAAAACAGGAGATTCGGTGTGTGGCGAAGTCCGACCTCCAAAAGAAGGTGAAAAATACTTTCCCTTAACCAAAATAGATAGTATAAATGGAAGAGATCCCGGATATGTTAGAGACCGAGTATCCTTTGAGCATTTAACACCTCTGTTTCCTGATCAAAAATTCAATATTGCAGACAATATGGCCGGTACCGCTGCACGAATTATAGATTTGTTCTCTCCTATTGGAAAAGGACAAAGAGGACTTATTGTAGCTCAACCAAAAACTGGTAAAACTGTTCTTCTTAAAGAAGTTGCTAATTCAATTGCAAAAAATCATCCAGAAGTTTACATGATAGTTCTTCTGATAGACGAACGTCCTGAAGAGGTTACCGATATGGCTAGAACAGTCAATGCTGAGGTAGTTTCTTCTACTTTTGATGAACCCGCAGATCGGCATGTGAAAGTAGCTAATATAGTCCTTGAGAAGGCAAAAAGAATGGTCGAATGTGGACATGATGTAGTTATTTTACTTGACTCGATAACGCGTTTAGCAAGAGCATATAATACCGTATCTCCTGCCTCTGGAAAAGTACTCTCAGGAGGTATTGATGCGAATGCTTTACACAAGCCAAAGCGCTTCTTTGGGGCAGCAAGAAATATTGAAAATGGAGGCTCTTTAACTATAATTGCTACTGCTCTTGTGGATACTGGATCAAAAATGGATGAGGTGATATTTGAAGAATTTAAAGGAACAGGAAACATGGAAATGCAGTTAGATAGAAAAATTGCTAACAAACGTATTTACCCCGCTATTGACCTTGTCAACTCAAGTACTAGAAGAGAAGACTTACTAATGGGTAAAGAAGAGCTTCAGCGTATGTGGATTATGAGAAAACATCTTGCCGATATGACACCGTTAGAGGCCATGGATTTTCTAAAAGACAGAATTAGTAGAACACAAAACAACGCTGAATTTTTAGTTTCCATGAATGGATAAGCTTTAATTTGGAAAAAACCCGAAAAAATAAATTTTTTCGGGTTTTTTTATATGTTGATTATAATTATTTTCCATGGCATTGCTTAAACTTTTTACTACTTCCACATGGGCAAGGCTCGTTTCGCCCAACTTTGGCTTCAGTTCGAACTGGCTGTGCTTTTTGCGCAACTTGATTAGGCAAGCTAGAATTTGACTTATACTGATGGTCTAATCTAGAAGCTGTTAAAGCTCGAGATACTCTTTTTAACTTTGGTGCTCGCTGAACTTGTTTAGAATCTCTTACTGGAAGATTGGCCTTATAAAGAAAAGAAGTAATCTCTGTGTTTAATTTCTCTAACATAGATTTGAACAAATTAAAAGATTCAAATTTGTAAATCAACAAAGGATCTTTTTGTTCATAAACTGCATTCTGAACAGATTGTTTTAAATTATCCATCTCTCTGAGATGTTCTTTCCATGCATCATCGATAATGGCTAGGGTCACATTTTTCTCAAAGGAGTGTATTAATGCTTTTCCTTCAGAAGCATATGCTTCGTTAAGATTTGTGACTACCTGCATCACTTTAGTTCCGTCTGTAAATGGAACCACAATATTGTCGTAATTCTTTGATGAATCTTCGTAAACACCTTTAATTACTGGAAAGGCAGAATGGGAAATCCGGTCCATTTTTAGAGTGTAAGATTTAATGCTTTCCGTGTATAATTCTTGTATTAATTGCTCAACACTTCCACGGAGAAAAAATTCCTCGCTAAAGTTACACTCCATAGAAAAAGAACGAAGGACATCTAATTTGAAAGCAGAGAAATCTTTTTGTTCTGCATGTGCAGAAACTAATAACTCACAGGTATCATAACACATGTTAGTAATATCCACAGAAAGTCGTTCGCCATCTAAAGCATTGTGTCTTCTTCTGTAAACCACTTCTCTTTGAGAATTCATTACATCATCATATTCCAATAATCGCTTACGAACACCGAAATTATTTTCTTCAACTTTTTTCTGTGCTCGCTCGATAGATTTAGAAATCATTGAGTGCTGGATTACCTCTCCTTCCTCTAGACCCATTCTATCCATTAGCTTAGCTATTCGCTCAGAACCAAACAAACGCATTAGTTTATCATCAAGTGAAATGAAAAACTGAGATGAACCTACATCGCCTTGACGACCTGCACGACCTCGCAACTGTCTGTCAACTCTTCTAGAATCGTGACGTTCGGTTCCAACAATAGCAAGACCTCCAGACGCTTTGGCCTCATCACTTAACTTAATATCGGTACCCCTACCAGCCATATTAGTCGCAATGGTAACATTACCTGGCTTTCCCGCATCAGCAACTATACTCGCTTCTTGTTGGTGTTTCTTTGCATTTAAGACATTGTGATTGACTCCTCTAATCTTAAGAATACGAGATAATTTTTCTGAAATATCCACTGAAGTAGTACCGACCAAAACGGGCCGTCCAGATTTAGACAAAGAGACTACCTCTTCCACAACCGCATTAAATTTTTCTCTTTGTGTTTTATATACTTTATCTTCCTGATCGTTTCTTGTTATAGGTCGATTAGTAGGAATCACGACAACATCTAACTTGTAAATATCCCAAAGCTCTCCAGCCTCAGTTTCGGCTGTACCAGTCATTCCAGATAGCTTATTATACATGCGAAAATAGTTCTGCAAGGTAACAGTAGCATGGGTTTGGGTAGCTGACTCAATTTTAACATTTTCTTTGGCTTCAATCGCCTGATGAAGCCCGTCTGAATAGCGACGTCCTTCCATAATTCTACCTGTCTGCTCGTCTACGATCTTGACTTTGTTGTCCATTAATACATAATCTACCTCTTTTTCAAATAAAGCATACGCTTTTAGAAGTTGATTCATGGTATGGATTCGCTCGCTTTTTACAGAAAAATCTCGCATTAGATCTTCTTTTTCTTCAATGATATCAGACCCTGCTTCGGACTTCTCTTCAAGCTTTGCAAGCTCTGTTCCAACATCAGGTAGGATATAAAAGCTCTCCTCTTCAACATTTGTAGAAATTAAATCAATACCCTTATCAGTGAGTTCAATAGAATTATTCTTTTCTTCAATGGTAAAATATAAATCATCATCGATTACATGCATTTCTTTAGACTGATCTTGCATGAAATGATTTTCAGTCTTTTGCAAAAGAATCTTCACTCCTTCCTCGGCTAAAAACTTAATCATTGCATTATTCTTTGGCAAACCTCTAAATGCTCTTAATAACTTCTTTCCTGCTTCGTCTTTTTCACCAGCGCTGAATAATCTTTTAGCCTCTGAAAGCTCTGAGGTTACAAGTTTTCTCTGTGTATCGTAAAGGAGTTGAATCTGTGGCTTTAGCTGATTAAATTCATGTTCATCTCCCTTGGGAACAGGTCCAGAAATGATTAATGGAGTTCGAGCATCGTCAATCAAAACTGAATCTACCTCATCAACAATTGCAAAATTATGTTCTCTTTGTACCAAGTCTTCTGGTGATCGAGCCATGTTATCTCTTAGATAATCAAAACCAAACTCGTTATTAGTTCCAAAAGTAATATCACATCGATAAGCGGCGCGACGCGCTTCTGAATTTGGTTGGTGCTTATCAATACAATCTACAGTAAGCCCATGAAACTGATATAAAGGTCCCATCCATTCAGAATCCCGCTTGGCCAAATAGTCATTTACAGTTACTAAGTGAACCCCACGTTTGGTTAATGCGTTTAGATATACAGGAAGTGTAGCGACTAAAGTTTTCCCCTCTCCAGTCTGCATTTCTGCTACATTTCCATTGTGAAGTACAGATCCACCTATAAGTTGAACATCATAATGAATCATATTCCAAACTTGCTCTGCACCTGAGGCCAACCATTCATTAGACCAAATGGCTTGATCACCTTCTATCTTTACAAAATCAAATTCTGCTGAAAGATCTCTATCGAAATCTCGAGCAGACACTTTTAATTGCTTATTGGAAGCCAATCGACGTGCTGTCTCTTTAACCACCGCAAAAGCTTCTGGAAGTATTTCTAAAAGAACTTTTTCTGAAACCTCAATAATTTTTTTATTCAATGCATCAATTTTCTTGTAAGATGCTTCTTTTTCAGTAATAGAAACTTCATTGTTATTTAGGGCATTCTGAATTATGGTAATTTCTTGTTCGTGGGAAGCAATTGCTTGTTTTATTTTTTCTTGAAACTCAAAAGTTTTCTTCCTAAGGCCGTCATCTGAAAGTATCTCTATCTCAGGAGTAACAAAATTAACTTGGTCAATAACCGGTTTTAATATTTTTAAATCTCTCTCTGATTTGCTGCCAAAAAAGCGGCCTAATATTTTTTTTACTACACTCATATCTTCGTTTTTTACACTAAAGCAAATGTAAATAAAATGCCCATATTTATAAGCATATTACATATTTTATCTATGATAAATTAAGAACGATTTATGCTTTAGTTTGGAAAACAAAGGCCAAATAAAATCAACAGAATCAAGAGCAAAAAAAGCCCCCGTTAAAACGAGGGCTAAGATTAATATTCTTCTTCATTCCAAAGAAAATCATCTTCTGTGGGATAATCTGGCCAAATCTCTTCAATTGACTCATAGGTATCACCCTCATCTTCAATTGCCTGTAAATTTTCAACAACTTCAAGTGGCGCTCCTGTTCGAATTGAATAGTCAATCAATTCATCTTTGGATGCTGGCCAGGGTGCATCGCTTAAAAAAGATGCTAATTCCAATGTCCAATACATAATATTTTAATTCTAATTTTTGCAAATATAAATTATTTAAGATGCTGAACAAATCTTTAAGCACAACTCTTGGTTTATTTTTTTGGAACCCATGGCATTTCTTTGGCATTTAAACATTTAGAATGATATCTAGACAAGACGAAAAGATAATCAGAAAGCCTATTTAGATACTTCACGATTAAAGAATCTACTTTACTGTGCTCTGAGAGTTGTACCACCATCCTTTCTGCCCTTCTACATACACATCGAGCAATATGGCAATGTGAAACCGTAGTGTGGCCTCCGGGGAGAACAAAAGCGGTAATAGAATCCAAATTAGCATCCATCGCATCGATAGCACCCTCAAGAAACCTAATATCTTCATTAAGTATGAGAGGCAACTTAATCTTGGACGATTCTTTTTCTGTTGCTAATATTGCACCAAGAGTAAATAATCTATCCTGAATGACTATCAATTCATTTATCACTCCATCGTCCAATGTCACATCTCTTAGCAACCCTATATAGCAATTCAATTCATCGACGGTTCCGTATGCGTGGATTCTTAAATCTCCCTTCGAAACCCGGGAACCTCCAAAAAGAGAAGTCTCCCCCAGATCACCAGTTTTTGTATATACTTTCATAACAATGTAATTATTTTTTTATTTTTTGAATCTGAGGCAACTAGACCATCTCTTAGGCTTAAAATACGATGCGAATGCGATGCAACCTCTAGTTCGTGAGTTACAACTATGAGTGTGTTTCCCATCAAATGAATTTCTTCAAAAAGACGCATAATATCTAAAGAAGTAGTTGAATCTAAATTTCCAGTAGGCTCATCGGCAAGAATGATAGAAGGTTTATTGACCAAGGCTCTAGCAATAGCTACTCTTTGTCTTTGCCCACCAGACAATTGATTTGGTCTATGATCAACTCTGTCAGCAAGTCCTACTTTAACTAAAACATCCATAGCTCTTTTGTAGCGTTCTTTTTTAGAATATCCAGAGTAAATTAAAGGCAATGCTACATTGTCTAATGCGCTCAATCGAGGCAAAAGATTAAAGGTTTGAAAAACAAAACCAATCTCCTTATTTCTTATGTAGGCCAAATCGTTTTCCTTTAGGGAACGAACATCGGTATTGTTCAATCGATACTGACCTGAAGAAGCAGTATCTAAACAACCTAAAAGGTTCATTAGGGTCGACTTCCCACTCCCTGAAGGCCCCATCATGGCGACATACTCATTCTTTTCTACTGAAAAATCGACCCCCCTCAAAGCTCTAACCAGTTCTGAACCGACCAAAAAATCTCGCGTCAAGGCTTTGATATCTATAATTAAATCTGACATTGTCTTTTTATTTTTATGCTTTTCCTCACATCTTTACCACAAAATGCTCCTTGGCTTGATTTCGATTCATCAACAAAATACCAAATTTAAAGAGATCTATCGATATAGAAACCCTTGGATCTTCACAAAGGTCATTCCAAATTATTTCTTTAGATCTATTTTGATGTGGACTCTCGATCAATATGCAAGTAAATAAAGCTAATTTGACCTTTAAAGAATGATCGACACAAGAAAAATAGCCCAAATCGGCACTAGTACCCTCACTCCATTTCACATTATTACTTTCAAAAAGCCCTCGCTCATAATTAGAAAAATATATTTCTGAGGGAAATTGGAGCTCTCTACTTAAGCTAGGTAAACTCAATGCCAATGATACTGGGAAGTTCTGCGAGTCAACGTAAACAGTTCTAGGTCTAAAAAAGTGTGTCAACCTGTAGAGAAAAAAAACTCGGTCAAGTGAGATAAAATACTTTTTATGCAAAAGAATATCTTCAAACAAGGGGAAGGCGTAAAACTCTTTTTTTGCAAGAATAACCTCATTAAAAAAATCGAAAATGAATGGCGAATGGAAATCATGTGCTCCACAAGAGAAACACCAATAGCGAAAAAAAGATGTTATTTTAAAAAATAGACCTTGAAAATACATTCAACTAATTTAACTCGTCCAACTCCATCCAACGATTTGTTTTTGTAAATATCTCTTCATCTAATATTTTTATCTGACAAGAAATCTCTTTGATTTTTTCTAAAGACAACGTTCCATCTTCAAACTGTGAACTGATAATAACTTTCTCTTTTTCTAAACTTACAATCAAAGACTCTAAGTTTTCGTATTCCTTATTTTGTTTGTAGGTTAACTTTGTTTTTTCTTGAACTTGTTCTAATTTTTTTGAAACTTTTTCGTTAGGATGAACTGCCTTAGATTTGACCAGGGGGTCATGAGCTCTGTAATCAGTATAATTTCCGGGGAAATCTTTAACTTGACCTTCCCCCTCAAAAACAAACAAATGATCTACCAGTCGATCCATGAAATACCTATCATGGGAGACGGTAATCATACATCCAGCAAAGTCATCTAAAAAATCTTCTAATACTTTGAGCGTAATTAAATCTAAATCATTGGTAGGCTCATCAAGAATCAAAAAATTAGGATTCATCATAAGAATAGTCAATAGATAGAGTCTCTTTTTTTCTCCCCCACTGAGTACTGAAACATATTTCCATTGAGCATCTTTGGAAAACAAAAAACGCTCTAACATCTGAGATGCTGTAAGCTTTCTGCCTCCTGATAATGGGATGAATTCTGCAATATCCCGAACAATCTCAATGACTCGCTTTCCGGGGTCCATTTTCATTCCCTTCTGAGTATAATAGCCCATTACTACGGTATCGCCAATAACAATTTTTCCAGTATCAACACTCTCCTGTCCATTGAGCATATTGAGCACTGTAGATTTTCCCACACCATTTTTACCAACAATCCCTATTCGATCTTTCTTTTTAAATGTGTAAGTAAATTGATCCAATATCTGCAAAGACCCAAATGCTTTTGATACTTTATGAAATTCTACAATTTTGGAGCCCATTCGAGTCATTTGAACTTCGAGCTGAACTTTTTCGTTTTTAATTCTCTTTTTTGCAGACTTTTCAACCCCATAAAAACTTTCAACTCTAGCTTTAGATTTTACTCCTCTTGCTTTAGGCTGCCTTCTCATCCAATCTAGCTCTTTCACATATAAATTTTTCGCTTTGTCTATGTTGGTTTGCATCACGGCCTGCCGTTCTCCTTTCTTTTCTAAATAGTAAGTGTAATTTCCTTTATATCTATAAAGCTCTCCCTCTTCCAACTCTAAAATTTCATTACAAATAGCATCTAAAAAATAACGATCGTGCGTCACCATAAAGAGCGTGACTTGTTCTTTGATCAAATACTCTTGAAGCCACTCTATCATTTCTAAATCAAGATGATTGGTCGGCTCATCAAGAATCAAAAAATCCGGTTGATCTATCAATAATTTAGCCAAAGAAAGTCTTTTCCTTTGTCCTCCTGAAAGAACAGAAATCTCTTGATTTAGTTCTTCCAACTTTAATTTTGAAAGAATGGTTTTGACTTTTACTTCATAATCCCAAGCATCTAATCGCTCCATCTTCTCAAAAGCTATTTGAAAAACATCTGAATTTTCAGGGTTTAGCATTGCCGATTCGTATTCTTTGATCGCCGAAAGTATGGGGTTTTTAGATCCATAAAGGGCATCATAAACAGTAGTAAAAGATCCGAAATCTGCCTCTTGCTGCAAAAAACCTATTTGGAGGTCTTTACGAAAAACAACCCTACCAGAATCTGCCGATTCTACTCCGGCAAGAGCTCTAAGAATCGTAGTCTTCCCTGCTCCATTTCTGGCAACTAGAGCAACTTTCTGCCCCTGATCTACACCAAAGTTGACTCCCTCAAAAAGAGTCTGAATCCCATAGGATTTTGATAAATGTTGTACTGATAAATAATTCATTAAAATAGTCTTAATAGATGATTTTAATAATATGAATCTTTGAGGAGATAAGAGCTAACATAATCAGAAACTCCAGCTTCTAAAGTGTAAAAATCTCGATTATATCCGATTTGATGTAACTTTGAAATGTTGGCTTCTGTAAAATATTGATATGTATCTCGAATATCTTTTGGAGTATCTATAAAACTAATTTTTTGCTCTACATCCATTTCCTTAAAAGTTGACCTTGCCAAATCTAAAAAAGTTCGCGCATGGCCTGTCCCTAAATTATACAATCCAGAATCTTTTCTGTGGTGCAAGAAAAAATACAATACTTCCGTCACATCTTTTACATATACAAAGTCACGCAATTGCATACCGTGATCAAAATCAGTTCGATGGGATTTAAACAATTTCATCGAAGCTTGTTCTTTTACCTGAAAAAAGGTTTGGTAAACGACCGAAGCCATTCTTCCTTTGTGATATTCATTTGGACCGTAGACATTAAAGAATTTGATACCTGCCCAAAAGTAGGGTTTCTGAGCCTGAGCCAAGGACCATTTATCAAAATCGTTCTTTGACTCTCCATAAGGATTTAAAGGCTTTAGTAATTCTGGTAAGTCATGCGCGTCGTCATAGCCTTTTTCACCAAGGCCATATGTTGCCGCTGACGATGCATATACCAGTGGAATACCGAACTTAACGCAAGCTTTCCACATTTGTTTTGAATAATTCAAGTTCAAAGAGTCAAAGATGGAAACATCAAATTCGCTCGTATCTGTCCGAGCACCCAAATGGAAAATAAACTGAACTCCACCTTCGTTCCTGTCCAACCAATCAAAGAAATCATCTCGATGTACTTTTTTTGAAATCTGCTTACTCACAAGATTTTTATTCTTATCCTCTCTAGAAAAGTCATCAACAACCACAAGATCCTTAAAGTTTTCATCGTTAAGTTTGGCAACCATGCAAGAACCAATAAATCCGGCCGCTCCTGTAACTACTATCATAAATCTTTGTTCATCAATTTTATAGCTTGTTCCACTTCCTGAAAAGGCAGTTGGCAAACCTTGTTTTTACATACAAATATACGGGTTTGACCTTTGATAAATCTATTTTCTAAAAGAGGTAGTACGCTGGCTTTTTTGCTACCACTTAAAACCTTGTTTGGTATATATTCACTAAACAGGGCCAATGCCTTCTCTGGTGATTTTTTCCCAGAAATAGCTACTTCGTAAAAAGGATAAACTTGAGAAAGAAGCAGGTTCATCCAATTAGAATATCCGGAGGGGTAGTTGTTCCAATTCCCCATCACATTATTAAGCATTTGTAAGGACTTTTCTTTGTAATCTTCTTGAAGAAAATGCCGACTTAAAAGAAACATATTATTGGCCATTACAGAATTAGATGCTGGAATGACATTATCAGTAACTTCCATTTTTCTTGCAATTAGCTTATCATCTTGGTCGGAAGTGAAATAAAACATTCCCGAATTATCGTCATAAAAGTGTACCAGGCAATAATCTGTCAATGCATCTGCTTCCATCAACCACTTGGAATCGAAAGTAGCTTCATATAATTTTAAAAAAGCAGCTATCACAAAAGCATAATCTTCTAAATACCCGTTGATAGTTGATCGACCCTCTTTGTATGAATGATTTAATGCTCCGCCTTCCCTGAGCTGCTTGTCTAAAATAAAATTGGCATTTTTAAGTGCTATGTCAAGAAAATGTTCTTCCCCAAAAGTAAGGTAAGCATCTACATATGCTTTCAACATTAGTCCATTCCAAGAAGTTAGACTTTTATCGTCTAATCCGGGGCGAATTCTGTCAGCTCTAGCCTCCATCAATTTTTTTTGTGAGTCAACAATTCTTTTTTTCAACTCATTTATATCCAGTTGATATCTTTCTGCAATGGACGATTCTGATTCTGTCCGCATAAGGATATAATGATCATGTTCCCAGTATCCTATTTCATTTACATTGTAATAGTCAGCAAAAAGAAAATAATTGTCTCCAAGTAGGGACATCAATTCTTCTTTCCTCCAAATATAAAACTTCCCCTCTTCCCCATCACTGTCGGCATCTAAAGCAGAATAAAAAGCAAATTCAGGAGACATTAGCTCGCGTTCAATAAATTCGAGCGTACCAAAGACCAAATTTTTATAATTATCATCTTTGAATTTCTGGAAGGCTTCACAGTACAAACTCACAATCTGGCCATTGTCGTAAAGCATTTTTTCAAAATGAGGTACTTTCCACAAGTTATCTGTAGAATAACGAGTGATTCCTCCTCCTAAATGATCATAAATCCCACCAAATGCAATCTTATCTAGAGTGAGTTTTACATGCTGGAGTGCCTCTTTATTATTATCCAAATGGGCGTATCGAAGAAGAAATTGATAATTGTTAGGAATTGGGAATTTAGGGGCTCTGTCTGGCCCACCTTCTATAGTATCAAAATGCTCTGCCCAAACTTCATAAGCATTATCTAGAGGAGTCGACGAGAAATCTGGTGTATCTTCATTCATACTAATCAATTCACTTTGTTGAATTCCTTGGGTAAGTTTTTCTGCATATTCATTGGTTTTATAAGGTTGAGTGGCGTAGAAATCTGCAATGGTATTGATTTGGTCTATCCACTTGTCTCGCTTAAAATAAGTCCCCCCCCAAATTGGTCTTCCGTCGGGCAAAATGATACAATTTAGGGGCCAACCTCCGCGACCGGTCATTAATTGAATTGCATTCATGTAGATTTGATCTACATCGGGACGTTCCTCTCGATCTACTTTAATATTTATATACCTTTTATTCATCACAAAAGATGCAGAATCATCTTCGAAGCTCTCGTGTTCCATGACATGACACCAATGGCATGATGAGTATCCTATACTTACAATAACCAATTTATTTTCCGCTTTTGCTTTTACAAAAGCTTCATCTCCCCAAGGATACCAATCAACAGGATTGTAGGCATGTTGAAGAAGGTAAGGAGACGTTTCGTTGATCAGTCGATTTGGATTTTTTGCCATGCTTTGGGTATCTTGGGACTGCAAGCAAGAGGTCGATTGTGCTAAGGCAAACAGTACGGTAAAAAAATTTTTCATTCTTTGAATTTAGTATGGAAAGATATCAAATACAGTTTATTTTTGGAAAAATAAATCTTTATTACAAACTCTAATTAAGTTATTGTCTACAGAAAAATTATACATCTTAGTGACCGCTGATTTGCCTTTTTCTCCAAGCGAAAGACTATAATCATTAACATATAAATCGATGTGCTTTTGCATCACTTTAGAATCCATTTCTTGGGCATGTTTTCTTACAAAGGATAAACTTTCAGTAGGATTTTTAAAAGCAAACTCTATACTTTTACGGATGAGTCGCTGTAATTTTTCGTGCAAGACTCCATCTAAACTTCTTTTGGTTGCTATACCTCCTAGGGGAATAGGCATTCCTGTAGTCTGTTCCCAATATGCTCCTAGATCCTTTACTTTCTCAAAACCTCTATCTTGGTAAGTAAAGCGATTTTCGTGAATGATTAGACCTGCAGCAACTTGTTTGGTTTCTAAGGCCTTTTCTATGTCAGAAAACAGCATTTCTCTTCTCATTTTTAGTTGAGGAAAAGCATAACTTAATAAAAAGTTGGCAGTAGTATAATGGCCCGGTATGGCAATCAAATCATTGTCCTGAGGGCTTATTTGACCTTTATTTTTAATCAATAGAGGACCACAATTATTCCCCACAGCAGACCCTGAATCCAACATCACATATCCATCTAATATGTGCAAAAATGCATGATAACTCAGTTTAGTAACATCTAAGACTTCCTTAAAAGCCATTTGATTCAGTTCCTCTACATCTGCCATATAAAGATCAAATTCCAATCCTTCGGTGTCTATTTTACCATGAATCAGCGCATCAAAAATAAAAGTGTCATTAGGACAAGGAGAAAAGCCTATTCGTAATTTAGACATGGGTCAATATATTTATCAATTCTTTATTTAAAGAATCAATTGCTAAAGTAATATTCCAAGCAGGCTTGTTCCTTTTTTCGATGAGATTAGATACGGATCGCAATTGAGCACATGGGGTATTAATCATTTTACAGACATAAAAAAAAGCAGCTCCTTCCATTGATTCTAATTTAGGCCCAAATTGTAGCTTGGCCTTAGCAATCCCTTGCTCGGATCCATGTATTTTATTTACAGTAATAGCTCGTGCTTTGGGGTAAGAAGCAGAAAGAAAAGAATCTGGATTAAGCAAAAGCCCTGATTGAAACGGAAATTCATTAAATTCATGAAATCCTAAGTCTAGGGGAGATAAAAATTCAGAGCCATCTTCTGCTCCAATTTCAGAAAACTGATCCTGTACTACTTCAAATACAGAACCTAAATCAATAGAAGGGCTAAAAGTTCCTGCGACACCGGCATTAATGACTCTATCGTAGGAGGTGGTAGATAAAATTCTAGTCAAATTAAAACTTGTTGCAACCATTCCCACCCCAGAAATCAAGACATGAATCTGAGATGATAAAAGCTTCACAGAATAGAAATTTTTGGATACTTCTTTAACAGATGTAAGCTCATTTAGCATAGGACTTATTTCCTGATAAGTTGCTGACACAATTAGTATTTTCATTACTCAAAGATACATGGAAAAGCTAAAATAGCTTGAATTAAAATAAATAAAGATAACTGTTACAAATTTATTAGTCATAGAAGCAAGCATAAGAATTAATCTATTCGTTATCTTTGCAATCTAATTTATGATAGAATGATTTACATTACACGAAGAGAAAGATTTAGTTCCGCACACAGACTCTACAGAGCCGATTGGGATGATAAGAAAAACATGAAGATTTTTGGTCCATGTTCAAACCCTAACTGGCATGGTCACAATTTTGAATTGTTTGTAACTGTGAAAGGAAATTTAGATCCAGAAACTGGATTTGTCCTTAATCTAAAAGATTTGAGTCCCGTAATTAAAGAAAAAGTAGTAAATAAACTTGATCACAAAAACCTCAATTTAGAGGTGGACTTTATGAAAGACAAAATTCCTTCCACCGAAGCCTTAGTTCTCGGGATATGGAATCAGCTTGCAGAGCCAGTAAAAAAAATGGGAGCGGCGCTTCATTGTGTAAAAGTTTTTGAAACAGAAAATAATTTTGTTGAATATTTCGGAGAATAAAATGGGCTATAAAAAAATTGAACACTACGACCAAGAATCTACGGATTCGCTATCGATTCACTACAAAGAAATCATAAAAAATATTGGAGAAGATTCTTCCAGAGAGGGATTATTGAAAACTCCAGAACGAGTGGCTAAAGCCATGCAGTTTCTAACCCAAGGATACGAAATAGATCCTGGTGAAATATTGAAATCTGCCAGGTTTGCGGAAAAATATGATGATATGGTAATAGTGCGAGACATCGAGGTTTATTCTTTGTGTGAACACCACATGCTACCATTCTTTGGCAAGTGCCATATTGCATACATCCCCAATGGCCATATTGTGGGACTAAGTAAATTCCCTAGATTAGTTGATGCCTTTTCTAGAAGACTTCAAGTACAGGAGCGATTAACAAATGAAATTCGCGATTGTATAGAAAATACTCTTAATCCCAGAGGAGTTGCTGTTTGCATTGAGGCACAGCATTTATGCATGCAAATGCGTGGAGTTCAAAAACAAAATTCGCTTACTACCACCTCTGCATTTTCTGGAGCGTTTTTAAATAATGATATTACGCGCCAAGAATTTATGAGTCTCATATAATTAACTTACCCCTTCAGACTATAAAATTCATTCTAGCTAAACCATATGAAAGCATACGTTTTTCCGGGCCAAGGGGCTCAATTTTCTGGAATGGGAAAGGACTTGTACGAGTCCTCAACTATGGCCAAAAAAATGTTTGACCAAGCCAATGAAATTCTTGGATTTAGAATTACAGATATTATGTTTACTGGAGAGGCAGATGAATTAAAACAAACCAAAGTTACCCAGCCTGCTATTTTCTTACATTCGACTATAATGGCAAAACTTCTGGGTAATAACTTTAAGCCACAAATGGTCGCGGGTCACTCATTAGGAGAAATTTCTGCACTTACCGCCATTGGTGTTTTATCATTTGAAGACGGATTGACCTTGGTGTCCATTAGAGCACTTGCCATGCAGTCCGCTTGTGAGAATCAAGCCTCCACTATGGCTGCAATTTTGGGATTAGAGAATCATGTGGTCGAATATATTTGCCAAAAGTCTAGGGGTATTGTCGTTGCAGCTAATTACAATTGCCCTGGTCAACTTGTCATCTCAGGAACTGTGGATGCCGTCAATGAAGCATGTGAGAAATTAAAAGAAGCTGGAGCTAAAAGGGCTCTATTACTTCCTGTTGGCGGGGCATTTCATTCCCCTCTTATGGAACCGGCTAGAGCAGAATTGGCTAATGCTATTGAAAGTATTCCATTCCACCAACCGACTTGCCCAATATATCAAAATGTTGTGGCATCAGCAATTAAACATCCCGAAAAAATAAAAATAAATTTAATATCTCAACTCACTGCTCCGGTTCGATGGACTCAAACCATGGAAGAAATGATCAAAGATGGAGCAACAAGTTTCACGGAAGTTGGTCCTGGAAAAGTATTGCAAGGATTGTTAAAAAAAGTAGACCAATCTATGCCAGCTGAATCTGCAAAAATAGTAGACTAAAGAAAAAATGTAAGACTATTCTTCTAGTTCTTCGTAACGATCTATTTCTCTCTGATAAAATTCATCAGCCTCAGAAAGTAACTTACTAATTGCCGTGGTCAATTCAGATTCATCTTCCGTTCCAAGCAATTCAGATAAATCGTTATCCAACCATTTCACCTCGTCCGAATCAAGGTTTAATATAAAACGTGGCGCATCTGTATGAATAATGAATACTGCATCTGGAGCATCTGTCGAGTCTCCGACTAAAAATCTAGGTAATTCCATTTCTTATATTTTTCCTGAAAATTGTTGTACTTCTTTTTCTGTGATTTTTTCTGGGCAAAGAATAATTAGACGCTCAAGCACATTGCGCAATTCGCGAATATTTCCTGTCCATGAATAGTCCTGTAAAAGCTTGAGCGCGTCTTTAGAGAATACTTTTTCTGAAACTCCATATTCCACACAAATCTGTTTGTTAAAATGTTTTACTAACAAGGGAATATCCTCGATTCTGTCATTCAACGAAGGGTTAAGCATTAAAATAACACCCAAACGATGGTACAAATCTTCTCTAAAGTTACCCGCTTTGATTTCGTCAATCAGATTTTTATTGGTGGCAGCTAGTACCCGCACATTCACCTTAATTTCCTTAACTCCACCAACACGAGTAATTTTATGCTCTTGTAGGGCTCTTAAAACCTTTGCTTGAGCCTTTAAACTCATATCCCCAACCTCATCCAAGAATATTGTTCCGCCATTCGCTAATTCAAACTTTCCTATTCTTTGTTTTATTGCGGAAGTAAATGCACCTTTCTCATGACCAAAAAGCTCGGATTCAATTAATTCTGAGGGAATTGCTGCGCAATTCACTTCGACTATAGTTTCGTTATTTCGTTGACTTTTCTGATGAATAGAGTGAGCAATCAGCTCCTTCCCTGTACCATTCTCACCCATAATCAAAACGCGCGCGTCTGTTGGGGCGACGCGATCAATCATTTCAATTATTTTATTAAGCTCCGGAGAATCACCTATCATTTGATAATTCTTTGACACCTCCTTCTTGAAAAATTTACTTTGAAGTTTTGAAGTTTCACGAGCTAAACCACTTCTCAGTGTTTTGAGCAATCGATTTAAGTCGGGTGGTTTAGATATAAAATCAAAAGCTCCATTTTTCATACAATCGACAGCAGTATTAATATCTCCATGACCTGAAATCATAATTATAGTCATTTCTGGATAAAGCCTTAGAGACTTATTTAGGAGCTCAATTCCGTCCATTTTAGGCATTTTTATATCACATAAAACTAAGTCGTAAGAATATCTTTTAATCATCTCAAAACCTTCTATTCCGTTTTCGGCCATATCCACCTCAAGAGCATTATTCTCTTCAAGAATAATGCTCTTGAGAACATTTCTAATTGCCTTTTCATCTTCTACAATGAGGATTTTTGCCATCCGTCGGAGTTGTTTATTAATGATTTTAATACCCCTTCTTTAAGAGCATAAGAAGAAAGATACATATGATGAAGCGGAAGTTTATTCAAAAGAAAGTTTATGATAATAATACTCACAACAATCATATCAGCTCGAATAGGATTCAACCCCTTCATTTTCAATCTTTCCTGAAGAGTAGAGGAATAAATCCAACTTTGAACCTTGCTATAATCATCAAAATCAAATGCATAAAAAGATTCTTTATCCCATGAGGTTCTACTTTCTTTATTATGAGAAATCATCTCTGCTAAGGTATCAAAAGAACCTGAAGAACCTACTATAGAATCAATTTCATAGGCTTCACACATTTCAATCATCTCTTGAAGCGTATCAAATAAGTGTGTGTCAATATCGTTCACATTTTCAATAGAAATAGGATCATTAGGGTGAAAAACCTCTAATATTCTTGCTGCCCCAATCCGGTAACTCTTTCTCCAAAAATTTTCTTGCCCATTGGCAATAATAAATTCCGTACTACCACCACCTATATCAACAATTAGTTTGGGCTTTGCTCCAAGATCAATTGCCTGTCTAACTCCCTTATAAATTAAATCAGCCTCTTTGTCTCCATCAATAACATTAATATTAATCTGTAACTCAGACCTTGCTTTCTCTACAAATTTAGGCCCATTATTAGCACTTCTAATAGCTGAGGTTGCGACTGCATAAAAACAGTCAACAGACATTGATCTAAGTATACTTTTATATTTTCTTAATGCATCCAAACCACGTTGAAAAGGAATAGGCGCGATGAAATCTTTGGAGATGCCACCTTCGCCGAGTTTGACTGATATTTTCTTTTTATGAATCACACGATAATTCTCTAGTTGAACTTCTGCAATTAGAAGGTTGAACGTATTGGTTCCTAAATCAATCACCCCAATGGTGTAAGGAATTAACTCTGTTTTAGCCATTTGAAAAGGGTCTTATAATTTACTTTTTGTCCATACATAAGAATTCCTACTCTAAAAATTCGGCTGGCAATCCAGCTAGTAAAGATAAACCCAATAACCAAAAGGAACATCGAAAGTAAAATCTCCCACATGGGGGGATTAAAAGGAAGTCTCCCCATCATTACAATGGGCGATGTAAAAGGAATAATGGAACACCAAAAAGCCAAACTACTGTCTGGATTTTCAATGATTGTTTGTAGTGTGATAATTGAAAAAATCAATGGGAGTGTTATGGGCAAGATAAACTGCTGCGTATCTGCCTCTGAGTCAACCGCTGAACCTAAGGCAGCGAAAAGTGCGCCATACATCAAATAACCTCCCACAAAATAAAATAGAAACATCAAAAGTAAAAAATTTAAATTACTGCTTTTTAACTGCTCAAGAATCAAATCTACTTCTCCAACTTGGGATTTAAAGTTTTGGTCAACCAGTATTTTAGATCCCTGAACAAGCTCAATCGAATTATCTTCTTCGATACTTATAAAAAATCCAATCACTAGGGAATTGATCGCAAAGGTAAGTATAACCCAAAGAGAAAATTGAGTAAAACCGACCAAGGCTATTCCTATGATTTTGCCCATCATTAATTGAAAGGGTTTCACGGATGAAATAATAATTTCTATAATACGATTTGATTTCTCTTCCATGACACCCCTCATAACCATTGAGCCATATAGAAATATAAAAAAATAAATCAACAATCCCCCAATTAAACTAAATGCAGTGCTAATCTCTGTGGAACTACTTTTTTCTCCACCTTCACCAGTTAGCATTACTGTTGAAAGATTCACTCGGGATTTAATCTCATTTAAAAGCTCTCTTGATAAGCCTTGATCTTTCAATCTGAATGCTTCAATACCAGCTTCAATATTTCTTGAAATAGACCTATTCTCTGAAAAGCTAAGTGCCTTATGAGCAAAAACAGTCACAGAGGACTCTAAAGAATCAAAATTATTATCAATAGAAATGGGAATATGAACCAACGCAGAAGCTTTGCTATTGGAGAAGGATACTTTTAATAAATCAATAGGCTCCTGAATGAACTCATAAGACAGACCCTCTAAACATTCAAATTGGGAGACAAATAAGCCTGATTCATCACATACCCATATCTTTTTCTCCTCACTCTCTGAACTACCTATTAAAATTGGCGCTAAGATTAATCCCGCCATAAGTAAGGGACCTAAAATAGTCATGACTATAAAAGACTTTTTTCGGACCCTAGAAAAGTACTCTCGCTTTAAAATTAAAAATATCTTGTTCATGAACCATTCCCCTTAACAGTTCTAATAAATATTTCATTGATTGTAGGAATCTTTTCTTTAAATGCCTTGATATCAGAATGATCTAATAAAAAACGAATTAGATTAGAGGGTGAAGAAGAAGCTTTGATTTGGATTTCTACAAGTGACGCTTTCTGACTAATAAAAATAAATTGTTCGGGAAGTTGATGTAAAAAATCCAAATTTGTGGAAGAGAATTCGACCTGATAAATAGATTGTTTAAATTCATTTTTAACCTGATGTACTGGACCGTCTAAAATTTTCTTCGACATATCAATCAAAGCAATATGATCACAAATCTCCTCGACAGATTCCATTCTATGAGTAGAAAAAATAATGGAGGTTCCCTTTTCTTTTAGTGCTAAAATCTCATCTTTGATAAGATTTGCATTAATTGGATCGAAACCAGAAAAGGGTTCATCGAAAATTAATAGTTTGGGTTGATGCAAAACAGTGGTAATGAACTGTATCTTTTGAGCCATTCCTTTGGAAAGATCTTCTACTTTACTGTCCCACCAATCTTCAATTTCAAACTTTTCAAACCAGATCTTTAGAGCTAATTTTGCCTCTCGGCTTGAAAGCCCTTTTAACTGAGCTAAATATAGTGCCTGCTCACCCACTTTCATTTTCTTATAAAGACCTCTTTCTTCGGGAAGATATCCGATATTAAAAATATGCCGGGACCCCAAAGGATTTCCCTCAAATAATATTTCTCCTGAATCGGGCATGCTGATTTGATTAATAATACGAATCAGACTAGTTTTACCAGCCCCATTTGGACCTAAAAGACCAAATATCTGACCATAGGGAACAGACAAACTGACTTGATCTAACGCTTTATAGTTACTATATGATTTACTAAGCGAATGGACTTCTAAAACATTCATTTTAATATCGAATTAAAATAATAAATAATTTACTTCATGTTAAGGATAATTATTTAAAAGCATATTAAAATAATATAATCATAGTAATAAAAAAAATATTATTAACGTTTATCAATCGAAACATAACTACGCTCATTTGATCCTGTATAGACCTGGCGAGGTCGTCCAATAGGATCTCCATTTTCGCGCATTTCTTTCCATTGAGCTACCCATCCTGGCAATCTACCTAAGGCGAACATAACGGTAAACATATCTGTAGGTATACCAAGCGCACGGTAAATAATACCTGAATAAAAATCAACGTTTGGATACAATCCTCTGTCTATGAAATATTGATCTTTCAAGGCAAATGCCTCTAATTGTTTCGCAATATCTAAAACAGGATCGTCAATACCTAGAGCTTCCAAAACATCATCTGCAGCTTTCTTAATTATTTTAGCTCTTGGATCAAAATTCTTATAAACTCGATGACCAAAACCCATTAATCGGAACGAATCAGACTTATCTTTGGCTTTAGAAACATACTTCGACACATCTCCTCCGTCATTTTTAATGGACTCAAGCATTTCAATCACGGCTTGGTTTGCCCCACCATGAAGGGGACCCCACAAAGCAGCAATTCCAGCAGATATAGAAGCATATAAACTAGCATGAGATGAGCCAACAATCCTTACTGTGGATGCAGAACAATTTTGCTCATGATCTGCATGAAGGATTAATAATTTATTCAATGCAGACGCCACCACGGGATTAACCTCGTAATCTTCCGTAGGTAAACCAAACATCATACGCAAGAAATTAGAACAATAGTCCAAGCTATTTTTAGGATATACTAAGGGTTGACGAACTCTATTTTTATAGGACCAAGCTGCCAAGGTGGGGAGTTTTGCTAGGATACGTATGATCGTACCGTTGAACTCCTCAGAAGACCTGTTGGGGTCAAGTGATTTGGGATAAAAAGCTGTTAATGAGGAAACCAATGAAGACAAGACACCCATCGGATGAGCTTTCGATGGAAAGCCGTCCAGTATAGACTTCACATCTTCGTGAACCAATGTATGAATGGTTAATTCATTTTTGAAATTTTTTAACTGCTCAACTGTGGGTAATTCTCCATATATAACTAAGTATGAAACCTCTATAAATGATGAATTTTCAGCCAATTCTTCGATACTATAACCTCTGTGTCTCAAAATTCCTTTTTCCCCATCTAAAAATGTAATTGCACTTTCAGTGGAACCAGTATTTTTGAAACCTTTATCAATGGTAATCAGTCCCGAAGATGATCTTAATTTACTGATATCAATAGCTTTTTCTCCTTCACTTCCTGTTTGAACTGGAAGTTTGTAGATTTTTCCTTCATAACTTAACTCTGCAAAATCTGACATTTATTTAATTTAATTGATGTAATTAATATTTGGAAATATTATTATTTTAAAAATTTAAAATCTTTCCCTAAAAAAAGGGCTGAATCACCAAGTGCTTCCTCTATTCTAAGCAGCTGATTGTACTTTGCCATTCGATCAGATCGCGAAGCGGAGCCTGTTTTTATCTGACCTGTATTCAATGCAACAGAAAGGTCTGCAATGGTATTATCTTCTGTTTCTCCAGAACGGTGGCTCATTACAGAAGTGAAAGAGTTATTATGTGCCATCTGAACCGCATTAATTGTCTCAGTGAGCGTCCCAATCTGATTTACTTTCACCAAAAGAGAATTCGCTGCATTTTCTGTTATCCCCCTTTGCAATCGGTTTACGTTAGTCACAAATAAGTCATCTCCAACAAGTTGAATCTTAGAACCCAATATATTTGTCATACTCTGCCAACCATCCCAGTCGTCTTCGTCTAATCCGTCTTCTATAGAAAGTATTGGGTATTTTTTACACCATTCCACCCAATAATCAACCATCTCTGAGGAAGTCAGTTTATCGCCTGTAGATTGATGAAAATGATACACAGACTCTTCTGAATTATAAAATTCAGAAGCAGCAGCATCCATCGAAACAAATACATCTTCTCCAGGTCGATATCCTGCATTTTCAATGGCTTTTAAAACCATCTCCATCGCTTGCTCATTAGATTTTAAATTGGGAGCAAACCCTCCTTCATCTCCTACATTTGTAGCGAGACCTTTCTTTTTTAACACCGATTTTAAGTGGTGAAATATTTCAGTACCCATTCTTAAAGATTGAGAAAAGCTATCCGCAGCAACTGGCATGACCATGAATTCTTGAAAGTCAATAGAATTATCTGCATGAGAACCTCCATTTAAAATATTCATCATAGGAATAGGTAGTAATCTGGCATTCACACCCCCAATGTAGTTGTAAAGCATTTGACCTGTAGAGGCAGCAGCAGCTTTGGCACTGGCCAAAGATACAGCCAGCATAGCATTGGCTCCCAAAAATGACTTGTTGGGAGTTCCATCAAGATCAATCATCAAATAATCTATTCCCACTTGGTCTTCCACAGGCATTCCTAGGATCGACTCATATAATATCCCATTAACATGTCCAATAGCTTTGTGAACGCTCTTGCCCATGTAGATTTCGGGATTTCCGTCTCTGAGTTCAAAAGCCTCATATTTCCCAGTAGAAGCTCCACTAGGAACTGCTGCGCGACCAAAGGCGCCAGAATCCGTCACTATGTCTACCTCCAAGGTTGGATTTCCTCGGGAGTCCAAAATTTGCCTAGCAAAAACATCCGTGATTAAACTCATGAATTATTTATTTTTATGTGCCTTGATTAGGTTTAAAAATTGATCAAATAAGTATCTTGAATCGTGAGGTCCAGGAGAAGATTCTGGGTGGTATTGAACAGAAAAGCAAGAACGATCTTTTAAACGAATTCCTTCCACGGAATTATCGTTTAAATTTTTGTGAGTCAGCAAAACTTTTTCACTATCATATAAACTATCCATAGTAATGGAAAAACCATGATTTTGAGAAGTTATTTCTCCTTTCCCCGTTTCCAAATTAATCACTGGGTGATTAATTCCTCGGTGACCATTGTGCATTTTAAATGTCCTTAGACCTGCGGAAAGACCAATCATTTGGTGACCAAGACAAATACCAAATACGGGAATATTATGATCTATAATTTTACTCACTTCAGATACTATTTCTGGCATTGCACTGGGATCACCCGGACCATTAGATAAGAAAAACCCGTCTGGCTTCCATAAAAGCATCTCTTCTAAAGATGTGTGCATTGGAAAAACTTTGAGAGAACAATCTCTTTGGGCTAAACAGCGTAATATATTTGTCTTGACGCCTAAGTCAAGTACTGCAACTTTATAGCTAGAGTCTGAGTCACCATATAAATATGGAGTCTTTGTCGACACTAAAGAAGAAAGCTCTAATCCTTCCATACTAGGAACCTTAGATAACTCTATTTTCAAAAGATCAATATCTGTGTGTACAGAAGATATAATAGCATTCATTGCACCCTTATCTCTAATATAACGAACAAGGGCTCTAGTATCAACATCACATATAGCTACTAATTTTTCTTTTTCAAAATAATCTTGTAAGGATGAGTTGGAGGCTGGACGTGAATTATGATGATTAAAATCCTTACAAATCAATCCAGATATTTTAATACTGGATGATTCTATTTCTTCCTGGTGAACTCCATAATTCCCTATGTGAGCGTTGGTAGTTAGCATAATTTGCCCAACATAAGACGGGTCTGTGAATATTTCTTGATATCCCGTCATACCTGTATTGAAACATACCTCTCCCGTTGCTGTCCCAATGAAACCTGCAGCATGTCCATGAAAAATGGCACCATCCTCTAGAACTAATATTGCTTTTTGTTTTTCTCGATATTTCATGGTTACTTTTAATCAAAAAAAAGGATAAAGCTCGAGCCATATCCTTTTTAATTAATCATTAAATATTTAAGGACTCTTATGCTTTTTTATTTTCTTCAGTTGAATCTCCAGAATTTCCCTCACTAGCTTCAGATATTTTAGTTGACCCAACATCGATTGAATCAATCTCTTCAATAACATCTGCTTCTTCTATAGAAGAATTAGCATCAACAGAAACTACTCCATCTGTTTTTGTAGTGTTCTTCTTTCTTCTTCGCGTCTTTGTTTTCTTCACTTCTTTACCATTTGTGTATACATCATTGAAATCAACCAATTCAATCATACACATTTCAGCATTATCACCCATACGATTCCCCGTCTTGATGATTCTTGTATATCCTCCTGGACGCTCTCCCACCTTGGAAGAAACAGTTCCAAAAAGCTCTTTGATTGTTTCTTTCTGCCTAAGATGGCTAAATACGATTCTTCGTGAATGCGTAGAATCTGTTTTAGCTTTAGTAATTAAGGGCTCCACATATTGTTTTAATGCTTTAGCCTTGGCTACTGTGGTATTTATCCTTTTGTACTCAATCAACGAGCACGCCATGTTAGACAGCATCGATTTTCTGTGGGCAGTTTTCCTACCTAAATGATTGAATTTTTTTCCGTGTCTCATGACCCTATTCCTTATCTAATTTGTATTTGGAAGTATCCATCCCAAAAGAGAGACCCTTCACAGCAACTAATTCATCTAATTCAGTTAATGATTTTTTCCCAAAGTTTCTAAACTTCATCAAATCACTTTTGTTAAAAGTAACTAGATCGCCTAGAGTATCTACTTCGGCAGCTTTTAAACAATTCAAAGCTCTTACTGAAAGATCCATTTCGGTTAATTTAGAGTGAAGAAGTTGTCTCATTTTTAGAGATTCCTCATCGTATTGATCTTCTGAAGAAGCCTCAGTATCCTCGAGTGATATTCGATCGTCAGAGAACAACATAAAGTGGTGAATCAATATTTTAGACGCTTCCGTTAGAGCGTCTTTAGGCTCAATTGAACCATCAGTATGAACTTCAAAAATAAGCTTCTCATAATCAGTTTTTTGCTCCACACGGAAATTTTCAATCTCGTACTTCACATTTTTAATCGGAGTAAAAATTGAGTCTGTAGCAATTGTTCCTAGGGGCATATCTTCAATGGATTGCTCTTCTGATGTAACAAAACCTCGTCCTTTGATAACTGTTAAAACCATATTTAGCTCAACATTGGAATCCATATTACAAATAACCAAATCAGGATTTAGGACCTGAAAACCGGAAATAAATTTTCCAATATCTCCAGCTAATAGTTGCTTTTGCTTGGAAACAGAGACTTGAATCGTTTCGTTCTCTACATCTTCGACTTGTTTCTTAAATCGAACTTGTTTTAGATTTAATATAATTTCTGTAACATCTTCTACAACTCCTTCGATTGTAGAAAACTCGTGTTCAACGCCGTGAATGCGAACCGAAGATATTGCAAATCCTTCAAGTGAAGAAAGCAGAACTCTACGTAAGCCATTTCCGATTGTTAAACCATAGCCAGGTTCAAGAGGACGAAATTCAAATTGACCAAAATTGTCACTTGAATTGACCATTAATACTTTGTCGGGCTTTTGGAAATTTAATATTGCCATGTGATAAAATTTAGTGTCATTAATTATTACTTGGAATACAATTCAACTATCAACTGCTCCTTAATATTTTCTGGAATCTGAGCACGTTCAGGAACAGCAACAAAAGTTCCTCTTAATGAATCTGAACTGAACTCTAACCACTCATATGAGCTACTACTGGATCTTACAGAATCAGTAATGGCCTCGAGTGCTTTTGATTTTTCACGAACTTCAATTACATCTCCTGGACGCATTGAATAGGATGGGATATTAACAATCCCGCCATTTACAGTAATATGTCGATGAGAAACAAGCTGCCTTGCACCACTTCGAGTTGGGGAAATACCCATTCTGTAGACCGTATTATCTAATCTCCTTTCGCATAATTGCAAAAGAATTTCACCAGTTACTCCTTGCTTGGAGGAAGCATTTTTGTACAAATTACGAAACTGCTTTTCAAGTATTCCGTAGGTATACTTTGCTTTTTGCTTCTCCAGAAGTTGAACTGCATATTCGGACTTTTTGGATCTCCTTCTAGAATTTCCATGTTGCCCGGGAGCGTAATTCTTTTTTTCTAAAGTTTTGTCCGCTCCGAAGATTGCTTCACCGAATCTACGTGCGATTTTGGTTTTTGGACCTGTATATCTTGCCATTTCTTAGATTTTAAAATAAATTAAACTCTCCTGCGTTTGGGAGGTCGACAACCGTTGTGGGGTTGAGGAGTCACATCTATAATTTCAGACACTTGAATCCCATTGTTATGTAAAGTTCGGATAGCCGATTCGCGACCATTACCTGGACCTTTAACATATACCTTAACCTTTCTCAAACCAGCTTCATGAGCGACTTTCGCACAATCTTCAGCTGCTGTTTGAGCAGCATACGGAGTATTCTTTTTAGAACCTCTAAAACCTTGTTTACCAGCAGAGGACCAAGATATAACTTGTCCTGCATTGTTGGTCAACGAGATAATAATGTTGTTGAAAGAAGCGTGGATGTGGGCCTGTCCTACAGACTCTACCTTTACTTTTCTTTTTTTGTTTGTCTTAGCCATAGCTACCTACTATTTAGTTGCTTTTTTCTTATTCGCAACAGTTTTTCTTCTACCTTTTCTAGTTCTGGAATTGTTTTTGGTCCTCTGACCTCTTAACGGTAATCCTGAACGATGACGCTGACCTCTGTTGCATCCAATATCCATCAATCTCTTGATATTTAATTGAACTTCAGATCGCAGTTCTCCTTCGATCGTGTAGTCTGACATGATGGTTCGAATTTTATTTAATTCTTCATCATTCCAATCCTTAACCTTAGTGTTTAGATCAACACCGGCCTTAATAAGGATTTCCTGTGATCGCGTTTTACCCACACCGAAAATGTAAGTTAAACCGATTTCTCCTCTTTTGTTTGTAGGTAAATCTACCCCTGCAATTCTTGCCATAGAATGTATTTTAGACCAGGTCTAACCTTGTCTTTGTTTAAATTTTGGATTCTTTTTGTTAATCACATAAAGACGCCCTTTCCTGCGAACAATCTGGCAGTCCACACTTCTCTTCTTAATTGATGCTCTTACTTTCATCTTTAACTTATTTTAGTATCTGTAAGTAATTCTTCCTTTTGTTAAATCATAAGGTGACATAGCTAATTTTACTTTATCTCCTGGTAACAGTTTAATGTAGTGCATGCGCATCTTGCCGGAGATATGAGCTGTTAAAATATGTCCATTCTCCAGTTCTACTCGAAACATTGCATTTGAAAGTGATTCTGTAATCACTCCGTCTTGCTCAATTGATTCTTGTTTAGCCATACACTAATTATTATTGTTATTTAAAACTTCGTCAATAAAGTCGAATGACGACAATATATCTGCTTTACCTTTTCGAACAACGATTGTATGTTCAAAATGTGCTGAAGGTTTCTTATCTAGGGTATGAATAGTCCATCCGTCACTCAATTGTACAATATCTTTTTTCCCCATATTAATCATCGGTTCAATAGCAATAACTAATCCTTCGTTTAACTTCACTCCTCTACCTCGCTTCCCATAGTTGGGAACTTCTGGGCTCTCGTGTAAGTTCTTACCTAAACCGTGTCCAACAAGCTCTCGAACAACAGAGTATCCATTATCTTCTGCATGTTTCTGAACCGCATAGGCAATATCTCCGATTCTATTTCCAGAAATAGCAGCATCAATGCCTTTATATAGTGCTTCTCTAGTTATTTTTAGTAATTTACGAAATTCGAAATTAACATCACCTACTTCATAAGTAAAAGCAGAATCTCCAAAAAAACCATTCATTTTAACACCACAATCTACTGACAAAATAGTCCCTGATTCTATTGGACTATCATTAGGTATTCCGTGAACAACTTGATCATTGGGTGAAACACACAAAGTATTAGGAAATCCGCCGTAACCTTTAAATGCCGGGACACCACCATGATCTCGAATAAACTCTTCTGCTAACTTATCTAAATCCAGAGTAGTAACCCCAGGCTTAATGAGACGCGCCAATTCGGCGTGAGTTTTTGCAACAAGTAAAGAACTATCTTTAATTAAATTTATTTCTTCTTCAGTTTTATAATAAATCATCTCTGCAATCACATTCCTGATCGACCACTTAAACGACCAGACTTCATTAAACCATCATAATGACGATTTAACAAATAACTCTCAATCTGCTGCAATGTATCCAATACAACACCAACCATAATTAATAAAGATGTACCACCAAAAAATTGAGAGAAAGATTGATTGATTCCGGCATTCATTGCAAACGCAGGAAGAATTGCAATAAAAGCAAGAAAGAAAGATCCAGGTAAAACAATTCTGGACATAATATTATCTAAGAAACTAGCAGTATCTTTACCTGGTTTAACTCCCGGGACGAAACCGCCATTTCGCTTTAAATCGTCAGCCATTTGGTTTGTATTGACCGTCATGGCGGTGTAGAAATAAGTGAACAGAATAATAAGCGATGCAAAAACCAAATTATACCATAATCCTGAGAAATCAGAAAAATTAGTAATAAAGGTTTGCATACTCTCAGAATCAGATAGACCTGCAAATGTTATTGGAATAAACATGATCGCCTGTGCAAAAATAATTGGCATTACTCCAGCAGCATTAACTTTTAATGGTAAATATTGTCGTGCTGCTGCTACTTGAGCAATAGCTCCTCTTTTAGCATATTGAATTGGAATACGCCTTACACCTTGGACAAGTAAAACAGATGCTAATATAACCAATAACAAAACAACCATCTCGACTAAAATGATTAGAGGTTTTGCTCGACCAACTTCAAACAAGAATGCTTGAGGTAGACTGGCAATAATTCCAACCATAATAAGTAATGAAATCCCATTACCAATTCCGCTATCTGTAATTTTTTCTCCTAACCACATAGCAAACATTGTTCCAGTAACTAGAATAATAACACTAGAAAACCAAAAAGAAGTACTGGACAATAGAAAAGCTTCAGGGGGTAAAGTAGCTTTGAGATTGGCAATGTAGCCTGGGGCTTGAACTGAAGTAATTAAAACAGTCAAATATCTTGTAATTTGACTAATCTTAGTTCTCCCACTCTCACCGTCTTTCTGTAATTTTTGAAGGTAAGGAACAGCCATAGTCATTAATTGAATGACAATTGATGCAGAAATATATGGCATTATTCCTAGAGCCATTATAGAAGCTTGTGAAAATGCGCCGCCAGTGAACATATTTAAAAGCCCCAATAGACCATCAGAGGTTTGATTTTGGAGTGCGTCCAATTGCTGCGGATCAATACCAGGAAGAGCTACGAATGACCCTAAACGATAAATGAGAAGAAAACCTAAAGTAGTCAAAATTCGACCTCTAAGTTCTTGAATCTTCCAAATATTCTTTATTGTGTCTATAAAATTCTTCATAAAATATTGATTATAGAGATGTTATGACACCACCAGCAGCTTCAATAGCTGCTTGTGAGGCAGCAGTGAACTTGTGCATTGTTATATTTAACTTTGCCGTTAAAGCACCCCTACCCAAAACTTTAACTAAATCGTTCTTCCTTGCCAATCCGTTAGCTAATAAAATATCGAATGTTAATTCGTCTTTTATCTTTTGTGAGTCTACAAGCGCTTGAATAGTATCTAGATTAATCACTTTATACTCCACACGATTTATATTCTTGAACCCAAATTTCGGAACACGTCTTTGAAGCGGCATTTGCCCACCTTCAAAACCAACCTTACGAGAATATCCCGAACGAGATTTTTGTCCATTGTGACCTCTTGTCGCAGTTCCTCCTTTACCGGATCCCTGACCGCGTGCGATACGCTTTTTATTTCTAACCGAGCCTAAGGCTGGTTTCAAGTTACTTAAATTCATCTTACGATTCCTTTGAAAGTTCTTAATTAACTTCTTCTACTTCTATCAAATGCTTGATGGCATTTACCATCCCTAGAATTTGAGGAGTACCCTCGTGCTCTACCACCTGATTTATCTTCTTTAAACCTAAAGCTTCCAGAGTTCTCTTCTGACGCACCGGTCTATCGATTTTACTTCGTACTTGCTTAATTTTAATTTTCGGCATCTCTCTACTTTTATTTACCATTAAAGACCTTACTCATCGAAACACCTCTTTGAGCGGCTATTGATCGTGCATCTCTAAGTTGTAATAATGCATCCATAGTTGCTTTTACAACATTGTGGGGGTTTGATGAGCCTTTTGATTTAGCCAATATATCTTTAATACCAACGGACTCAATGACAGCACGCATTGCACCACCAGCAATCACACCAGTACCATGTGAAGCGGGTCGCATAAATATGCGCGAGCCTCCAAATTTACCATTTTGCTCATGAGGAATTGTCGAATTAACAACTGGAATTTTATACAAGTTCTTTTTTGCATCTTCAGTTCCTTTGGTTATTGCAGAAACCACTTCTTTGGCTTTCCCCATTCCATGCCCTACGACACCTTCTTCATTTCCAACAACCATAATTGCAGAAAAACTGAATGTTCTACCACCTTTAGTGACTTTAGTTACACGTTGAATTCCCACTAAACGCTCTTTTAGATCTAAGCCTGAAGGCTTTACTTTTTCTATGCTATAGTATTTATTAGCCATAATTTATTAGAATTTAAGTCCCCCTGCTCTAGCTCCATCGGCCAAAGATTTAACTCTTCCGTGATATAAGTATCCATTTCTATCGAAAACACACTTGGTAATTCCAGCAGAAACTGCCTTTTCAGCAAGTGCCTTTCCAACATTAATAGCTTGTTCAGTCTTTGTCCCATCTACCTTTACATCTTTATCCGAAGACGCCACAGATAATAGGGTTTTTCTAGCAATATCATCAATTAACTGAGCGTAAATTGACTTATTACTTCTAAAGACTGAAAGTCTAGGATTTGTTGAAGTACCACTAATGTTCTTGCGAACACGCATCTTGATACGTTTTCTTCTGTATTCTTTTGACAATGCCATAGCTTATATTTTAGCCTGCAGTTTTACCTGCTTTTCTTCTAATTTCTTCTCCAACAAACTTAATTCCTTTTCCTTTATAAGGTTCAGGTTTTCTCATCGAACGAATTTTCGCGGCGACAAGTCCAATAAGTTGCTTATCATGGGAACTCAACTTTATAATTGGATTTTTCCCTTTTTCTGAAATGGTTTCTACTTTGACCTCAGGACAAATTTCTATCACAATATTATGAGAGAATCCTAAACTAAGTTCTAAAAGTTGACCTTTATTTGAGGCACGATAACCTACACCTACTAGTTCAAGTTCTTTAGAGTACCCGGAAGAGACACCAAAAATCATATTCTGAATTAGAGAGCGATACAATCCGTGCTTAGCTCTAGACTCTTTTTGATTATTTGGTCTTTCTAGTGTAACAATAGAATCTTCGACTCTTACGGTTATTGGTTCTGTAACCTGCAGAGACAGTACACCTAACTTTCCTTTCACCGTAACTTCATTGGATGAAGACAGATCTAAGGAAGTTCCTTCAGGGACTGTGATTGGTTGTTTACCTATTCTTGACATTTCTTAACATTTTCGTTTGATATTAATAAACGTAACATAAAACTTCTCCGCCGACATTTAGTGAGCGAGCTTCTTTATCGGTCATCACTCCCTTGGAAGTAGATACAATAGCAACTCCAAGACCATTTAATACTCTAGGCATAGAAGAAGACGAAGAATATTTTCGAAGACCTGGCTTAGAGGCTCTTTGCAGAGAAGTAATAGCCGGCATTTTTGTAATTGCATTGTACTTCAATGCGATTTTTATGCTGCCCTGAGCATTTTTCGTTTCGAACTTATAGTTCAAGATATAACCCTGATCTTTGAGAATCTTAGTCATTTCTTTCTTAAGGTTTGACGCAGGAACTTCAACGACTCTATGTTTAGCCATTACGGCGTTACGAAGACGGGTTAAATAATCTGCTATTGGATCTGTATACATAGTTTGTAAGTTTACTGTTTACCAACTGGCTTTTTTGACTCCTGGTATTAAGCCAAAATTGGCCATTTCACGAAATGTAACTCGCGACACTCCGAATTGACGCATATAGCCCTTTGGTCTTCCGGTTAATTTGCATCTATTATGAAGACGAACAGGGGATGCATCTTTTGGAAGTTTTTGCAAACCACGGTAATCTCCAGCTGCCTTTAAAGCAGAACGCTTATCAGCATACTTCGCTACTGTTTTTTGTCTTTTAAGCTCTCGGGCTTTCATAGATTCTTTTGCCATCTTACTTATTTTTTAAATGGTAAACCAAATTCCTTTAACAACTCAAAAGCTTCTTTGTCAGTATTAGCTGAAGTTACAATAGTAATATCCATACCGGTTATTTTATTTACTTGATCAATAAAGATTTCAGGAAATATAATTTGTTCTCTGATACCTAAATTATAATTTCCTCTTCCATCAAAAGATTTTGGATTTATTCCGTGAAAATCACGAACGGCAGGCAATGCTGTCGAAACAAATCTATCTAGGAATTCATACATTCGAGCTCCTCGAAGAGTAACACGAACACCTACTGGCATCCCTTTTCTTAATTTGAAATTTGAAATATCTTTCTTAGACATCGTAGAGACGGATTTTTGACCAGTGATTCTAGACATTTCATCAGAAGCAACATCGACCAACTTTTTATCGGTCGTAGCTTCGCCAACACCTTGGTTTAGACAAATCTTCACCAACTTGGGCACTTGCATGATGTTTTTGTAACCCATGCTTTCCGTGAGAGCCGCAACAATCTCGTTGCGATATTTCTCTTGTAATCTTGGAGTATATGACATTAGATAATTTCTCCTGATTTTTTAGAATATCGAACCAACTTACCAGCGTCATTCATCTTTCTTCCAATACGGCTAGCTTGACCTTTAGAGTCAACAACCATTAAGTTGGAAAAATGCAAAGACGCTTCACTTTTAACAATTCCTCCTTGAGGACTTGCTGCACTAGGCTTAGTATGCTTAGATACCATGTTAATACCTTCAACGAAGGCTCTTCCTTTTTCAAGATCTACAGAAACGATTTTGCCAGTTTTTCCATTGTCGGAACCGGCCAAAACTTTTACTGTATCTCCTTTTTTAATATGTAATTTAGACATCTTAAATCGTTTTATAGCACCTCTGGCGCCAGTGAAACTATTTTCATGTACTGCTTGTCACGTAATTCTCGAGCAACTGGCCCAAAAACACGAGTACCTCTCATTTGCCCTGTAGTATCCAACAAAACACAAGCATTGTCGTCAAAACGGATGTAAGACCCATCAGGGCGACGTACTTCTTTTTTAGCACGAACAACCACGGCAGTAGAGACTTGCCCCTTCTTCACTGTTCCTGCAGGAATTGCAGATTTAACAGTTACAACGATTCTGTCTCCCAATGAAGCGTATCGTCTACCAGTACCACCCAATACTCGGATACACAGTACTTCTTTGGCTCCGGTATTGTCGGCTACTTTTAATCGACTTTCCTGTTGTACCATCTTACTTCGCTCTTTCTAAGATTTCTACTACTCTCCAATTTTTTGTTTTACTCAAGGGACGAGTTTCCATGATTCTGACGGTATCACCGACATTACAATCATTGGAATCGTCGTGAGCTACAAACGTAGAAGTTTTCTTCATAAACTTACCATACATTACATGTTTCTCTTTTCGTTCGATAGACACAGTAACAGACTTGTTCATTTTGTTGCTTTTAACAACACCAACACGTTCTTTTCTAAGATTTCTAGTTTCCATTATTGTTTTATGCTTCTAGTTCTCTTCTTCTAACCTCTGTTAGAATTCGCGCAACTGTTTTTCTTATTTCACGAATCTGACCAGGATTCTCAAGTGGAGATACAACATGAGCTAACTTTATTTTAGCTAATGATGCTCTTTCATCTGTGAGTTTTCCGTTTAGATCCTCAGTTGACATTTCTTTTATTACAGCTTGTTTCATCGTTAATCAGTTAATCGATTAAGCTTCAACGTAGTCTCTTCGAACTACGAATTTAGTTGTTATAGGCATCTTCTGGGCTGCCAAGCGAAGTGCTTCACGAGCAACTTCTAAAGACACACCGTCCAATTCGAACATAATACGTCCTGGCAGTACAACAGCAGCCCAATACTCAGGAGCACCTTTACCTTTACCCATACGTACTTCAGCAGGTTTCTTGGTAACCGGTTTGTCTGGAAAAATTCGAATCCACATTTGTCCCTCACGCTTCATGTAACGCGTGGCTGCGATTCGTGCTGCTTCTATTTGACGTGAGGTGATCCAACATTCCTCCAAGGCTTTTATTGCGAATGATCCAAAAGCAATTTGGCTTCCACGTCCGGTATTACCCTTCATTCGGCCCTTTTGCATTTTACGGAACTTCGATCTTTTTGGTTGTAACATCTTTCTAAATTTTAGTATATATTGTTATACTATTTTCTTTTTCTTCTCTGTGCTCCACCTCTTGGACCTCGACCTCCACCTTTGTTAGTTGACTTGGCTAGAGTTTCAATTGGGGTTAGGTCTCGCTTTCCATAGAGTTCGCCTTTACAAATCCAAACCTTAACTCCCAATACACCATAAGTCGTATGTGATTCTACAAGAGCATAGTCAATATCTGCTCGAAAAGTATGAAGCGGAGTTCTGCCGTCTTTCACCATTTCAGAACGTGCCATTTCGGCACCATTCAAACGTCCAGAGACTTGAATCTTAATTCCTTCGGCTCCCATTCGCATTGCAGCGGCAATAGCCATTTTTACAGCTCTTCTGTAGGAAATACGTCCTTCAATTTGTCTAGCGATAGAATCACCCACAAGCTTAGCATCAGTTTCTGGCCGTTTGATTTCGTATATGTTTACCTGAACTTCTTTTCCGGTGAGTTTTTTCAATTCTTCCTTCAAACGATCAACTTCAGAGCCACCTTTTCCAATAATAATTCCTGGTCGGGCAGTGCATATTGTGATTGTTACTATCTTCAGCGTCCGCTCAATAAGTACCTTAGATACGCTTGCTTTTGACAAGCGAGCGGCAATGTACTTTCGGATTTTACTATCCTCAGCTAATTTATCACCGAAATTTGTACCGCCATACCAGGCAGAGTCCCATCCTCTGATGATTCCTAAACGGTTACCTATTGGATTGGTCTTTTGTCCCATATTAGATTATTCTTTTTCTGATTTAGTTCCTACAACAAGTGTAACGTGATTGGAACGTTTTCTAATTCTATGAGCTCTACCTTGAGGAGCTGGTCGAAGTCGTTTTAACATACGAGCACTATCAACCTGTATTTCTTGGATATATAAACCGCTATCTTCCATTCTCAGATTTTCATTCTTAGCTTGCCAATTGGCCACAGCTGAAAGAAGTAACTTTTCCAAGCGAAGCGATGCTTCTTTGGTGTTGAACTTCAGAATTTGAAGCGCTTTGTTTACATTGACTCCACGAACTAAATCCGCAACTAGTCTCATTTTTCTTGGCGAGGTAGGACAATTATTGAGTTTAGCAAAAGCAATGCTTTTGCGATTTTCCTTCAAGGCTACTGCCGTATTGTGTTTTCTATTTCCCATGATTAAGGCTTATGCTGTTATCTTTTACCTTTATCTTTCTTACCACCGTGACCTCTATAGGTACGAGTGAGGGCGAATTCGCCCAACTTATGACCCACCATGTTTTCCGTTACAAAAACAGGAATGAATTGTCTGCCATTATGCACTGCAATAGTTTGACCAACAAAATCTGGCGTAATCATCGAGGCTCTAGACCATGTTTTGATTACTGATTTTTTGCTAGACTCTGCATTAGCTAGAATTTTTTTCTCTAGCTTGTAATGCACGAAAGGTCCTTTTTTAAGTGAACGTGCCATATCTTATTATTTATTTCTTCGTTCAACAATATACTTATTGGTAGACTTTTTCTTAGCACGGGTTTTGTAACCCTTCGCTGGAATACCATTTCTAGAACGTGGGTGCCCACCTGAAGATTTACCTTCACCACCACCCATTGGATGATCGACTGGATTCATTGCGACACCTCTAGTTCTTGGACGACGTCCTAACCACCTGGACCGTCCTGCTTTCCCAGATCTTTCAAGGCCCTTCTCGCTATTTGATACCACACCTATTGTAGCTAAACATGTGACCAAGACCATTCTTGTTTCTCCTGAGGGAAGTCGAAGAATGGCATATTTACCTTCTCTGGCAGCAAGTTGAGCATAAGCACCAGCACTACGAGCCATTACGGCTCCCTGACCGGGGCGTAATTCAATATTATGAAGAATAGTTCCTAATGGAATAGCACTCAAAAAAAGTGCATTTCCTACTTCAGGCAATGCACCTTCCCCAGAAATTATCTTATCTCCTACATTCAAACCGTTCGGGGCAATAATATATCGTTTTTCACCATCAGCATAAACTACAAGTGCAATACGAGCAGTACGATTTGGATCATATTCAATTGTGGACACACTTGCCTCTATTCCAAACTTCTCTCTTTTGAAGTCAACTATACGGTAACGCTTTTTATGTCCACCACCTATATAACGCATAGTCATACGACCGGAATTATTCCTTCCTCCCGAACGCTTCATGGGAGCAAGTAATGACTTCTCAGGCTTCGCTGTAGTGATACCTTCAAAAGTATTAACCACCTTATGTCTTTGACCTGGTGTTATTGGTCTTAATTTTCTAACTGCCATAACTTAATTAAATATTGCTGTAAAAATCAATACTTTCTCCATCAGCTAAATCTACGATGGCCTTCTTGTAAGAATTAGTTCTACCAGTGATAACTCCACCTTTTGTATTACGAGACTTGGCTTTTCCTGGGTAAATCATCGTTCTCACTTTTTCAACTGAAACACTGTACATTTTCTCGACTGCATCCTTTATTTCTAGCTTATTAGCTCTTCTATCGACAATGAAACCAAAACGATTAAACTGCTCGCTATCATCTGTCATCTTCTCGGTAATTACCGGTTTTATAAGAATATTCATGGTTTTAATTAACTTAGTATGTTCTCAATTTTCTCTACTGCACCTTCCTCGATTATAAGTGTCCCTGAATTTAGAATACCGTAAGTGCTTAGTTCAGAGGTGGTTACAACGTTATTGCGTTGCAAATTTCGCGAGGACAAATATACGTTTTTATTTGAGTCTGCAAGTACTAACAGAGTTTTTTTGCCAGTTAATCCCAGATTCCCAATCATCTCTGTATAAGAAGAAGTTTTTGGGATTTCAAAAGTTAAACCTTCTAGAACCAATATAGAATCCTCCTTAGCTTTAATAGAAAAAGCGGACTTCCTAGCAATGGTTTTCAATTTCTTGTTAAGCTTAAAAGAGTAACTTCTGGGTCTCGGACCAAATGCACGACCACCACCTCTAAATAAAGGAGACTTAATACTACCCGCACGAGCTGTACCGGTACCTTTTTGCTTTTTAATCTTGCGGGTACTACCAGAAATATCTGCTCTTTCTTTAGATTTATGAGTTCCTTGGCGCTGATTGGCTAAGAATTGCTTTACATCTAAATATACAGCATGATTATTGGGCTCTATGGAATAAATTTCATCGCTCAAGGAAACTTTTCTTCCAGTATCTTTTCCATTAACATCTAATACAACTGCTTTCATTATTTCTGTATGCTTAAGATGGAGTTATTGGCTCCTGGAACAGAACCTTTAACAACCATTAGATTTTTATCTTTCATCACTTTTAAGACCTCAAGATTAGCAACAGTTACCTGATCACCACCCATACGACCTGCCATACGCATACCTTTAAATACACGAGCGGGATATGAAGCTGCGCCGATTGAACCTGGAGCACGTAAACGGTTATGTTGGCCGTGAGTTGCATCTCCTACACCATGGAAACCATGTCGTTTGACAACTCCTTGAAAACCTTTACCTTTTGAAACACCAGTTACATCGACATATTCACCTTCGACGAAAATTTCAACATCCAAAACATCGCCTAAAGTAAGCTCTGAGTCGAAACCATCGAATTCCTGAACTTTTAATTTAGGGCTAGTTTTGGCTTTAGAAAAGTGACCTGTAAGTGCTTTACCTGCGCTCTTTTCTTTCTTTTCGCCATAACCCAGCTGAATAGCCTCGTAACCATCTGTTTCGAGGGTTCTAACCTGTGTCACTACACAAGGACCAACTTCTAAAACTGTACAAGGTATATTTTTACCTTGATCGTTGAAGATGCTTGTCATTCCTATTTTTTTTCCAATTAAACCTGGCATTTTTGTTTATTTAAAAGATGCTAATTAAACTTTTATCTCAACTTCTACTCCACTAGGCAACTCCAATCTCATTAAGGCATCAACTGTTTTTGATGAAGAGCTATAGATATCAAGCAACCGCTTAAATGAACTTAGCTCGAATTGCTCACGAGCTTTTTTATTTACATGAGGCGAACGAAGTACTGTATAGATTCTTTTGTGAGTTGGTAATGGGATAGGTCCATTAACGACTGCACCAGTGGTCTTTACTGTTTTCACGATCTTTTCGGCAGACTTGTCCACCAACATATGATCGTATGACTTTAATTTAATTCTAATTTTCTGACTCATTATATAAAAATTAAGATTTACCGTTTACCTTAGTAATAACTCCTTCTGCAATGTTTTTTGGGCAATCATCATAATGAGAAAATTCCATTGTGGAAGTTGCTCTTCCGGAAGTCACTGTTCGCAATGTGGTTACATAACCAAACATTTCAGAAAGTGGAACCGTTGCTTTAATTATCTGAGCTCCATTCCGGGTATCCATACCAGCAACTTGGCCTCTACGTCTATTCAAATCAGCAACTACATCACCCATATTAACTTCAGGGGTAACAACTTCTAGTTTCATAATAGGCTCTAATAAAGTAGGAGATGCTTTCTTACAAGAATCTCTATATCCTAATTTTGCGGCTAACTCGAAGGATAAAGCATCTGAATCTACTGCATGGAATGAACCATCAAATAAAGTTACTTTTAAGCTATCCATTGGATATCCGGCTAACGGGCCATTGACCATAGCCTGAGTAAATCCTTTTTGAACGGAAGGAATAAATTCTCTTGGAATTGATCCACCTTTAATTTTATCAACAAATTCTAAACCTTCCTTAACCTCTTCACCTTCAACTGCAATAACAGGTTCGATGGTAAATTGGATATCAGCAAATTTACCCTTACCTCCAGACTGTTTTTTGTAGGTTTGCCTGTGGTCAATAGCTTCTCGAATAGCTTCTTTGTATTGAACTTGAGGTTCCCCTTGATTACACTCTACATTAAATTCACGTTTCATTCTGTCAATAAGAATATCCAAATGAAGCTCACCCATTCCAGAAATGACTGTTTGACCAGTCTCGTCGTTGGATGCAACTCTAAAAGTAGGATCTTCTTCAGAAAGTTTACTTAGAGCCAATCCCATTTTATCCATATCAGCTTTAGTTTTTGGCTCAACAGCAATACCAATTACCGGTTCAGGAAAGGACATAGACTCCAATATGATAGGCTCTTTTTCGGAATGAAGGGTATCTCCAGTACGAATATCCTTAAAACCAACTCCAGCTCCAATATCTCCAGCACCAATATTAGGAATAGCATTCTGCTTGTTTGAATGCATTTGGAAAATTCGAGAGATGCGTTCTTTTTTCCGTGTTCTTGAGTTCCAAATGTATGAGCCTGCATCTAAATTTCCAGAATAAACTCTAAAGAAACAAAGGCGACCAACAAATGGGTCTGTAGCTATCTTGAAAGCGAGAGCAGCAAAGGGCTCACTCACATCTGGTTTTCGTTCTTCTTCTTCTTCTGTGTTAGGGTTAATACCAATGATAGATTCAATATCCATCGGGGATGGTAAAAACTCCATTACTGCATCCAATACTGCTTGGACTCCTTTATTTTTAAAGGCTGACCCACAAAGCATGGGGGTGATTTTCATGTCGTGCACTGCCGCTTTGATAGCAGCTTCTATCTCTGATTCTGTTATAGTATCTGGATCATCAAAGAATTTCTCCATTAAATTATCATCGTATTCCGCAACAGACTCGATCAATTTTTCTCTCCATTCGGCAACTACATCGACTAAATCTTCAGGAATTGGGATTTCATCGTAAGTCATTCCTTGTGTATCATCATTCCAAACAATTGCTTTATTTGAAATTAAATCTACAACACCCTTAAAAGTTTCTTCTGCTCCAATAGGGACTTGAAGGGGAACTGGTTGTGCACCCAAGCGTTCTTTAACTTGAGCTACCACATTAAAAAAGTCTGCGCCCGCTCGATCCATTTTGTTAACAAAACCAATTCTAGGTACATTATATTTATCAGCTTGACGCCATACTGTTTCAGACTGGGGTTCTACTCCACCGACGGCACAAAATAAAGCAACAGCGCCATCCAAAACACGGAGAGAACGTTCTACTTCCACCGTAAAATCAACATGGCCAGGAGTATCAATAATATTCATTTGAAAATCATTATCTCTATATTTCCAAAAACAGGTAGTTGCTGCTGAAGTAATTGTAATTCCACGTTCTTGTTCTTGCTCCATCCAATCCATGGTGGCAGCACCATCATGAACTTCACCAATTTTGTGAGAAACACCGGTGTAATAGAGCACACGTTCTGTAGTGGTGGTTTTTCCGGCATCAATATGTGCCATAATACCAATATTTCGAGTATAACTTAGATCTCTTTTAGCCATTTTTTGTAATTCCTAATGATTAAAATCTAAAGTGAGAAAATGCTTTGTTCGCTTCCGCCATACGGTGAACATCGGATCTCTTCTTTACAGCAGAACCCTCTTCGCGTGAGGCAGCCATTACTTCATTAGCCAATCTAAGCGCCATAGTTTTTTCATTCCGTTTTCGCGTGAATGAAATCAACCACTTCATGCCTAAAGACAACTTCCTGTCCGGACGAATCTGCATTGGTATTTGGAAAGTTGCTCCCCCCACTCGTCTACTTCGTACTTCTACTTGAGGCGTAACATTCTGCAACCCTTTTTTGAATATATCCAAACCAGCTTCTTCGTCTCCGCTCTTGTCTTCGATGATGTCAATAGCATCATAAAAAATTTTGAACGCAGTACTCTTCTTACCATCCAACATTAAGTTATTTACAAACCGCGTTACTAACGTATCGTTAAACTTAGGGTCTGGCAACAAGACTCTTTTTTTAGCTTTTGCTTTTCTCATTTTACTTTTTTCTTCAGATTGCTCTGATTACTTTTTAGGTTTTTTAGCCCCGTACTTAGAACGTCTTTGCGTACGCCCATCAACACCAGCTGTATCCAAAGTACCTCTAACGATATGGTATCGAACACCTGGAAGATCTTTTACTCTCCCGCCTCGAACCAAAACAATAGAGTGCTCTTGCAAGTTGTGACCTTCACCCGGTATATATGCATTTACTTCGTTTCCATTAGTCAACCTTACCCTGGCTACTTTACGCATAGCAGAATTAGGCTTTTTTGGAGTCGTAGTATATACACGAGTACAAACACCTCTTCTTTGAGGACAAGCATCTAATGCGGCTGACTTACTTTTTTTAGTAAATTTAACGCGGCCTTTTCGTACCAACTGTTGAATAGTAGGCATATTACTTTTTTGATTTATAATTCTATTATATACAATCCCTAATTTTTAGGGAACGCAAATGTATAACTTTTCAACGAGTAAACAAATGGTGAATCCCTTTTATTTAGTGAGGAATTTAATTTTAGCTGATAATAAGGTTTATACAAGAATTTGGTCTTAAAAAATTGTGTAAAATTATAACTCTGATATTTTGTTGAAAAGTTAAATACGGACTTCATAAGACATATTAATAAAAAAATGGTGAATGCAATAATTAAAAAAAAACTCTTACTTATTTGGATTAGAACAGCCTAAGAATTTGCTATTCGATCAACCTTATTTTTATCTAAAGAACCATCGTAGTATGCGTAAAATAGAATTTGATTGAAATTGGGCTCACACTTACGCCCAGAAGCGTCTACTTTAGAAATATTTTTTTAATAACTGGGTAGATGTAATACCTAAATCTTTTGATTGTACATGAAATTGTTACTCTGCTAGCTCTGGAGATAGAGCCATAACCTAGATATATTTGCTCTAAAAAAAAATTCAATTCTTCTTCACCATTAATTTCTCAGTAATGGAGCAGAAAAAGAATAACAACTAGTTTGCTTGAATGTTAGTCTATTAGATAAAGTCGCAAATTGGACTATTTATTTTTTTTTAATCGTTTCTCTGCTTTTTTTTCTTTTGGTGATTTGGAGGCTTCTTTCTTGACGTTTTTCTTAGCATCTTTTCCTTTTCCCATGTCAGATTATTTTTTGATTATGTTTATATATAAACCGATGCATCTCAAGTTGAAACCATCAGACAAATATTTATGCTTCTAAAATAGTAAATTAAACTTCAATAGCACAAAACTTAATGTAATCTATAATGTTAAATACGATAATACACTTCCTCAAAAGGAACTCTAAATTGAGACCCATATACGCCAGAACTTTCTCGAATACCACAACTAACAACCATTGTTACTTCAGCAGAATATGGCAAATCAAGAATCTGCTTGACCCGCATGGAATCAAAGCCTTCCATAGGGCAAGTATCATATCCAATGGCGGCCATACTAATCATAAAATTCTGCGCAGCCAATGCACAACTTTTATGCGCTACGATTCTCATGTCGCTTATTCGAGTCTGACGATAAATAGGTCTAAATAACCCAATCATATGACAAACGAAATATTTTATAAGGCCGAAAACTCCTAAAAAATCTATATATAATCCAGGTATAAGTTTGGAGTAGTATGTATTCACTTGTTTTTTTCTTTTCAGAAGTCGTATATTTTGATCGGGCTTATCAAAACTTTGATTTAAAAAATCTAGATTTGACTTGGCTCTTCTTCTCCAAAGATCTTTTCGGGCAATAAACACCACCAAACGATTTGCTGTTCTAGCAGCGGACTGATTAAAGCAGGCCTTAGAAAGTTCTTTTATTTTCTTTGTCGAACTTACATGATAAAACTCCCACAACTGAAGATTGCTACTATTAGGAGCAATCGATGCATTTTTAAGACAATCTTCCACCTTGTCGTCATCGATATCTATTTTTTGATACGATCGAACTGAACGCCTATATGATATAGCTTCAGAGACTGATTTCTCCATAAATGATGTATTATTTCGATAATTTATACACAAACATATGCCTTGGGAAATATTATCTCCGGATTGGAGATAAAATCGTAATTGATTTTAAAAATTTATAATTACGATTTAGGTATAGCATTTCGTTTAATTAAGCACTTTTCTAACATTAGATTTAATAACAAACTAATATCACCATAAAGGTAGCCAAAATTAAACGACTCAATGAATCCATAATTAACTTTCTGCCAGAGCATTAATTAACGAAATGAGAAGATAATAAATTTCAATAGGAAATTGAAACAAATGATTAAAACAATAATTTCAAAAAATATAAAAGTATTAATCAATTGGACTTAAAAATATTGAGTCACACCATAAAATAGTGCCAACCAAATTAACCCCTTGATTAAAAAAAATATAAATCCAATCAGACCAATTTTTTTAAGCCAATTTTTCATTGAGAACTTATTTTAAACTGCCGAAATAGGAGTATAACACTACTAAAAAAGCCATCTGTAAAGGTGGTTTTTTTTCATATTGTCGATATTTAAATCAATCTTACTTTATGGATATTCTTCTATGGATAATCTGACCATCTGATTCAATTTCTATCAGATACATTCCAGCAGGAATATCAAACAATTCAATAGAATTTTTTACTACTATCTTTTCTTCCACTTCAAAAGTATACAAAATCTCTCCAGCTAAATTAATCAATCGGATTCTAGAAGTCGATTTCTCATTCAACTCATATCGAATATTTATTAGACCGTTAGAGGGATTAGGATAGATATCTAATGACTTTAGGTTAAATTCATCTAATCCTACATTCAAAATAAGTGTATCCAGATTCACTACACAACCGTATTCATCTTCAAAACTTAATGCATACAAACCATTCTGGATATTTACGATTAAATCAGAATCTAACGAAGTATCCAACTCACCATTCACATACCAAGAAAATGTGTAATCATCTGAATTGGTTGAGAAAGAAATCTCTTGATCATCTTCATCATAATCAAGCTCGACTTCTATCTCAATATCTGGAGAAAGTATATCAAAAGCAGGAATAAAATTTGCCGCCTGTCCGCCAAATGAGTATTCAAACCCACTCGCGTCAGAAATATAAATTAAATAACCCTCTCCTGGTGGAATCTGATTCAAATCCACTCCAAAAGAATTAATTTCAATAGGAGCTTTACCTCCAGAAATCTCAAGTTCTATTGAGCCGAATTCACCATAACAAAGTACATCATTCACAACATATGTAACAATTAATTCGGTGTAGCATGAATTATTATCTTCAGTTGCTAAGGAATCGAAGTTTAGTGCTTGCACATCCGTACATCCGTATGTTTCTAACTCATCGCAAATACCATCTAAATCTATATCAGACAAACAAACCGAATCACAATTATAAAAAGCCTGAGGGTAAATGCATTCTAACTCAACATTTGCAATTTCAACATAGTTACAAGCATATTCATTCATACATCCTATGTACTCACAATAAGTAAAGAAATTTGCTTCTGGATTATAATTGTCTGCTATGGAATCCAAACAACCTTCAATAATACATGTTCCATTATCTGTATTTGCCTCTTCAGTATAGTTTATGGCAGCAGAATTTAAACATCCAATAATAATAGGAACACAAGATGAATCATCGGTGTTAATATCAACGCCTAAAATATTCGTCAAAGTATCAGAGAACCCATCGCCGTCGATATCATTAAAATTAAATGCAAACTCATTCATACATCCTTCCAAAATCTCATAACAAGAACCATCATCAGTATTGACGTCAATACCTAATACTCCAGTGGTAGGGTCTGTTATATTATCTAGATTATAATCATTAAAATTAAAGGCTAAAGGATCTGTACACCCCTCTACAATTGCAAAACAGGTCCCATTATCCGTGTTGACATCAAACAGAATACCTGTACTTGGATCAGGGAAATTATCTCCATCTATGTCATTATAATTGAATGCTGTACTATCCATACAACCCTCAACAACATAATAACATGACCCATCATCTATATTGACATCCATTCCAAGAATCATACTAATAGAATCCGAAATGTTATCTCCATCCAAATCATTATAATTAATTGCTAGTGAGTCACTACAACCAAATACAATCGCATAGCAAGAAGCATCATCGGTATTAGCTGAAGAATTATAATTAAAAGCTGGAAGTGCATCTCCGTCAAAATCTGCAACAAGACTTCCACCATTTAGGTTCAAACCATTATCGGTACAGCCTAAAACATATGGGATACAAGAATTATCGATGGTATTTACATCTACACCTAAATTTCCAGTAATTGCATTTGAAATACCGTCTCCATCATAATCGTTGAAATTATATGCATTAGAATCCATACAACCAAGAATCACATCAAAACAAGTGCCATCATCGGTATTGGGATCAATTTGAACATCACCAATATGTGGTATAAAATTGTATGCTGTAGAATCGATACAACCTTCTATAATAGGATAACATGAGCCATTTTCCGTATTAACATCTTGTTGAACATTTCCTGTATTCGAATAGTTAAAGCTAGCTTCATCCATACAACCTTCAATAAATGGATAACAAGATTCATTATCTGTATTGACATCTAATTGAACATTTCCTGAAGGCATTAGATAATTAAAAGCTAATGGATCTAGACATCCAGATATTATCGGATAACATGAGCCATCATTGGTATTAGCATCAATTTGAGCATCTCCTGTTTCTTGTACATAATTATACGCCAAAACATCTGTACAACCTTCTATGAAAGGATAACAAGATCCGTCTTCTGTATTTACATCAACACCATCAATTCCCGTAAATATATTTGACTCACCATCGCTGTCATAGTCATTGTAATTAAATGCTGATTCATCAGTACAACCTTCTATAACTGATATACACGAACCGATGTCTGTATTTGCATCTTCATTATAATTGAGAGCAGTTTCATCGATACAACCTTCAACAATATCTATACAGGAATTATCGTCTGTATTTGCCGCTGGGATATAATTGAATGATGCTGGATTCATACATCCATTTATTACTTCAATACATGTACCATCGTCTGTATTTGCACTCACATTAAAGTTGAATGCATTTTGGTTTATACACCCCAGTAAAAGTTCAATACAGGAGCCATTATCTGAATTGGCATTGATTTCAAAATTAATAGCCAACTCATCAGTACAGCCCTCTACTAAGGTAATACAGGTGCCGTCTGAAATATTAATATCTATCGCAAGATCGTTAGTTAATGGATTAGATATTCCATCATAATCATAATCATTGAAATTAAGAGCAGCAGGATCTAAACATCCAAAATTACTGGGTATACATAATCCATTTTCTGTATTTGCAAGTGAATTATAATTAAATGAATTAGAATCTGTACATCCGTTTATGACAGGAATACAAAGACTTTCGTCCATTGAGTTAGCTGAAGCATCATAGTTAAAAGCAGATGGATTAATGCATCCATAAATTCTCTCAATACAACCTCCTCCATTTGTATTGACATCCACTTGGACATTTACCAGAGGAATAAAATTAAATGCACTTGTATCCATACATCCGTATATAATTGGATAACAAGAATTATCATCCGTATTGGCGTCTATTTCAGAATCTCCAGTCGGTAGTATATAATTAAAAGCAGAAACATCTAAACAACCACCAATGACTGGATAACAAGTTCCGTCGTCAGCATTGGCATCTTCCATAATATTACCAGTTAAAGAAATGAAATTGAATGCGTTAGGATCTAAACAACCTCCAATGATCGGATAACAAGTTCCGTCGTCAGTATTGGCATCTTCCAAAACATTACCAGTTAAAGAAATATAATTGAATGCGTTAGGATCTAAACAACCTTCAATGATTGGATAACAAGTACCATCGTCAGTATTGGCATCTAACAATGAGTCTCCTAATGGGGTCAAATAATTATATGCAGTTATATCGAGACAACCATATACTTTGAGTAAAGAACAAGACCCATCTTCTAAATTGTTCTCTGGACTGTATTGAACGTAAGCATTATCCATACAGCCTTCTTGAATTAGAACTTCACAACCTAGATTTACATTAGCAGAGAAATCATATTCAAGGAAAGGATCATAAATGCATCCATAGATGATTAAGGTCTCACATGAGCCATTTTCAATACTAACATCTATGAGTGAAATAAGATTAAATGAAGTTTCATTAACGGTAAAAACATCCCATGCTTCGATGAAATCAGGGTCTGAACACCCATATATATCAGAAGAATTTACATCGCAAGATTGATTGTCTTCAATAATAGCCTCTGAGTTATAATTGGGATAGTCAGGATCTAAACAACCTGAATAATTACAAGAATTATTATCAGTATTTGCAAATGAATCATAATTCCAAGCATCAGAATCAGTACAGCCCATAAGAGACTCTCCAACACATGAACCGTCGTCAGTATTCACATCTATCTGAACATTTCCAATTGGAGCAGTATAATTGAAAGCATTCACATCATTGATACAACCTTCTATAACAGGATAACAAGTCCCGTTGTTCATATTTGCTAAGGAGTTAAAATTAAAAGCAGTATTGTCTATACAGCCTTCTACAATAAGAGTTAAACATGACCCATCATTCACATTGGCTTGAGGATCAAACTCAAAATAAGTAGAATCTATACAACCTAAAACCTCAAATTCACAAGACCCATCATCATCTGTAGCAAATGGGTTGAAATTTGGATAGAAAATAATAGTACATCCATAAATAATACATGAACCATCATCCTGAGTGGCGAAAGAATCATAATTAAATGCATTAGATTCCGTACAGCCCAGTTTGAAACAAGAATCATTAATAGAGACAGTTGCAATAGAATCGTAATTTGTAGCCCAAGTTTCAGTACAGCCGACACTTAAATCATCACAACCTAAGTTAACATTAGCCTCCATATTATAGTTTGCAAATTCATTATATATACACCCTTCTACAATAAGAGTTTGACAGCTTCCATCATCTGTATTAACATTTGCTATTGCATAACCCAATAAAAATATTCCAGCGGAATTTTGAGAATATTCGAAATATTCTACATACAAAGAATCAGTACAGCCCAATATTTTAAGCATTGTGCAAGAGTTATTTTCTTGCGTAGCTAGGGGATTATATTCAAGATAAAGGGAATCCATACAGCCTTCATATTCACAAAAAGTTATATCTGAAAAATTTACTTGACTAAATTCATCGTAATTAAGAGCTTGAGGATCTAAGCAACCCGGCACAATTAATATCAGACAAGAGCCGTCATCTATATTCGCTTCTGATGAATATTCTAGATAATTCGAATCTAAACAACCTTCTATAATTTCCTCACAAGAACCATCATCAGTATTGGCTAATGAATTATAGCCAAATTGAGAATTATTAGTACAACCAAGAATAATTAGTGAATCGCATGTATTATTTGAGATATTTACAGATGAATCAAAATCCAAATATAGCTCGTCCATACATCCAAAAACGTCTATAGAATTAAAACTACAAGAACCGTCATCAAGATTTGCCACAGAATTATAATTAGGAAAGACATCTAAAGTACAACCATTTACGAGTGCAATACAAGATCCATCATCTGTGTTTGCATCCCCATTGTAATTTAGTGCAGTTTCGTCTATACAACCATTTACAATTGCAATACAAGATCCATCATCTGATATTGCATCTGCATTATAATTCAGAGCAGTTTCATCTGTACAACCAAACACCTCGAGAGAACAAGAGCCGTCATCTGAAGTTGCGTCTGCATTATAATTTAGTGCAGTTTCATCTGTACATCCATTTACAATTGCAATACAAGATCCATCATCTGTGTTTGCATCTATATTGTAATTTAGAGCAGTTTCATCTGTACATCCCAACGCTTGATCGATAGCACAGATAAGATTTAAGCTAGCAGTTGACAGCGAATTGAATGAATTAGTAGTATACAAAATTTGATCTGTTAAAATTTCATATAGTTCCAATCCGTTCACCAATTGAAATAGTATTGTATCATCGGCTAGAGCACCATCAACTAGGGGTGTTTGAGGATCATCTCCCCAAACAGCAATATCTTGAGCACCTCCATCTACAGATGCAGATCCTACAACTAAACCAGATTCGGTGACTGCGACAATAAATGCGACAGATTCTAGTTCTGGGAAATTTGTAAAGAAAGTATCTAACATCAAAATTGTATGATTAGAGCCAGTATTTAAAATAGATTCTTCAGGTAAATCACATTGTGCATTTGCTTGTTGTAGAAAGCAAAATAGAAAAGCATAGATTATATTTTTTATATTTTTTTTCACATTAGAAGATTAATCTATGAAACATAGAAATTGAATTATTTATTTAATTAACATTTTTGGAAGAAGGACACTACTTGGTATTAGTTTCATTCCAAGAACAGCAGATGCACCGTCTTTATAATAATTTGCCATTAATGGCTTTTGATAAGAAACCTCTATTTCGTAAATAACATTATCTTTTTTTTGTGCTAACCATATCATCTGCTCTCCCATTTCCATCCCATTATCAGTTCCTGTGGGGTATTCCCCCCAAACTGGCAGCATGTTAAAATCATTAGCTTTCCAAACTAGAGAACCTGCACATTTAAAAGCACCATTTTTGCTCATATGAAAAACACCAATAATATCTCCTGTATCAAGTGAATCATGGGCAAAACCCAAAATAAAATCAGAAGACAATGAGTCAGATTGCTGTAATTCTTTAATAACTGGATGCCAAGATGGCAAAACCAATACAGAATGATTGGGAGCTGTTTTTTCGAAAGAAAAATCTATTGAATTTTGCGAAAGTAGCTCATTGCTAAAGCCTAAAAAAAGGCCAAATACATAAATTAACAAGAAATTATAATAAAATCTTTTCATGTACGATGGTTTAATAACATTACCAAAGGGGCTAATATAAGTAATTTAAGGTGATTTTCACAGATCTTTTAGATCAAAAATATTAGATATATAAGGCTATATAATAATTAGATAAAATAAAATCAAGCGTTTAAAAGTTACAAACTTTACTTTAAAAAAAGTAATTTAGCAGTGAATTAATGGTTAAAAAACACCTCATACTACTCGTATTATTTTCAATTTACTCAGCCAACCTAAGATCGCAGGGAGTTGAGCTAATAAAATCTTTTGTAGGTAATAATGAAAAGTCAGAAATCATTACTTTTACTCCTATTGAAGATGTGTTACTAAGCGGAGACTACTCAGGATACATAAATTATTGGGATGCTCCGAATCAAGCTCTCATTAACTCTATAAAAGCGCATTCAGGAAAAATAAATAGAATTATATTTTCCGAAAATGGAGAGCTTTTTCTTACTTTTTCTTCCCAAGACAAACAGGTGAAAATCTGGAATTTTGCAGGCCAAGATTCACTAATTAATTTCTCCATTAAAAACACCCCTCATTTTGCTGTTTTCTACGATCAAAACTCTGTATTAATTGGAGATGGATATGGAACAGTCTACCACAAAGATTTTTACTTCCCTGATAATGACTCTATCTTTTATGAAAACTCCTCTGCATCATATGACGCAGCCTTGAATAAAGATAGAAATGAATTAGTGATTACAGATAAAAATTCAATAAAAATTATAGATTTAAGTAACAGATATAAAAGTCAAAGTATTTCGGACAAAAACATTAAAGATTTAGTATTTAAAAGCGAAGAAAAAAAAGTGATCTTTGAAATAATGAATACACATTCTAGCGTATTTGTTAAATCAATGTATTTCTCCTCGGAAATTTTAATGACTTGGAGTCGTAATGGCATTGTTTCATTCTGGGACTTAAATACTAAAAAAATAGTTCGAGAACTTCGCGCTAAGAACGACTTTCATGAACTTTCTATAAATCAATACAGCAAAGTTTTACTAACCGGTTATTATAAAGACAAAGCGCTACTTTTTGATTTAACCAATATAGATTTAAAAAGAGAATTAGATGAAAATATTCAGCTAGTTAATACATACCTAACTAATGAACAAAATCAATATATGATTAGTTCTAGCGAAGAAGGGCGACACAGACTAATGCAGGTTAAAGGGGGAGATGGGATTAGACCTTTATCGCTACAAACTAGAAATATAGAAGTACAAAAAACAATTATTGTTGAGTCACAACAACTGACACTATCTGTCTGGGATAATGAAAAAATTGATGGTGACAAAATCTCTCTAAGCCTAAATGGAATTTGGATTTTACGAAATCACGAAATCACAAAAGAAAAACTTGTCATCGAAATTGACTTGATTCCAAATCAAGAAAATCAATTAACATTCTTTGCTGAAAATTTAGGAGAAATACCTCCAAATACTTCCGCTTTAAATATTCAATATGAAGGATTCAACAGAACTCTTCTAATGAGCTCTACACTTGAAAAAAGTGGTTCAATCAACTTCAAGTATAGTACAGAATAATATTCTTATCAGTACCTTTACTCCAAACAAAATTAAATGAAAAGAGTCGTAGTAGGACTTTCAGGTGGAGTAGATTCAAGTGTTGCCGCTTATTTACTTCAGAAAGAAGGATATGAAGTCATTGGGCTTTTTATGAAAAACTGGCATGATACCTCTGTAACTATTTCTAAGGAATGTCCTTGGGTAGAAGACAGTAACGATGCCATGGCAGTAGCCGAAACTCTTGGAATACCCTACCAAACAATTGACTTAAGCGAAGATTACAAAGAACGTATAGTTGACTATATGTTTGAAGAATACAAGAAGGGACGAACACCTAACCCTGACATACTTTGTAATCGTGAAATAAAATTTAACATTTTTCTAAAAGCTGCCATGAAACTCAACGCAGATTTTGTAGGAACTGGACACTATTGCCGAAAGGATATCATTGAGGTAAATGGACAAGAAACATATCAATTAAAAGCTGGAGTTGACAAAAAAAAAGACCAAAGTTATTTCTTGTGTCAGCTTAATCAAGAGCAATTGTCTAAAGCTCTTTTCCCTCTTGGGAATCTAGAAAAATCTGAGGTACGAAGAATAGCTGCAGAAGCAGGACTTAGCACAGCAGAAAAAAAAGATTCTCAAGGACTTTGCTTCATCGGAAAGGTGAAACTACCAGAATTTTTACAACAACAGCTTAAACCTAAGAAAGGGGTTATTGTAGAAATCTCTAAAGAGCATCCACTTTTTAACAAAAATAAAGAATTCTCAAAAGAGAACACCTCTGTAGAAGCACTTCAGAGTTTGAGTCAGGATTACATATACAATGCCGAATTAGGCGACAAAGTAGGCGAGCACAACGGAGCGCATTTCTTTACTATTGGTCAACGAAAGGGAATGAATGTAGGTGGTAAAATTGAACCACTTTTTGTAATCGATACAGACACTAAATCCAATACTATTTATGTTGGACAAGGAACAAGTCACGCAGGATTATACAGACCAGGATTGAAAGTCTCGAACGCTGATATTCACTGGGTACGAGAAGATATGAAATTACAGATTAGTGAAACTTTAGAAGTAATGTCTCGCATTCGCTACAGACAACCTTTAGAGAAAGCGAAGCTTCATCAAAAAGAAGATGGTTTATACATCATTTTCGAAAACGATCAAAGAGGAATTGCTCCAGGCCAGTTTATAGCATGGTATATAGAAGATGAGCTTTGGGGCTCAGGAGTTATTTCTTAAAGGTGAATTGGGGAAATGTAAAACGATTTATACATTTGAAATTGAAGAATAAAAAAAGCACACTAGTGTGCTTTTTTTATTCTTCAATTTCAAATCCATTTTCTAAAAGAACTTCTGAGAATTCAACATCAGCTGAAATTCGAATATTATCGCCTGTTAAACATTGACAAGCCAAACACAACTGTGCATCTCCATCACTTGCAATACTTAAAGCTGAGAATTCAGCATTAAGTAAATCAGTTAAGTGATAACTAATCAGTTGCTTTCTGGTCCATTTAGAACTCACAATACTATCCCATGGATTTGCACATTGCGTTTATTTAAACAGAAAATTAATCTGCGATTCCACTATTTCATCCTCATCACAAGAACTAATAATAGCGAATACGCCTAACATCGAAATAAATAACAATTTCTTCACAACTAACTTTAATTTAATTTTATACTAGTTAATATATAGCAAAAAAAAAGGCTCTCCGAGTCTGCGGAAAGCCTTTTTAGAATAATATTGAATATTACTACATCAAATCGAGGTAGCGACTTTTGATAAACGAAGTTAAAGCTTCACCTTTTAATAAGCCTTGTGATAATTTAGCAAGATCGGTTGCTCCTTTTATCATAGCTGTTTGGCTTTTAGTATCTTTTTCAGCTAATATCTTAGCTACTAAAGGATGGTTACCATTTACAACAATGTTAAAAATCTCCGGCATATTACCCATACCAAACATTCCGCCTCCACCAGAAGCACTCATCTCTTTCATGCGACGCATAAATTCTGCACGCGTAATAGTAAAAGGAGATGAAGTAGGACTTAAACTTTCAAACTGCACTGAATATTCTTCTTTCTTAACAACTACTTCAATCATCTCTTTCAACGCTTTTTCATCGTCTTCAGATAATACAGAAGGAATTTCTTCGTCTTTCTTAATTAGTTTTTCAACAGAATCAGCATCCACACGAACAAAAGAAACTTTATCTTTTTCAGACTCTAATTTCTGTATAAGGTGACTAATAATTGGACCATTAAGAACTAGTACGTCATAGGACTTTTCTCTAGCTTCAGCAATATAACTGTGTTGAGCTTCTTTATCGTTCGTATAAAGAATTACAGTATTACCATCTTTATCTACCTGGTTTACTTTAATTTTTTCTAGATACTCATCCCAAATAGAAAATTCTCCATCTACATTTTGGTAAAAGGCAAATTTTTCTGCTTTCTCAAAAAATTTAGGATCGGTTAGCATACCGTACTCTACGATCACCTTCATGTCATCCCATTTCTGCTCAAAAGCCTTGCGGTCCGCTTTGAACATATCATTAAGCTTGTCAGCTACTTTTTTAGTGATGTGAGAAGAAATCTTTTTAACATTAGCATCTGCTTGAAGATAAGATCTAGAAACGTTCAAAGGAATATCTGGGGAATCAATTACTCCTTGCAACATAGTTAAGAATTCGGGAACAATACCTTCCACAGAGTCTGTGACAAAAACTTGATTGCAATACAATTGTATCTTGTTTTTGTTCATGTCCATGTTTTCCTTCAACTTTGGGAAATACAATATTCCAGTTAAATTGAAAGGATAGTCTACATTTAAATGAATATGAAATAAGGGGTCCTCAAAATTCATCGGATATAACTCTTGATGAAAAGACTTATAATCTTTATCTTTGAGTTCTGAAGGGGATTTTGTCCAAGCTGGGCTGGGATTATTTATAATATTATCTACAATTTCTTTGACTTCTTTCTCGTCTTTTCCTTCACCTTCTTTACTAGATAATTCTTTAGTGCCAAACTTAATTTGAACTGGCAAAAACTTACAATACTTATTCAAAAGCTCTGTAATTCTGGATTCTTCCAGAAACTCCAATGAATCCTCGGCGATATGAAGAATAATGTCTGTTCCTCTGGTTTCTTTTTTAGTCTCATTTAACTTGAAAGTAGGAGAACCATCACAAGACCATTTAACTGCAGGAGAATCTTGGTAGGACTTGGTGTGAATTTCAACTAATTCTGCGACCATAAAAGCTGAATAAAAGCCCAAACCAAAATGACCAATAATACCTGCCCCATCAACTTTGTCTTCGTACTTTTTAACAAATTCTTCAGCTCCAGAAAAAGCCACCTGATTGATATAATTCTTTACCTCTTCCTTGCTCATTCCTATTCCGTTATCAGAAATAGTAAGAGTTTTGGCTTTTTTATCTAACTTTACCTCAACTTGGAGGACTCCAACGTCACCTTTAACTTCACCTAAAGAAGATAGAGCTTTCAATTTCGAACTAGCATCAACTGCATTGGAAACCAACTCTCTTAAAAATATTTCGTGATCAGAATACAAGAATTTCTTAATAATTGGAAATATATTTTCCGTTGTCACTTTAATCTTACCAGTTGCCATATGATTTTTTTTAATAATTATTATTTATATAAGCATAAACAATTCTTGTGCCAAGCGTAAAATTTATGACATTATGTCAAAAGAACTGACACATTATACTATAAGACTAAAAAAATACTCGACAATGATATCCAAAGTAATTTACAAAGGCGGACTTCGAACAGAAGCCACACATTTAAAATCAGGAAACATAATAATCACTGACGCACCATGTGACAACCAAGGAAAAGGAGAAGCCTTTTCACCAACTGATCTTGCTGCCACAAGTTTAGCTTCATGCATGCTAACCGTAATGGGAATAAAAGCAAACGAAATGAATCTAAAAATTGAGGGAACCTCAGCTGAAATTGAAAAAATAATGACTTCTCAACCGAGAAGAATAGGCCAAATAAATATTATGATTAAGCTACCTATTAAGGTCGATAAAAAAACAAGGGAAATTATAGAAAGAGTGGCAATGACATGCCCAGTAGACATGTCTTTATCCATTGACGTAAAAAGAGAAATTAAATTCCAGTGGCTTAGCTAGGGAAATTATAAAGTATATTGGAAACTACAATAAAAGTTACGTCTATCGGAAGGAATAATACCAGGCCCGGGATATCCACTCGCTCTTCGGGTAAAATAACTCGCATCTAATAGATTATTGATACCAAACTCTAAAGCAAACTCTCCATGGGAATATTTGCTAGAAAAATCGATTACAGAGTAAGCAGGAATTTCTCCAAAAAGAGCATTTGTTGAGGGAAGTAATGTATTTTGTGCATCCGAAAATTGGCTACTTATTCTAGAATATAATAGGGAAAAAGAAAATCTATTATAAAGATATTTAAGCCCAACCTTAGCATTAATTTTTGGATTTAATTCCACCTCTTTACCCACAATAGTCACCTCCTCACTTGAGACATACTTACCTCTCTGAAATGAGCCATTAAAAAATACATTTAAACTTTGAATGGCCTTCTTTTCTGATCGGTTAAAAAGAGTATAAGAAATATAAGATTCCAAGCCAAAAGTTCTTGAATCTCCCACATTTGTACTCAAACGATACGAGGTCCAAACTAAAGATGGAACTGGAGCGGAACTAGGATTATAATATTTCTGAAGATATCCGATACGATTAGAATAATTTAGATAAAATAAACTTAAGTCAAACTCAATGGAATTGCAATGATTTCCTCGAAATCCGAAATCTATATTAAAGCCATTTTCATCCTTTAACAAGGGATCAATAACCAAGTTTGAATTAACAACTTGCATATCATTAAAATTAATGGCTCGATAGTTTTGTGAAAAATTCACATACACCTCCTTTGTAGTATTTAAGCGAAAACTTAATCCCATCCCAAACAAAAACACATTCCTATCTAGTCTTTTATAGTCATCGGTATAATAAAGACTATCATTGACAACAGCATGAAAATAGCCATTAGCCTCAGTCACAATTCGTTCGAATCTAAAGCCTGGAGTGAATGAAATTTTATCATTGAAACGGATTAAATTTTCTGCGAAAAAAGCAGAATTAAAACTGGGAAAATCATAATGTGTTCCATAATAATCTAGTTTATTATCAAAGCTAAAATCTGCCCCAGAAGTCCCACTTGCGTTACCTTGTTCTTTTGTTGTAAAACCTTTGTAAAAACGCACACCAACAAGCAAAGCAGACTCTTTATCTGAAAGCAGATAGCGGTGTACTAATCGAGTTTCACTCCCCAGATTGCCAAAGACTGCAGTTTGTAAATCTCGATTGGGATTAAGAATCATTACGACGGAATCGGACACATATTCAGAATCTAAAATACCCAAGGCGTCACGACTTGCAAATAGACCAAAAAATCGCATATTAAATTGAGTTCTGGAGGTGAATTGGTAATCTAAATGAAAAGCCGAAATGTTCCAATCTACTTGAAACCAATTTCTAGAACGAAAAGAAGTATCCGGATTCGAATAAAAGGAAGCATCATCTAGCCCACCTGCTTGCTGAGAAATATAATCCATATGAGTAAACTCATAGGACAAGCGCAACTTGTCATTTATCTGGCATTCAGTTGAAAAATAAGCTGTCTGTGCATCTATTTCTGAATTGGGTCGCCATCCGTCTCTTTTCTTGCGTTGGTAAAAGCTATAATAGCTCCATTTTCCATTGCTGCCGGCTAGACTTAGATATGTATTTCTCAAACCAAAAGAACCTGTAGATTGTCGTAAAACAGTTTCTAAAGGCTTGTCGGCTCCGGTCTTCAGAACAAAGTTTAATAAACCACCAAATTGAGTTCCATATTGCAAGGATGCGGCTCCACGAACAATCTGAATTTGATCGATAGCCTCTGAAGGGGGAGTATAATAAGACTCGGGATAACCTTGAGCATCTGCACTTATATCATAACCGTTTTGACGTGTATTAAAATTGGAAGTTCGTTGAGGGCTTAAACCTCTAGCACCAATTTCCAACTGCAAACCTAAGCCGTCACTCTCCCAAATACTTAGACCAGGTACACGAGCATATACTTGACGAGAATTATTGGTCGACTTATTTCCTAAAAATTGATCCATGAGAATCACTTCATTCTTTTTACCAGCATAAATAGCCGTTCCTTCGACGGATCGAAGACGAGTAATTCCATCATTCCCCTGATTTTGTTCGAGTAAATCTAGAGAAGGTAGTATCTTGACCAAATGTTGCATGGGAATTCTTAGCGAAATAGAATCTCGCCCTAGATCAAAAATTTGAAAATAAGGGACATAACCCAAACTAAGAACTTGTAAGGAAAAACTATTAGCCGACAAGGATGAAGTATTTATGATAAAAGTACCATCAATATTGGTCTCGGTAACTAGACTATCATTCAAAACAACTTTAGCAAAAGAAATGGCTTGATTATCCAGAACATCATAAACAACCCCAGTAAGTATTTCTTGGGCTAAGATACCAGCAAAACTTGAGCAAAAAAATAGGTATGTAAAAAAGAGACTTTTCATTTATCTTGGATACAACCAATTCTTATTCTTAAATCCATCTTCAATATCCAGTAAGTTTAGTGAGGGATCAAATAATAATTTACTTCGAGAACCATTTAATGTAACATATACTTCAGCATTTATAATCGGATTTTCAAGCCCTTTTGATTGAACCACTTCTTTAATTATTTGAGCATACTGTAAAATAAAGTCCGGCTGACTTGCCATCATCTTCTCTTGAGTGAGAGTTAAGAACTGATTATTATCTACCTCTCCTTTTTGTCCTGTTTTTAGGTCTGTAACATAAAAAAATGCGGTACCTGCTTTTTCCATAAGCATGACACGCCAGCTAAATCGATATCCTTGTTCGGTCCATAAAAGATCACCAGGATAAAATAAATATCGGAAGGGCAAAAATAGCTGAATAAGAATGAATACCGTAAAAATAAAGCCACTAATCTTCTTTTTTCTAGAACTTAAAATCAGTGAATTATGGACTAATGAACGATTTGAATTCACCGGTAATAAAGAGCGAATGGCTTGAAGTATTATCTGGTGAAAATGAGAGGAGAAAAAAATTAGGGTCGCTAAAATCATAATCCAAGGAAACATTCCAATGGGAAACATCATACCAGTGATCACATGAAATACCACTAATACAATATATGCAAAGGGCCTAAATCGGGAAATACTCAAAAATAAAACGATAGTTAGATCAAAGAAACATGCCACCCAACTAGCTGTATAAGCGACCCACTTTTGGGTAAATAAATCTCCCAATAGGGGCCAATGAGACTCTGCTTGCAACCAGATGCTCATCGGCATTGCGTCGAATAACCAATCAGCGTTGAGTTTAGCGATACCGGCAAAAACATAGACAGCACCCAATTGAAATTTCAATAAAAGAATCATCCATAAGGGAATCTCATACAACTCAATATTAGGCCGTCTCCAAACATCTAATGAAAAAGTTTTGTGGGCAGGGAGGAAACACATTAAAAAAGCAACTAAACTAACAAAGTAATAATGATTCAGATAGTAACTCGCATCAATTAGTTCTACATAAGTAAACAAAACAAAATAGACAATAGAGGCTCCTCGATAAAATAATCCAATCGCAACTAGAAAAGATGATAAAATCAATAGGGCAAAGACTAAATACATGCCCATCTCTCCCATCGGATTTATCCAGGAAAAGCCATAATAATGAAAAAAATGTGTGGGTTGCAAAAAAAATGAATCTATCCATCCCTTTGACCAGAAGCGAATAGCACTGCCACACATCATAAAACCAAAGATGATTCTAAAGACTCCAATAGGAGCTATGCTTGTGGGCTTAGATAAAAATGTAACCCACTTATTAAGAGATAAACTAATCCCCATCAGGGTCTCCCTCAGTTACACTTACCGAAAGATAAGAACGCATATCATTTTTCAGCATTGGAACCATTTTTTGGAGTTCATTAGATGTGAACTCAACCTGAGAAATATTATTGATAATTTCGTTGGGCAAATCTGTAACGTGGTTTGCTAGTGCATTTTTACAAATTGAAAATTGTTCTTGAATAGCAAGAGCCAAATCACCATCAACCACGGTGGACTGAGCATTATACTCTAAAAGCTTTTCATAAAACCCCACTCCATCGATTCCTTGCTCATTGACTCCCATGTAAATTCGTTCTAGGGAGATTATATTTGCCTGGAGTAAAGCGATAGACATTTTGCTATACCTTGCTTCAACAACACTAGTATCGGATAGAATAGGAATACCATATTGAGTGGCAAAACCAGCAGGTAATGCAAACTTATCTCTTTTTAACCTTTCATAATCAAATAAATACTGGTTAAATAGTATGCTTAGTGAGCTAGAAACATCATTTCCCTGAGACTGAACAAATACATCTCTGTAATCGTCCCAAGCAGAAAGAACAGCAGAAACTCTAGTCTGCATATCTATAAGGCAATCGTCTATGTATTGTATTCTTTTAAGATTACTTAATTCTTGTAGCAAATCTGGTGTACTAGTATGAAAAAGAAGATAATCAATAGCAGGCAATCCTTTTGCATCGTAATTAGTTGGAAAATCTAAATTGTAATCCCCATTTAAAATATTAGCCTCAATATCAGAAACTTTCGTTGGAAAAGTATTACACATTTCCTGTAACTTTCCGAAATATTCTTGGGAAGGACCAAATTCAAAAGCAGAAATATATTGCCATGAGATATATGTCGACTTAAATTGATTCTGTACTTCTAATAAACTTTGTGAATTAGATGAATCAAATAGAGCGAGCTTATCAGACATATCGATTAATTGCTGTTGAAAATTAGCATACCGTGGAATTATAATTCCGTCTGCTACATTTTCAAAAAAATCGTCATAATATATTTCGTCTTCATCAGAATCTAGGTCACAAGAACCAAGAAATAATAAAACAGAAAAAATGAAAAATTTAGATAAAAGTTCTCTCATAGCTCAAAAAAGCCACCTGCGTTCGCAGGTGGCTAGTAATAAATATTAATATTAGTATTCAGATGCGTTTGTTATTGAAAATGCACCTGCTAATGAAGTTAGCGCTGTATTAATCATTTCAGGAGTCACTTCATTTAAATTAGATCCCAAACTAGCGACAATCGCTTCTACTTCAGTAGAACTGATAGAAGCTTGTGCATTATATTTTAGAGCAGAAATGAAAGCAATTGCTTCAGACAATTCGTGATTTCTCAAGGCGTCATCACCAATATTTGTAATGGCTGCATTCAAATAATGAAGACCGGCACAAACTGGGATCATTTCCCATTCCATTTGAATTCTAGCAATAGCTCTGTCTCTCGTATCATAATCTTCATTGTTGATAGCAGCTCGACCTAAAATAAAACCATCTTGCATTAAATCATCAATAGTCGTTAAACCACCATTTAATGTTTTCTTACCATACTTTGCCCAATAAACTGAACCATCAGTCATTGTAGTAGAGTAATCTATTGGGGCTCCTAGGTAACCAAAAGACTCATCCCAATGGTGCTGCATGTCAGTATAATCTAAATCAGATGTTAAGGCAGAAACATCGTTGTCAGCATCCATTTTTGAGGCGCTTAAGTATACTGAAGTACCCTGGTAATAAAAACAAGATCCCATGATTCCTTTAGCAATCAATTGAATCGGCTCCATACCATTTTCATCACACATGTACGAATCTTTTCCATCCGCAGATACAGTTAAGGCAGTCCCCGAAGCTGTTAATGCAGCTAATTGATCAATAAGAGTTTCTACAACTGCTTGTTGGGAATCGAAAGTTTTGCTTTTCAAATCTTTAGTAGGCTGCTCAAGAGCAAATGCATCAGAAGTCCATGTATATCCTTCATTCGCATACATCGATTTGGCAACAGCAGCGTCTACTACCCCACCACTGTTGGCAGTTTTTAAGTAGGTTTCTAATTCGCTTAACATATTTAAACGATCTGTTTGACCTCCATAACTTGCATTTACATAATTAAATGATGTTGGAATGTCATACGACAACATGTTACGCTCTTCTTCTGGATCACAGGAAGAAACGAAAATCATCATAGAAATGATTAGCAATTTTGCTGAAATTTTAAAAAGTTTCATAAGTTTCATAAGTTTCTATGTTTATGTTTATGTTTATGTTTAATTATGAATGTTTTTCATAAGCAGCAAAACTAATTTATTATTCTTATTACAACAAGAAATTTAACCACTTATTTAGACTTAATTCAAATAATATTTAGACTTATTTAAAATAAGGAATTAAAATAGAGAGTATTGTGAAATGAGTTATGCAATAAAAATTATTGCAGAAGTAGATTAAAAATTAAATTAGAAATACGAAAATGAAGATTTCCATTTTGAACAAAGAATCAAATTGAATTAGTCTTTTACTAAAATATTTTGGGATTATATTGCTCGGGATAACATGGAGATTTTTCTTTAAAAAAAGATTGAATTTTATTCATATCTATCTCAAAATCTCCTGTTAAATAATATATGGGTCCAAATCCAACTTCTTTTCTTTTAAAATCAACAAATCCCATAATCAAAGGAACATTAGCCCCTTTCGCAATTAAATAAAATCCTTTTTTCCATACCGAAACCCAAGCACGGGTTCCCTCAGCGGGAATAGCTAAAATCATTTGATTTCTTTGATTCATTTTCGAAATCATTTCAACAACCAATCCAGCAGGTTTAGATCGATCAACAGGTATGCCCCCTGTTGCTGAAAAGAAAAAATTAAGAGGAAAAAAAAACCAACTTTTCTTAATAAAATAATTCAGTTTTAAACCTCTAATCTTAAAAGAAGCTAAAGCCAATGGGAAATCCCAATTTGATGTATGTGGTGCGCAAACCAATACAGCCTTATTAACATCTTTTGGAATATCTCCAACTAAACGCCAACCCATGATTCTCAAAAATATTTGTGATAAAAACTTATTCATTAGAAAAAAAATTAGGTTTAAAACCAATCAAATAAACGCAATCTACTGCTCGAGTAAAGGCAGTATACAACCATCTCAAATATTCTTTATCTACTTTTAAATCGGGCAAGTATCCTTGTTCGATAAATACATTTTTCCATTGCCCACCTTGAGCTTTATGGCAGGTAATTGCATAAGCAAATTTAACTTGAAGGGCATTAAAATATGGATCTGCCTTGATGGCTTGAAATCTTTTGTATTTGGTCTTTATGTGCGCATATTCTCGCTCTACAGATTTGTATAGGCGATTCCCATCTTCGTAACTTAAAGAAGGGCGATCAATATAAATACAATCCAAGAGAAGAAAAGTTTCAAATTCTGCCTCGTTAGGATAATCAACCAAATGAACCTCTGCTTTTGCAAACCGAAAGCCATGGCGTTCTTCGGACCGAATAATGCGCTTGATCGTAATTTGATCTCCATTGGCAACAAAACCCGCCTTTGAAGTTTCGGGAAGACAGAAATAATTATTCTTTACAACCATCAAATGGTCGCCAGAGGTAATTTCATCTTCGTACCATAGAATTCGATTTCTTATTTGTTGATTGTATATGTTTGCGCGCTTATTAGAGCGCAAAACTACTACCGAATCTTCCAAAGAAGAGTCGGAATAACATGAAATTAGGGCGTCCTCTAAATCATTTTTCTCCGACAGACGAATCACGTCTTTATACAAATAAAAAATAGGAGAATAATCTACCTGATCTCTATTCAACAACTCTCGAATAGAGGTTGCATTGCTCAGGATACCCGACTCTTTTGCTTGCCGAACCACTTCTTTAAGTTCTACATCATACACCTTCTTAAAGTAGCGCATCTGAAGTTCTTCGGGAATAAGTGCTGGGCTCATAGTAACTCCAACCGGAGGTAGCTGAGCAATATCTCCAATAAACATTAGCTTGCAATTTACTCCTTGATCCACAAAACGATTAAGATCATCAAGGAGAGCGTTTCCTCCGAAGGTAGCGTCTGTCTGATTCCCAATCATTGAGGCTTCATCGACAATATAAATGGTGTTACTCGCCTTATTCTTTTGAAGCTCAAAACTTAAGCCTCCCGACTTAATTTTGGGATAATATATGTGTTTGTGGATGGTGTTTGCCCTTCTCTTTGTATAGGCAGATATAACCTTTGCTGCTCTTCCCGTAGGCGCTAACAATACAGCCTTTTTATTGTATTTAACCAGAGAACAAATCAGAGCTCCAATAAGAGAGGTTTTACCCGTACCTGCATAACCTTTAAGAACAAACATCTGGTGGGGGTCAGAATCTAATAAAAAATGTGCTACCCCCAGGATCAATTTGGATTGATCTTCTGTAGGATGGTGGGGAAAATGACCCAACATTTCCTTCTGTATACCCTTTATTTTGCTTTTAAAATCCAAGTGTACAAATGTAACTATTCGTTGGCTTGAAAAAAAATAAGATTAATATAAAAAAATTGTAGATTTGCTATCTAAGACAAAACTAAAAATGGAAAAACAAATTCGAATTGGTGTATGGGTTATTGTGGCTGGACTAAGTTACTTTCTGTATTCTGCAATCATGAATCCTATTCAATTTAATAGAGAAAAGAATCAGCGATCTGAAAAAATTATTAATCAGCTTAAAGACATTCGAAAAGCTCAAATTGCATTCAAAGAAATTAATAGATATTATGCGTCTAATTTTGATGAACTAATCCCGCTTATCGATACAGGTGAATTTACTATTGTTCAACGTAGAGACGAGGAATTAAAATTTTACAATAAAGTCTACAGAGAATTTCAATTAAAAGACACTACTTATATAGACACACTTGGTTTTGTAAGTATAAAAGATTCTATTTTTGGTTCAAACTATGATCTAGAGTCCTTAAAAGTCATCCCGCAATCAAATGGATCTGAGATTATTCTAAGGGCTGGGAAAATAAAATCTGGAACTCTTTCCGTTCAGGTATTTGAAGCTCGCGCCCCGAAAGAAGAATATCTAAAAGACTTAGACAAAGACTTAATAAAAAATACCTCCAAAGATTTAGTTGTGGGGTCAATGAATTCTGCAAAAATTAATGGCAATTGGGAATAATATAAAAGCAACATTAAGTCATACCGACTCAAACCTAGAGCTGAATAAATCTGAATCTTGTCACTTATCGATTCAGGTAAATCTGGATAGTTTTACTTATGCTCTTTTAAATCTTAAAGAACAAAAATATATCTCTCTGGAACATTTCGATTTCCCGTCTGGAGGAACATATGCTAAAACTGCTGAAGCAATTGATCGGGTGATTGATCATAATGCCTTTCTTAAAAATAAATTTAATTCAGTTTCTGCAAGTATTTCTCACCAGATTAACACTCTGATTCCTAATATTCTTTATGACAAGAATAACGGAAAAAGTCTTTTAGCCTTTGATCAGGACTTGCTCCAAAATGAGCAAGAATACTCAGATTGGATACCATCTATTCAAGCATTTAACTCTTATACTATTCCTGTTGAGCTCACAAGATGTTTTGACAAACATTTTGAAGGTATTTCTTGGAAACACGACAGTAGTATTCTCATTGAAAGTTTGCTTCGGCAATTTAAACTTCATGAAAAGAAAAAAATATATCTCTCCATTCAAAACACCTACTTTGAAATGGTCGTATTAAATGGTAAAAAATTAATCTTCTTCAATAACTTCTCTTACCAGACGGCAGAAGATTTCATATACTATCTTTTGTTTACATGTGAACAATTAAATCTTAACCCAGAAAAAATACCTCTAGTGATAACCGGAGAAATACTTGAAGAGTCAGAAGTATACAAAATTGTATATAAGTACATAAGACATATTGAGTTTTCTGGTCGAAACTCTAGTTATAAATATAGCTTTGTATTTGGTGATATTAAAGAACACTTCCACTATAAACTTTTGAATCAACATCTATGCGTATCGTAAGTGGAAGTCACAAAAGCAAACGGATTACGGCTCCAAAAAAACTTCCCGTTCGCCCCACAACTGATATGGCGAAAGAAAGTCTTTTCAATATTTTAAATAACGACTATTTTTTTGATGAAATAAGTGTTTTAGATTTGTTTAGCGGCACTGGAAATATTAGCTATGAATTTGCTTCAAGGGGGACCCGTAAGATAATTTGTGTTGACCAAAATAATCATTGCGTTAAATTCATACAAAAAACTGTTCAAGAACTTAATTTTGAATCTATTAATGTAATTCAATCCGAGGCATTAGATTTTCTACAAAAACAAAACATCTCACAGGATATAATTTTTGCGGATCCGCCTTACAATTTTGATCAGTTTGAAGATATTATTTCTATTGTTTTTGAAAAAAAATTACTTTCTATACAGGGAAATCTTATTCTGGAACACAGTAAGGAACATAATTTCTCAACACATGCGTTTTTCAATAAAACAAAAAGATATGGGAATGTAAATTTTAGTTTTTTTAATTTTGAGTCCAACACATAAGATATAAACCCCCTTCATCTCAAAAAAACTCATGAAACAAATCGCATTTTTTCCTGGATCATTTGACCCTATAACAAAAGGTCATGAAGATATTGTCCGAAGATCTATTTCTCTTTTTGATGAAATCATTATAGCAGTAGGAGTCAATAGAAGCAAAAAAAAAATGTTTTCCATAGAAAAAAGAATATCATGGATTAAGAAAACTTTTTCTGATTGCCCTTCTGTACAGACAATAAGCTACGAGGGAATGACAATTGAAGCTTGCAAAAAAAACAAAGCTAAATATATTTTGCGTGGTCTTCGTAATGCTCTCGATTTCGAATATGAAAAAAATATCTCTTTGATTAACCAATCTCTCGACGTAAAAATTGAGACTCTTTGCCTTCATACTAAACCTGAATTCATAGCTATCTCTTCAACTATTGTAAGAGATATAATTAAGAATGGAGGTAATGCAGAACCTTTTCTCGCTTCAGGAGTTCGCTTATAGAAGAATAAGTGTTAGCTAGGCACTTTCTATGTTGTTTGGCATCTGCCCAAATTACCTTTGTAATACCCTCTTCTATTTGTGGCTTTAAACTCTGTTCTCTTGAGCAGGTCATTCCATACCAGTAAGATGATTTGAGAACACTCTGTCCATTATATTCATAGATGTGGTATGTTTTACTAAGAAATGGGCCAAGTCTGATATCATGCACAGAACATTCTTCTTCTACCTCTCTAATAGCTGCATCCATTGTAGATTCTTCATTTTCAACTTTACCCTTAGGCAAGTCCCACTTTCCATTTCGGAAAATCCATAAAATATCTCGATTCTCGTTGATAATAACTCCACCTGCAGCATCTATTTGCTCATAGTGAGAGCAAAAGTCTCTCCACATAACTTCTAGGTCAACACCAACCATAATTAGCGAACTAATTCTCACTCTTTTTATAGCCTCTGTTATACTTTCCACCCCACTATAATATTGGATTTCAAGCATTTCATCTATTTCTACTTTAGATTCTAAACTACTTAAAATTAATAGGTTTTCGTTGATAAAAATTCTATACATTTGTTTTATGATTTTAAACAAGGATACTGGTAAAAAAACTGTCGAATTTCTTTTACAAATTAAGGCAATTAAATTGCAACCTGGAAATCCTTTCATATGGGCATCTGGATGGAATTCGCCCATATACTGCGATAATCGAATCACACTTTCCCACCACATTACTAGAACATATATAAGAGAACAGCTTGCTGATGCAATAGAAAAACATTTTGGGAAACCAGATGTGATTGCCGGAGTTGCAACTGGTGCGATTGCTCACGGGATATTAGTAGCCCAAGAAATGGGCCTTCCATTTGTTTATGTTCGTCCTGAGGCAAAAAATCATGGGAAAAAAAATCAAATTGAAGGCTATATTGAATCTGGACAAAATGTAGTTGTTATTGAAGATCTTATAAGTACCGGGGCAAGCTCACTAAAGGCAGTAAAGGCACTCAGAGATAAAGGGTGCAATGTATTAGGCATGGCGGCTATATTTACTTACGGATTTGATCTTTCTTATGAAAACTTCAAAAAAGCAAAATGTGAACTCATCACTCTAAGCAGTTATACCGAGCTTATTGAACAAGCAATGGAAATAGGATATATTAGCGACGCTGAGATAACAGCACTAAAAAAATGGCGAGAATCTCCTGAAACTTGGCAAGGAATTTAGTATAATAAAGAAGTTACCCCTATTTTTTTTTAGCCCAATACAAATTGAACTTTCTTACTCAAGCTTAAAATTGATATAGCCACTTTGCCATATCAAATAAATTCTATGCATTGGATCTAAGTCTTGGATCAAGTTCACTTAGCATAAATATTACTATCAAAATTAAGATTTCCAATACTAGAAAATTCTGGTATTAGAAAATGAATGACTTGACTTTCTAGATTTCCATTGAACTAAAAAAAATCGATGGCTTAGATGCTAGAATTTGGCTCTCATGAGAAGAAAGTTCAAGATTGGTTTCATAAAATTTAATTTTATTGAAACGCAAAGAATCAAAGGTATTATAGTAATGGTAAATTAATCTAAAACCTAGACTGAATCTTGAAACAAAAAATTAAAAGAAATACTCTTATCATTATACATACAGTTCAAAACTTGAATAACAAGTGAAATAATAAACACAAAAAAGAACATATTTTTTCATAGTTTTAAATTTAAAGAAATAATTAAGGAAACTAACTTTTAAATCCAAGCATTAAGAGATTTAACATACTTTATACTTATATGATTAGACGCTACAAAAAAAAGGAACAAGCTTATGGTGAATTTAATTTGGGTGAAATCACTGAAAACAAACCACTGGGATTTCCCGGAGATGGGGGACAGCTCAAACCCTACTCCAATATTTTCTACTGGGCACATGCAAAAGCCCATTCCGAAAGCACAATTGGCCTTCATCCCCACAAGGGATTTGAAATTATCACTATCGTACTGGAGGGTTGCATTGAGCATTATGATACTTTTATTGACCGATGGATTAGATTAAAAAAGGGATCAATTCAGGTTATTCAAGCTGGCTCAGGAATTTCACATTCTGAAAAGCTACACAAAAACTCTTCAATCTTCCAAATATGGCTCGACCCAAATCTTTCTATCTCATTAGACAAAAAGCCTCGATATAAAGACTATCAAGACTCTGAATTTATTATCAATGCAGAGGGTGAAAAAAAAATAACGAGGATTGATGGAGGAATTGATTTAGATTCTGAAGGCATAGAAATATACGAATGGACGATTAAAATTGACCAAAAAATATGTCTTGACCCAAATAAAATCCATTCATTCTATATCAAATCAGGCCGCTTTAAAATCGATAAAATCGACTATAATACTGATGATTTTATTAAAATTAATCAGGAAAAAGAAATACAAATTTCCATCCAAGAAACCACTGTAATCTTTGGGATTTCTTCTCCAAAAAAAACTAGCTACCCCACCTATAGATAGTAGGTTATTGACAATATCGATTTGGCGTCATAGAACCAATCAAAGATTCCACCAATATGAATATAAAATCGGGTATAAAAACCCGTAAAAAAGTGATTCCATTGTTATTTTTTTGACTTAAATTCATTATTTTTGCATCAGAATAACAAATTAGTTTAGCACTTCATTAAGTGTTTGAAATTGTTTAATATTTTGCCAAAAATTTGATTGACTATGATGATGTTATTGGTGGTTTTAATTATTTTACTTGGAATAGTAGTTTTAGTTCAAATTCTTCGTGTAAACGAACTACTTTCAGAAGTGAAAAATCAAGATGCGAATTTAGTAACTGACGAAGACAACCAAACCCAAGGACTTCTCTTCTTTTTGATTGCTGGGGTAACATTTCTTTCTCTGTTTGTCTGGCAAATTAAATATTGGGGTATTCATATTTTACCTCCTGCTAGTTCAGTTCATGGTGCAACTATTGACACCTTAATGAATTTCACAATGGGTTTAATTATTTTTGTCTTTTTCTTAACTCAGCCTCTACTCACATGGTTTGCTTACAAGTATCGGGGAAACTCTAATCGAAAAGCATACTTCTATCATCATAACAATAAACTTGAATTATTCTGGACTGTGATACCAACCCTTGTTCTTACTCCTGTTATTATTTATGGGCTAAATGTTTGGAATGAAATCACTAGCTCAGACAATACAGGAGCTAAGGTCATCGAACTTTACGCACAACAGTTCAACTGGACAGCACGATATTCTGGTGAAGATGATACTTTAGGTGTAGCAGATTTCAGACTTGTAGAAGGTTTTAATATGCTGGGAGTAGACATGCAAGACCAACATGCCCTTGATGATGTTGTGACCAGAGAAGTCCACCTAGTGGTTAACGAACCTGTTCTTTTAAAAATGAGATCTCAAGATGTCATTCACTCTGCATTTCTCCCTCACTTTAGGGTTCAAATGAATTGCGTCCCTGGTATGGTTACTCAATTTCCTTTCATCCCCACTCAAACAACGAAACAAATGAAAGAACAAGAGGGTGAAGATTTTGAATTTACACTTTTATGCAATAAAATTTGTGGCGCGGCGCATTACAATATGAAGATGACTTTTATCGTCGAAACTCAAGAAGAATTTAATAAATGGATATCTTCTCAAGAGACCTTAAAAACCTCATTAACTCTAAACTAACTTAGAATGTCAGAACATCATCACGAAGAAACCTTCATTTCGAAGTATGTATTTAGCCTAGATCACAAAATGATTGCCAAGCAATTCCTAATCACTGGAATGATTATGGCTATAATTGGCATGGGTATGTCTATACTATTTAGGATTCAACTATCCAATCCAGGAGAATCCTTTGCAATACTGGAATTCTTCCTAGGTGAAAAATGGGCTCCTGGCGGAGTACTTAGCCCGAATATTTATTTGGCTCTAGTCACAATGCACGGGACCATACTTATTTTCTGGGTTCTTACTGCCGGATTAACAGGAACCTTTGCTAATTTTCTTATTCCACTTCAGATCGGGGCAAGAGATATGGCTTCTGGATTCATGAATATGCTTTCATACTGGTTCTTTTTTGCTGCCACTATTGTGCTTTTAAGTTCTCTTTTTGTTGAGTCAGGTCCTGCCTCTGCTGGTTGGACTGTTTACCCTCCATTATCAGCGCTCCCTCAAGCAATTCCTGGCTCTGGGCTTGGGCAAGACCTATGGTTAATAGCAATTACATTATTTATAGTTTCCTCTCTTTTGGGTGGATTGAACTATATTGTAACTATATTAAATTTAAGAACAAAAGGAATGACAATGATGAGGCTCCCTTTAACTATATGGGCCTTATTAATTGTTGCCATTTTAGGGGTATTATCATTCCCAGTTCTTTTATCGTGTGCTCTGCTCTTAATTTTTGACCGAACATTTGGGACATCCTTTTATTTATCTGACATTATCATTGGTGGAGAAGCACTCCACAATACGGGGGGGTCACCTATTTTATTTGAGCATCTCTTCTGGTTTTTAGGTCACCCAGAAGTATATATTATCCTTCTTCCGGCACTTGGCTTAGTCTCTGAAGTAATGTCTGTAAATGCTAGAAAACCTATTTTTGGATATAAGGCAATGGTTGGAGCACTCATATTAATTGCTTTTTTATCCTTTGTAGTCTGGGGACATCATATGTTCATTACTGGAATGGATCCATTTTTAGGTTCGGTATTTACATTCACTACTTTGTTGATTGCAATCCCGTCCGCTGTAAAAGTATTTAATTATATAGCCACTCTATGGAAAGCTAACATTAGATTTACTCCCGCCATGCTTTTTGCAATTGGATTTGTATCTACTTTCATTACTGGAGGATTAACAGGTATTATCCTGGGTGATTCCGCTCTTGACATCAACGTTCACGATACTTACTTCGTAGTAGGTCATTTTCATATTGTTATGGGAGTATCGGCCATCTATGGAATGTACAGTGGGGTATATCACTGGTTCCCTAAAATGTATGGCCGTATGATGAATAAACGACTGGGTTATTTTCACTTTTGGGTGACTTTTGTTTCTGCCTATGGTGTATTCTTTCCCATGCATTTTTTAGGTTTGGCTGGACTACCAAGAAGATACTACACAAACAGTGCATTCCCTATGTTTGATGGTTTGACAGATATTAATGAGGTCATTACTTTCTTTGCTATTATTGGAGGGTTAGTTCAACTTTTGTTTGTCTTCAATTTCTTTTACAGCATCTTTAAAGGAACTAAGGCTTCGGAAAATCCTTGGGAATCAAATACATTAGAATGGACTACTCCAGTTGAAAGGATTCATGGAAACTGGCCCGGAGAAATACCTGTAGTTGAACGATGGCCATATGATTATTCTAAACCGGGAGCAAAAAAAGACTTTATACCACAAAATGTACCCTTAAATCCAAACGAAACAGATCAATAGAATGGAATTTACCCTTCAACATAAGAATAAGACATACAAACAGCTGCTTTGGATAGGAATTGGTTCAATTGTTATGTTCTTTGCAGGCCTAACATCTGCTTATGTAGTTAGAAAAGCTGAAGGTAATTGGCTTGAATTTATAATGCCTACTTGGTTTAGTATAAGTTTTGTGACTATTATACTGTGTAGCATATTTTTGTGGTTTGCAATCCGGAAAGTAAAATCTGGAGGCTCTTCGACGAATATTCTTCTCGCGATATTGGCTTTAGGATTATTCTTTTCGTACTCTCAAATGGAAGGTTGGAAAGAACTAATTGCGCAAGGAGTTTATCTCACAGGAGAAGGTAGTAATCCATCAGGATCATTTATCTATGTAATCACTTTAGCTCACTTATTGCATCTAGTTGGAGGAATTATTGCACTATTAATAACAACCATCAGATCCAAACTTGGTAAATATACATCAGAAGATTATTTAGGAATGGAACTCACATCAAACTATTGGCACTTTTTAGGACTACTGTGGGTATATCTTTTTTTATTTTTTAAGTTCATATAAACGAAATAACCAAATTATGGCACAGCACATTGAAAGCCAAGATCCTTGGGGAGGGGGCGAAAAGCCCTTTAACATCAGTTACGGTAAAATGATGATGTGGTTTTTCCTAATGACGGATGCACTAACTTTTACAGGTTTTCTTGTTTCATATGGATTTAGTAGATTCAAATTTGACCAAACTTGGCCTTTTGCTGAGGATGTATTTACACATTTCCCATTTATGCATGGAGACCATCCTTTGCTTTTTGTTGCATTGATGACCTTTATTCTTATCCTCAGTTCAGTCACCATGGTCTTGGCGGTAAATTATGGTCATAAAATGCAAAAAAATAAAGTAATCCTTTGGTTGTCATTAACCATTGTGGGGGGTGCCTTGTTCTTGGGTTCTCAGGCATGGGAATGGAGCCATTTTATTCACGGAGACAAAGGTGGAATCAATACTGAACTTCAGGGAGTAGTTCACATTGCGAAAGGAAATGACATGGCCTCAGTATACGAATTGATGGGAGTGAATGGACACGATGGTAGCCACCATGAATTTGAAATATCAGATGTGATTCAATACCTAGAGGTTAATCCTCAATACAATATCATTCTTCCAAATAGAGACGCCCTCTCTAACAAAGAATCTATGGCATATTTGAATAAAAATGCCAAAGATGTATTATTAGGAGCGAATCTTCACAACAATGAATATGGAAATCCATTATTTGCAGACTATTTCTATTTCATAACTGGATTCCACGGATTTCACGTATTTAGTGGCGTAATCATATTGATTATCATTCTTATTAATGTAATTAAAGGGACATACGAAAAGAGAGGTCATTATGAAATGGTTGAAAAAGTTGGATTATATTGGCACTTTGTCGATTTGGTATGGGTTTTTGTTTTCACCTTTTTCTATCTTGTATAATCTAAAAATAAATAAAAAATGGCTCAAGAAGCAACAGAAAGTAATTGGTGGATTTGGAAAGTATTTTGGCTCCTTTTTGGAATCACCTTTGTGGAGGTGGCTCTGGGAATAATGAAACCATCTATACTTTGGGATACCCAATTGCTTGGAACTAAATCTGCGGTAATTGTCTTTATTGTACTCACACTAATCAAAGCATATTATATTGTGATGGAATTCATGCATTTGGGTCATGAAAAGAAAGGGTTTAGATTAGTAGTGGTCTTCCCGTCTATCTTTCTTATTTCCTATTTGACATGGCTCATGCTAACTGAAGGTTTCTTCAAAGCTTAAATTGTAGATTATTCTGATGCTAAAAACAATGAAAAAATGGGGCCTTCTATTTGTACTTTTAGTACTTCCTTTTCTGGCTTACAAATTCATATCTAGAGGGGAAAATAACTTTGTCAAACTTGCTATTATTGGTCCAGAAAATCATGTCATACCTCCTTTTGAGTTTATCAATCAAGATGGAGATACTATCTCGAATAAGAATTATGAAGACGATATTTACATTGCTAACTTCATCTTTACGACTTGTCCTACAATTTGCCCTACAATGACAATCAACATGAGGTACATTCAAGAAAAGCTAAAAATATATCCCCACATTAAATTTCTATCACACACAGTAAATCCAGAATATGATACTCCAAATATTCTGAAAGACTATGCTCGAAGAATGAGGATAAATGAGAAAAATTTTAATTTTGTAACCGGAGAAAAGCAAGAGATTTATGACATTGCGTTGTCTTATTTTGTAAATGTAGCAGAAGATAAAATCGCGCCTGGAGGATTTCTTCATTCTGAATACCTTATTCTCATCGACAAAGAAGGTCGAATTCGATCGGGTTATAGTAATTTCATTTGTAGTAACTGCCAAACTTCCTCAAAGAAACCAACTATTGCGTGTGACTCATGCAATAAAGAGAAAACATTAAAAGGAAACCCGGTTGGAAGCTATGATGGAACTCAAGATTTTGTCATCAAAGATATGATTAAGGATATAAAAACACTTATAGCAGAATACCATAAAGAAGCAAAAGTCACACGAAATGAAAGATAAACTACTCACACTTTCAGCATTAATATTTATTGATTTCACAATTCCATTAAATGCCCAGTGTGCAATGTGTAAAGCAGTAGTTGAAAGTAATTTAGAAAGTGGTGGAAATGAAGGACTTGGACTAAACAATGGAATTCTTTATTTGATGGCAATTCCATATTTAGCGGCTCTATCATTTGGGGTGTTTTATTATTTACAAAATAAAAAAACTAAAGCACCATCAAATTAATTGAAACACTCTCATACTATAGCCAACTTGTTAAGTTTAGACTATCCTCATCTGTTGTATTTTCTGCAATAGCTGGATATATTTTGGGTTTAGATCAATTCTCTATCACTGAATTTATTCTACTCGTATTTGGCGGATTCCTTGTGACTGGATCCGCAAATGGATTTAATCAAGTTATTGAAAGAGAACACGACAAGCATATGAATAGAACAGCAAATCGACCTCTTCCAAAGAAAAAATTATCCGTTAATCAAGCTCTTATATTTTCGATTATTATTGGCTTCTTGGGCCTGTTCTTGCTAAACTTTATCAAACCTGAAGGAAGTTATTTTGGATGGTTTTCAAAATCATGCTTATTTGGACTTATTTCTATACTGCTATATGTCTTAATTTACACTCCATTAAAGCGATTGTCTTCCATATCAGTATTTGTTGGTGCATTCCCTGGAGCAATTCCATTTCTTCTTGGGTGGGTAGCTGCTACAGATTATTTTGGATTAATAGGAGGGTTATTATTTTCGATCCAATTTTTCTGGCAATTCCCACACTTTATTGCTATTTCGTGGGTATTGGATGAAGAATATTCAAAAGCAGGATTTAAAATGATGTTTGGGGGGAAAAAAAGTCAATATCCAGCAATAATATCTATTTGCACCTCTGTTATTATGACTTTTTTATCAGTTGTTCCCTACTTCTGGGAACAAAACCAATTGAGTCTTTCATTGCCCGCTGCAATATTGATATTCATTCTTGGCTTATGGTTTACTTGGCAATCTATCAAACTCTATCGAAGTGTTTCAGACGAAAGCGCAAAAAAACTAATGATATCTTCATTTATTTACCTACCACTTATGCAAATCATCTTCATTGCTGATAAATACATTAACCTACTGTAAGATTCAACATCAATATCTGACTAATACGGGTAAAAGGGAGAAATCATCAAATAAACAATTACACCAGTAATAGACACATACATCCATATAGGCATTGTTATTCGCGCTATTTTTTTGTGAAGTTCATACTTTTGTTGTAAAGCTCTAGACAAGGAGACTAAAACCAATGGGATTATAATGATAGCTAGTAAAATATGACTTAACAAAATAAAATAATAAAAATACATCATGAATCCTTGGCCTAGATACCTTACTGAGTCATGAGTAGCGTGGTGAAATACATAAGAAACTAAAAATAAAGCAGACAAAGTAATCGCTGTATAAATCAGTCTTTGATGAAGTACTTTTTTTCCTTTTTTAATCGCCATTAATGCCATGGCGAGCAAAACAAAAACAGTTCCGTTAATACAAGCATTTAATAAGGGTAGGAAATCTACTGTTGCAAAACTAAATTTAGGAAATATATATAAGGCAAATACCGCCATGGGGATAACGAAGGATATAATGAAAATGATTTTTTTGTGGTTCATCTGAAATAAAAAAAATGAAATAGATTAATACGTTAGGGCTTATTACATAATGTAATACGAATTTACAAAAATTTTAGTGGTGTAAATTAATCAGGAATCAAGAAATGATAAATTTATTTTTTCTTAATATCTTTGACTAAATCTAATTCTTCCGCAAAATATTTACAAAACTGTCGCATCTGACTAGCCATCTTCTCGTCTCCTGTTGCGCGTTCAAAAGTATCAGACATTGCAGTTAAAGTCTGATGAAAAAAGGTTCTCATTTCATCGACTTTCATCTCCTTTGTCCATAAATCAATTCGGAGTGAGTTTTGCGAATCAGCGTCCCAAAGAGAAATCAAAACAGCTTCAGATTTTTGATTTTCTTGCCCTGCGTCTTGGGCTGTCCAACAAATACTTTCCGGCACCTTATTTTCATCTAATTCTATTTGGATTTTAATTTCAGAATGCTTCATCTCTTGGATTTCGGTTTATATTGGGATTCTCTTAATATCTTTTGAGCATCTTGTTCGGTAATGAGATCTGTCAGTGTCAATTCAGGATGCATACTCATGTAGGAATCAATGATTCTCCAACCGATCCATTGGCCAATTCGCCCAGGGCTTTGTGTTTGCCATGAAGTACTGAATTTTGAAAAGGGTGCATCTGAAATAAAATCTAATTTATTTTTTTGATCTGTAGAAAAAAGTATACTGTTTTCAACAAAATAAGCCCAAACATTAGCCTCATTATTTTTAGCCCAGACCATTTTTTCCTCAGAGTAGCACATCAAATTCTTCTGATCTCTCAATGGTATCATTAGAGCGCTTAAATAATGTATTTTCCCATAATGGAGCATGGAAGAAAGAAAACTATTATCCTTAAATAATGGAATATGTGAAGAGAAGTAGTAAAAAAAAATATTCGGTAAAATATACTTTTGCTGGAAACTATTTCTAATATATTTTGGAGCGCTTCGATAATAGTGAGAAGAAGATCCTAAATACATATCCAAGGCTAAAAGAAGAGTATTTTCAGAAACCAAAATAGGTTCCAAGCTTTCAAAATTAGACACCCAAGTATATAAGGTCAAGCTATCAATATGAGGGAAATAATGATAAAAATACTCGAAAGACTCTTGTATCTCTAGTTCCAAAACATCTGTTTTCCCGAATAGAGAGTCTACTGAATTAGATAACTCTCGAATTTGAGGATCGTAAAATCGGGAAATCAGCATATCATCACTCTGATTTGATGAAAAAAAGTAGGGGAAATCATTTTTTAGTTTCTTTATTTCTTTAGAGATATTTAGACTATCCATAGAAAAAAAAACACGATCAAAATGATCAATATTCACAGGCTCTGAACCCATTGGAATAAAGTCACTTTGACCCCATTGGCATGAAAAGAATAGCGATAAAATGAAAAAAATAACGAATAAACGATTCATAAAATAAATTTTAATGGTACAAAAATAACAAATGATATAAAACCTCATAAAATAGTTTCAAGATATTTATTACAAAAATCATTTTTATTAAATTTGTATCTGTATTTGAATAGAAACACATGAAAACAAAAGAAATTGCTGATTATATTTCTAATTGGTTGACCGAGTACAGTTATAAATCGAATACAGATGGGTATGTAATAGGTATATCTGGAGGAATCGATTCTGCCTTAACCTCTACATTGTGTGCAAAGACTGGCAAAAGCATTTGTTGTCTTTTGATGCCGATTCATCAAAATACAGAAGAACTGGCTCGTTCCATCGCACACGTAGAATGGCTTCAAAAAAAGTTTCCAAATGTAACTGTTGAATGTTTAGACCTTAGTGAAACATTTGATGTCCTTTCTCGCCTACTTCCCGAAAATGTATCAAATCAATTAACTTTAGCTAATGTAAGAGCTAGGCTAAGAATGACAAACTTATATGCTTTTGCTGGGGCAAAAAATATGCTTGTTGCTGGTACAGGGAACAAAATAGAAGATTTTGGCGTTGGCTTCTTTACTAAATATGGAGACGGCGGCGTTGACCTTAGTCCAATAGCAGACCTTAGTAAATCCGAAGTCTTTGACCTTTCTAAATATCTTAATATTATTAAAGAAATTCAAGAAGCAGAGCCTACCGACGGATTATGGGAAGATGGCCGAAACGATGAAGATCAATTGGGGGCTACTTACATAGAATTAGAATGGGCTATGCAACAACATCAAATATCAAATAAAAATACTTTTGACTTGCGCCAAAAAGAAATCTTTGATATTTATAAAACACACCACGATGCAAATCTCCATAAGATGCTTCCTATCCCGGTATGTGAGATTCCTTTTTCGCTAAAGAAATAAACTTCTAATTAGTCGACCTCCCAAGAGTTAGAACCTTCCAAAAGTGCATCTAGTTCAGGATTACCTTTGTTCTGTTTCATAAAATTTAATTGTTCGGTCATAGCTTCTTCGTAGCGATAACGGTCTTCTTGGTAAAACACTCCAAAGGGTCTTGGAAGAGCATCTTCTTGACTCGGATCATCGAAAAAGCGACATAGTATGGTGGCTTTTATGCGGTCGTTTTCGTCGTGAATCCATAAATCCTCAAGAGAAAACTTTTCATCGCTTAAATCTACGATTCTGACCTTTAAACCATCTAAAACGATACCCTTATCTTCTTTGGCTCCAAAAACTAAGGGTTTACCATGACTTAGGTAAAGACTGTTCTCTTTTTTCTTTTGCTGATCGGTAAATTCAGCAAAAGCACCATCATTAAATATATTGCAATTTTGATATATTTCTACAAGAGAAGTTCCATTGTGTTTTTCAGCTCTAAGGAGTAATTCGCGCATGTGTTTAGGTTCCCTATCTAAACCTCTAGCTATGAAGGTAGCATCAGCTCCCATACAAAGAGCTAAAGGATTAAATGGGTGGTCTATGGAACCCATTGGCGTAGATTTAGTTTTCTTTCCAATCTCTGAGGTAGGAGAGTATTGCCCTTTGGTCAGTCCGTAAATCTGATTATTAAAAAGTAAAATATTTATATTAAAATTTCTTCTCAATAGATGAATTAAATGATTCCCTCCTATAGACAATGCATCTCCATCTCCGGTAATGAGCCAAACACTTAAATCTGGACGACTAGCTTTTAGACCACTCGCAATAGCCGATCCTCTTCCGTGAATAGAATGCATGCCGTAAGTATTCATGTAGTATGGAAAACGAGAAGAACAACCTATACCAGAAACAAAAACAATTTTTTCTAGTGGTATCCCTAATTCGGGCATAACACTTTGTACCTGCTTAAGTATAGAATAATCTCCACAACCAGGACACCATCGAATATCTTGGTCGCTAGCAAAATCCTTAGCATTTAAAGGTTTATTGGGGGTGGATATATTTTTTATATCACTCATTCTTTATTTATCAACATATTCAGGATTCCTTTTTTAATTTCGCGTGATTCAAAGGGGGCTCCCTTAATTTTATTGAGTGGTTTGGCATCAACTAAATATTGGTCTCTGACTAGCTTGATCAACTGCCCATTATTCAATTCTGGAATCAATATTTTCTTGTAGCATGACAAAATATCACCTAGGTTTTTTGGCATAGGCAATATGTATTTCAAATGAGCATGAGCAACATCTATTCCGTCTTCTCTAAGAGATCGAAGGGCTGTTTTAATCGCTCCGAAAGTAGATCCCCATCCTAGTACTAGCATCTCTGAATTTTCCGAACCAGCATCCAATTTTTGAAGTGGAATATAATCGGCAATTCGATTTATTTTTTCTGCTCTAATTTTCACCATATACTCGTGATTATCGGGATCGTAAGAGACATTACCTGTGACTTTGTCTTTTTCTAAACCGCCCAAACGATGTTCTGTTCCTTTATTTCCTGGTAGTGCCCAAGATCGAACTAACTTTTCATCTCTTTTGTATGGTAAAAAAGGTTTTTCGTTTTCGTGATTTTCATCTTCAAATCGATAATTAATATCAGACAGATCCGAAGCTTTTGGATAAAGCCATGGTTCAGCTCCATTAGCAATATACCCATCACTTAAAAGGAATACTGGTGTCATGTGCTCTACTGCCAATCGGCAAGCCTCATAAGTCATCTCAAAACAGTCTGCAGGAGAGCAAGCGGCTAAAACAGGAATTGGAGCTTCTCCATTTCTGCCGTAAATTGCTTGCAATAAATCTGCTTGCTCTGTTTTTGTGGGCAACCCTGTAGAGGGACCTCCTCGCTGTACATTAATAATAACAAGAGGCAATTCTAAAATCATAACCAATCCAAGAGCTTCAGCTTTCAGAGCAATACCGGGTCCAGAGGAGGCTGTTACAGCTAGACTACCTCCAAATGAAGCCCCAATCGCAGCACAAATACCTGCAATTTCATCTTCAGCTTGAAACGTTCGAATTCCGAAATTTTTATGTTTGGAAAGTTCATGAAGAATATCAGAGGCGGGAGTTATAGGATACCCACCATAAAATAAAGGTAATCTTGATTTATCGGCAGCAGCAATAAGAGCCAATGCTGTAGCTTGGTTACCAATTATATTCCGATAAGATCCACTGGGCATCTTTGCTGGCTTTACTTCAAATCGATTCGAAAAAGTCTCACATGTATCCGCAAAATGATAACCTGCCTTAAGCACAGTAAGGTTGGCAGCTAATATATCTGGTTTATGAGCAAACTTAGAATTTAAAAAATCAACTGAAGAGTCCATAGAGCGGTTGTACATCCAATAAACAAAACCCAAAACAAACATATTTTTACACCGATCACGGTCTTTGGTTCCAAGGGGGCTGTCTTTGAGACTTTCTCGTGTAAGTTTAGTTAAATCAAACTCGTGTAGTTTAAATCCTTCTAAGCTGTTATTGAGTAGTGGATTATCATCGTCGTCAATGCCGGCAAGCCGAAGATTTCGTTTATCAAACCCAGAAGTATTAACTATGATAGTCCCCCGGTCTTTTAATCGTGATAAATTCTTTTTTAATGCCGCAGCATTCATTACAACAAGTACATCACATTGATCACCTGGTATATAGACATCCGTAGAGCCAAAATGAATTTGGAAACCTGAAACCCCTGCCAAAGTACCTAATGGGGCTCGGATCTCGGCAGGAAAGTCTGGGAAAGTACTTAAATCATTTCCATACAGAGCGGTATTGTTCGTAAACTGAGAACCTGTTAACTGAATACCATCTCCTGAATCTCCAGCAAATAATATCGTTACTTTTTCAAGTTTTCCCTGAACTTGAGTCATTAGGTTTGATTTAGGCGTCAATATTCACGACCTGTGTAATTTCAGGAGCGTATTTCATAATAGATTGTTCTACCCCCGCGCGAAGTGTCATTTGATTGACGTTGCAACTTTGGCAAGCACCATGTAATTTTACAACTGCTACCATTTCTGAAGTAACTTCAACCAATGAGATATCTCCACCATCAGATTCAAGGTAGGGGCGGATATCCGCCAAAGCAATTTCAATTTTTTCAATTAATGTCAATTCGGTTTGTGCTATCATGATGTATAATTTAAGAGGAGCAACCGTCCATATTAGTTATTTTAACCACCTCCGTAGGTTTCTTCTCTTGGTTGCGTAATTCTAATTGCGAAACCATATTAGTCGCTAAATCCATGAAAGCTTTTGAGGAGAGACTCCCTGACTGCAGTGTTACAGGATGTCCTATATCAGCTGCTTCACGTATACTCTGTATAATCGGAATTTCACCTAACAAGGGTAAATTCAAATCATCCGCTAAATTTTTAGCTCCATCTTTTCCAAAGATATAGTATTTATGGTCAGGAAGCTCATCGGGGCTAAAGTAAGCCATGTTTTCCACAAGACCCAATACCGGAACTTGAATGGTATCCATTTGAAACATCCCTACTCCTTTTTTAGCATCTGTAAGCGCTATAGTTTGAGGGGTACTTACAATTACAGCTCCAGTTACAGGAACAGCTTGTACCAAAGAAAGATGAATGTCTCCGGTCCCAGGAGGAAGATCAATTAATAAATAATCTAATTCACCCCAATAAGCATCTTTAATAAGCTGATTTAAGGCTTTTGTTGCCATAGGCCCTCTCCAAACAACTGCCTGGGATCCGGGTGCAAAAAACCCAATTGAAAGTAATTTTACGCCATAACTTTCAACAGGCAACATAACAGGTTTACCATTAACATTACTTGCCTCAGGACGAGATTTTTCTACATCAAACATTATGTGTTGAGAAGGACCATAAATATCGGCATCTACTATCCCTACCTTATATCCTTTTTTATCTAATGCAATAGCTAGATTTGCTGTCACTGTGGACTTGCCAACTCCACCTTTACCAGATGCTATGGCTATAATATTCTTAACTCCTTCGATTTTGGTTCCGCGAATCAATTTTGGATTTTCTTCCACTTTTGCTTCTACGGTAATACGAACATTGATTTTAGCTTTTTCGTAGACTTTTTCATGGATAGCTTTTAAAATGTCAACCTCAACTTGTTTCTTTGCATGTAAAGTCGGGTTATCAATCGTAATATCAATCGTAACTTCGTCATTAAAAATTACAATATTTCCAATTGAACCTTTATCTAAAAGAGAAGTATTGTCTCCTTTAACCTTTACAAACTTCAGTGCTTCTTCTATTTGCTTCTTTTGTATAATCATTGAAATATAATTATTGCAAAGTTACAAAAAACATAAACTCAAGTATCATTAGGTTTCCAAAATACCTGATTAAAATTTAAAAGTTGATCTCCTTCAAATTTATGCCCTTCATTTTGTAATAATTCTTTCATTAAATTGGTACCAGCAAAATGGTGCTTTCCACTTAAAAGACCTATTCTGTTAACTACACGGTGGGCTGGTACATTTTTGTCATGACTGTTGTTCATAGCCCAACCGACCATCCGTGCAGATCTGGATGTGCCCAAGCATTTTGCGATTGCTCCGAAGCTAGTAACCTTACCATATGGAATGCAACGAACGACTGCATAACATCTTTCATAAAAAGATGGTTCGTTAGTCTTTGATATTCCCTTCATTCAATCTGAATTTAATATAAGTAATAGGCAATCCCCTTTGTCGAAATATCTCTTCATAATTAGTTTTAATTTGCAACAATTGGTTGTCTGGATTCTGTTTATCAATATCATACATGGCTTCAAGCACCTGATGATCATATCTGTCAATCACACCTAAGGTGTAGCCGTGAAGAAATTGAGAGTCAGTCTTTAAATGAAGAGAAGCATCTTCTGCCAATATACTCGTATACATGCTCAACATATTTGGTGCGGTTAGACGTTTTTTTCTTCGACGATATTTGATTTGAGGGTCGGGAAAAGTAATCCATATTTCGTTCACTTCTCCTTTCTCAAAGCAGGATTGAAGAAGTTCGATTTGGGTTCTTAAGAATCCGACGTTTTGCATCAAATTATCGGAAGCAGTACGAGCTCCCCGCCACATTCTTGCACCTTTTACATCAATCCCTATAAAATTTTTTTCAGGAAACATTTTAGCTAAACCAATCGTGTATTCCCCCTTACCGCAACCAAGCTCGAGCACTAATGGATGGTCATTATTAAAGAAATTTTGTCGCCACTTCCCTTTTTGAGGCAACCCTTTTTCCAAAATGTCGGTACGGGAAACTTGCACCATATTCTCAAAGGTTTCATTTTCGGCGAACTTCTTAAGTTTATTTTTTCCCAAAATACTTGTTTTTAGTCCCCAAAAATACAAATTCAAAGTAGAACATGACAATTCGTCATTCGGTCAAAAAAACACATCTCATTATTAGAATTAATCTAAAATGATTGAGGAAGAGAAAAATCAAGCTTTCTGGAGTGTAAAAGAAAATGTACTTCCTGTTCCTTGCGTACTTCTAACATTAACTACTTGATTGTGGGCCTCAACAATATGTTTAACAATAGACAAACCAAGCCCAGAACCACCACTATCTCGGTCACGGGAATTATCTACGCGATAAAATCTGTCAAATATTTTATTAAGATGACTCTGATGTATACCTGCTCCATTATCTGCAACTTCGATCAGTACATTTTTATCCATATCGTAAGTTCGCACCAAAACATCACCATTTTGTCCTCCATATTTAATAGCATTGACAATTAAATTAATCAAAACTTGTTTGATTTTTTCCACATCAGCCTGAACCATGAATCGACCTTTTTGAATTTTATTGACGGATACTCTAACATTTCTTTTTTTCGCCTTCAATTCCAGTTGATCAACCACATCTAAAATGACTTCAACGATATCTACTGGATGCTCTTCTATATCAATCTGCCCTGCTTCCAAATTGGTAATCTGATCTAAATCTTCAACAATGTGAATCATTCGGTTAACGCTTTTGTTGGCTCGCTCTAAAAACTTAGTATTAAACTCTTTATCATCCATTGCCCCACTCAATAGGGTGTCTATATAACCTTGAATATTAAATATTGGAGTTTTCAATTCATGAGCAACATTACCTACAAATTGCCTTCGATAACTTTCTCTGATTTCAAGCTTTTGAATTTCTTGTTCTCTTTTATTGTTCCAGACATTTACGTCTTTGCCAACTTGACGTAAGTCCCTGTTGTCAAGATCTCCCGGTTTAGACTTAAAATCATTGATACTTTTATAAATGAGCTTAATTTTATTGTAGATAAATACGTCGACTAAAAAGCGAAAAAGAAAAAAACTGGATACACCAATAGAAACTACTAGCAGGATGATTTCAGAAGAATGAAGCGTGAAACCAAAAAAACAAATATGACATAAAGAAATAACCATTAAAAGTATTGAAGCAACAAAAGAAACAAACCAAGATTGATCTAAGTTAGATTTAAACTTTTTAAGTAACCAAGTATTTTTATTCATTGCTTTTGAACTTATAACCAACTCCCTTTACAGTTTCAATAAAGCTTCTACCTAACTTTTCTCTTAACTTACGCACATGAACATCTATAGTTCGTCCACCTACGATTACATCAGCACCCCAAATCCTATCAAAAATTTCGTCTCTTTTAAAAACTTTTCCAGGCTTCGAGGCTAATAAATAAAGTATCTCAAATTCTTTACGAGGAAGAGATAAAAATTCTCCATCTACTTTCACAACATACGATTCTCTATTAATGTACAAACCAGAAATCTCGATGATATGACTTACATTACTATCATTAGATATTGCACCCTTTCGTCTGAGAAGTGCTTTAACCCTGGATACTAACACCTTAGGCTTAATAGGTTTTTTCATATAATCATCAGCACCAGCTTCTAAACCAGCTACTTGGGAGTAATCTTCAGATCTGGCTGTAAGAAAAGTAATTAAAATATGATTATATTTAGAATTAGACCGAATATGTTCACATACCTCAATCCCGTCCATACCTGGCATCATAACATCCAGAACAATTAGTTGGGGTTGAAATTCTTCTAAGAGGTCAATTGCAGACTTACCATCAGAGCAAATGGCTACCAAAAAACCTTCCTTTTTAAGATTATAACTTAAAAATTCAAGTATATCTTTTTCGTCGTCAACAAGTAAAATCCGGTTCTGGCTCATGAAGGTTTACATTTGCATAAATGTAATTATTTAATCGCACACAATACAAATTTAATATACGTCAATTCTAAAGACCTAACCTACCGAAAAATTTAGAAAAACCAGCACTAAATTCTTCGGGAATCGTCTCTATCATCGAAGCCAAAGTAAGTTGATCATTCACTCCTATTGCAATGGCTATAGATATGATCAATCCAATCATAGCAAATGAAAAATCTTTGAACAAAAGCTTTACGGAATAAACTAAACTATGAGATCCGGTTTTTCGAATAGCCATAGCTACTTCTCTACCACCTAACAATCCAATAAATACCCATGTAGTACTCATAGGTACTTTGGAATGTAACTTAAAATAAAATAAAATGATGCAATAGATAAAGTCGACAATTGTAGCAAAACGAACATCAGTGATAACTGACTTTTCAGTGACAATTTTTTGAATACGCCCACCCTTATAGTAAAGTAACATCCCTAAGCCAAAAAAGACAATCATCGCAAAACCTAGAAATTCTAAAAAATGCATATTTCTAGGTAAATAGACTGCAATATTAGCTGCATCCTGCATTAGCCAAACGGACCAAAGTGTGCCTGAAGTAATCCACTGTGCAATAGTCCAACTAAACTTTGCTTCTCCAACAAAATATTTCTTTGCCAGTTTTGAAATGGCTAAGAATACAAAGAAGCCTAAAAAGAAAGCTAAAATATATCCACTCATGCTTTTTGCTAAGACTTTTCCAATGGCAGCGGGTGCAGCAGCAAATGAAGTAAGAAGAATGAAAGTTGTTGATACAGGCATTCGAAGCCTGGTTAAAATCAGTAAAAAAATCGGTGCAGCAATTTGAAGAAAGTGAAAATTAGTGGGAGCAATGTCAAAACCTTTAGCCATTAATCTACCGTGGGAGACATCTCCATTAAAATTTAACCAGCTGTAACCTACTGTAGCTAAAAATATTCCACCAATAAATATCCACAATACCCACCATTTTTTGTTTTGATTTGAAGCAATGAAGGTTCCTAAAGTTTGAATACTATCATTTGCAACTGCTGCATACGCGGCAAATAAAAACCCTACCCACATGGCTATCTGAGGATAAGGTGTAACAAACATGGCAAGTAAAAATGCAATGATTACAAAAGTTAAAAAGGATTGTTCATCTTTTTGCAACCAAAGCGATACTGGGAAGCTGAATCTTTTTATGATTTTCTTCATGATAAAAAGGCCGTAAGAATTTTAAAAATAATTATGAAATAACCGCAATAGTATAAACTAAAACCAGAATGACTGCGTATAAAAACTTACTAATTTCAATTTTTTTAACTGTATTTGTATTCATCTTTTTAGGTTTTATGATTTGACATCACAAATAAAGTTTATAAAATTAAGGATCAAGTTAAACTATAATAAATCTAATGTTAAATTTAGGTTAAGTAGCCCCTTGAAGACTATTAAATACATAAAGACATACCTTTGAAAGACTTCATATTTAAAATAAACTTTAAAGGACAAGTCACACTTTATTTATCCGCCAAAAAAAGACAATAATAAATGCTTTATATTAGGTAAAATACTAAAATAACTTGATGCTAGCTTTTGTTCTAAACCCGAGTACCGAAAATAAAATAACCTAGATATGGCCTCCAGAAATATACAATCGATTACCTTAAAATAATTATGAAGGCTAGTAGCTAATCATTATTTCTAAAATAAGAATACCATAATTAGCAAGACCTCCAAAAAAAGAAACATTTCTTTGGAAAAAGAAAATCTTGACTTTATCAAAAAATCTTCACAATAATCTTACTAAGATTATTTTATGTTGGAAGAATCACCTTGATGATCACCCGTATTTAAAAAGAGCAACAAAATAAATTAAAAAATATTAATATTCTCTTGAATGAATAAGACAAACCAAGAAGGAAAACTTTTTTCACCAATCACCCATCAACCTAAACTATAAATCTATTTTTGGAAGGAATAGCTAAAGTAAAATTAGAAAAGTTTAACTTTTTAGAAGTGAAGCTCAAACTGCAACCTGTACATTAATCCAGAGCTATCGAAATTATCTATATCTAAATAGCTGACATCAGATTGAACTTTTAATTTGTGGCCTTTAAAATATTTAGAAATCCCAAGAGTATATTGATTTTCAATATCTTTCCCTGTAATTTCCTTGTCTAATGAAATAATTGTGTAGCGCCCAGTAATTTCAACATTATTCTCTAACAAATACCCCGTCATCAAATTAAAACCATCTCCAACAGAGACTACATCACCTGATTCTGAACTATCAGAATTAGTAACAATCGGATTATCAGCATCTCGATAGGCATATTCTGCCATCAAAGAAAAACCTTGATATTTAAACATCGCATCAATAAAAACAGTATTTATATTTGTTTGATAGTAATCTTGTCCATCATCAATTAACATATAACTTCCCATATTACTTCTATCTTTCACAGAATTATGATTAAAGTCATAAGTTGCACCAATAGCTAATTTAGGATCAACTTCTCTACTCAAAGCACCACCCTTATAATCCCCTTTACTTTTAAACTTACCAAAAGGTAAAAACTCAAGTCTCCCGGTCCATTGATATCCTCCTAAATTATCTTGAACAATATTTCTACCCTCTCCTTGAGACATAGCCAGTGATTCTTGAATGATAAATTGTTTACCAATTTTGAAATGATGTCTTAACTGAACACCCATATCGCGATCAATATTAAATCGTTTATTCACCAATGACCTATCTACCAACTGAAGATTTGCAGATGAAACAACTCGCTCACGGTTACCAGGCAATTTTGTTTGACCCGCCCATAAAGTGAAGTTTTTGTAGAAATTCCATTTAATAACAGCATCTAATATCATTTTTGGTGCCATATTATTGTCTGCCTGGACTTGCCCTTGATCTTTATTGGTTAAACCTAGCTCTATCTTGTACTTTAATTTCGGATTCATAACAAAGCCTCCGAACTTCAATCTAGCTCTTCTAATTAAAAACTGCGATCTTGAATTATGAACACCCTTAGAATCATTAACATCCCACTCGCCCACATAAAGTGATTGTATCCGGGCATCTAACTTCATACTATACGAACTATCACTAGCAACTACATTATAAAACCCGTTACCAAAGCTATTATTTATAACCTCTTGAGAATATACTATTCCTGAGTAAAACATTATTATAAAAAAAGCATATCTATTTTTCATTTTTTTATTTTTTGGTTTGATTTAACATATGCAAATCTATATAGATAGGACTTTATAAATGTTAATGAAGATTTAAACTTAGGTTAATTTATTGTAAAAAATAAAAATTGCAGAAGCAATAGCATACCATTATTTAATTAAGTTTTATATATATAATCACTTTATGGCAGTACTATTGACGTAAATAGTTTTTTCAAAGTATCTTTACATTCTATTTATGAAAAAGAAAGAAGTTGCCATTATAGGAGCAGGTATTGCTGGAATTGCGAGTTCAATTCGACTGCGCATGCTCGGGCATCATGTTCGGGTCTTTGAATCGAATAAATATCCAGGAGGCAAGTTAACAGCCTTTGAAGAAAATGGCTATCGTTTTGACATGGGCCCCTCTCTCTTTACAATGCCCCACATGATCGAAGAGCTTTTTGAACTGACAAAAAAACCCATTGAAAAATACTTTAGTTATATAAAAAAAGAAAACATATGTAGCTATTTTTTTGAAGATGGAACTTTCTTTTTAGCTCCTGGGGATAAAGAAGAATTTATTGAAAAAGCTACTAAAACATTCGATGTTTCTGAAAATAAACTTAGGTATTACCTTGCTCGAAACAAAAAAAAATATGATTTAACCGCTTCGTTATTTTTAGAGAAATCTCTGCACAAAAAAGAAACCTACTTATCATCAGATGCCATCAAAGCACTTTTTAATTTCAACAAGTTAGACATCCAAGACAGTCTTTCTTCTCTGAATGAGAAAACATTTAAGGACCAAAGATTGGTTCAATTTTATAATCGATTTGCCACATATAATGGTTCTTCTCCATACAGAACTCCTGGAATTATGTCAATGATTCCTCACTTAGAGCAACATTATGGTACTTATTTTCCAAAAGGGGGAATGCATCAAATTACCCTTAGTTTGTTTTCCTTAGCAAAAGATATAGGAGTCGAATTCAATTTTAATAGTCCAGTAAATAAAATTGAAACACAACGGGGAGAAATCACTGGAATCCGTGTGAATAAGAAACTAATAGATGCAGACATTGTGGTCAGTAATGCCGATGTAGTATCTACCTACCGCCGTTTACTTAGTCACTATCCCGCTCCAGAAAAAGTGCTTTCCCAAGAAAGAAGTAGTTCTGCACTTATTTTTTATTGGGGTATCCAAAAAGAATTCCCAAAACTGGACCTGCACAACATCTTTTTCTCCAAAGACTATCAAGAGGAATTTGACTATATTTTCAACAAAAAAATGATTCATGAGGACCCAACAATTTACATCAATATTAGCTCAAAAGAAGAACCTGGAGATTCGCCAGAAGGATGTGAAAACTGGTTCACTATGATTAATGTCCCAAATAATTCAGGACAAGACTGGGATTCTATGATTAATAAAGCCAGAGAAAATATTCTCAAAAAACTCAGTAGACTATTACATCATGACATTGTTAAACTTATTAAATATGAAGCAATTTTAGACCCAAGAGATATCGAATCTAAAACCCAAAGCTTTCAAGGAGCATTATATGGAGCCGCTAGCAACAATAAGTTTTCGGCTTTCCTTAGACATCCTAACTTTAAAAATAGCATCAAAAATCTATACTTTTGTGGAGGAAGCGTTCATCCTGGTGGAGGAATCCCTCTTTGTTTATTATCGGGCAAAATTGTAGCTGAATTAATTAAAAAAAATAGCTAAGATGAGTCAAAAAACAAAAATTTCTATCGTCATCCTTTGGCTCTTCATTGTCTCTGGAATTATAGGTATTACATCTCCTGCGAAAGATTGGTTTCTTCCTCTCACTCCCTTAAATCTCTCCATCAGTTTCATTTTAGTGTTAATCCACTTAGAAGTTATCAACAAAAAATCTTTGATTGCACTATCTATTCCATTCTTTTTAGGTTTTATTAGCGAAGTATTAGGAGTAAATTTTGGCTTTTTTTTTGGAAGTTACGACTATGGCGAAAATTTAGGATTTAAAATTGTAGGTGTTCCTTTTATGATTGGTATAAATTGGGTTACCCTCACTGTAGTGACTGCAGACTTTACTAAAAAAATAACAAATCATCGGTGGAAAAGAGTTTTGCTAGGAGCAGTTTTTATGACTATTCTTGATGCCTTAATGGAGGTCTCCGCTCCCCGATTTGATTTCTGGCAGTTCGAGGGAGATATTGTACCGATTCAAAACTACATTGCATGGTTTTGTATTGCTTCTCTGGCTCATTGGGGATATCAATCTCTTGAAATAAAAACCAACAGAATCATCTCGATGAATATCTTGGCGAGCTTTTTCCTATTTTTCGCTATCTTTATTTTCGTTTAAATGAAATCAGACTACCTCATATTAGGAGCAGGCGCTTCGGGACTGATGCTTGCATATAGAATGGCACAAGATTCCTTTTTTGATAATAAATCTATCGTTATTATTGATAGAGAAAAAAATAAAGGGGACAAGCGAACTTGGTGTTTTTGGGAAAAAGAATCCAATGAATGGGATTCTATCATCACTAAAAAATGGAATGATATTTTTTTTGGCGCGAAAGGAAAAATGAGAAAAATACCTCTTTATCCTTATTCATATAAAATGATTCGAAGTGGTGCATTTTTTGAAAAACTTTGGGATTATATCCTTTCAAAGGAAAACTTTGTTTTTTGCCAAGAAGAAGTGACGAATATTAACACCAACCTTAACAATGTAGTGGTACATGGAAAAAAATCGACTTTTCAGGCTTCAAAAGTGTTTAACAGTCTTTCAATCAATAATAGCTACTTAAAACAGAGTAAATTCCCAGTACTAAAGCAACATTTCATAGGGTGGTTCATCGAAACAAAAGAAGATCACTTTGATGCCGATACAGCTACTTTTATGGATTTCAACATTGATCAAAAAGGCAATACAAGATTCATGTATATATTGCCCACAAGCAAAAAAGAGGCCTTGTTCGAATACACCTTATTTTCAGAAGACCTTCTAGACAAAAAAGCCTATGAAAAAGCAATTGAGAAATACCTGAAAGAAAAAAATATCACTGATTATATGATTACAGAAACAGAACAAGGAAGTATTCCAATGACAGTATATCCATTCGCCTCTGAGAATACAAAAAATCTTCTAAACATTGGAATTGCTGGTGGTTGGACAAAAGCTAGTACAGGATATACATTTTCAAATTGTTCAAGAAAAACAAAAGAATTATTGGCTTTTTTAAAAAAATCAGAAGACTTAACAACCTTTGAAAAAAAATCTAAATATCAACTTTACGACATGTTGTTTTTAGATGTATTATATAAAAATAATGAACTAGGTGAAGAAATCTTTTCTAGTCTGTTCGAAAAAGTAGAAATTCAAACTATTCTCGAATTTCTAGACAACAATTCAAGTATAATCCAAGATATGAAAATTATATTTTCGGTTCCCAGGAGCAAGTTCACACTTGCATTGTTCAAAAGAATCCTAGGTCTTGTTAATTAAATTACTTGTACTAGTTAAATATATGAATGTAAAAACGCCATTATTAATTGGAATATTCTTGCATTTGCTATGTAATGGGCAATCTACTTCCTGCCAAGAAGAAGCGTCTAACATGCAAGATATAGTTGGAGCTTTTACTCCACAATGTGAACAGAATGGTAGCTATAGTCGAATGCAATGTTGGTTAAGCTCTGGCTATTGTTGGTGTGTAGATGAAAATGGAACAGAGATTCCTGGCACATCGATCGCAAGTTGGTTAGTAACGCCAAATTGTTCGGAATCTATCGAATCCTGTTCACTCATACCGAATCCAGGACCGTGCTTCGCAGCCATTGAAGCCTTTTATTTTGACCAAGAAACACAGCAGTGTGTCAGTTTTACATGGGGGGGCTGTAATGGAGTGGTTCCTTTCACAACACTCGAAGATTGTGAGGGAGCAGAATGTAATTCTAATTCGACTTCCTGTGAGGCTAACTTAATTGATGATTGTTTCTGGTCTGAAATTTGGGACCCCGTATGTGGATGCAATAATGTAACCTACTCAAATTATGCTGAGGCAGCCTGTAACAGTATTACTGACTTCAGTGATGGAGAATGCAAAACAGAATGGTCGATAGGATGTACAGACCCAATTGCATGTAACTTTGACTCATCAGCAAATGAAGAGGATGGCTCTTGTGTTTATTCAGAAATAAATTACGATTGCTACCACAATTGTTTGGAAGATCAAGACCAAGACTTTATTTGTGATCCCTTCGATAATTGTATGTTATTATACAATCCTAACCAGATAGACTCAGATGAAGACGGTTTTGGCGATCTTTGTGATGAAAACATTGGTATTGAGAGCCATATGAATTCATTGGTAGGATTAATCAAAATGATTGATGTACTAGGTCGTGATGCTCAAACTCATGAAAAGGGGCAAATCTTGTTCTACTTATATGGGAATGGCCGAGTAAAAAAGAAAATTCTATTCTAAGCTAAAAAACCAATGGCCCTAATCCCAAAAGGATATAAAATTTATAGTATTTTATATAATTATTGCCCTCAGTGCCATGAAGGAAGGTTTTGGGCGACAAATAATCCTTTTAAAAATGTACTCCTCAAAGACGACGGAACTTCAAAATACTGCAATAAATGTAAGTTGAAATTTGATTTAGAAGTAGGTTTCTGGTATGGAGCAATGTATGTGAGCTATGCACTTGGCGTTTTCATATTAGTTGTTTCTTGGATTATGGTGCTAGTTCTGTTTCCAGAAATTGAAATAGAACATGAAATTGCAATAATATCAGGGGCAATTCTTTTATTTGCCCCATTAAATTATCATCTATCTAGGTTGATATGGATTAATTTTTTCATTCATTACAAAAAATTTGTCAATGGTAAAAAAAAATAAATTACTGCATATTCAATAAATGGGCGCTGTTTTTCTAAAAAATTATACGATTGACCAATATTATTAATTCAAATTCAATAAAGAGAAACGAATTCCCTTGCCAATTCCAATAATTATTTAAATTTGCGTAACAAAAGCTTTTTTTACTCAAAAAAATGAAAAAAATGAAAAAGACAGTTTCTATTCTTGCAATATTTAGTTTGCTTAATTTGAATACTACTAATTTAGTAGCTCAAGATGTCAATGACACTTCTGTAACTATGGAAATGACTACAGATTCGACTGTAATAGATTCAATGTCGTTAGATTCTATAACCTCAGATTCTGCTATATTGGTAGAACAGATTGCTCCAGAATTAATTGAAGAAGTAAAAGAAGCTAGCTTTCATCAAGTTTTGAAAGAAAAATTTATCGAAGGTGGCGCTGGATTTATGGGAGTAGTTCTAATTGCTCTTATTTTAGGTTTAGCACTTTGTATAGAACGTATAATATACCTTAACCTAGCTACAACTAATACAGAGAAACTTTTAGCTGATATTGATGAATCTTTAAAAAGTGGCGGTGTAGATAGTGCCAAGGAGGTTTGTAGAAATACACCTGGTCCGGTAGCCTCAATATTTTATCAAGGTCTCGAAAGATCTTCTGAAGGGCTTGAAATGGTTGAAAAATCTATAGTTTCTTACGGTTCAGTTCAAATGGGTAGACTTGAGCGTAATACTTCTTGGATATCCCTGTTTATCGCCTTAGCTCCTATGCTTGGTTTTATGGGAACAGTAATTGGAATGATTGGAGCTTTTGACGCAATTGAAGCAAACAATAATATTTCTCCTGCATTAGTTGCGGGTGGAATTAAAGTAGCCCTTCTTACTACTGTATTCGGTTTGATTGTTGCGATGATACTTCAAGTCTTTTATAACTATATCATTTCAAAAATCGACAGCCTGGTCAATACCATGGAAGATGCATCTATTACATTGATTGATATTTTGGCAAACCAAGAATCATCAAAAAAATAATTAATTATAAACCGTTAAACATATTGACATGGGAGATTTCATGACAAATTACGGCATCCTGCTAACTTATATTCTATTAGCTGTAGCAACATTTACAGCTCTTGGATTTCCAATCAAATATTTGATTGAAAATCCAAAAAAGTCAAAAGATGTAGCTAAGGGAGCAGGCGCCCTCTTAATGGTTTATTTGATTGCATACTTTTTGGCATCAAATGAAGTTACTGATCACTTTTCTAAATTTAATGTCAGCCCAACAGAGTCAAAACAAGTTGGAACTGGACTCTTTGTGTTTTATATTCTTGCGGCTTGTGCAATACTTTCTGTGGTGTATACCGAAGTTTCAAAATTGCGTAAATAACCTAGCATATGTCTAGAAGATCTCTACCCGAAATCAATGCAGGATCAATGGCAGATATTGCCTTTCTTCTGCTTATCTTTTTCCTAGTAACAACCACCATGGATGTAGATACTGGTTTGGTTCGTAAATTGCCAGCAATGCCAGAAGAAGAAGAAATCATAGATGATTCTCAAATTAAAGCAAAAAACATCTATGTAGTTCTTGTAAACGCCAAAGACCAGTTATTAGTAGAAGAAGAATTAATGCAAGTTTCTGAACTACGAGATGGTGCTAAAAAGTTTCTTGACAATTGGGGTAAAAACCCAAACTTATCCGATAATCCCCAAAAAGCTATTGTATCACTTCAGAATGACCGGGGGACATCATATGAGATGTACATCAAAGTACAAAACGAACTTTCAGCAGCCTATCGCGAACTTCGCGACAGAGAAGCTCAAAAAAAGTTTGGACTCAATTACGGAGAACTCAAGGGAGAAAATAAAAAAGAAATTCGTAAAATGTTCCCAGAAAAAATTTCTGAAGCGGAACCTAAAAATGTAGGAGAAAACTAATGAGTCGCTTTAAAAAGAAAAAAGGTGAAGGAACACCGGCAATATCTACTGCATCTCTTCCAGACATAGTTTTTATGCTTTTGTTTTTCTTTATGGTAACTACAGTTATGAGAGAAACTACTCTACTGGTTGAAAATGTTCTTCCAAAAGCATCTGAGGTGAAGAAAATTGAAGATAAATCTTTGTGCAGTTACATTTATGTTGGAGCACCAGTAGCTGGAATGAAAGCAAAATTTGGATCTGAACCTAGAATTCAATTAAATGACTCTTTTAAATTATCCTCCGAAATTCAAGAATTTGTCGCGACAAAAAGAGAAGCAACTGCAGAAGAAAAAAAGCCTCAACTTGTCACCTGTATAAAAGCAGATGTTGATGCTAAAATGGGACTTATAACTGACATCAAACAAGAACTTAGAAAAGCCCAGGCATATAAAATTAACTATGCCACCTATACAAGTTTGGATTAAATTTGAACACATACTTAAAAAAAGGAAGCTGAGCTTCCTTTTTTTTTTACGCATATCTGAATGAAATTATATAATATTTGGGGGTGATCGAAAGGCAATCCAAAAGGAAAAAAGTAATGCAAACACTCCTAATAATATATTTTCAGCCCCCACAACTCCCCAAGAGCGATCCAAAATTTGGTGCTGAATCATAAAAGTGATAAATACTAGGCTAGTATTATAAAAGAAATGTAACAAAATTGCGGTACGCAAATTCCCCGAATTCAGATAAACATAACCAATCAGTGCACCTAGCAAAAAACGAGGAAGAACGGCTTGATATTGAAGATGTACAACAGAAAACAAAAAGGCCGTTAGCCATATCGCCAAATGTTTTTTAGCCCACCATTCGTGAAACAAGTTCTGCAACAATCCCCGAAAAAGAAGTTCTTCGCCAATAGCGGCTAATATCCCAACAAGAATAATCATTTGAAAAAGATCTGTATAACTGTCCATTTTCATTAATTGCTCTGTTAGAAGAATTGTCTCAGCTTCGATTTGCTTCAAGAAATAGAAAAAGTCAGGCAGATAAATACCCTCATTTAGACTTCCCAAAAAATTCGCGGCGGGAATCATAGCAAGGGCCAAAAGAAAAAGAAAAAAAATACGACCCAAAGAAAGAGATTGATTTAAATTCAATTGGTTCATAAGGGTCAAACCTCTAAAATGAAAAAACAAACAGCTTGGAAATATAAAAACACCAATAGCATTGAAGAATTGCATGCATTTTAGAGAATTCAACACAGAGAGATCTTGAATATTGAGGGCTGAATCAGGGGAAAAAAAGGCAACATCAAAAAATAAATAACATACAAGAGCACCTAAAAGTTGAGAACACAAAAGTCCTACAACAATTAGCATAGTAAGGCCATACAATAAACTAGAAAAACTTCTTTCTGACCAAATCCCTCTACTTTTCTCCCACAAGCGAAATCCCATATGTTTTTTTGTATTTTTATAAAAAAATTATATTGGTAAAGATAGGAAATATAGAACTTGGTGAATACCCTCTTTTGCTGGCCCCAATGGAAGATGTAAGTGACCCACCATTTCGGGAGCTCTGTAAAAAACATGGTGCAGACTTAATGTATACTGAATTTATTTCCTCTGAAGGGCTTATTCGAGATGCTGCAAAAAGTATTCAAAAGTTAGATATATTTGAATATGAAAGGCCTGTAGGCATTCAAATATTTGGTTATGATATTGACTCCATGCGACAGGCCACAGAGATTACCACTCAAGCCAAGCCAGACATCATAGATATTAATTATGGTTGCCCTGTCAAAAAAGTCACCTGTAAAGGAGCTGGAGCTGGAATTCTTCAGGATATACCTAAAATGGTGAGTATGACATCTGAAATTGTCAAATCGACTGATCTTCCAGTGACAGTAAAAACGCGTTTGGGATGGAACGAGGACAACAAACACATTGTAGAAGTTGCAGAAAGACTTCAAGATATTGGAATTCAAGCCATCTCTATTCATGGAAGAACTCGCAAGCAAATGTATAAGGGAGATGCAGACTGGACACTTATTTCTGAAGTAAAAAACAATCCCCGTATACACATTCCTGTTTTTGGAAATGGGGATATAGATTCTCCAGAGAAAGCAAAGATTATGAAGGAACGCTATAATGTTGATGGCATGATGATTGGGCGAGCTGCAATTGGAAACCCTTGGATATTTAATGAAATAAAACATTTCTTAAAAACTGGAGAAAAATTAAAAGGACCGAGTCTAGATGAACGAGTTTCTGCCTGCAAACAACATCTAGAAAGATCTATTGAATGGAAAGGACCGATTCTAGGCGTTGTTGAAACTCGAAGGCATTACAGTAATTATTTCAAGGGAATGCGGGGTATTAAAGAATATAGAGGCAAGCTGGTAACAGCTGATGATCCTGCTATCCTGTACGCTCTTTTAGAAGAAATTTCTGAAGTCTTCGCTGCCCACGAATTTATTTAGTTGTTCAGTAGAAATTTTCTTTTTAGGATGCGAACTGGTAAATATGTTATTAATAAAGAAATCCCCATTAAAGTGGCACCAATCAAAACAATATCTATAGCTTGAACATCAACAGGATATGCATTCACTATAAAATCTCCCTTTTCACCCAATTTAATCAAACCATAATTCTGCTGAATAAGACATACTGAAACACCAATTATTAAACCTAATCCCCCGCCGAAAAAAGAAACTAGCATTCCTTCATAAAAAAATATTTTCTGCAGTATTCGATCGGATGCTCCAATTGCCCAGAGACTTTTTAAGTCTTTCCTCTTTTCTAAAAGTATCATCACTACCGAGCCTACAATATTAAAACAAGCTATCAGCAAAATAAATGCAAGAATAAAAAAGATAGCCCATTTTTCGGTCTGAAGTACTTTATATAAAAATGCGTTTTGCTGAAATCTGTTTAAAACCTCAAAATCATTTCCAAAAAATTCTTGTAATTTTTCTTGTACATGTCCTTGGTTACCCTCTCCTATATGGAATTCCATACTTGAGATTTGGTCTGGCTTATCTAAAAAATCTTGAACTCGAGATAATGAAGTCAAAACATAAGAAGCGTCGTATTCAGCTTGCACAGTGTAAATTCCAGAGATATAAAAAAAAGTTTCATTAAACGGACGCTCTGTCAAGTTACCAGGACTAGCCTTTAGGTTAGGTACGAAGACCTTTAAAGGCTTTTCTAGAGACCCAATAGAAGAAGAAAGTGTATATGAGAGAGATTGTCCGATCAGTGCCCATGAACCGTTGTCTTGCTCTCTAAATCCAGTCCCTTTAATGATGTGCTTTTCTATAGGTAACGAATCCTTACTAGGCCATTGAGAAATCCCTCTAATTTTAGCAATCTGTTCTTGTGTTTCCTGACGTAATAATACTTTTTCTTCAAAAATTTCCTGGATTGATTCCCAAGGAGCAATCGCTCTAAGGACTTCTTTATCAATTGAGGTACTTAGAAAAGTCTTTGAACTAGTTGATCGAACAACAAAATCAGAACTTATTTTATGATACATGGATTTAATGAGTACCTCAAAACCATTAAAAACTGATAAAATAATGACCAAGGCTAGAGTTCCTATTGCAACACCAAAAATAGAAATGGCAGTGAGTGCATTGATGGCATTCTTGCTACTTGGGGAAAACAAATACCTGCGTGCTATGTAAAGAGCTACATTCAAAACTAATCAGATAATGGCTGATCTTCTGCGCGAAGCAAGCGATCGATATTCTCGGCATAATCGATAGAATCATCTATATAAAAGGATAATTCAGGAACAATTCGTAGTTGGTGTCGCACGCGTTTACCTAGTTCATTCCTGATTTCTGAAGCATATAAATTCAATGAATTTAAAAACTCTTGGTCATCTTTTAAAGGGAAAACACTCAAAAAAACTTTGGCATAAGAAAGGTCTGGGCTTAGTCTTACTTTTGAAACAGAAATCAGTGCCCCGGGGGAAATGGAAGGGGTCTTCAATTGGAGAATTTCTGCTATATCCTTCTGTATTTGACGTGCAACCTTTTTTTGTCTAGTAGTTTCCATTTACCAAAGGTAAACATTTCGGCCTAGGGATTGAATATATTATTTACATAGAAGTCAAAAGAAATTATTAGAATTGTTCCTGCCAATGAAAACTATATGGAATTGAATTTTATCTTTGTAATGGAAGAATATTTATTGAATACTTCAAACCCAAGATGAAAGCTTTTTTTAAAATTTTAACATTCGCCTATAACTACAAACATTTAGCTCTACTAAATATTTTACTAAACATCTTATCTGTTCTTTTTGGATTATTTTCAATCACATTAGTTATTCCGATTTTAGGAATCTTATTTGGCACGCAAGAAAAAGTCTTGCAACCACCAAAAGGAGAATTATCTATTGACTGGCTTAAAGATTTACTTTCGTATAAACTAACAAGCCTTATAGAATCTGCTGGTCCCTCAGTAGCATTGGGATGGATTTGCTTTGCCATTGTGATTGCTTTCTTTCTGAAAAACCTTTTTAGGTATTTGGCACAATTTGTTCTTGTGCCCATGCGAACAGGAGTTACTAGAGATATTCGAAGAGCCTTACACACCAAATTATCTTCCTTGTCTATCTCTTACTTTTCTGAAAAAAGAAAAGGAGACCTAATGTCACGAATGACATCCGATGTCGCTGAAGTTGAAATCTCAATTATGAAAACATTGGGTGTAGTAGTTCATAATCCTATAAATATTATTGCTTCTATTGTCCTGCTTCTGAGTATGAATATCCAACTGACGTTTATTGTCTTACTACTATTTCCTTTTGCAGGTTTTGTGATCGGGATTATTGGAAAAAGTCTAAAAAAGAAATCACTCAGAGGACAAGTTCAAATTGCACGAATTTTATCCTTCATAGAAGAGACTATTTCTGGCCTTCGAGTAATCAAAGCTTTTCAAGCAGAAAAACAAATCATACAGAAGTTTGAAGAAGAACTTCAAACCCATCAAAAAATTATGTCGAGCATTATGAAACGTCGAGATTTAGCCTCACCCATGAGTGAATTTCTTAGCACACTTGTTATGGTGGTTGTTATCTGGTTTGGGGGAAATCTGATTTTTGAAACACAAGGAAATCCAAACGGATCAGAGCTAAGTCCCCAAACTTTTATTGGCTTTATCATCATTTTCTCACAAATTTTACCGCCTGTAAAATCGCTTTCTCAGGGATATTACAGCATACAAAGAGGCTCCGCTTCGGCAGAAAGAGTTTTAGCAGTTTTAAATACTGAGATTGAAGTTAAAGACAATGAAAATGCTCTACCCTTGGATCAATTTAAAAATAAAATACAAATTAAAAATGGAGGTTTCTCTTATGAAGAAAAACCCATACTGCAACATATCAATTTGCAGATAAAAAAAGGTAAAACTTTAGCATTAGTAGGTCAATCTGGAGGAGGGAAAACATCTTTAGCCAATTTGATTGCACGTTTTTATGATCTTAAGGAAGGTCAAATTCTAATCGACGACATAGATATACGCGACTATGTATTAAGAGATTTGAGAAAGCAAATGGCCATTGTTACCCAAGATCCTATCCTTTTTCATGATAGTATATTTAATAATATTGCCTTGGGCATTGAAAACCCGGACCCTAAAAAAGTTCAAGAGGCTGCTAAAATTGCAAATGCACACGAATTTATAAGTCAATTTGAGAATGGCTACGAGCACAATATCGGGGACGGTGGTCACAAACTATCTGGCGGACAAAAACAACGAATCAGTATTGCACGGGCTGTTATGAAAAATCCTTCTATTCTAATTCTAGACGAAGCCACTTCTGCCCTGGATAGTGAATCAGAAGGCTTGGTTCAAGAAGCATTGGGGAAATTAATGGCCAACCGTACATCTATTGTCATTGCCCATCGCTTATCTACAATTCAAAAAGCTGATGAAATTGTGGTCTTAAATCAAGGTCAAATTGTAGAACAAGGAAGCCACGAAGCTTTGCTTGCAATCAAAGGCAATTACTTCAAGCTTCATCAAATGCAAAACCGTACCTAAATGATAGAAAAAATTGAACATATCGGAATTGCTGTAAAAAATATCGATGACGCAAATCGAGTTTATGAACAATTATTGGGAATCCCACCTTATAAGACGGAAATCGTTGATAGCGAAGGAGTAAACACCTCATTCTTTCAAACTGGAGATTGCAAAATTGAGCTACTGGAGGCTACCAGAGAAGATAGTCCACTTGCAAAATTTATTGAAAAAAAAGGCGAAGGAATTCACCATATTGCTTTTGGAGTAGCAGACATTTATTTGGAGATGCAGAGACTAAAAGATAATGGACTATCCCTTATTAATGAGGAACCTATAAATGGAGCTGACAATAAACTCATTTGCTTTATACATCCAAAGGATTCTCATGGTGTCTTGGTAGAACTTTGCCAAGAAATAATCGAATAAATTAAAAAAATGATATACCATACAAGAAAATTAGTAAAACCTGAAGATCTCAATGCTGGTGGTTCCCTTTTTGGAGGAACTCTTCTTAGATGGATCGATGAAGAAGCCGCAATTTATGTAATGTGTCAATTAGACAACAGACATGTGGTTACCAAATTTATGTCTGAGATTAACTTTGTAAATCCAGCTCGCACAGGAGATGTGGTTGAAATAGGGTTGGAGACTATTAAATATGGAAAAAGTTCTATAACTGTAAAATGTGAAGCTCGAGTAAAGCAGAGTCAGAAGATCATCATTACGATAGATAATATTGTGTTTGTTCATTTAGATGAAAATCAAATGCCTAGTCCTCACGGAAAAAGCTAGAAATACTTGCGCCTTGGTCAAGATGATATGATTCTAAACCAGCCTTTATACCTCCTTGAACATGCTGTATTGAGTCGTCTATAAAAAGAGTCTCAGACTTTTTCAAGTCTTTTTCTTTAATAATATAGTCAAACACTTCAGTGTTAGGTTTTCTTTTCCCTATCTCATGAGATAGGTATACTTTTTCAAATCTTGCGCAGAAGGATTTGAAGTTTTTAGGCCCAACCTGATGTAAAATGAACTCAATATGTATTTCGTTGGTATTGCTCAATAAAAATAAGCGATAGTCAGAAGAAATTTCGTCTAAACATGCCAAAGCCTCAGGTATGAATTGCAAAAGCATAGCATTCCAGGCCTCCGTTATTTGCTGATCAGTTAAAGAATCCTGAACGAGCAGATTAATCTCTGCGAAGAATTCTGATTTTGAAATTACACCAGTTTCTAGATCATCAAAAAGATTTTGTTGCCCTGCCTTGGCAAAAAGTTGGTCAAAATTTTTGATACCAAGATTTTTGAAGGCTATAATGGTTTTATGGTAGTCAATAGCATAAATAACCCCACCTAGATCAAAAATAATGTTTTTTATTCCCCTATGCATATCTATTAATTTCATTGCAAGATAAACAGATTATGCGTATTATTGCAGACTAAATTTTAGTTGAATAAGTTTTTCACAAGACAAATCTAAAATTGGGCCTATAGCTCAGTTGGTTAGAGCACTTGACTCATAATCAAGGGGTCCCTGGTTCGAGCCCAGGTGGGCCCACTTAAAAATGAAGCACTTACAGAGATGTAGGTGCTTTTTTTGTAGGTAATTAAATCTAGTCAAATATATCAAATTATACGAAATAGATAGATTTAAGCTAATTTACTGGCAGTAAATTGGCAGTAAATATTTATCTTACAAATATCATAATCAGTAGATAGGGGTCTACAAATCACTTCTATAAACCGCCGCCTACCTTTTTTAACATTGTGTCAATACGAAACCAGTTGAAGGGGGGTTAATCTTCTATACCTAAGTAAATTGTATTTAGTTATATTTGATTTGAATTTATAATCCGAATTGTGAAAAAACTACTACTTATTTTACTTTGCTTGCCTTTACTTTTTAATTCTTGTGAAGAAGAAGAACAAGAAGATCAAAACATCCAATTAGTTTCTGGAGATGTTGATTATGAGTTCACAGTTAAAATTAATGAAGATATCTTTAAAATTAAAGGAAATACAGTTGATGGAGACCCATTTGGATCAGGCGGGTTTTGGTCGTTAAATAATGGATGTCAATCTAATAATAGTGGTGTAATTTTAGAAATTAATGATAAATCTGAATCTAATTTTGTTAGTGGAGAAGTAATAAGATTAGTAATACTTTTTCCAAATATGAGTCTTGGAATAAATAATGTTGATATTTCCTTTACAGATGGTTCAACAGATGGTTATTGGATGAATCTTACTGATTCATTACAAGCAAATTTTAACTCTATACAAACAACTATGGGGGGCGAGTTGAATCAATACGATATACCACTTACAATAACTGATTTAGGAGCTGCTCCAAATGTAACTTCAACATATTTTCATAATTCAACACTAAAGGGGTATTTTAATGGTACTGTTTATCTAAGAAATATGGACCCCACTTCACCTGATTTCTATACTTGGAGTATACCAATTGATTTAGAAATTGATTTTAAAACAGTAAGAGTTCAATAAACCACCCCCTAAAAATAATCGGTTTCGGAGGGAGTAATAGTAGCCCATATATATTATATAACCCCACTCCTTTTTAACATTGTGTCAAACAAAAAGGAATTCTGGGGTAGCCTAAAAAAAAGCAATTTAAACCAAATTTGACTCTTCCTCAAACAATTCTCATAAATAGAAAATGCCACTCAAATGAGTGGCATTTTTAACAATTTTTATCCTAACAGATAAAATAGTGTAAGAATTCTAATGGTCATGCTCTTCTCCACAATGAACCTCTACAGGATCTCCAGGATAAACTGGGCTTGGAAGTAATCCTCCATCAGCATCCACCAGAATAGTATCGGCAACAGCGTAACCGTCTTCCTCGACAGAATGTAAAGCATCGTCACAGTACTCTCCTAATTCCATTAATTCATATTCCATACCATCAATGTCAACAACAACATGGCAGTCGGCACATTCTTCACTGCTACATGAAGCCAAAAGGACAAGTCCAATGGACAATCCAAGTTTTTTAAAAGAAAATGAGTTTTTTAACATTTTAAAGAAAGGTTTAGTTAATTAAATAATTGATTGAAAAATAAAAATTAATCCCAGGGCTTGGCAAGCCAATCCCTTTTAAATTTGATAAATGATTGATATATCTAGTATTAAACAAATTCCTCACACCTAACTTAATGCGCGTCAATTGTTTCGCTTGATACAAAAAGTTTGCTTCCACATTGTAAATCTGGTAATGGGAAGATCTTGATTCGAAAGAAGACACATCATCTTTGTCTAAATACTCAGTTCTTTGAAAAATTAGTGTCTGGATTTTAAGCTTATTTTTTTGTTCACCAAATTCATATTTTATATTCGTATTCATTCTGGTTTGAGGAATTAGAGGTAAAGGGTTATTGTTATTGTCTTGTCCAATTACATATGAAAAATCACTTTCTATGTGAATTCTATGAACAAAATGAGGATGGTAATGAAAATATACTTCCCCCCCGTATGTCTTAGCTGAAGGTGCCTGAGAATAGACATAGACTGGATAGCCATCAATGAAATCGGCTGTGGGCTCAACGAAAATATAGTTTTTAAAACTATTATAAAAAGGATTCATATTAAAGTTAACATGTTCAGATTTATAATCTAATGACACATCATATTGATTAGCAAATTCGCTGACCAAATCTTGGGAACCAATTTCATATCTGTTGGTTCCGTGATGGACACCATCGGCAAGCATTTCGCTCAAGTGGGGAGGACGAAATCCAGAACTAAAATTAGATCTTAAGGTGAAAGAATTCTTTTGATACACAAGACCAAAAGATCCATTTAGTTTAGAAAAAATTTTCGAAATAAATTGATTTGAATTGATTTCTCGGTAATCATATCTGAATCCTATTTGGGTTTCAAATTGACTTTTAGAATACTGAAGAAGAGAATAGGCACCATAATCATTAGAAGTAGAATTAGGAATCAAGATGTTTAGAGCTGAATCATCATTAATATTTTTGGTCCACATCCCCTGTGCTCCTGAAATCCACGTTATATCCTCATTAAAATGAGTGGTATATGAAAGATGATACGGGAAATTTGTTAGAAGCATTTTGATGCCCGGAATAGTCACCTTTTCTTCGTGTTCTGTGAGACTGTTTGAAGTAAATCCTGTAAGTAATTTTAATACCGAATTACCAAAAAATATCTTATTTTCTAGAGACAAATAGTGGTCTGAAATGAGCTGAAAAGGAACCACTCTATATCTATTTTGAACGCTTGACTGAAAGTCATAAGGGTTAGGGTTGGCTGAATGTGTATGACCAGGTAGACCTATTTGATTAGAATTGTGATTGTATCTAAGATTAACCATCCAACTGTCTTTATTGTAACCCAAAGAAGTCTTAATACTTTTACCCTTAAACCTAGAATTTACGACGAAAGTCCCGTTAGGAATTTGATAATCTGCAGCGTTTTGAAATCCCGCATGGACATTCAACCTAAACTTTTCTGAAGCTATTTTTAGATTGGCTATATTTCTGGTAGAAAGCGAATTACTCTCAAACTGAGTTTCAAAAGAACTTTGGACAGTGTTGGGACTCACGTAATCTTCGTCGACAAAATACAAAACACCACCCAATGCATCAGCACCGTATAGCAATGAAGAAGGACCTTTTACAACCTCAACAGCCTTTATTCCCAAACCACTAAAATTAATTCCATGATCATTTGCCCATTGCTGATTTTCGATACGAAGACCATTTAAAAAAGTCACTACTTTTAACCCCGACATTCCCCGAATGACAGGTTTGCTAATTCCCGCTCCTGTTTGAATCGAATACACTCCAGGAACACTTGAAATAATTCCCATTAGATTAGAGGTTATTAATTGATTAGGCGAAGAAATAGACTTCAAAAACACATTGGATAAGTTATGCTGTTGAATGATTCCTGTGGTCGGAGAAATGATTACTTCATTCAATATAATATGAGCCTTTTCGAGCTCAATTAAATGAATGTTTGACTCTTTGGGTTTGTAAATAAAACTCTTTGATTCATATCCTTCTGCAGAAACAAGTATTGGACTGTTCCTAGAAATAATCTTGATATCACAAGCTCCATTTTCGTCACACATAGATTGAATCTGCATCTCATGAACTTCAACAGATGCATAAGGAATAACCTCTTTGGACTCTTTATCAATTACTCTGAAAGATTGAGCATTAATGAATAGAGGTATAAAAAAAATGAAAATGAGTTTTTTCATAATTTATTGAGTGTAAAAAACATCATAGTGAATTCTTGAAATAGTCTCCTAGAATAAATCAAGAATCAACTAACGCAACTTTGTAGCAAATATATACATTAAATCACTAATGCAACTAAGTTGTACTAAAAAATATATAAAACAATACTTTTCATAATTTATTAAGTGAAAAAATATAGATTAATAGCTGATGGTATAATTAATAAGTAGAATGATATTTTGGAAGAAAACTTCAAAAATATGAGGGTATGAATTTTACTTAATAGAGGTGTTAGAATCAATTACTTTAATTATTTAAACAAAAGCCTTTATTTTTACATTGACAATAATTAGAATTGTATAAGTGCACAAAAATTAAACTAGAGGCGACTATATATTTCATAAATTCTGGTAAAACAATAATTGTATTTTTTTCATTTAATATGATCAAAAAAAGTGTAATCATCAAAATCCATAATAGGTTTTTGACTAATTTATTGGAAGAGGTTTTTACAGATCTAATAACCGCAAAAAATGAAAACACTAAGAATCCAAAATCAAATGCCTTCCACCAGTATGGGGCTGATTCACAGCAACTAGAACTACAAGATTGCACAATAAACAAAAATGGCGTAGCCAAACAGTGTATCATACACAATGTACTTGCAAAAATACCTAGGGCATCAGATTTAAGTAATGTTAATTTCATCAATAGTTATCATTTATTAACGCAACTCAGTTGCAAATATATGTATTAAATTAGATGCAACAAAGTTGTAATAAAAAATAAATGGGGATTATCAGAATGACCAAATCGGTCGAAATATTGTTGAGTGAGTTTATTAAAGAAGATGGTGGGATATCCGCTATTGAATTGGTCAAACGTTTAAGCAACAAATTAAACAAGACTACCATTTACCGTGTTTTAGAAAAACTAGAAGACGATGGGGTTTTACACTCTTTTCTGAGTAAAAATGGAATCAGATGGTATGCAAAATGCATTGGTTGCTCTGATACAGAACACATAGATGTTCATCCACACTTTCAATGTTTGATTTGTGGGAAAATGGACTGCCTACCCTTTGAAATACATATCCCTAAAATACCTCATCGAAAAATAAGCCACTCACATGTCTTGATTCAGGGAACATGTCAACTTTGTTGTAATTAATATTTACATTACTTAACTTACTTTGCATAGCCTTGCGTATTTTTGTAAAAAAAATTCTATTGAATCAAATGAATCTTGTTTGGCTAAAAAGGGACCTAAGAACTTCAGACCATGAAGCCTTATTTCAGGCAGAAAGTCAGGAAGAGGACTATCTGATTGTTTACCTGTTTGAACCCTCACTTATCATCCATAAAGATGTAAGTAAAAGACATCTTCAGTTTGTTTATCATTCGCTCCTAGACATGAATAAGTTTCTGGAGCCGATGAATAGAGATATTCAAATATTTCACGGAGAGGCAAAAGAAGTCTTTGAATTTTTAATCTCACAATACAAACTAAAAAATGTATTTTCACATCAAGAAAGTGGAACTAAAATCACTTGGAATCGGGATAAAAATATTTCTTCATTATTCAAAAAAAAAGGTGTGAAATGGAAGGAGTTCCAAACCGAAGGAATTATTCGAGGAATCAATAATAGAGTGGGTTGGGACAAGAGATGGTACCTTTATACAAATCAAGAAATATTCAAAAATAAATTCAGTATAAGCACCCATAAATCTATAAAATCTCCTTTTGATTTTAATCTCAAAAACTTCCCTTTCCTACTTAAATATCCCCCTCAATTTCAACCTGCTGGTGAAAGTTATGCTATGAGATATCTCAAATCTTTTATTAATAAAAGAGCCAAAAACTATTCCAGACAAATTTCTAGCCCTCAAAAAAGTAGTATATCATGCGGAAGACTTTCCCCATATTTTGCTTGGGGAAATCTCAGCGTCAGAATGGCTTATCAATCTGTTCGTTCCGCCCCAAATTATCAGAGTCAAAAACGAGCCTATGATTCTTTTTTATCCCGACTAAAATGGAGATCTCACTTTATCCAAAAGTTTGAAGTAGACTGTACTTATGAATCCTATTGTATCAACAAAGGATATGAAAAAATGTCTTATGAAAATAATAATGTATTCCTTGAAAAATGGAAGGCTGGAGAAACGGGATTTCCATTGGTTGATGCGAGTATGCGATGTTTGCATCACAAAGGTTGGCTAAACTTTCGGATGCGGGCTATGCTGGTTTCTTTTTTATGTCATTATCTCGACCAAGACTGGAGAAGAGGAGTTTATCACATGGCAAAATTATTTTTGGACTACGAACCAGGCATCCACTATACACAATTTCAAATGCAGGCAGGTGTCACTGGAATAAATGCAATCAGGATATACAACCCGGTCAAGCAATCTCTAGAAAAAGATTCCGATGGTATCTTTGTTCTCAGTTGGGTTCCCGAACTAAGAGATTTGCCCCTGGCTTTTATCCACCAACCATGGATGCTTACTCCAATCGATTTACTGGGAGGACAAATTAAACTTAACTATCCTGCCCCCATAGTTAACCCTGAAAAAAGAAAGCTTCCAAACAGAGATAAATTATGGGCATTAAAAAAAGATCCCGAAGTAAAGAAAGAGTCTCTTAGACTCTTGGGGGTTCATGTTCGTCCCAAAAAACCTAGAAATAAAAAACATAAATAATAGCTTAATTCTCCTTAGCTTTGCAATTGAATCATAAAAAATTATGACTGTATTCCCCACCTCTCTTTATGAAATTGAACGTAAAGTTAAAGAAATTGATCCCAGAAAATATGCCTCAACCCGAAATTATAAAGATGGACAGCTCACCTATCTGGGGCCATATATATCAAGAGGTGTTCTTTCTACACAAGGAGTATTTAAAGAAATATCTAGCTCAGGATTACCTTTTAGTCAAATCGAGAAATTAGTGCAAGAACTCACTTGGAGAGATTTCTGGCAACGTATTTGGTGCAGTAAAAAAGAAGCTATTAACCATTTCATTAAACAAACGCAAGCTCCGATCGCGAACTATTTAATCCCAAAGAGTATCGTAGATGGAAAAACAGGGATTATTGCAGTAGACCAAGAAATAGTAGCTCTTAAAGATCATGGATACCTACACAACCATATGCGTATGTATGTCAGCTCGATAGCTTGTAATGTAGCACATTCTCATTGGCTCATTCCTGCAAAATGGATGTATAGCCAACTTTTAGATGGAGACTGGGGTTCGAACGCTTTGAGCTGGCAATGGGTTGCAGGCTCAAATTCTAGCAAAAAATACTATGCTAACCAAGACAATATAAACACCTTCTTTTTCACCCAACAACAGGACACTTTTATTGATATACCTTACGAAGAATTTCCAAATTTGACTATCCCCAAAATACTCTTAGAAAGTCAGGCATTTATTTTAAAATCTCCATTACCAAAGTCAGAACTCCCAGAAATAGACCCCGAGAAAAAAACTCTCATATACAATTATTATAATCTAGACCCCTATTGGCATAAAAAGGAAGATACAAATCGAATCTTACTCTTGGAACCGAGTATATTCTCTGAGTATCCGATCAACAAAAACTGCATCGACTTTATGATGTTACTAAAAAATAATATCCCAAACATAAAGGTATTTGTGGGAGAATTTTCTGAACTAAAAGCACATTGTAACTCTTCGGAAATTATCTACAAAGAACATCCGTTCAATCACAAATACAGCGGCACAGAAGAAGCACGAGAATGGCTTTTCGAAGCCCCAGAAGAAATTGGGTCTTTTTTTAAGTTTTGGAAACACGGAAAAAAACAATTACAGTTTGATTAAAGACAAGAAATATTCAAAATCAAATTTGCCACAAAAAATTTGTAAAATTTGCTTAAGACCCTTTAATTGGAGAAAAAAATGGGAAAAAAATTGGAAAGATGTTCGTTATTGCAGTGAACGGTGTCGGAGAAACAAACTAAGCATAAATGACTTATGAAACATATAGGAATATTATTTCCACATCAATTATTTTTAAATCATGAAATACATGAAAAATGTGACCAACTGTTCTTAATCGAAGAATTCCTTTTCTTTAAAGAATTTAATTTTCATAAACAAAAGCTAGCATTTCATCGAGCGAGTATGAAGGCTTATTTTCTAGATCTTCAATCTAGAAAGATTGATTTGGAGTATATCTCTAGTACCGAAAAACGTTCTGATATTCGTGTCTTTCTCTGTGAAAGTCAAAAAGAGAGGCCTTTCACCTTACATTATATCAATCCCACAGATTGCTGGCTAGAAAGAAGGATAAATAAGGCCATAGAAAAATACAAGATACCCGTTAAGGAATATGAAAACCCCTTATTTATTAATGATAGAGAAGATCTAAAATCTTTTTTCAAAATCCAAAAAAAGAAATTTTTTCAAACTTCATTCTACAAACTCCAAAGAATAAAACATCGGTTACTTATCGATGAAAATGACCAACCCGAAGGAGGAAAATGGACCTATGATGCAGATAATAGAAGAAAGTATCCCAAAACAAAAACCCCCCCCCCAACACCACAGCTTCAGAGTAATGAGATTTGGATATCAGCAATAGACTATGTCCAAACTCATTTCCCAAAGAACCCTGGAAAGCTTCCCGAAAAGCCTTCTTATCCCTTTGAAAGAAATCAAGTTCATCATTGGATTGAAGAATTTCTTCTAAAGCGATTTAATGAATTTGGTCCTTATGAAGATGCAATTGTTAGCGATGAAGTTTGGCTAAACCACAGTATTCTTTCTCCACTATTAAATGTGGGATTAATCCAACCAAAAGAACTCATAACTGAAGCGTTATCTTTTGGTCGAAAGAATAAGGTACCCCTCAATTCAATAGAAGGATTTCTCAGACAAATTGTTGGTTGGAGAGAATTTATACGTGGAATGTATGAAGTCAAGGGAATTGCTTCGCGAACCAAAAACAGCTTTGAATTCAAGAAAAAAATACCTTCGAGCTTTTATGATGGAACCACAGGTATTGTCCCGCTTGACGATTCGATAAAAAAAGTAATAAAGCATGCCTATTGCCATCACATAGAAAGATTAATGATTATTGGGAATTTCATGCTCCTTTGTGAATTTGACCCAGACGAGGTATATCGTTGGTTTATGGAGCTCTTTATAGATGCTTATGATTGGGTAATGGTTCCCAATGTTTATGGCATGAGTCAATTCGCTGATGGAGGCTATTTTGCCTCCAAGCCATATATTAGTGGGTCTAATTACATAGTTAAAATGAGTGATTATAAAAAAGGAGAGTGGGCTGAAATTTGGGACGGTCTTTTCTGGAGATTTATGGACAAACATAGAAATTTGATGAGAAAAAATCCAAGACTATCTATGCTGATTAATACTTTCGAAAAAATGAGTCCCGAAAAAAAATCTCAGCACCTACTCAATGCGGATAAATACTTGAAAAATTTGTGAGGTATTTAAATCACTGTTTTATTCCACTAATTTGCTTAAATAAATATTCCTACCATCAATAAAGTAATGGATACAGAATAAAAAAATATGCTCCATCACTCTGCATTAGTTTTCTTTAACTTGACTATTTAGGATAATGCCTAGTGTTGAGTTTCATCTGATGGAGTCATTAAAGAAATTTGTGAATCAAAACATTTTAAATAAGATTAATAGATTTAAGTCTAAATAAATAAATTTATAAAAAGATTTAATTAATTTTATAGACATAAAATTTAGTATGAAATTTAAATGTTTTTTTTCTCTGTTTTTAATCATTTGCACTATTTTTAGTGGAATAATATCGAATTCTGGTAATATTAGTTATCTATTCTATGATTCTTTAGTCGAATTCGTAGAAATAGAAAATGAAGAACCTAATGAAGTAGAATCTGAACAATTAAGTTCTTTTTTCATTTCGCTTCTTGATAATCTGTTTTTAAACAACCAAATTCATCAATCAGAAACCACAATAAATTACGGAATTTGTCTGAGACAACCTTTACCACCTCCAGAGCTATCATAGCTATACTTTTCTAATTATATCAGCATAAATGTTGATTTAGCTCAATTTACTGAACCTAGGTATCACTTTGGTTTAGATAATTATTAAATGAAATACGCTATGAAATTTAAAACTCAAACCGCTGGTTCTCTGTCAACTATGACTGCCAAAAAAGCACTAAACATATTAAAAGAAGGCAACCAGCGCTTTATTGATGCATCTCCAATTGAAAGAGACTATGCAATGCAAATTGAAATGACTAAGTCGGGACAATATCCATTCGCAGTTGTCCTCAGCTGTATAGACTCTCGAGTTCCATCAGAGATTGTTTTTGATCAGGGAATTGGTGATATATTTAACGCTCGAGTAGCTGGAAACTGCGTTAGTGATGATGTGCTTGGAAGCATTGAATATGCAACTAAGTTTGCAGGTTCCAAGCTGATTGTAGTGATGGGCCATACTGCTTGTGGAGCAATCAATAGCGCCTGTGCTGGTATTGAATCAGGACATATTACACAATTATTAGAAAAAATACATCCAGCTATCCAAAAAGTAAAAAACAAAAAAAATGAAACGGAAGAGTCCTTTATTTATTCTGTAACTATTCAAAATGTAAAGCATGTTCTTCAAGAAATCCCAAAACAGAGCGAAGATATCCGAGAATTACTCGCATCTAAGCAAATAGAAATGATTGGGAGTATCTATGATGTTGAATCCGGAAAAGTTGAATTTTTTAATGCCTTTGAATCATGAAACAAATCTACTTTTACCTATTATTAATCTTTCCTATACTTGCTTTTGGGCAAAATATAGCCACAGATTTTACTGTCAGCGATTGTGATGGTATTGAACACCATTTATTTTCAGAATTAGACGGGGGATCAATCATTGTAATGGCCTGGGTAATGCCCTGTAATCCGTGCGCTATTTATACCCAACCCGCATATTTAGCAGCTCATTCATTTTCTGAAAGTCATCCTAATAAAGTACATTTCTATCTGATTGATGATTATGCTAATTCATCATGTACATATATTAGTGATTGGGCGCAAGACTATAATATGCAAAACCATGTTTCTTTTTCTTCTGAGGACATTAGCATGAGTGATTATGGAGAAGATGGAATGCCAAAAGTAACAGTCGTAGGAGGACTAAATCATCGTATTTTATTCAATGAAAACGATGTAAATATCACTTTTGATCCAATACGTATAGCAATTGAAAATCAACTCAATGAAATGACAATCGAACCTATAGAGGAAAAGATGAAAATTACAGCCTTCCCAAATCCAACATCTGGAAAATTAAGAGTTCGACACGCTTATGGAGAAACTAATTATGAGGTATTGAGCATTTTAGGAAAGGTCATAAAAAGTGGATTTCTAAATTATTCTAAAGGAGAAAACCTTAATGAAACCCCTCTAGATTTATCTGATCTAGAAAAGGGTACTTACTTCATTCGTTTTTATTCTAGGAATCAAAAAGAAAGTATTCTACTTTCGATTCAATAATAAATTTTAAAAGTATTATTCTTATAAGAAGAAAAATAATTTTAAATTTCAATACTAAAATAAATTTATCATGAACATGCGAAGTACTTTATATTTTTTCATTGCCTTTATATTTTTGATATCCTCTTGCAAAGACGACCCTATCGAAGGTTGCATGGATTCTTCAGCAGAAAATTATAACCCGACCGCAACTCTAAATGATGAGTCATGCATATTCACAATAGAGGGTTGTATTGATTCTGAAGCCTGCAATTTTAATGAAGTGGCTGAAATAGATGATTTATCTTGTGAATATCCTATCCAAGGATATGATTGTGAAGGAAATGTATTCATTCAAGTCGGAGACACAATCCAAGGAGGTATTGTTTTTTATGTGAATGAATCAAATATACATGGACTCCTATCGAGCAAAGTAGATTTAGGTAGTTTCGAGTGGGGATGCTATGAGCAATATGTTGTTGGTGCTGATGGCACTGCTCTAGGCTCTGGATTTCAGAACAGTTTATATGTGGTGAATGATAGCTGTAGCTCTTTTTTTAATGATAATCCCACAGCCGCTCAAAAATGCTTGGACTACGAGTACCAACAAAACTCAGATTGGTATCTACCCTCCCAACTAGAATTATTACTGATGTATACAAATATCGCTCAAGGAAGTGAGGAAAATATTGGAGATTTCGCCAACAACTTTTATTGGTCTTCCTCTCAAAGTGAAGCTTCTTCTGCTTTTGCTGTCTATTTTAATGATGGCGAAATAGTTCCAGACTACAAAAACAGTGAAAATAGAGTTCGGCCTATTCGAGCGTTTTAAACTAAATCACTTACTTGGACACAATATGCGTTATAGATGTCTCCATATTTTAGCATTTTTCTTCCTAAATAAATATTTACTTAAAGTAGAGTGACTAAAAGTCAATATGATGTTTAGTCAACTTAATGGCAATGGCTAAAAGAATAATTCCAAAAACTCTCCTTAACACATTGATTCCACCTTTCCCAAGCAAACGCTCTATTTTTCCCGTGGACTTTAAAATCAGATATACAAAAATTAGGTTTAAGATGACACCTACTACAATTTCATTGAAAGAATATGAAGAACGTAAAGATATCAAAGTAGTTAATGTTCCTGATCCAGCAATTAAAGGAAAAGCAATTGGAACGATACTACCTGAGGTGTCATTATTATCACTTTTAAATAACTCTATATTTAGAATCATTTCTAATGCTAGAAGAAAAATTACAAATGCCCCAGCTAGGGCAAAGGATGCTACATCTATTCCGATGAGAGCTAATAACTGCTCTCCAACAAAAAGGAAGACAATCATTAAAATACCGGCAACGATAGTTGCCTTTCCAGATTCTAAATGACCCATTTTAGCTTTCAGAGACAAAATAATTGGAATAGAGCCAAGAATATCTATTACGGCAAAAAGAGTTAATGTAATTGTAAGTGTGTCGTTAAAATTCATAAGAGCTATTTATTTGGGAACAAATTTACTTCATATGACAATCGTTTCAAATCTTCTAAGAAATTTTTGTAGGACTTTTTTATGACCTCAACATCTTCAATCCAGATGTCTTTTATTTTCAAAGCTAATGGTGCAAGAGCCATAGCCATACGATGGTCTCCATGAGAATCGAAAAATAATTCGAAAGGGAAAGGTGAATCGCTAGGAATTATCTCCAGGCTATTTTCATCTTCAATATTCACTTGTACACCTATCTTCTCTAACTCTTTCTTAATAGCATTTAGGCGATTTGTTTCTTTGAAGGGAAGATTATATAAGCCTTTAATTTTGACATGAACTCCCATACCAGCAGCAGTCACGGCAATTGTTTGAGCTAAATCGGGATAATAAGAACAGTCAAATTCTAGAAATGATGGCATTTTAAAAAATTCTTCTTTAAAAATACAAAGCTGTCTATTTTTAATAGAATGACCCACACCAAAGTAACCAAATAACTCACAAATTATCTGATCACCTTGAATTGATTCTGGGTCTACATTTTCTACGCATATTCTTCCGCCATCACTAAGAGCTACCAATTCAAATAGATAAGAAATCGATGACCAATCAGGCTCCACATGATAAGATTTAGAGATATATTCTCCTGAAGGCACACGAATAAGGTTTCCCTTCCAAGAACTTTCTATGCCATAATCACGCATCAAATCTAAGGTCATCTGAATATATGGAGCGGAAAGGACCGGACCAACTAATTGCAAATATATTCCATTCTTAAGAATTGGAGCAATCATTAGTAGCGAAGAAACAAACTGACTTGAAACTCTTGTATCAATGGACACCTTTCCTCCTTTAATCTTACTACCAATAATTTTAAGAGGGGGATATCCGTCTTGCTCAAGATAATTAATGTCGGCACCCAAAAGTCGCAAGGCATCGACCAAATCTTTGATGGGTCTTTTCTTCATTCGGGAAGAACCGGTCAGAATAATTGTTTTTGTTTGAACAGAAAAATACGAGGTCAAAAAACGAAAGGCGGTTCCCGCATCTCCAACATCAATGTTTACAGCATTAGATTTGATTGCATCTTGAAGGACTATCGTATCATTAGAAGTAGATATATTTTCTATTAGTTCATGAGAGTCCGATAATGCTTGAAAAATTAAAAGTCGATTAGAAATACTTTTTGAACCAGAAATATTCAATGAAGTATTAAAGTTATTTTGATTGATTTTCAAATGAGCTTTCAAGACAAAAACAAATTATATTTGTTCAAGGCATCTTCAATTTCATTTAAAGAAGTGCTTGCGTTTATTTTGGCTTTTCCTATAGATGACAATAAAGTAAAATTTATCTGGCTATCGATATTTTTCTTGTCTTGCTGCATCCATTTTAACAAATCAGAGAATTCAAGCATATCAATTTTTTCTAAGGGAAAAACTTCTGCCAATTTTTCAAGTATTTCATGACATTCATCAATAAAAAGTAAACCACTAGATTCAGAAAGAATTGTTTCTACAACCATCCCCATTGCAATGGCTTCTCCATGCAATAAATCACGATTTTTCTTCAAAGATTGACTTTCTAGAGCATGACCAACAGTGTGGCCAAAGTTCAACATTTTACGAGGTCCTTTTTCCTCCCAATCTTCCATAACAATCTTATTCTTAATAAAGATAGATTGGTATAAAACAGCCTCTATATCAGAGATATTATCGAGGTTTAATTGAGTCAAAAATCTCCAATATTCATCATCTGCAATCAATGCATGTTTAAAAACCTCTGCCCATCCACTTATAAAATGTCTTGCGGGTAAAGTTTCTAAAAATATAGGATCAATGATTACGAGGTCTGGATTTCTATACAATCCAATCTGATTTTTATTTCCATCTAAGTCTACCCCTAGCTTACCTCCCACTGAGGCATCAACTTGAGACAAAAAAGTGGTTGGAATATGAAAAAAACGAAGGCCTCTTTTATAAAGAGAAGCAATAAATCCCCCCATATCGCAGACTACACCTCCACCAAGATTAACCACAATAGATTTTCGATCTGCTTGAGATTCACTTATAGTTTTCCAAACATCATTGCAAATGGATAGTGTTTTGCTTTGCTCTCCAGATTCAATCTCGATAATTTCTGCACCAATCAGCATAGGAACTAATCCAATAAGGTGGGGAAGGCAATATTTTGAGGAATTTTCATCACAGAATATGAAAATTTTTGAATACTCATCTTGAAAGTTCTCCAAAATGGAATTAAACTCGTACAAAACTTTGTCTCCAATATAAATAGAGTATGTATCAGATTGAATTTCCTTCAAAATATTCTTTTAATAAAAGATAAAGCAAAGATAAATATTCGTGGAAATATACCTGTATTAATGGTATTTCTTTCAATAAAAATTTATCTACAATTGAAATTAAAGTAAACAAATACTAAAAATTTAAGCTCTAATTAGAATCAAATCATCTTACCAAAATAGATCATTATTTCATATATTTGGTCAACAAATATAATCCTATGCTCTCCTTTAACAATACAGAAATTGCTTTTCAATCGAAGTCAAAATTTCAACTTCGCAAAGCATATTATCTCTTTAAGATCATGGGTAATAGTAGTCTTGCTAAATTAGGAGCTCAGATATCTGAAATTGCATTAAAATTACATCTCCCTATTTCAGGCATTATAAAAAAAACGGTCTTTCAACAGTTTTGTGGAGGAGAAAATTTAAACGAATGTTCTCAAACGATACTGTCATTGTCTAATTATAATGTTAAATCTATTCTAGATTATTCTGTGGAAGGAAAGGCTACTGAAGTAGATTTTAAACGGACGATGAATGAGGTTCTAATCACTTTAGATCTTGCAAAGAATAATAATCATATTCCTTTTGTAGTTTTCAAATGTACTGGGATTGGACGAGCTCAACTACTTGAAAAAAGTAATTCAGGTAAAGAACTTTGTAATATAGAACAGGAAGAATTTACTCGCATACTTCATCGCATGGATAAAATCTGCAAAAAAGCCCATCTTCATAAAATTCCTGTGATGATTGATGCTGAAGAAAGTTGGATACAAGACACCATCGATCAAATGACTCTTGACCTAATGAAGTTGTATAACAAAGAACAAGCTATAGTATATACTACATGTCAATTTTACCGACATGATCGACTAAATTACCTCAAAGAACTACATAGGAACTCTATTAAGAATGGATATTTTTTAGGTATCAAATTTGTTCGAGGTGCTTATATGGAAAAAGAGAGAGAGAGAGCAAAAAATAGAGGATATAAAAGTCCTATCCATCAAAGTAAAGAGACTACAGATAAAGATTTTAATCTTGCATTAGAATATGCCTGTGAACATATTCATGGTATTTCTATTTGTGCAGGATCTCACAATGAAGTAAGCTCTTTACTTCTTGTTCATCTGATGAAGAAATACAATATTAAAAAGAATAGTCCCAAGGTATATTTTGCACAACTTTTGGGTATGAGTGATCATATTAGCTTTAATCTAGCAAATAAGGGATTCAATACCGTTAAATATGTTCCATATGGTCCTGTGAAAGAAGTGCTTCCATATTTGGTAAGAAGAGCTGAAGAAAACACCTCTATAGCTGGTCAAACTGGAAGAGAACTTGGATTGATAATAGAAGAAATAAAAAGAAGAGACTAAATCCAAATTAAGGACAAAAAAAATCTAGGTCATCTAAAGAACTTAAAGTAGTAAGACTATCGCAATCTGAAATAATAAAAGAACTAAAAATCTGATTTTCTACCTCTATTAAATATTTTGGACAAAGACGCCGAATGTCACTTGCTCTAAAATCTACATCCAAAGGTTCTTTTTGAAATAACTCTATAAAACGATCTGCATTCATTCCCATAGAATCCAAATGACATTTGGCAGTAGGGGATATGACAAAATTTTGATTTCGTAAATGTTTTAAAGTTCGGGCGTTGGGGAAATATGAAAAATCTATTTCTCTATTTCCAAAAAAAAATAAGGAAATCATTACTCCTAGACCTACTCCTATGAAATAAATAAAAAAACGTCTAAGCAAGCTTGAAAAAAATTAAATTGTTAATTACCCAAAAGTAGTCTAATTTCTTTTGAAGGTAAATCAAACCAATTACCGATTCCTTTTTTTGTTAGAATCCCATTATATACATATACCCCACCTCTTATATGGGGAGATCGGAGCAACATTCCCTTTACACCGCCTCTATTCCCTACTTTAAGTAGCAGAGGAGCTAGAATATTGCTTAATGAAAAAGAAGCAGTTTTGGATACTCTAGAGGCAATGTTTGGCACACAATAATGAATCACTTCGTGTTTTGTAAAAATAGGAGTTTCATGAGTTGTCACCTCCGAAGTCTCAAAACAACCTCCCTGGTCAATACTTACATCAACAATGACAGACTTAGGCTTCATCATCTGAACCATTTCATCAGAAATAACACATGGAGTGCGCCCTTCTTTAGCTCTAAGCGCACCAATAGCAACATCTGCTCTTCTCAGGGCTTTTTCTAAAACCTTTGGTTGTAAAATTGAAGTAGCAACAGGTAGGTGTAAATCATTTTGTAAACGCCGTAATCTGGCGATTGAATTATCGAATACTTTAACAGAAGCACCCAATGCCATGGCAGTTCTAGATGCATATTCAGCCACTGTTCCTGCACCAATAATAACAACCTGAGTAGGACTTACACCTGGAATCCCCCCCATTAATACTCCCTTCCCTCCTACAGTTGTATTGAGTAATTCAGAGGCGATTAAAATAGAAGAACTTCCAGCAATTTCACTCATTGACTGGACAATAGGAAAAGAATTTGATTCATCTTGAATATAATCAAAAGCAACAGCAGTTACTTTTTTCTCCATAAGCTTTTTGAAATAATCACTTGTCTGTGTTTTTAATTGCAGAGCAGAAATAAGACACTGATTATATTTCAAATATTCTAATTCTTTCTTTGAGGGAGGAACTACCTTAAGAATAATATCTGCTTCGAAAACCTCTTTGACATTTATGCAAATTTTGGCTCCAGCATCGCTATATTCTTTGTCTGTAAAAAAACTTGCTATTCCAGCTCCTTCCTCAACATGAACTCGATGTCCATTACTAACTAAAAGTCCGACAGCCTCTGGAACAAGAGGAACTCTCTTTTCTTGAAAAGCTCTTTCTTTAGGGATTCCGATAAACAAAGACTGACTATTGTTAGATAGCTCTAGAACTTCGGGTTGGGTCATTGGAAACTCCTCATTCAAAAAACTTAAAATTTCAGGTTTACTCATTACTAAAGCTGTATCTCTTTGATGGTAAATATACGCTTATTGGTAAAAGACTCGATATGAATACTTAAATGCTGCTCAGGCAGTAAGTTAAATATCTTTTCTGGCCATTCGATAAAACAATAATGATCGGAATAGAAATAATCTTCATAACCTATATCATATGCCTCTTCCTCAGAATCTAATCTATAAAAATCAAAATGATAAACCAAATCACCCATAGCTGTCTCATACTCATTAATTAAGGAATAAGTTGGACTACATACATCTGTTTTTTTCACACCTAGTTTAGCACATAGACTCTTAATAAAAGTAGTTTTACCTACACCCATCTCTCCATAAAAAAGGATTACCTTAAATGAGTGATTTTTAAGAATCTGTGATGCCAAATCTGGCAATTCAATTAAAGAGTTAATAGTAACTTTCATTTATTTAGGTGACAAACGAATAAAGGGACAAACCATTTCTTGCAATGAAATTCCCCCGTGCTGATATGTATCTTTAAAGTATTTCACAAAATGATTGTAATTATTCGGATAGGTTAAATAAATATTTTCTTTTGCGAAAATAAATTTTGAACTTAAATTTGAAGCAGGTAAGAAAAATTGTTCTGGATTATCCATCACCATAACATCCTTGGGCTGATACTGCAGTCTTTTCCCTGTTTTATATCTCAAATTAGACGATGTTTCTTTATCCCCAATAACTTTGGAGGGCACCCCTACATTGATAGTTCCATGATCAGTAGTAATAAATAACTGAGAGCCACTTTCAGTAATTTTTTTTAGCATCTCCAGCAAAGATGAGTTTTTAAACCAGGTTCTTGTTAGGGCACGATATGATTTATCATTACCTGCTAACTCTCTAATCATTTCCATTTCTGTTTTTGCATGAGATAGCATATCAACGAAATTATACACAATAAAATTTAAGTCATTTTGAAGTAAATGATTAAACTGATCTACTAGTCTAGTTCCAAATTGCTGCTGAACGACCTTATTGTAGCTTATTTTTTTTTTCGAAAGACCCAATCTTTCCATTTGATCTTGCAAAAACTCTTTTTCGTGAAGATTTTTGCCTCCTTCTTCATGGTCATTTTTCCACAAGTGCGGGAAGCGCTTAGATAGATCTAGAGGGGTTAATCCAGAGAATATTGAATTTCTAGAATATTGAGTTGCCGTAGGTAGAATACTACAAAAACTTGATTCCTCATCAATAATAAACCACTCCTCAACAATGGGTTGTAATATTTTCCACTGATCATGGCGTAGATTATCAATCAATATAAAAAAATCAGGACGTTCATTTGAGAGAAAAGGGACAAGCTTATCTCTAAGTAGATTATGAGAAAGAACAGGCTTCTCTGGTCCATCTTTCAACCAAGATTCATAATTATTCTTCACATATTTAAAAAACTGTGCATTAGCATCTGCTTTTTGCATCTCAATAATCTCAACCATACCAGAGGAATCAATCTCATCAATCTCTAATTCCCAATGAACTAAATTATGATAAATTAAAAACCAATCCTGTAGACTCCTAGCCTCCATAATGGATTGACTAATTTGTCTAAACTCTTTTTGATAACTAGTTGTTACTTTGTCATTAACAAGTCGCTTGGAATCGAGATTTTTTTTTAAGGAAAGTAAAATTTGATTTGGATTTACGGGCTTAATAAGGTAATCTGAAATCTTAGACCCTAAAGCTTCTTCCATAATGAACTCTTCTTCACTTTTTGTAATCATTACCACAGGAATATTATGCCGCTCATATATTCGTTCTAGAGTTTCTATACCAGAAAGACCAGGCATATTTTCATCTAAAAAAATGATTTCAAAAGTATGGTTATCCAGAGACTCAAGTGCATCCTCTCCATTATTAGCCGTACTTACCTCATAACCTTTGGCTTCAAGAAATATAATATGTGGTTTTAATAATTCTATCTCATCATCCACCCAAAGTATCCTAACTTTTTCCATAGATATTTAGTAATTTCGTAATATGAACTAATAGTTTAAAATTAATAAAATTGATGGCTTATTCAGTGAATAAAACAAAAATTCTTAATGATCCCGTATATGGATTTACAAGTATTCCCAATGAGTTACTTTCTAGGCTAGTAGAGCATCGGTATTTTCAGCGTTTGAGACGTATTAGTCAACTTGGATTAACATACTTGGTTTATCCTGGAGCTTATCACACACGCTTTCATCACGCACTTGGCGCAATGCATCTTATGCAAAATGCAGTAAAATCTCTTCAATCTAAAGGCCATCCGATTAGCGAAGAAGAAGAACAAGCCGTATTAATTGCTATTTTACTACACGATATTGGCCACGGTCCCTTTTCTCATGCATTAGAACATAGTATTGTCGACGGAGTAAATCACGAAGATCTATCTATATTAGTGATGCAGGAATTAAACGAAGATTTTGATGGAAAATTGTCTTTAGCACTTAAAATTTTCCAAAACAAATATCATAAACTATTTTTACATCAACTCATCTCAAGCCAATTGGATGTGGATCGACTTGATTATCTCAAGAGAGATAGCTTTTTTTCTGGAGTTTCAGAAGGAATTATCAACTCTGACAGATTAATCAACATGCTCAATGTGAGTAAGGGTGAATTAGTCATAGATGCAAAAGCTATTTATTCTGTCGAGAAATTTATCATTGCACGAAGGCTCATGTATTGGCAAGTCTATCTTCACAAAACAGTTTTATCTGCAGAATTCACTCTAGCTGAAATCTTAAAACGAGCGAAATGGCTTTCTAAAAGTGGAATTACACTTTTTAGTACCTCTGCACTTAAAGAGTTTTTAGATAACAACCATAGTTTAGAAAACTTTTACACCCATAAAAGACTCCTTGAGATTTTCTGTAAATTAGATGATAATGACATAATGTGTTCTATCAAGGAGTGGTGCTCTCACCCAGACAAATTATTGTCATTATTAAGTAGAATGTTGATTGAACGAAAATTACTTAAGATTGAACTTCAAGAAAAATCTTTTTCTGCAAAATATATTGAAAATATTAAAAAAAGAGTCGTTGCTAAGTATGGGATAAAAAAAGAAGACTGCCATCATTTGGTCTTTACAAACAAAATTGATAATAAAGCTTATGACCCAAAGAAAGATAAAATTAACCTGTTATATAAAGATGGGACGATAACTGACATTGCAAAAGCGGCCGACCAACTCAATATTTCCGTCTTAGCTCGAACTATTACTAAACATTCTCTATGCTACCCAAAGGATTGTTCCGTATAGAAAAAATTGTATTTTAGCCCGTATGAAATTTACTGCTAAAAAAATATCTCAAATGCTTAATGGTGTTGTCGAAGGCAATCCCGATGTAATACTTAATAAAGTAACTAAAATCGAAGAAGGGTCTAAAAATGGATTATGTTTTTTATCTAATTCTAGATATAAAGAACACATATACACAACTGATGCTTCGGCGATCATAATAAACAAACATTTTGTTCTAGAAAAAGAAGTTCAAGCTACCCTCATTCGGGTTGACAATCCCTACAATTCTTTTGCTAAATTGCTCCAAATTATTGAAGGTTTACGTGAACAAGACTTTAGAATTGAATCTCTTTCTCATATCGATAAAACCGCAATAATACCTAAAAATGTCTTCATAGGGGCCTTTGCTTACATTGGAAAAAACGTCTCCTTGGGCAATAACGTTAGGATATATCCTCACTGTTACATTGGTGATAATGTGAAAATTAACGACGGCTGCACCCTGTATTCTGGAGTAAAAATATACTATGACTGCCAAATAGAAAAAAACTGCATCATCCATGCTGGAGTTGTTATCGGCTCAGATGGTTTTGGTTTTGCACCCAATAATGAAAAAACATTCGATAAGATACCTCAAATTGGTAATGTTGTCATTCATCCAGAAGTTGAAATCGGAGCGAACACATGTATTGATAGAGCAACTATGGGGTCTACTATAATTCACGCGGGAGTCAAATTAGATAATTTGATTCAAATTGCACACAATGTTGAAATAGGTGAAAATACTGTCATAGCCTCTCAAACTGCTATTGCAGGTTCTAGTAAAGTTGGGAGAAATTGTATGATTGGTGGCCATGTTGCTATTGCAGGTCATCTTAGCATCGCTGACAATGTTAAAATTGCTGGGAAATCAGGAATTTCAAAAAGCATAACACAAAAAGGTAGAATTCTTCAAGGTAATTTAGCTTTTGATATTAAAAAATTTCAGCGGTCTTATGTTTATTTTCGACAACTCCCTGATTTAAATAAGAGAATAATTGATTTAGAAAAAAAACTTAGCTAGTTCAAATGAGTCATCAATTCACAATAAAAAATGAAGCCAAAATTAAAGGTTTTGGACTACACACGGGCACAGAAGTCTCTATGACATTTAAACCTGCTCCAATTAATCATGGTATTTCATTCAAACGAATTGATCTCCTAGGAGAGCCAATATTAGAGGCAAATATCGATTATGTCACATTCACAGACAGGAGTACAACAATAGAAAAAGGAGAGGTTAAACTCCAAACCATAGAGCATGTACTTGCAGCTATTACAGGGCTTGAAATTGATAATATTCTCATTGAAATAGACGCCGAAGAACCTCCTATCATGGACGGCAGCGCCATTCAATTTATTCATTGTTTGAAGTCAGCCATACTACATAAACAAAATGCAATAAAAAATTATTTTGTGGTAAAAGAAGAAATTAGTTATGTAGATCAAAAAACAGGAGCTTCACTAAAAATTATTCCAGCTGAGAACTATAGCATATCGGTAACTGTAGATTATGGATTAACTGTTCTAGGGAAACAGAAAGCTGAACTTTCTCGCATTGAACTTTTTGAAACAGAATTTGCAGATGCTCGAACTTTTTGTTTTCTTAATGAACTAGAAGTACTATTAAAAAATGGACACATCAAAGGAGGAGATTTAGGTAATGCTATTGTTTATGTGAATGCAGACATAAGCTCGAATGAGTTAATTAGACTTTCGAAAATATTTAACAAAAAATCAATAGCAAAGTCCAAGAAAGGACACTTGAATAACATAGCACTGAGATACCCAAATGAAGCCGCTCGACACAAACTATTAGATGTCTTGGGTGATTTGACTCTAATTGGAAGACCAATTAAAGGGAGAGTGATCGCACATAAACCAGGGCATAGGCCTAACACTGAATTTGCAAAGATGATAAAAGATCAAATACAAAATCAAATACAAATGGCCCCAAAACAAAAACCTAATGATGTTCCTGTGATGAATATCGAACAAATTATGACTCTACTTCCTCACAGACCTCCATTTCTTCTTATTGATAAAATACTAGAGCTGTCTGAAAATCGAGTAGTAGGCTTAAAAAATACTACTATGAATGAGTCATTCTTCAATGGTCATTTCCCTGGGTCACCAGTGATGCCTGGTGTTCTTCAAATTGAAGCCATGGCACAGGCTGGAGGAATATTGGTTTTAAGCTCTGTACCAGATCCAGAGAATTACCTCACTTATTTTATGAAAATTGATAAGGTTAAATTCAAACACAAGGTAGTACCAGGCGATACGCTAATATTTGAACTTAATCTGATTTCACCCATAAGAAGGGGTATTTGTCATATGTATGGCAGAACATACGTGGGAGAAATCTTAGTTATGGAGGGCGAAATGATGGCGAAAATTGTGAAAAAAACTACTATCAAAAACTAAAAAATGATACATCCTCTGACTCATATTGATGCTTCAGCAAAAATTGCAGAAAATGTCAATATTGATCCCTTTACTAGTATACATAAAAATGTTGAAATCGGACTTGGAACATGGATCGGTTCTAATGTCACCATTATGGAAGGAGCTCGCATTGGTGAAAATTGTAGAATATTTCCCGGAGCAGTTATTTCTGCCATTCCTCAAGACTTGAAATTCGAAGGAGAAGACAGTTTAGTCATAATTGGAGATAACACAACCATCAGAGAGTGTGTGACTATAAATCGGGGTACTAAAGCTTCCGGAAAAACAATGATAGGAAACGATTGTCTCATTATGGCTTATGCTCACATTGCTCACGATTGCCGTGTTGGAAACAATTGTATTATAGTCAATAATGTAGCTCTTGGAGGACACGTTTTAATTGGAAATTACGCAATTTTAGGGGGGTTATCTGCTATTCATCAATTTGTTTCCATAGGTGAACATGCAATGATTTCTGGAGGATCATTAGTCAGAAAAGATGTACCTCCGTATGTGAAAGTGGCAAAAGAACCTCTTAGATTTGTTGGAATTAATGCTTTGGGTCTTCGTAGACGTAAATTTAGTCCTAAAAAAATCACTGAAATACAAGAAATTTATCGTCAAGTATTTCAAAATAATAATAATATCACACAGGCTTTGAAAATTATAAAATCAGAATTCAACACTAGTGATGAAAGAGATCTAATTATCGATTTCATTGAACAGTCAGACCGTGGGATTGTCAAAAAACAAATATCGAAATAAGTGTCATTGTGCATTTCAAACATAGGAAAGAAGTTTCAAAAAAACTGGCTCTTTAAAAACATTCATTTAGACTTCCGCCTACCTGGATCTTATGTTATTATTGGAGCAAACGGATCTGGAAAATCAACTCTACTTCAGATTATTTCAGGACATCTTAGTGCGAGCGTTGGAAAGACAACCCTTAAAATAAAAAACAAAAATATTATTGCAGAGAACTGGCATGAACACATAGTATATGCTGCGCCTTACTTTGAGCTTATAGAGGAAATGTTTCTTGACGAATTTGTAGATTTTTATATTAAATTCAAACAGTTGCAAGAATCTTTAACAAAAGATGATTTAATCAAAATCGCATATTTAGAAGATTCTAGAAACAAACAAATAAAAAACTTTTCATCTGGCATGAAGCAGAGATTGAAACTTGCACTTGCCTTACTCACAGAGGCTTCTGTTGTACTGCTTGATGAACCATGTTCTAACCTAGATGAAAAAGGTATTCAATGGTACAAAAAATTGGCTTTAAAGTATTTACATGGCAAGTTAATCATTGTTTGTTCTAATAATATAGAAGCAGAATTCTTCTTTTGTAAAAATAAGTTAAAAATGGAAAATATCTCTTCAAATAAAATCACAAAAAAACAATAACTTTGGACAAATATTTGAATTATGGCAAGTACTTCTGAGATCAAAAATGGATTGTGCATTAAGCATAATCATGACCTATTTAAAATCATCGAATTTCTTCATGTTAAACCTGGAAAAGGACCTGCATTTGTTCGAACTAAACTAAAAAGTTTAACCAGTGGAAAAGTCTTAGACAACACATTTCCTTCAGGATCAAAAATTGAAGTTGTAAGAGTTGAGACTAGAAAATATCAATATTTGTATCCTGAAGACCAAGGCTTTCATTTTATGAATACAGAAACCTTCGAACAAATTTATTTAGAAAAAATAATGGTTGGCGGACACACTTTCATGAAAGAAGGACAAATTGTTGAGGTCGTTTTTGATGCTGACGAAGAAAACCCTCTTACCTGTGATGTTCCATCCTCAGTAGTCTTAGAAATTACTTACACTGAACCAGGAGAGAAAGGAAATACTGCCACTAATGCGACAAAACCTGCTACGGTTGAGACGGGAGCTAGTGTAAATGTTCCCTTATTCATCAATGAAGGAGATAAAATTAAAATTGATACAGTGAAGGGCGCTTATCAAGAAAGAGTTAAAGAATAAAACTTTATAACTTTTTCCAAAAAAGAAGTCTACAGATCTCTTTTTCAACTTTCCACAATTGAACTTTCATTAACATCCATCATAACGATAATCGAAATAAAGGCCCACAATGGGACGGAAGCCTTATCCATATCCAAAAAATTATTTAGAACTGCATGTGTAAAATATGTGACTAAAGATAAAATGCAAGCCATCACCAAAGCTTTGTCTTTCTTATCATTGAGCTTCCCATAAAGAAGAATAGATTTTGAAAAAATAACCACCAAAAAAACAATAAATATAAAAAGTCCGGGCCAACCGGTTTCAGCGAGAATGCTCAAATATTCAGAGTGTGCATTACCCTTGTTACCCGAATTTGTGCTGATAATGGTTTTGTCGTAATAATTTTGATAGGGAGCATAATTAAATTGAAATGTACCTGCCCCCCAACCTAAATGGGGTCTTTCTCTGAAAAGACGAATAGCAGACTTCCATCTATTAATCCTTTCTAAATTTGAAGCATCAGTACTCACATTAGACATCGATTCAATGTGCTCTGTAAAGCTATCTGAAGAATCTTGACTATTCTTTTCCAAAGCGATTAATATTTCTGTCTGAAAAACAAATAAAAATGATACTAATAATATACCAGAGCTAAATAAAACTGAAAATCTAATTCTGAGTTTCATCACTACATAAACACATGCAGCAGCTATTAGACTAAGCCAAGCCGCACGCGTATAGGAAAAAATAATAGCAGATAAAATCACTAATAAACAAAATCCATATACTAACTTTTTATTGAATGTTTCTCCGAAACGATATAAATAAATTGCAAATGGTATAAGCAGAGCCAAAGACATACCATAAGATGTATGATCCTTATAAAAAGGAGACATGACCCAATGTGCAGCATCGTGTTCAAAACCTAACAAAGCATGTTGAATTAAGGTATAAAAAGCGACAATAGACAATCCAAAAAGATAGCACGACACAAAGACATGTATCTTCTCTCTTTGTTGGAACCAAGAATAGGCAAGCACATAGAAACTACTTATAAACCACAATCGAGTGACTAAGACCTTTAGAGATACCAAAGGGATAGAACTACTTATTGATGTGAAAAACATCCAGAAAATATAGATAGCAATACACCAAGAAATTGGATGTGAATATAAGCCTCTAAAAAGATTTGAATCACTGAACATCTTTATCCAAGCGATAATCATTAAACCAAAAAGTAGAGGTTCGGTAGGCAGAGACATTTCAACTCCGATGGGACTATATATTCCCAACTCTCCGAGGGTGGTTGATAATGGGGTAAGAAAGGCAACTAATGCCAAAAGATAATCTATTCGAAGAATCGCTAAAATAATTATAGCTAGTGCAAAAGGAATAAGCAGAATCCAATATTTTTCCACGGCAATCATATAGGAGTTGCCAGCAACAAATAGGACAAGCAGACACGAAATAATATATCCAAGTTGCTTATTAGTCAAGATCTTTTAATAAAAGGGACTGTTGAAGATACAAAAGCACCAAAGTGAAAAAAAAGGAAGAAATTCCAGACATCAAAACGATGAGCCAGCGTATCGGATAAGACTTTTTGTCTGCAGGGAAAGCCCTATTGATAACAAATCTATGAGTAAGATTCGCATCGAGTTCCATTCGAATATTTTCTTTTTCCAATCGAATAATTTCCAATTGTTCTTGAACCAATTCCAATTGCTCAAAGAGTCTAAAATAGGCTCCACCGTGCTTGGCTAATGTATTAAACTCCTTCTTCAATGCCTTGGCGCCCATGCTGTTTCCGCTCGAAATAGCTTTCGCATAATACTCGGTCAAACGTTCAGCTTGAACAGATACATCTAAAACTCCAAAAGAACGCAGGACTTCTAAAGAATCATATATCATAAATAAACGTGAAGACAAGCTAGCGTCTCTTTGCTCTAAAATCACTACAGCTTGCTCTGCTCGCTCTTTCTTTACTCTTGCCATTACTGTATCAATCAGGTCAACGATTCGATTCGACATATCGGCAGCCATCTGAGGATTCTTATCTAATACCTCAATTTTAATTGACATTAATTCAGTTCTTTTAAAAGAAAAATGTTCTTTAAATGCCAAGCCGATCCAGGTTTGAGCATGGGTTGAATTAGGATCAATTTCATAATGTCCAAATAGGGAAAACTCCTCCACAATTCTATTTTGCATTTCATCGGAAGTTAAAATCTGTAGCAAACGCTCGGCCTCTAACTCCTCTCCAAATTCCAAAACATCCTTCCGGTAGGGATTATGTTCAACCAAAAGAGCTTGAGAAATTGAATTGGTTGTGGTTGGAAAAATGATTGAGGTAGATTTAAACTTTGGAGTAACAAATATAGATGAAGACACAACAGCAGCCAACAGACAAGCAATTAAAGTTACCACAACCAAGGGTTTTCGCCATTTGTACAAATCTAGAATAAGATTATCAGAACTAGAGAGAGATTTTTCATTCATGGGTGGTTGATTTATTTTTCAAATATACAATTAATCGCTTGCTTTCCATACAGATAAATCTCTATCCAACAGTCCTTCGAGAACCTCAATATCATTTTTAAAATAAGATTCTAGATACTTATTATCCTTTAGAGACATTTTGGGTTTTTTGACTAAAGTGACATTTTTATCCAACACACTATTTCTAGACTGAACCAAACTGATATAAATTCTGGTTTGTTTGATATTATCAAACAAAGAATTCCATCTAGAACCTTCAATATATTTTTTTAGCCGCGAAAGGAAAACTAAAAGAGAATGAATTAAATTCGATCGAACTTTTTTACTCTGATTCACGGAATTATAACTCGGTTTGAAATCTACATTGATTAACCTAATGTCTGAATATAGCTTTTTAGAAAACACAGATGGATCTTTAAGAGCTTCCTCTAATATGTAAACATGCACTTTATCACTTCCAAACTCCTTCAAATATCGTTCAACTTGGCTCGAAAAAGATGCTGTTTCTAATAAATAAGAATTCGTTTGAATAGCCTTCTCAAGGGAAAGCTTAGATTCAATAGAGCGATTAAATAATTTCTCGTATAGAAAATGAGAATAAACGACTTCTTTGGGATTTCTCAACATGATTAAAATATGAGTATCTGGAAAAATCTTTTTTATAGATGAAGGAGCATGCTTATCGAAAAGATATTGTGGAGATACTTCGCCCTTAATTTTATTATTTTTGGGCCAAAATTTTTCATAGTAGCTAAAATCATAGTAAGACGAAGGATTACTAGTTCCATTCAGATTTAACCGATTGAAATAAGAGACTTCTTTTCGAAAGGACATACAGACCTCAGGATGTTGACCTAAAAGAGAAGCCATCCATGAAGAACCGCTCTTTACTGCACCCACACCAATAAATCTAATTTCTAGGTTCATTTGCTTTTTTTAAATAATAATCGATGGGGAAACATGAATATTCCATGGTGTTTATACACAAAATAAAGCCCCAAAGAATTCCAATAAATCACACTTATTGTACTCGCAATAGCGGCTCCCTCAATACCTGTCCATCCTTCTGTTTGATCAAATTGGGGAATCAAAAAGTAGTTTAAAACAATATTTAATAAAGCCGCAGAAAAAATAATTTTACTAACCAATTTTTCGAAACCTGTCATATTCAAAAAATTTAGTACCGAACCCGATAGGGAATTATATAACTGCCCAACAGCCAAAATGTAAACACACCTTTTTGCTAAAAGAAATGAATTTCCATAAAGAGAAAGCAAATACTCTGTAGACAGAATAAGTGCAATGAATATGGGTAAGGAGGTCGCTAAATTTAACTTTACTGATTGTCTAGCCAGCCTTCGTAAGCTGCTTCCTTCATTTATGGAAGACAGTTCAGAGAACTTTGGTGCAACCGCAGAATTTACAGCAAACAAGCTCAAAGAAATAATTAATGCCAACTTGAATGCGACAAAATATATCCCCACCTGATCTTCGCTCAAAAACCTACCCAAAAGAATATTATCAGTCCAACTTAGAACTAAAAACATGGAACTAGTTAACATCATCGGGAGGGAAATCTTTAGCAAGCGACCTAAACTCTCTTGGCTCTTTATAGCAACTCTAGAATGCTTTTGGACAAGAAAATATGATAAAAGACAAATGATGAAACAGGAAAATAGCAATGCATAAAATGGAATGTCAATTTTAAACTTAAAAAAAGGTATACCCGCAACAATAAAAAGACACATGACTAAAAACAAAGAACCGGTCTGTAGATAAGAATATGCTTTCAATTTCTTCATTCCTCGCAACATTTCTGCATTTAGTTTAATTAATGCAAAGGGAACAATAGCAAAAGCGACAATCTTTATAGGCTCTTCCAACAAAATATTACCAAACCATTGGGCAAAAAAGTGAGAAGACTCATAAAAGATAATAGCCACAAGAAGACTCAAAAAAAAGACTAGAACTGAACTATTTAAATATGCAGCTCTGGCTTGGCCAGATTTGTTTTGAAAATTTAGTTGGGAAACTACTTTTACAAGGGCCTCATCAAGGCCCATTCTTGAAAATACTACTGCCAAACTAAGAAGAGTAAAACAAATAGAATAGATCCCCAAAACTTCGTCTCCAAAATACTTGGTAATAATATAGCTCAACATATAACCTGAGAATACCCCTAGAAGTCTGAATATAAATACAAGAGCAGTTCCACGTATCAACTCATTTAGATTTAAATCCAAACGAATATTAGAAAGAATTTGATTGAAATATTTTTTCACAGTTTCTAAGCAATAATCAATTTTATAACGAAAAAAGAATCATTTTATTCATAAAAGACAGAAAAAAACTCCCCATTATACAAATACAAATGTGTTATTAAATTTCTCTTTTTCCTAAATAATAAGTTTTTATCATTCAATAAAATTTACTTCAAAAATCTTATCTTCGCTAAGATGAGAATTGCAGTGAATACAAGACTATTATTAAAAGACAAACTTGAAGGTATTGGGTGGTTTTCATTTGAAACCCTCTCGAGAATTACAAAAGCACAGCCTAAGCATGATTTTTTTTTCTTATTTGACAGACCATTTTCATCAGATTTTATTTTCGAAGATAATGTACATCCCATAGTCGTATCTCCCCCCACTCGACACCCACTCTTGTGGTATATTTGGTTCGAACTACGAATTCCAAAAATCCTCAAAGAAATTGATGCAGATGTCTTTCTTTCTCCCGATGGTTTCCTTTCTCTAAGAAGTCTAATCCCCTCTTTAGCTGTAATTCACGACTTGAACTTTGAACATTACCCTAAAGATTTAAAATTTTCGCATCGGCTATTTTATCGCTTCTTCTTTAAAAAATATGCCCAAAGAGCGAATCAAATTGCAACAGTATCTGAGTATTCTAAAAAAGACATTTGTAGCAAATACAAGATTGACGCCTCAAAAATTGATGTTTGCTTAAATGGAGTCAGTTCAAAATTTCATCCGATCGGATTAAGCGAACAAATTAAAGTCAAAAAAATGTATAGCCAAGGAGTAGATTACTTCTTGTTTGTGGGTGCGATTCATCCCAGAAAAAATATCACTAGACTATTGAAAGCATTTGATGCTTTCAAAAAAAAATCAAAATCATCCAATAAACTACTTATAGTGGGTAGCAAAATGTGGTGGAACCAGGCTCTTCAAAAATCTTTTGAAAACACATTTCATAAACAAGATATTATATTTTTGGGCCGAAAAAATCAGTTGGAGCTTAACAACTTATATGCCTCTGCATTAGCACTGTGTTTTGTGCCTTACTTTGAAGGCTTCGGAATCCCTATTCTTGAAGCCATGAAGTGCGCTTGTCCAGTCATTACATCCAATTGTTCATCCATGCCTGAAGTTTCGGGGGATGCAGCTCTACTGGTTAATCCTTTGAAAATAGAAGAAATTTCTAATGCAATGTATCGACTCGATCAGGACACCAATTTGAGGACTCTACTTTCTGCCAAGGGACAAATTAGAGCAGAAAAGTTTGGCTGGAATTCTACAGCAAATGCACTATGGAAGTCCATTGAAAAAATAAAAAAATAATGCTTTTACATGGTTTAAATAAAAGGCATATTGAAGTCGGCTGTGATGAAGCGGGACGGGGATCAATTGCAGGACCAGTGGTAGCTGCAGCGGTAATATTACCAAGAAACTTTTCTCATATCTTGCTCAATGACTCCAAACAAGTCAGCAAAAAAAATAGAGAGTTTCTCAATAGACTCATTCGAAAAAAAGCTTTGGCCTATTCTATAGGTATTGTATCTTCTCATGAAATTGACAAAATCAATGTTTTAAATGCATCTATTCTGGCAATGCACAAAGCCTTAGACCAGATTAAAATTTCATTTGATAGTGTTTTGGTCGATGGCAACCGATTCCATACATATAAAGATAAGGAGCACCATTGTATTATTAAAGGAGATAGTAAATACCTCAATATTGCTGCAGCATCAATCTTGGCAAAGACTTTTCGCGATGGACTAATGATAGATTTAGATTCACAATTCCCTAAATACTATTGGGGAAAAAACAAAGGGTATCCTACAAAAGCTCACCGAGCTGCAATCCGAGAGTTTGGAAACAACCTACACCATAGGCTTAGCTTCAGGCTCTTGCCAGAACAACTCAAATTAAAAATTTAAATATCCGACAAAAAATCTAACTATTTAAATTTGAATGATTTAAATTAGAAACTAATTTTTTGGAAGAAAGACAAAAAACTAGAATATTTATTTGTGATTAAACTAAAATGACTCTATGTACCGAATCCTTTGCTTGGTAACAATTCTTAGCACTTTTTCAGCTTGTCAAAAAGAAAACTCTAAAAAAAATACTGCTTTGGAAGCCATCCCAATTGATGCAGCAATGATTATTGAAACAAAAAATCTGGCTCAAAGCCTAAAAAAAATCTCAAAAAATAATCTCTGGAATCTTTTAGCCAAAGAATCATTCATGGGTGATTCTCAGAAGATTATTTTAAGTATTGACTCTACCCTCTCTCCATTTGTGTCTGATCTTTCAAGTATTAATCCTGTATTTATATCTATTCATTCTACAGGCTCTCTTTCTTTTAACTGGATGGCCATGACTGATACAAAAAATCAAGAACAAAAATTAAAAATTCTTGAAATGGGGCTAAATAGCTTTGGTAGTATAAAATCTCATCCATACAGCAAAGCGATAGTTTTAGAGGTACTGATAGAAAAGAAACTATTTTTTTATACCATTCATAATGGACTTTTGATACTAAGCCCTGCTAAAGTTCTGATTGAAGATGCTATTCGACAATTAAAGACAAAAAATAATTTAAACAGAGATGCACCATTTCAAGAATTGTATCAGAGCTCAAATAAAAAAGAAGATTTCAACCTATACTTAAAATGTAAAAATTTCGATAAAATTAGCACTACATTTTTACAAAAACCATCTCTGCTAAGCGGTCATGCAAGTTGGATTCAATGGGATATAGAACCGACAAATGAAGGGGTTTTATTTAGTGGATTGGCTATAAGCCATGACTCGCTCGCTCAAGAACTCCAATTTTTTAAGGGGAATGAGGGACAAAATCTGAAAGCGCCAGAAGTACTCCCAAAAAACACAGCCTTTTTTTGTAGTTGGTCTTTTGAAAACTTCGAGCAATACCAAAGAAAAAAAATAAGGGCATTGGAATTACTTCACCAAAAGAAAAAATATGAGTTACATTTAAAGGGATTAGATTCAAGTATACAAAAAGAATTCATCAATTGGATAGACAGTGAATTCTGCTATTTCATCTCAGAAAATGGAAATAAAACAAGTCCTGGAATTACTCTAGATCTTAAGCAGAGTAGCTTGGTAGAAGAATACTTAGCTTCCTATGCCGATTCTGTTTTTGAATACCGTTCGGAACCTATTTTTAAATGGGAAGCCTTAAAATATTTTGCATACATAGGTAACTACACAAACACTAGTGACTTAAAATTCGCTTGTGTTCTTAAAGAACAACTGATTCTATGTGCAGACCAAGGAATGCTTAAAAATCTAATTAATGACTTTAAGTCAGAAAATTCATTAAGCTATTCTATTGATTTTCAAAATTGTATGAATGAGATAGAAAATAAGGCAAACCTCACCTACTATATTCAGAATATTGAGGGATTAAAATGGGCCACAAGACATTTAAATGGACATGCTGCTGAGTTCGTTAATCAGAACATAGAAGCCTTAAAACCCATTAGTGCCTTTGCACTTCAATTCAACTTAAGTACTAAAGACTGCTATTCGAGTGCTTATCTTCACTTTAATTCTGCAGAAAAAGAGGAAACAAAAAATATTTGGACAGTTCAATTAGATGCGCCTCTTCGCTCTGAAATCAACTTAGTCAGAAATCACTATACAAAAAAATGGGAGCTTGCTTTGCAAGATGAACTTCTGAATCTTTATCTGATTTCTTCTCAAGGAGAAATTATATGGAAAAGAAAACTTGAAGAAGGTATTCTGGGCGAAATAAAACAAATTGATTTATATAAAAACAAGAAGTTCCAAATGATCTTTAATACAACTAATAAAGTCTTTCTTGTGGATCGAAATGGACGCGATGTCCTTAACTTTCCAATTATGTTGGAAGAACCCACCAAGCTTCCAATTTCTCTATTTGACTACGAAAAAAATAAAAACTACCGAATACTAGTCTCTTCAGGAAAGAAGTATTTTATGTATAATAAATTCGGAGAAAAGATTAAAGGGTGGAAATTATCTCGCACATTGAGTCCAGCAATTCATCCCGCAGAACACTATGTCATTGGTGGAAGAGACTACATAATTATGGCGGAAGAAAACGGCACTCTCCATATACTTAATAGGAAGGGAGAATCTCGTATTCAAATATCAGAAAAAATTGAATTCTCTCAGAATACAATCCAAGTCATTCAAGGAAAAACAAAAGAGACTTCCATGATGGTTACAATTGATAAAAATGGTGCTCAGAAAAATATTCTTTTTGACGGAAGCATAGATAATAGTCTACAATTTTCATTTGAAAAAAATACTCAATACGAATTCTCTAAAGGGCATAATATTCGAACCAAAGGAGATGTCTTGAATGTGAACGGACCCAAAATTAACCTAATGTACTCATTTGATGAAGCAGAACTCCTTCCAGCTAAAATATTTGAATTCTCTGATCGTTTTTACCTAAGCGTTACAGATAAAAAAGGATCTAAAACCTATCTTTTTAGAGACACAAATGAAATAATAGATGGCTTTCCGCTTTATGGTAAAACCACTGGAGTCTTACAGGACTTGAATAATGACGGTGAACTCAATCTCATTACTTCGGGAGAAACCGGAACTATATTTAACTATGCCGTCGACTAATATTTTGGCTTTCTTTTTCTAAGAAAAACTTCCATTCCCTCTTGTATTTCACAAGGAAATATACATCTATTTTTATTACGGAGTACTGAAAGTTGAAGACCGTATAATTGAGATATGCTATAAAATGTTTCTCCTTTTTTAGCAAAATGTATCTGAATATTGCCCTTGCGCTTTTTTTTCTCTAAATAAACACGCTCACCAAAAACCAATTCTACATCTAAATTCCTATCATTGAAATTGAGCAATTCCCACATCCACATATTTTGATTGTTTGCAATTCGATCATACGTATCATTATGGTTTGCTAAAATATATTTTAAACCATTATCGCTCTTATAAATTTTTTTCCTTCGACTTCGAGGAGGCTTTTTCAGCTTTCTCTGGCCTGACTTTGATGCATTATCATAGACAGATAAGTTGAGATTTTCAATCAATTTAATCAACTTATCTGCATAAGTTGGAAGAGTAGCATAACCTGCTTTTTTCAAACCTAATGCCCAAGATTTATAATCCGATGTTTTCAAATCAAATAAAAAGGCATATCGTTCTCTATTTTTTAAAAATTCTGAGTGGTCCCTGTATGAATCTGAAACTTTTCTATACTTTCGAAAACATTCTTGCGCTTCGTCATCATCATGATAAACTTTCTTTCCATTCCAATTCTTGTGGCATTTTATCCCAAAGTGATTATTGGACTTCAGGGCTAATTCTGAGGCTCCAATACCCGATTCTAAAATTCCTTGAGCTAGAGTAATACTTGCTGGAATTCCAAATACATGCATTTCTTCAAGAGCTAATTTGTAGTACTTCTGAACATAGGTTTCATAAGTGAAATCTTGTGCAAACAATCTACAACTTGTGATGATAAAATACAGGTAAACTATGTTTCTCATAAAAATTGTAAGTCTTTATTTTTTAGCCGCTCATTCATTCCTTTTATTCCTTGTATCCCACCAGTATGTATGGCAATAATTTTACTGTCTTCACGAAAATAGTCTTTTTTAATTAAGTCCCAGAGACCAAACATCATCTTTCCTGTATAGATCGGATCTAAGGCAATACGATGTTTTCTTTTAAAATTATTCACAAAATCAACTAAGGCAGAGTCAACTTTGGCATATCCCCCAAAATGATAGTCTTCAATTAAACTCCAGTTAGACTGGGAAACTTGAGAATCAATATAGTTATTCAAAAAAGAAGCTCCTTTTAACACAGGAAAACCAATGGCATGTTGATGGAGTTTAAGACTATGAATTAGACCGGAAAGAGTTCCTCCTGTTCCACAAGCACAACAAACGATATCAAAATCAATAGTGCAATCCGTTAGAATTTCTGAACAGCCTTTGACTGCTAGTGAATTAGTCCCTCCTTCTGGTATGAGATAAAAATTCTTGAGTTCCTTAAAATGTTCTTCTTGAAATTTGGGAGTGTTTTTATTTTTGTAATCTACCCTACTGACATAACGAAGTTCCATCCCACACCTTGAAGCGAAATCTAGCGTAGGATTTAATGGCTGGTGTGACTCGCCTCGAATAAAACCAAAAGTAGAGAAGCCGAATTCGCTTCCTGCGGCCGCAGTGGCAGCGATATGATTCGAATAGGCACCTCCAAAGGTAACCAGAGTATCATAGGATTTTGTCTTGGCATGAGCAATATTATACTTTAGTTTTCGCCATTTATTCCCAGAAATTGTGTCATGAAGAAGATCTTCCCTCATCACAAAAACCCGAAGTCGCTTCTTTTGAAGCATGGCGTCAGATATTTCTTGAACAGCAGAATTAACAGGTTTATTCACTAGACAAATATACATTGGAAAATTGTAAATTTACAATCTATGAAATCTGACTCTTTTTCTAATCAAAGCAATTTATCACCAGAAGACTATTACACCTCTGGAGAAGGGTATATTATCTTTACGGAAAAGTATCATTTAAAGCGAGGATACTGCTGTAAAAATATTTGCAAGCATTGCCCTTACGGTTTTAACAAAAATAATATCCTAACAAAAAAAGAACAAGAATAATGATAAATTTGGAAGAATTTCAAAATGAAATCCGCGAAGGTATACCATGTATATTACCTAACAAGGCCGAGTATAATTCATTATCAAATCACGCGCCTAAGCGTAAAGATATTCTCAATACCCAAGAAAAAATGTTGGCATTAAAAAATGCTTTACGTTACTTTCCAGCCAAATTCCATCATGTTCTTGCTCATGAGTTTGCAGAAGAATTGCGTCAATTTGGTCGTATTTATATGTTACGATTCAAACCAAAACATAGCATTTATGCCAGAAATATAAATCAATATCCTGGTAAATCTATGCAAGCAAAAGCGATTATGTTGATGATTCAAAATAATTTAGATGCGTCAGTGGCTCAGCATCCTGACGAATTGATTACATACGGTGGAAATGGAGCCGTATTTCAAAATTGGGCTCAATACAGGCTATGCATGAGATATTTATCTGAAATGACCGATGAACAAACCCTAACAATGTACTCTGGTCATCCTATGGGTCTTTACCCCTCTCATAAAAATGCACCTAGAGTCATTGTGACAAACGGCATGGTCATTCCTAATTATTCAAAACCAAATGATTTAGAAAAGTTTAACGCATTAGGTGTAAGTCAATATGGACAAATGACTGCTGGTTCTTATATGTATATCGGACCCCAAGGAATCGTTCATGGAACAACCATAACTCTTCTTAATGCCGGTAGAAAAATATCTAAAAATGGAGAAGGTCTAGAAGGAAAATTATTTTTGACATCTGGACTTGGCGGAATGAGTGGAGCACAGCCCAAAGCTGCAAATATTGCAAGATGTATTTCGGTCACAGCTGAGATAAATCCAAAAGTGATAAACACCCGACATTCACAAGGCTGGGTTGATGAGGTCATTTCTGATCTTAATCTACTTTGCCAGAGAATAAGAAAAGCAAAGAGGACAAAAGAAGTAGTGTCTATTGCTTATCAAGGAAATATTGTAGATGTATGGGAAAAGTTTGATCACGAAAACATATTTATTGATTTAGGTTCTGACCAAACCTCACTTCATAACCCCTGGGCTGGAGGATATTATCCATCAGGAATGTCATATGAGAATGCAAATAAAATGATGGTAAATGATTCCGAAAAATTTAAAATAAAAATACAAGAAACTCTTCGAAGGCACGTAAATTCTGTAAATAAACATACTTCACAAGGGACTTATTTCTTCGATTATGGAAATGCTTTTTTGTTGGAAGCTTCTCGAGCCAATGCATCAATTATGTCAAATGATGGAACTAAATTCCGATATCCGTCTTATGTTCAGGATATAATGGGACCCATGTGCTTTGATTATGGATTTGGTCCTTTTAGATGGGTATGTGCTTCAGGAAAAGAAAAAGACCTAGATAAAACAGACCAGATTGCTTGTGATATACTAGAAGAAATTAGAGCAAAGTCTCCCAAAGAAATTCAAGGACAAATGTTAGACAATATCCAATGGATAAAAGGGGCAAAAGAAAATAAATTAGTGGTGGGCTCACAATCCAGAATTCTTTATGCGGATTCCGAAGGAAGAGTGAAGATTGCAGCTGCATTTAACCGAGCAATTTCCAAAGGCGAAATTGGGCCTATAATTTTGGGAAGAGATCACCATGATGTCTCAGGAACAGATTCTCCTTATAGAGAAACCTCGAATATTTATGACGGATCAGAATTTACCGCTGATATGGCTATTCAAAATGTCATTGGGGACAGTTTTAGAGGAGCCACTTGGGTATCTATTCACAATGGAGGTGGAGTTGGATGGGGTGAAGTAATTAATGGTGGATTTGGAATGTTAATTGACGGCTCAGAAGAAGCCAATAAAAAACTTCATTCTATGCTTTTTTGGGATGTGAACAATGGTATTTCAAGAAGAAGCTGGGCCAGAAACAAAGAGGCTGTTTTCGCAATCAAAAGGGCAATGAAAGTAGAACCTCTATTAAAAGTGACTCTTCCTAACTTTGTCGCCCCTAAAATAATTGATGATATTTTTTAGTATTAATTTTTAAAAATCAAAAATTAATTCTAAGCTTAAAGAGAAATTTGGCGTGGTTGTTATCACCATTATTATGTGTAAAATTTAACTAAAATGGTAACTTTTTTTGTGTCACAAAAAATACGCTAATAATAAAATCAGACAAGCAAACCATAAATAGCTATATTTAATGACGAAAATTAACTTAAATCTTCACAGAAAGTTTCCATTTTTTTCAGAGCAGCAATAAGTCCCTCTGGTCTGCTCCCTCCCGCGGTGGCAAAAAATGCTTGACCACCTCCACCTCCATTAATTTCTTTGGCTATCTCTCTAATAATTTGACCAGCATTTAATGACTTTCGAACGACAAGATTTTTTGAAATCCCAATTGATAGGTTTACTTTTTCGGCTTTAATTGAACCTAAAATAATGACCAAATTTTCTAATTCGCTTTTACATTCAAAAGAAATATCCTTCATTTCAGAGGGTTCTAGGTCAACTTCAGCAGATATAAAACTGATATCACCTATTTTTCTGCATGATTGGATTAATTCCTGCTTTAAGTGCTTCACCTTTTCAAGAGAAAATTTAGCTAAATTTTTACTAAGAACATCGTTTTCACGAAGTAAACCTCGTAGGTTTTTAACAGGGTCATTTGCATTCTTAAGTAATACTCTTACTTGTTGAAGTATTTGTTCTTCATTTCTGTAATAAGCAAAGGCCTTAGTAGACGAAATAGCCTCAATTCTTCTTATTCCAGCAGCTACTCCAGCTTCAAATCTTATTTTTACAAAACCAATCTGACCTGTAGTCGATACATGACAACCCCCACAAAGTTCTACCGAACTCCCAAAGCTAATCACACGCACTTTGTCTCCGTATTTCTCTCCAAATATCATCATAGCACCCATTTCTTTTGCATTGCTAATCGATACAGATCGTTTCTCTACTAAGGAAATATTTTGTTGGATTTTTAAATTAATCTCGTCTTCTACCTGCTGAATCTGCACTAAGGACATTTTTGAAAAATGTGAAAAATCAAAGCGAAGATATTCATCATTGACTAGGGACCCTTTCTGTTCAACATGAGTTCCTAGGGTATTCCTGAGCGCCTCATGCAAGAGATGTGTAGCAGAGTGATTATTTTCAATTTGTCTTCTTTTGCCAGAATCTACCTGCGCAAAAAAAATTGCTTTAGGATTATTAGGAAGTTTTTTTGCAAAGTGTATAATAAGATTATTTTCTTTTTTTGTATCAAAAATAAAAATAGATTCAGAGGAAGAATTAATATAACCTTGATCTCCTATCTGTCCTCCACCCTCTGGATAAAATGGAGTCTGATTGAATACAAATTGAAAAAAAGATTCTCCCTTCTGTTTCACTTTTCTATACTGACTAATTTTAATATCTGAACTCAACGAATCGAAACCTATGAAGCTAGTCTCGGTAGAAAGTAATTTTACCCAATCGTCAGTTTCTAAATGTGAAGAGGTTCTAGATCTATTTTTTTGCTTAGCCATTTCAATAGAAAAACCAGACATATCAATAGACATGCCTCTTTCGGATAGAATTAATTCTGTTAAATCTATGGGGAAACCAAAAGTATCATACAACTCAAAAGCCTTTGCCCCGTCCATTACTTCAGATGAAGAAGATTTTAATACTTCCTCAATTCTAGTTAAACCAGTTTCTAAGGTGTGCATAAAAGAATTTTCTTCTTCTTGTATGACGCTTTCCACCAAGGACTGTTGTTTTGTAAGTCCTGGGAAAAAGTCGGACATTTGATTAACTAAAACATTGACTAAACGGTACATAAAGGGACGTTTTACATTCAAAAATGTAAAGCCATACCGCACCGCTCTTCGAAGAATTCGTCTAATCACATATCCAGCCCCTGTATTAGAGGGCAATTGCCCATCTGAAATAGCAAAAGCAATAGCCCGAACATGATCTGATATTACACGAAGTGCAATATCTACCTCCTCATCTTCTCCGTAAGTAAAGCCTGTAATAGAAGATAATTGGTCAATTAAAGGAGTGAAAATATCTGTATCATAGTTGGACTGTTTTCCTTGTAAAGCCATCGCTAGTCGCTCCAAACCCATCCCAGTATCTACATGCTTAAAGGGCAAGACTTCTAATACTCCATTAGACATTCTATTGTATTGAATAAAAACCAAATTCCAAACTTCAACAACTTGAGGGTGATTTTGGTTGACTAAGGTTCTGGCATCGATTTTAGATCTTTCATTGTCCGGTCGCAAATCGATATGAATTTCGGAGCAGGGACCACATGGCCCTATCTCGCCCATTTCCCAGAAATTATCTTTTTTACAACCATCAATAATGCGATCTTCATCAATATGAAATTTCCAACAGTTGAAAGATTCTAAATCTTTTTCTAATCGATCTTCTTTAGCACCCTCAAATACAGTTACATAAAGTCGATTTGGATCGATACCGTATACTTTGGTCAATAACTCCCATGCCCAATCAATAGCTTCTTTTTTAAAATAATCTCCGAAAGACCAATTACCCAGCATCTCAAACATAGTGTGATGATAAGTGTCGTGACCAACTTCCTCCAAATCATTATGCTTTCCTGAGACTCTGAGACATTTCTGACTATTAACTATTCGCTTATTTTTAGCCTCGTTGACACCTAGAAATAAATCTTTGAACTGATTCATTCCTGCATTTGTAAACATTAATGTAGGGTCATTTTTAATAACAATAGGAGACGAGTTTACAAAAGAATGACCTTTGTTCTCGAAAAAGTCTAAAAACTTTTTTCTGATTTGCTGAGACTTCATGTGGGTTTATTTAAAATACTTTAATTGTGAATCACAAATAACTATTTACAGCCTTAATTAAGATTTTCTTAAATTGCAAGATAGTTTGTAAACATTTAAGACAAATTTAGCCAAAATTTCAGCACATGGGCAAGGTCAAATATTATTACGATACAAAAGCATTGGCTTATAAAAAAATCGAACGCTCAAAAACTGAAATTTTTAAGTATGTTCTTCTTTTTTTGGTAAGTAGTAATATCGTTGCCATGTCCATCCTCGCTTTATTTTTTACATTTTTTGATTCTCCCAAAGAAAAAGAATTACTTCGAGAAATTCTTCATCTAGAAGCACAATATAAATTACTGGATAAACAAATTGAAAATTCTTTCGTAATCTTAGACGAAATTCAAGACCGAGACGACAATATTTACAGAGTTATTTTCGAAGCTGATCCAATTGATTCGAGTATAAGAAAAGCTGGATATGGAGGAGTCAATCGATATAAAAAATATGAAGGTTTTAGCCATTCAAATTTAATCATAGACCTGAATAAAAAAGTAGATCAGCTATCAAAAGCCATTTACGTTCAGTCGAAATCTTTTGATGAAGTTCTTGAAATGGTTGTACACAAAGACGAAATGCTTTCTCATATTCCGGCCATTCAGCCCGTATCAAATAAGAATTTAAAACGAATGGCTTCTGGATTTGGCTATCGTATTCACCCCATCTATAAGACACGGAAAATGCACTGGGGCATGGATTTCTCAGCTCCAAAAGGCACCCCTGTCTATGCAACAGGAAATGGAAATGTCATCAAAGCTAAGCGATCCAAACGAGGCTACGGAAATCAGCTTCGAATTAATCATGGTTACGGCTATGAAACATTCTATGCTCATTTAAATAAATTTACTGTTAAACAAAACCAAAAAGTATTCCGTGGAGATCTAATTGGATACATCGGAAACTCTGGAACCTCTACAGCACCTCATCTTCATTACGAAGTTTTAAAAGATAAGCAAAGAGTCAATCCTGTAAATTATTACTTCAATGATCTTACTGCTGAAGAATTTGATATAATGCTCGAATTATCCTCTCAAGAAAATCAATCTTTTGACTAACACCTTTCATGGTATTAAGCAGTAAATCGATAAAAAAAGTCTATTATTCCATTAGCGAAGTTGCTGATTTGTTTAATGTTAATAAATCCTTAATTAGATTTTGGGAAAAAGAATTCAGTATAATTCGTCCGAAAAAAAATAAAAAAGGCAATCGTTTTTTTACTAAAAAAGACATCGAAAACTTCAAAATAATTTTTCATCTAGTAAAGGAAAGAGGCTATACACTAGCCGGTGCAAAGAAAAAACTAAGAGAAAATAAAAATGATACAATTAGAAATATAGAAATTGTGAATGAACTCAAGAAAATCAGAGATCAATTGGTTGCCCTAAGAAAAGTACTATAATTTGAGAACTTCTACCTTTAACTTTGATATCTGTGCGGAAAGTGCCATTCCTAAGCTATTTATCCTCATAACTACCTCATTTTTAGTTTGGTATACAACAATGCCTTCAGAGCCTTTCAAAGCCCCTTCTTTGACCTTGAGAGTGCTTCCATAATCAAATGTGTGAGACTGAATAGAATCATACTCCATTAGAAATGAATTAATAGCGTCAATTTCAATTTGTTTTACCATCGCGGGATTACCCAACCAGTAGAGAAAACGAACAACACCTTGAGATTGAAGAATATCAATTTTTTCTTTTTCTGATTGGGGAGCTTGAATGAAGATATAAGATTTAAAAATTGGCTCCTCTACCCATTTTTTTCGATCAGACCATTGTTTCAATATTTTTTGACAAGGGCAGTAAGCCTTATATCCCATTAAGGAAAGTTGCTTATAAACTTTTTTTTCATTTCTAGGTTTGGTATAAATAACCATCCAATCCATCTCTTCCTATAGTTTGATTAAACTTATTCAAAAATAAGATTATTTTTGAATAAGTTTAATCAAACTATTAGTTGCAAATAATTTAATTAGACCTTGAATAAAAAAATACTTTTGACAGGGGTCTTAGGATATATAAAATCTTTTACTCAGTAGTATTCCAAAATCAAATTCTGATTCTATTTCATTATAATTTTTGTGATTCTGAACCTTAGATTATTAACCCAACTTAAAAAAATATTTAAAAAACCCAGTTAATTATCAAATTGACTGCTCAAACAAAGAAACTTTAAAAACTGTATTTGAGAAAAAAGATATTTTTGTAGTGATTGACTGTGCTTCTTTAAAAGTAGTGTGATAAGCGTTGATTGATAATTTGTTATACTACAAAAATAATATTGGATTCCTAACAATTATAAAAGATCAAATGAAAAAATATGGTGTAGAAAGATAAATTTTATCATTCTTATTTAAAGTTTATACAAGGTTGATTATCTTACTGGGAATGAAATCATCCGATAAAAAAACCAATCGCCAAAAAGCTTCTCCAAGCAAATATGTTAAAATATGATAACCGATTGTCTCAAATCAAATTAAACGAGCGATTACCGTATATTATTTCAATCCGATTGGCGCCAACTCATCAGTACTTATTGGAATTCAAATTAATTTAACCACCTTCATTTAGTCATACAGCAGCATAAATAAGAGAATCCATTACTGTGCATGTTATCAATACAATAGCGCAGACTGGGCTTGAATTAAAGATTATATTATAGTGATGAATATAACCATTTTCAATTAAAGTCATTGATTGCTTTAGAACAAAAAGGAAGCTATCGAATATTAAATATGTGGACAAGAATAGGCACATCTTTCGAAGATGCAAATTGGAGTTAAACTATTCGGTGAGACTAAAGTCTATGAAGACCGAGATTAAATATGTATGGCAACAGAAAAGGTAAAAAAAATTGGAAAGCAGAATTATCCTTGAAAGATCCATGGAATTTGGAGAAAAGATTAATGAATAAAAAAACCGCTTTCGCGGTTTTTTTTATTGTAATTTAAAGTTAATAGGAACAGTAAAACTACAGGGCACTGGTTTTCCCCGTTGCTTTGCTGCTTTAAGTTTTGGAATGGAATTAACTAAACGGATTGCTTCCTTCTTTAAGTGCTTGTCTTCTCCTCGAACGACGGTTGATTTAGTAATTTTCCCAGACTTATCAATTACAAACTGAACAAATATTTTTTCAGACACACCCATTTCTTTAGGTATTGCAGGATATTTGAAATTATTTCGAATGTGTTTCATAATTCCTTGTTGAAAACACATATACCGTTCCTCTTTGGAAACATCTTCACAACCAGGGAAAACTGGTTTATCCTCTACAACAGCAAAATTGAATATTTCATCTTCTTCTTCATCTTCTTCGATTTCTATGATTTCATCTTCGTCAGAATCAGTCTCTTCAATTTCAAGTTCTACTTCGATTTCTACATCGTCCTCTACAATCTGAATAACTTCTGGGGGTGGAGGGGGAGGGGGAGGGGGCTTGATTTCTCTCTGCGTTATAGGAATCATCTCTTCGTCATCAATGGACAACTCCATAGTCCCTAAATCAGAAGCTGATTTTTCATAACTTTTCCACTCAAAAGCTAAAAGAGAAGCGGAAAGAGCAAACACTAACCCAATTTGAGTAAACAGTCCTCTTTTGGATTCTAAATTTGCTTTTGAACTCTTTTTAATTTCCATAATTATTTATTTCTCGCATAAAATTAAACAATTAGTCAAGGATTACAAAACAGATTTGTGTTTTAAGCTTTCCATCATCAAAAAGGCTGAAATCAATCCGATGGAATTAAAACAAAAATCTGTCCATTCTCCCAATCGGTCTAGAGTAAATTCAGCTTGAGCTATTTCGAGTGAAAGTCCAATAAATGAACCAATTCCTAAAACAAATATAAATCGAAATTTACTTTCTTCCTTTCCCAAAATAGTAGCTATTGAATATAGATAAAGTACCATGGAAAAAATAAAATAACACACAAAATGAATCACTTTATCAACATAGGGAAAAGAAAAATTCAGCGAAGAGGGACTCTGCATCAAACTACCATAGGAAAGTAGAATAATACAAAAAAAAGAAGGCCAAATAGTGGCCCATATCGATAGCCTAAGCACCCACTAAATCTTGGTATTGCTTAGATGATAGAAGTTCTAACATCTGAGAAGCATCAGAAAATGTAATTTTAATCATCCATCCATCTCCATAGGGGTCTGAATTCACTAGGTCTGGATTCTCCTCTAAGGACTCGTTAAATTCAAACAATTCACCTGAAATTGGCATAAAAAGATCAGATACAGTTTTTACAGCTTCAACAGACCCAAAAATTTCCTCTTTATCTAGGGTTTCACCTTCTGAGTCTACATCCACAAAAACAATATCTCCAAGTTCTTTTTGAGCAAAATCAGTAATCCCGACCACTACATAATTCCCCTCTTGACGAATCCACTCGTGATCTTTTGTATACTTTAAATCTTCTGGTATGTTCATTTTATTCTAATTTTTATCAAAAATAGTAAAATCATCTCTTCCAATATTAAAATTACTTGAAGAATTAATTCACAATTATAAATCCCCAATTGGATAATATAAAAAGACATTGATAGATTCTATATTGATAGAAATAATAACGATGTATATTACTATCTTTGTCTATCATGTTAAATTATTATTATTATGAGAAAATTATGGATTGTCTTTTTTACCATGTGTTCTTCACTGACAATTGCACAAACACAAAAGAGCCTTCTACCCAATATAAGCCTCAAATCACTGGAAGGGAAAACAGTAAATACAATCGATTTTGAAAACAACGGGAAACCAATTGTTATTAGCTTTTGGGCTACCTGGTGCAAGCCTTGTGCAAAGGAACTTGATGCCATATCTGAAATATACAATGACTGGCAAGATGAAACTGGAGTAAAAGTAATTGCTATTTCAATTGACGACTCACGTAATGCGGCAAAAGTAGCACCATATGCCAATGGGAAGGATTGGCCTTTTGATATCTATATTGATGCAAATAGCGACCTTAAAAGAGCTTTAAACGTAAATGCAATTCCACATACTTTTCTTTTAAATGGAGAAAAAGAAATTATTTGGCAACATACGTCCTATTTTGATGGAGATGAAGAGGAGTTATATGAAGAAATTTTAAAATTATAACTTATTCTGATGAAGCATTCACTTCTTGTTCTTTTTATTCTCTTAGCAGAGAATCTCTATGCCCAAGGAATTCAAAACGGGCAATTAAGTGGTAATTTTCAAAGTGACTTTCAACTTTATGTGGAAGATGATGCTCTCGATTTTAACTTAAACAATGCAAGTTCAGGGTTCCCCAACGAACGAGGTTTATCCAATGGATTTGCCAACATCCTATATCGTACTGATAATTTCAGTGCGGGAATCAGATACGAAGCTTATCAAAATGCCCTGCTAGGTTATCCTTCTGGATATCAAGGAGAGGACATCTCATATCGCTTTATTCAATTTGACAAAGATGGCATGGATATAACTGTGGGTAATTTTTATGCTCAATTTGGTAGCGGAATGATTTTAAGGGCTTACGAGGAGCGAAATTTAGGATATGATAATGCTTTCGATGGAATTCGAATAAAGTATAGTCCTATAAATGGAGTTTACATAACATCATTACTCGGACGACAGCGAATATTTTTTGAAAAAGCTGAAGGTCTTGTTCGTGGATTAGATGGGGAAATATCATTGAATGAGTCCTTAACTCGACTATCTGAATCAACTACAAGAATTATTCTAGGTGCGAGTTTCGTTAGCAAGTATCAAGCTGACCTAAACTCACAATATGTATTACCCGAAAATGTTGCTTCTTGGGCTAGTAGAATCAATTTAAATCACGGGAAATGGCATTTTGGTGCTGAATATGTCAACAAATACAATGACCCATCTTCCGCAAATAATTATATTTTCAAACCAGGGAATGCCCTATTACTTTCCAGTTCATACTCAAAAAGAGGGTTTGGTATTTCGCTGGCAGCAAAGCGTATAGACAATATGGACTTTCGCTCAGAAAGAGACCAAAACCTCCAGAATGCAATCATTAATTATCTTCCTGCACTCACTAAACAACATGCATATACTTTGGCAACTATTTACCCCTACGGAACCCTCACAACCGGAGAAATGGGTTTGCAAACTGAACTAAATTATAAATTCAAGAAAGACAGTCCAATAGGCGGAAAATACGGAATGGGACTGATTGCTAACTTCTCCAATGTGTATGCAATAGACAAACAAGCTTTGGATGAATTTACACCCATAGGAACTACTGGGACATTAGGATATACCTCTGATTTTTTCAAGGTCGGAGAAGAAAAATATTTTCAAGAATTTAGTCTTGAATTATCTAAAAAAATCAATCGAAAATTAAAACTTACTGGAACTTATATTAATACTGAATACAATAGTTCCGTCATTGTAGGATATAAATACTTTGGAATGATTTATGCCGATATTTTTGTGTTCGAAGCTCAATACAAAGTAAAACCAAAACATACACTAAGGACAGAAGTTCAACACTTAAAAACTGAACAACATGAAGGTAATTGGGCAATGGCTTTAGTAGAATACACTGTTTCCCCTAAATACTTTATTACTCTCCAAAACATGTATAATTATGGAAACCAAGAAACCAAACTAAACTACCCCAACCTTACTTTAGGTTTTAATAAAGGAACAAATAGAATGGCTATAGGATATGGAAAACAAAGAGCAGGTATTTTTTGTGTAGGTGGAATTTGCCGAAATGTCCCTGCATCAAATGGATTGAGTCTTAATATTACAAGTAGTTTTTAGAGCTAATTGTCATTAAATATTTCTAGAATGAATAAAAAAATTATAGGTCTATCCCTTTTAATGTGTATCTACTTCTATTCATGTGATATCATTGAAGAACCTTTTATAACCGTTCAAGATGAAGTAAGTGATTCTTGTGAATCTTTTTCCTTTTCAACGGAGCCAAACAATAGCCCGATCCGAAAAATCTTATTAGAAGATTATACTGGACATACATGCGGGAATTGCCCCAGAGCAGCTGAAAAAGCTTATGAGCTTCAAGAAATATATGGTGATCAATTAGTGATTATTTCCGTTCATGCAGGCTTTTTCTCCAACACCAACACTAGTTATCCTTCAGACTTCACATCAAATACAGGAGATACTTGGGACAATCTTTTTGGAAATAGTAACGCAGGCAATCCAAATGGAATGGTCAACAGAATGAATTACCCTAATGGCCATATTTTACAATTTAATGAATGGCAACAAAACATTCAAATAGAACTACTTAAACCGGTATCTGTAGATTTAGAGATTATAACTTCATATAATCAGTCTAACGATTTAATCTGTGTAGATGTTCAAACTAAAATTTTAAGTAGTCTCGAGGATGATCTCTCGCTGACTGTTTTAATAATTGAAGATAAAATCATTTCCAAACAAACAGACTACCAAACAGAAGAAGGCTATGTTGAAGAATATGAACAAAACCATGTCCTTCGAAAAGGATTAAATAGTCCTTGGGGAGAATCGATAAGTCAAGAAGTAAATCAAGAAGGGGATTATTTGATAAATCGGTATAGTACTGAAAAAGACCCGTCCTGGGACATAGAAAACATCTCTGTAGTAGCTTTTGTTAGTAATTCAAATTCTTATGAAGTTCTTCAAGCAGCAGTTTCACACCTTAATGAATAAAAATGAATAAAATTTTTATCACCGGGTTGTTGGTACTCTCCTGTCAAGCGATGGCTCAAAAATTCAAAGCCGGTTTTCTAGCTGGCCTTACAACTAGTCAAATCACGGGAGACCAACTAGCCGGCTATAACAAACTTGGGGGGAAATTTGGCACCTTTATTATCTACCCTTTAAATAAAAAATCTAGCCTTAAAATGGAAATTCAGATCAGTCAAAAGGGAAGTAAAAAACCCTATATTGAAAATAGTCTGCAAACGTATTCTTTTCAATTAAATTATATAGAAGCACCCATTTCATTCGACTATGAAGTCCATCAGTTTGTCTCAATAGAAAGTGGAATATCCTTGGGCTATCTTGTTAGTTTCAAAGAAGAAAATGAAATCGGCGAAATAATTACAGAGGCGCCAAATGATATCGCTATGGATTTTATGTTAGGTGCAAATTATCAATGGAAGAAAAACACCAAAATAAATATCCGAATTGGCCACTCAATTATCCCAATTCGAGCGGATTCCTCAGAAGGGGAATGGGGTTTAAATAAAGGCCAAAACTCTTCGATTATTTCACTCTCTATATACTACCAAATCCCTTCATTATGAAACATAAAATTATAGTTGCTATTAGTGGAGCTAGCGGTTCTGTATACGCTAAAGTTTTACTAGACAAGTTAGTTCAAATGAATGATCAAATAGACTCGGTAGGTATAGTCATGTCAAAAAATGCAGAAGATGTATGGCGATTTGAACTTGGCAATGAAGACTTCAAAAACTATCCTTTTGACTATTATAAAAAATATGATTTCATGGCACCCTTCGCTTCTGGGTCAGCTCAGTTTAATACTATGATTATAGCTCCTTGTTCAATGGGAACCCTAGCAAGGATTGCCTCGGGTATATCTGATGATTTGGTAACTCGATCTGCCGATGTAATCCTAAAAGAACGACGAAAACTTATTTTAATTAGCAGGGATACCCCTCTAAACCTGATACATATCAATAATATGAAAGTAGTAACTGAAGCTGGAGGAATCATCATGCCAGCATCTCCTTCATTTTATAGTCTACCAAAGTCTTTTGATGAGCTTGCCGCCACAGTTGTTGACCGAGCTATAGACATTGTAAATTTAAAGCAAAAAAGTTATCGTTGGCGCTCTTAAATATTTGATTAATCATTCTATAACAAAGATTTAAAGTTGCGTTTCTACTAAAATAATTTTGTTTTGAATATTCTTAAATTTAGCAAACAAATCCGGGAAAAAGTACGCATTAACCGGCTCTTATTAAAGATAAGAATTATAAAAATTCATTGAATCAATAAAAACAAAATAATTGAAAAGAGTTTTGAAGATAGCAACATGACATATAAACTTTATGTGGGATGAATATCTAAAATAGATTTAATTTATTATTGTAAATCCGACCAAGGTGCTTATAGGCAGCCTCAGTAGCCATCCGACCTCTTTGAGTTCTAAGAATATATCCTTCTTGAATTAAATAAGGCTCGTACACTTCCTCTAGAGTAGCTGCTTTTTCACTGACGGCAGTCGCAATAGTCCCAACTCCAACTGGTCCTCCCTTGAATTTATCAATGATCGTCTCTAAGATCATGATATCCATCTCGTCTAAACCTTTTTGATCTACTTTGAGGGCATCCAAAGAAATTTTAGTGATAGACATGTCAATATTTCCTGAACCCTTAATTTGCGCAAAATCTCGAACTCTCCTTAATAATGCATTGGCGATTCTTGGAGTCCCCCTACTTCTACGAGCTATTTCTTCTGCGGCTTCAAAATCGATAGGAACATCAATAATACCCGATGATCGCTCGACAATTTTAGTTAATAATTCTGCATTATAATATTTAAGCCTAGTATTGATTCCGAATCTAGCCCGAAGGGGAGCCGTAAGTAAACCAGATCTGGTGGTGGCTCCAATGAGTGTGAATGGATTTAGATTAATTTGTACAGAGCGAGCATTTGGACCGGACTCAATCAAAATATCAATTTTAAAATCTTCCATTGCTGAATACAAATACTCTTCAACAACAGGAGATAAACGATGAATCTCATCAATAAATAAAACATCACGTTCTTCTAAATTTGTTAATAATCCAGCCAAATCCCCGGGTTTATCGATTACAGGACCTGAGGTAATCTTCACATTCACTCCTAATTCATTTGCTATCACACCAGCTAAAGTAGTTTTACCTAGACCAGGAGGACCATGTAATAAGACATGATCCATTGCATCTTCTCTTTGATTTGACGCAGAAACGAATACCTGAAGATTATTAACTGCTTTTTGTTGGCCAGAAAAATCGTCAAAAGAAACTGGACGAAGTTTGATTTCAAATTCGTTTTCTTCTGAATTTACATCTTCAAATAGTGGGTCTGATTGTTCGGTCATAAGCAAAATCTATCTAAACAAATGTAACTAATTTATTTGCTCTAAAGAAAAACAGAGGTAAGTAAAAACAAACAACAACAGGTAAAATATAGATCTAAAAAAATACCTTTTTTATCTTCTAAAAATTCATTTAAGGTAGTTATAGTCCTAAAAAAAATAATATTTTAGCTTTTTAAGTAAGCACTATGAGACTAGCAAAACTAATTGAGAAAATATTTAAACTTATTCTTCCAAGTCCATTTACAATTGCTGTCATTCTGACATTTTTAAGTATGATAATTGCATTTTGGTTCAACTGGGACAAATCGGAGGACTTTGAATCCCAATGTATTACAATATTGAGCTATTGGGAAAAAGGCTTATGGAACCCCTCATTACTTGTTTTTGCAATGCAAATGATTTTAATGCTTGTCTTGGGGCATGTTTTAGCACTTAGTAGACCCGTTAATCAAGCGATTAATTTTATGACCAACTTCTGTAGCAGCACAGCAAAAGCTGCCTTTTTTGTCTGTTTATTAAGCTTGATTGTTAGTTTATTCAATTGGGGCTTAGGACTTATTTTTGGTGCAATATTTGCAAGAAAAGTAGCAGAAAATGCAAATAAAAACAAATGGAAGATTCACTATCCTCTAATCGGAGCGAGTGGATATTCTGGACTAATGGTTTGGCATGGAGGTTTATCTGGATCAGCTCCCGTTAAAGCTGCGGAAGAAGGCCATCTTAAATCTTTGATGGGAGAAATATACTCTGCTGAAAAACTAGCAGCACTTCCTGATCAATTGACTTTCGCTGAAACCGTCCTGTCCCCTATGAATTTGGCTGTATCTATAAGTCTTCTTATTGTCTTACCTATAGTTGTTTTCGTAATCGGAACAAAAATAAAAAGTAAGGTATGCGAGCTAAATCCAATATGGATAGAGGAAATTCCGACTATCACCAATGGTGCTGAAAAGTTAGACCACTCAAAAGGATTAGCATTAATATTTGGACTTGGTATCCTTAGTTTTGCAATCTACAAAGCCATTCTACTTCCACAAAGTATCAATCTTAGTTTTATCAACCCGAACTTTATCAATTTTTTCCTCTTGGGATTAGGTATCTTATTGCATGGTAACTTCTATCGATTCCTGCAAGCCATTGAGAATGCCATTGGAGGTGCTTCAGGAATTTTAATTCAGTTTCCTTTATATTTTGGTATAATGGGCATCATGAAACATTCTGGAATTGTTGTTCATTTATCAGATTTTTTCGTGGGAATCTCCTCACAAGAAAGCTTTCCTATTTTTACTTTTTTTAGTGCAGGCTTAGTAAATATATTTATTCCTAGCGGTGGAGGACAATGGGCTATACAGGGACCTATTCTCATTGAAGCATCTCAACAATTAGGAATTGACTTAGGAAAAAACATAATGGCCATGGCATATGGAGATCAAATAACAAATATGCTTCAACCATTTTGGGCACTCCCTTTACTGGGAATTACAGGCCTAAAAGCAAAAGAAATACTACCCTACACACTGATACTAATGATGGTTGGAGTTATCATTTTTATAGTAGGACTGTTAATCTTTTAAAGAAGTTGGGATCAAGTGTTTTTTACTTGCAACTTTTCTCTTAGCATATTGCCAACCAACATAAAAGCTAAAACTAAGAATACAATGGCAAGGCCAGGAGCAATGGCTAAGTATGCCTTATCAAGTATGATATAAGCATAATGATTTTTTATCATCACTCCCCAGGATGGAATCGGCGCTTGTGTTCCAATTCCCAAGAAACTTAATCCTGCTTCTATCAAAATTGCAGATGCAAAATTAGCGGCAGAAATAACAATGATTGGACTAGTTATGTTTGGTAACACATGTCGAAAAATAATTCTAAAATCACTAAAACCTAGCATCTTGGCAGCTTTAATATAATCCAACTCTTTTAGACTCATTACCTGCCCTCTAACAACTCTTGCTAACTCAACCCACATTGTTAATCCAACTGCGGTAAATACCTGCCAAAAACCTCTCCCTAAAGCTAAACTAATGGCGATTACCATCAATAAAGTAGGAACCGACCAAACTACATTAATGAGCCACATAATGAATTGATCAATTGAACCCCCATAATATCCAGAAATAAGACCTAAGATAATACCAATCAAAAGAGAAATTAAGACAGCAATAAATCCAATCGCTAATGAAATACGAGTTCCAACAATCAATCGACTTAATAAATCGCGGCCATACCTATCGGTTCCTAAATAAAAAACTTTTTCAAAGTCACTTGTACCTGAATCGGTAAATAAATCAGAGATAAGCAACTCTTTTTTACTAAAAGTGTTGTAGGGTGTATAAATTATTCTATTACCATGGTATTCAAATGAAGAAATTGGCAACAGAGTGAAGGGTTTTATTTCGCCATAAATAAGTTGATCGGTCCAGGAAGTTGGAGGAGAAATAAACTTTTTCTTCTTTTTTAAAAATAGGACTTTAGTACCTGGATCAATCTTACTCAACTCCAGATGCATTTGATTTGCAAAGGGACTACTGTCTGGAGCAATAAAATATGAGAAAATAGCAAGTAGAAAACTAAACACAATAAATACAAGTCCAACCGTTCCCGGAATATGTAAATTATTTTTTTTCAGAGTTGTTTTTTTTTTAAAACTACAAAATATTAAGGGGATATCTACCCGGTGAAAAATCTAAGAGTAAAATAGTATATTTACTAGTATTTTGTGACAAACTAATTAAAAAACAGCCCTTGAAAAAAGAAAAAATTATATTGGGAATCGATCCTGGAACATCCATCATGGGCTTTGGATTAGTTCGCATGACAGGGTCAAATTTTAAAATGGAAATGATGGATGTGCTAATCTTAAATAAGATTAAAGACCCATATTTAAAACTTCAAAAAATATTCCAAAAAACATTGGATACCATTGATTATTATCATCCAGATGAGGTAGCGTTAGAAGCTCCTTTTTTCGGGAAAAATGTGCAGTCTATGCTCAAACTTGGTCGAGCTCAAGGCGTCGCAATGGCTGCTGCATTGCATAGAGAAATTCCTGTAACCGAATATGCTCCTTTGAAAATTAAAAAAGCAGTCACTGGTAGAGGTTCTGCCTCTAAAGAACAAGTGGCAAGTATGCTAATGCAAATTCTAAATATGACTGAAATGCCAAAGTATCTTGATGCTACAGACGGATTAGCCGCAGCGGTTTGCCATGGTCTTCAAAATGGAAATTCACAAATTCAGAACAAAGGAAATTCTTGGGCGAATTTCATTCAAGAAAACAAAGGAAGAGTGAGTGGGTAGAGTTATTACTTTATGGATGCACGAATTTTTTCAGAAATACTTTCCATTTCATGGCTTGTCAAAGAAATTTTTGGGTTAGAAAAATTAATATCTTCCAACGACAAAAGAGGAACCAAATGAACATGTGCGTGGGCGATTTCTAATCCTATGACAGCAATCCCAACTCTTTCACAAACTACACATATCTCTATAGCTTTTGCGACCTGCTTAGTCAAAGCCCAAAGTTCATTATAGATATTAAATTCGACATCAAAAATTGAATCAACTTCTTTTTTTGGCACCACCAAAACATGACCCAAACAAAGTGGAGAAATATCTAAAAAAGCCAAACAATTTTTTGTTTCATGAATTTTATAACATGGCAGTTCACCACTGACTATTTTTGAAAAAATACTCGACATTACCTAGAAATACTGATGATTTCAAATTGAACAAGACCTGCAGGCACATTGATTTCGGCAACTTCTCCCACTTTTTTTCCCAATAAACCTGTTCCAATAGGTGAATTTATAGAAATCTTACCTGTTTTAAAATCTGCCTCGGTCTCAGCAACAAGAGTAAATCTCATTTCAGTATTTGTCTTTAAGTTTTTAACCTTTACGATAGATAATGCCAAAACTTTGTCGGTATCTAGTTGTGACTCGTCAATAACTCTAGCGCCAGCAAACATTAGTTCTAACTTAGCAATCTTCATTTCCAACATGCCTTGTGCCTCTTTAGCTGCATCATACTCGGCATTTTCTGACAAATCTCCTTTGTCTCTCGCATCACCAATTTGCTGAGAAATAAGTGGCCGATCTACAAACCTCAATTGATCTAAATCTGCTTTTAATTTATCAAAACCTTCTTGTGTATAATATGAAATTTTCGACATAATGGAATAATTGGCTAAAAAACAAGAAAACAAGCCACTAAGGGCTCGGCCTAATGCAATTTAATAAATATTAATTTAATTAGGTCTTATAAAGTAATTCTAGCACCGATTGAATGAGGAGCTGCAAGAGGATCGGAAGATCTATAAGAATAATCAAGTCCGAAGTTAGTTCCATTACTTAGTGGAATTTCAAAGGTAGCTCCAAAATTTAAACCAGTTAAGACTGTAGTTCGTCCTTCAGCAAAACTATTTGATATTCCTTCTTCATAAACATATCCTGTTCGGAGCATAAAATTAGATTTGTATGCGTACTCAGCTCCAACACCAAACTGATCTTTGGTAAAAGAGTTTGAGGTAAAATTACCAGCTATTGTAAGTCTATGATCTAATTCTAAGTTAAAGTCATATGATCCTCCGATATTAAGAGAAGAAGGAAGTTCAAATGATTCAGTACGCATATCATAAGTCATTGGAAAATCTTGAGTAAAGGCTTCACTATTAGTGTTTGTAACATCGTTTCCGTCACCAGTGAATTCCATTTTTGGTCCAACATTTTTAAGAGAAATTCCAAATTTAATGTGTTTTTGATCCCCTGTTATGTATTGAACACCTGCATCTAGTGCTACACCAGAAGCATTTAAATCAGGAATAGATTCTGAAATCATTCTAATGGTCGCGCCACAAGAAATATTATCAGTGAATTTCTTTGCAAAAGAGAGTCCAATATTCATATAAGATGGAGAATAAGTAGAGCCAGTTCCTTCAGGTTGCTCTTCTGTAGTAATGTCAATATCTCCGTACCCCATAGACATAACCGACAAAGCAATTACGGACTGGTCATCAAGGGACTTAGAAAAACCAAAGGCATTTACATTGGACTCACCAAACCATGAGGTATTTGAAAATATAAACTCAGTTCCTACTGTATTTGACAATCCTGCAACATTCATAAATGTAGCTTCAAGTCCAGAAACTGAACCGGTATTAATTCCTCCCCAACCAGATGATCGTGCCCATGGATTAATAAGTAATTCTGAGGCACCAGCCTGTCCAGATCTTTGTTCATTTCCAGCAAAAGCGGATGTAGAATATAGACCCATAATTCCAGCAAAAATTGCTGTAAAAAGTTGTTTTGTATTTTTGTTCATAACCATAGTCGTATGAAATTAGTCTTTAACAATTGTTCTACTAAAATGAATCTAAGTCAATTGGACGAAGTGCGCCAAACCACTTAATTACTTTTTCTCCAATTTCTCCAGCATCAATATGAATTAAATAAACACCAGAAGCAATAGAGACATTAGAATCGTTTTTGAGATCCCAATCCCAACCAGTAGAGTTGAAATCACTATCTAAAATGACTTGTCGAACCAGGGTACCAGAAACATTATAAATAGATATGGTACAAGCATTTGGTAAATTAGTTATTTTGACTCTATTATCCACTTGATCTTGCTCATAGTTACTCCCACCATAATAAGGGTTTGGGACTAATCGAATCAAGTCCAAAGCATTTGATGCTGTAGAAGGATCATTAGTAATAGATTGAATTTCGGTAGTATTGAATAAAAAATAGGGATTTCCTTCATTTTCTAGTAAATCTAATTCGCAGGCACTGTCATCCATACTATAAGTATCGTAAGATCTAGAGACGCGAATCTTCACTTCAATATCTCCATCAGAAACTATAGCATTCTCAGAGGATAACAAAGGAATAGAAACCCAAGCTACATCTTTGAACACATTTCTCTTATTAGAAGCCAATGACATTTCGTTGTATCGATCAAAATTAATATGATCATTAGCATCATCACCTGCATAAGCACTCTTCATGATATATACATAATGACGACCACCAGCAATTACATCATATGGTTCTCCTTCTTGATTAAATTCATAAAATGGAGATCCAAAATCTACAGTATTAGTTGGATTCCACATCATATCATCTCCGTTATCGTCTGGATGGTCTGAAGACTCTCCAAACATTAAGTTCAAGCGAACACCTTTTTCTAGATCTAATGCATAACCTGGAAACCAGGAAAAACCTATAGTTCCTGAATTGTCCAATAAACCATCCTTGTCAACAGAAGGATTGGACTTTAGATTCAGGCGATTGGTCACAGATGCAGTTTCAATCACGGGACATCTTGTCCATAAATCTTGATTATCTGTAAATACAATATCTACAGATGGGAGATCTTTTAAAGTACTCAAACTTTGGAATTGCTCCCATGCTGGTGAGTGAGTAAAATCATCTCCTTGGCCATCTACTGCCAATAATCTGTATGGTGCCCAAGATCCGTTTAGTATCTTTTCATAAGATTGACTGACATCAAGACCAATATGGTCAATAGCCGATTCACCTGAACGAATCCAATTATCTGCAAAAATGAAGTTAGAGCCATCTTGCAATTCAAAGAAATTATCTGTATCCCTAACGTAATCTAACCAAGATGCTCCGGGTGCAGTAATTTCTTGTGCACTGATTAAACCATTACTACTTATAGATAAATCACCTTGGCTACCCGGCTCGATTCCATTTACTACCAAAACTGATAAACCCCAATCTGGGATAATTTGCTCGTTCTTGACAGCAATACTTTGTTCAGAATAAATTGTATCGTTGGTCGATGTGTTAACTAACATCCAGTTGGAAGTCTCATCAACCTCATCCATCTTAAATATAAAATCAGTATTTTCTGGGACATTTAAGGGGTCAATCACTTTGATATTAACTGGACCTGCATCCATAGCATATACAGTTTGTGGAGCACAGTATTCGGTGATTAATGTCTCTCGCATTTCTGAAGTAAAGGCTAATGCATGTCCTCCATTACCAATCCCCTCTATACGTGTGATAGATGGAATGGTTCCATATTCTGCATTTTGAATAGTACCTCCAGCTTCAGGTGCTGTAGGATGAGGAATAGCAGAGTATTGCTTAATATTTTTACGACCAGCCAAGAAAGGAGTTTTCTGTCCATTAAAACTAGCAGCGTACAAATCTCCTGGATCAGGAACTTGGTCAGGAGCATATTCTAAATATTCGTTGTAAGCATAAGCGATTACAGTAAAATAATATGTTTTATTATTAACCATAGTTCGGTCACCTGGGGCAAATTCATCTTCATTAAGGTAAATAGAATGAAGTACGCCATCGTTACCGGCTAGCAATGTCATATCCTGTGGAATATTTGCCTGAAGATCTTGACTGAACTCAAAATTAATTAATTTTCCAATAGGAGAATCTGTTTCCTCGAAAGTAATGGAACCATCAGTAGCATTGCGGAAATTTCGAATATCTCCTTGGTAAACTAATCTTGATTTATCAATATCATATATATCTGATGCAGTTACTGTCTCATCTCTCAATTGAAAAATTTGATAGCCTTCAAAGCTATATTCAGATCGGTATGGTAGTGTTTGTGCATCATCATAGAAACCAATAATGTTTACCTCATCAGCAACTAAATAAGCTTCGTTAAAGTTATTTGAAGCAGTAGAATTAGATAGAGTAATCACTACACCTTGATTCAATTCTTGAATGGCCATATTTGGAGCATCAGGTCCGTCTAACACTTCAAAACATACATCGAATAATTTTTGAGCTTTGTCGTCAGCAATTCGCATCAACTCCACAGATGCCCATGCACCACCTTCGTTGGCTCTTGCCCAAACTACTCCAGTAGTGATGGTATTGACAGCGCCAGGCTCGAGAGTAAAGGGACCAGCAGACTGAATAAATCTTCTATCAGCTGGAACATTTCCAGCAGATTGCTCTGTCCAAATTTCGCCTAAGAAAGCGGGGTCTGTATCACCTGGAAACATGAAATTACATAGAGGATTATCGGTATTTCTTCCATCTTGGCCGTATGTCATAGGCTGACCATCTAGCCAAATTCCTCTTAGATAATTATAGTAATCTGGAGCTAAATCTGGATTCCCATCAGGCGTAGCATTAATATTGTTGTAATAGACGAACTTAGACATCTTCAATTGCTCGCCCGGATTGATTAAACTATCAATACCATCAGAACCGATTACATATTCAGGATCAGCCAACGGACCTCTGAAAAAATCTACACCGATGGCTGGAGGATTAGCACCATAACCAACAGCGGTTCCATCGTCTTCATCTCCATTGTAACAGTAACCTAAACCTCTTGCCACGTCACATCCAACATAATCATCTTGATAGTCTCCAAGATCTGGATCAACCCAAACTCCAAAGTATGTCTCATTCAAAGAGGTGTGAGAACGATTAATCATTTTATAATTGTAAAATGTCATATTATTAATCTCATCATTGGTGGAAAATGCAAAAGCTTGTGCCTGCACCTCAAGACCTAAGGAAGTCTCAGAACCAGATTCGGTATGAATATTTCCATTATCGTTGTATACCCACCATAAAGTCTGGTCTCCAAACAACATATCTCCTTCTTTACAATTAAATGCTCCATCTAAATTATATTCTGGGTAATCTCCAGCAGAAGGATTGTAATATCCATCATTGTCTACATCTCGAAAAGGTGCTAAATATTCAGCGGCATAAAAAGGATTTGTTCCAACCAATGGATCATATTCAGAGGAGGCATTAGTAAAATCATCAGTAATCCTGTTTCCTGGATAATTTAAGATAGATTGTGGTATAATATAATCAGGGAATTCTTCAGATGCATTTTCTGAATTACTCCATGCAACGAAGGCCTCTACATCTGTTCTTAATAAGACATAGTGTTTATCGTATTGAGCACAGATAGAAGCTTCTGTACTACCATAATTAGAATTGGGAAGACCTTGACTCGTTAGTCTAACATTGTCCAGTGGCCCCGGCCAATAATCTGAGCCAGATTGGCGATAAGTCTGACCAGCTACTTTAATTTGATCGTTTTCGTCTAACCCACCAATCCACAAGGCTCCAGCAAACATGGAATGTTTAGCAGAACCTTTAGGAATTTCGTAGCGACCATTGGAAAGATCCCACCACATATCTCCTCCATTCAATATTGTAGTTTTAACATTATTGATATCCAATAGAGTTTGGGCCGTTCCGGCAGCACAATTATAAGCCAAAGTTTGAGTAGGACCATTAGCTCCACCTTGACCAAAATTGACATTCTCTTTGGCTTGAGCAATAGTTAGCCCAGCGAAGAAAAGGTATAAACTGTTTTTTAGTATCATTTTCATAATTGTACGTTTTTCTTCCAAGATTAAAAGTCTAGAGTTAGTCCTAAACGAACTGTTCTAGGACGAGTAAAGTTGTTCGGATCATTTAACTTAACGGTATACATATCAGCAAAGGCATTTGGATTTGTCTGAGATGCAACATCATCAATACCTACAGCAGTGGTAAGATAACCATCATCATCTGCATTACCCGTGTATTGATAAACATTTACAACATTTGCGGTATTAAGAATATTTTGTACTTGTAGGTAAACATTTACAGTTCCTTTGTTACGGGATTCTTCAACATCGCCCCATTTAATATCAAAACTTTTATTCACTCTCATATCCATTCTGTAAGACCATGGAAGGCGAGAACCATTTACAGATCCCTCAAGGTAAGATCGATTATTAATACCGAATTGAGCAACTTGAGTCGCATTTAATTGACGGCTATAAGGCGTACCTGATCCAGCAGTTGCAAGAAAATTAACACCCATATTAGACAAAATTTCTTTACCATTTACAATAGGCCCATTATAGCGCTTCCCCGAACCATATCTAAAATCAAGACTGGCGGTTAAATTATGACGTTGGTCAAAATCTAAGGGCAAGGTAGCTCTTAAATTGGGTTGTTCGGAACCAACAATATTGACTCCAGTGACGTCACTAGATCCAGAACCATCTGCAAATTGCATTGTATAATTAGCATTAAGGCTTACATTTTTGGTTCGACGCAACTCAAAAGCCATAGATAGTCCTTTAACAGTTCCAAAATCAATATTTCCCCAAGTATAATATTCCTTAGGAAATGCATAAGCCACACGTGTGTACTGAATCATGTCTCTCATTTCTCTGTAGAACGCATTAATTGTTAGTGCTGAACTTGCGGAGAGCGTTTGTTTAAAACCTACTTCGTAGTTAGTTGTTTTTTGAGACTTTAAGTCTGGATTATTCAAAGTAGTAGCAGTTTTGTATGCCAAGAATAAATAATCTGTAGGATCCATTCTATTTCTGCTAGGTCTTTGGGCTAATACATCGTAATAAGCATAGAACATTGCCTCATCTGAAATTGGGAAATTAAACGAAATACGAGGCATGACTATTACTTGAGGTTCATAATCTTCAAAAGCATCTGCTGTTAGACCTTTATTTAATGCATCTCCATTCAAAAGTGCGTCTGGGTCAGCTAGCATTGGTAAAACACCCTTAGAAACATTCAATACATTAGGGTCGGTGATAGGAAGTCCATCAGCATTAAACCAATCATCACCATTTCTATACCCAGTAATAGATCCAGCATTTGTATTATCATCTACATAAACCACATAATCGTCTCCAATGTTAGATGGATGAGTACCAAAGTCTGTAACTTCTCCGGCAGTGAGAACATCATAAATAGAATAACGGTCTTTCAATACCTCTTGGTTAGCGTCATATCGGTCAACACGAACACCAATATTAAATATAATGTCATCAAATGCAAATTTGTCTTGAATATAACCAGCTACATAAATAGGTTGAAAAGCACCTATTTCTCTTTTGTAATTCCCGTTATCGTCGGTATCAGTTAAGAACTCATTCATCCCAGGTTGAACACCTTCGATGGAATTACCTTGAGCATCGAATCCATACCAAGAGGCATAATTTGATCCTCCATTAAAAAGATCATCTGAACTAAACATAGAAACATCTAATTGGTCCGGATTATATGTGTGAATATCTACAAAATCTTCATTAGAAAGACCTAAACTCTCTCTAAAATTAATAGCAAAGGCAGACATTTCGTCAAAATTATAAGAATTTTGAACACCAATAAGGGCTCCGTTTTGTGAATCTGTGTACAAATATTCATAAGCACCTTCAAACTGTCCGATATAGTTATTCACCTTTTGCTCAGCAAGAGTCCATAAACCCACCGGAGATATTCCATAATAACGGTCATCTCTTTGCTCATATTCAAAACCGAATTGAACCGCGTGGTCGTTAATATCCGCAGAAGCCGAACCGGTAAATCGAAATTGAGATTCATCGTACTTAGAGTAACCATTGTATTGACGACCGGAATTATACCATATTGAATACACATTGTCGGTACGATCTCCATTGACTGCAGCACCGATTCCAGTAATTTGATCTATTGTTGAAACAGACTGCGCTCCAACAAAATCGTAATAAGCTTGAGTATAAGACTCAACATTGGGATTTAAACCACCGGCTTGAAAATCGTAATATGAAATTGGGTCTTGAGCCAAAAGAAAGTTGGATGTAGTCCCATCCGATGATGTAGGAACATCAAACATAGTGTCTCCCAATGATGGAGATCCATTTTGGTCTAAACCCAAAATATCAATTGTATAATTTGGGACCCCATTTTCATCAGTATCAAACCATTCTATAGGAGTATTGAACACAGTATCCCTTACAGGAGTAAATTTACCGATGTAGCCGTAGTTAAATAAATTATCAGTGTGATCTTCATCCTGTCTAATTTTGGTATCCTTGGAATAATCTGCTTGAAGAGTGAAGAAAGCATTTTTAAGGGTGGAAGCTGATTGTTCCTGATCAGAGGCACCAAAGCTTTGTTGGAACCTACCGTAAACACGCCAAGATTGATCAATATACTGAGGGTTATTGGATGGATTAAACATGCTATATGTATATATAGACTCATTATATTTGGAATTTGAAAAATTACCACCTAAAGTCATATTTGTATTCAAAGAAGGCTTAAAATCTATTTTACCGGACATACTAGCATTTGTTCGAGCCACATTTTGTCTAGCAGATATTTGTTCGAGATCATCCATAGAGACAAACTCTGCTGCTCTTTGAGCTTGAACTATACCATTTTGAACACTAAAAATTAAAGGATTGTCCTCTAATTCTGACAATACATCATCTTTAACTTTATATATGGTTGCTCCAGATGGATCAAAATCGTCAGCAGATTCATATTCTCCAGAAAGAAAGAACCCTAGAGTTGAATTGCCATCATCATTTTTCATAAGTGGACCAGAAAGATTGAAGCCCACTAAATTATACCCAAAGTCATCTAAAAATCTAGAAGAAACTACCTCAACTCCACCAAAAAACTCATTAGACGGACCCCTTGTAGTAATACTAATAATACCACCGGTAGCATCTCCGTAAGAAGCAGGCAGTCCACCTGTAATAACAGTCATTTGTTCAATGGAAGCTTGTGGTAACTTATTTGAAGCTCGGACTTTTACCCCATCAATATAATAAAATGTTGCATCAGAGCGAGAACCACGAACATTTAAATCACCGCCTTCATCTTCCTGATAAATACCTGCTGTTTGAGCAGCAACAGAGGCAACATTTCTTGTGGGGAGCGCAGTTATCTCTTCTTTAGTTTTTGTAGTTCCTGATTTATCAGGATCGATAAGCGGCACAACATATTCAATTAGCTCAACCTCACCAATGACGGAAGAAGAATTTTTTAATTTAGCATTTATGAATGTGATTTTATTTGCTGAAACTAGCACATCAGAGATTTCTTTACTTGCAAAGCCAATAAAGGAAATCTTCACAGTATAGCTTCCAGGATTAATAGGTTTTATCGTATAATCACCATCAAAATCTGCAACAGCTCCAGCAACAACAACTCCATTTAATTCCAAAACTATATTTGCCATTGGCACTGTTTCATCTGTATCATTTTCTGTAATAGTCCCCTTGATGCTACCAGACTGAGTCTGAGCAATAGAGTAATTAGTGAATCCAAGCAGCGCAATTAAAGTAAGTAAATTTCGAAGCATAAAATTTATATTTTTAATTTTCAGATAATTTCAATTTCCCAAATATAGTAATTAATGCCAACCAAATGCAAAAAATTGTTGTGGATTGTTAAGGATTGTTAAGGATTGTTAAGTCCGTAATAAAATTACTTTTTAAAAAATGCAAAAGGGAAAATAAATTGGAAATGATGTTTTAAATAAAGAGATTTACACAAGATAATATTTATCAAAAATATCTCAATGAAACAGATTCTATTAATAATCTTTGTAGTTCTATGTTTTTGTTCATGTGACAAAAATAATTATGAATTCCCTATGGCAAATGTAAATCTTTACTTGTACCCAAACAATGTAGAGTTCAATGGTCTTCATATTCCGGGCAATTCAGCTAAAATTGATGGCGGAGTAAATGGCATATTGATTTTTCATGATTTTTTTGACAACTATATTGCCTTCGATAGGGCTTGCACAAATGATCCTTTAAATTCTTGCGAACAAATTGATATTGATTCTGAACAAACCAATAATCTGACTTGTTCATGTTGCGAGTCAGAATTTTTTATCTTTGATGGAGCTATCATTACAGGACCAGCAGAGCAAGCATTATACAGATACCAAACTACATTTGATGGGCTTACATTAAGAGTTTTTAACTAACAAAAGAATGGTAATAGAAAATCAGATCAATGAAAAAAAGCGCTTAATGCGCTTTTTTTTATATAAAATATGAAACTAATATCGATAGTATTCTGGTTTAAAGGGACCCTGAACAGGTACACTTATGTAGTCAGCTTGGTCTTGACTTAAGTTCTCCAAAACGACTCCTAATTTTTCCAAATGTAATCGAGCTACTTTTTCATCTAAATGCTTAGGCAAAGTATATACCTCATTCTGATATTTATCTGCATCTATCCAAAGCTCAATCTGAGCCAACACTTGGTTCGCAAATGAGTTCGACATCACAAATGAGGGATGCCCTGTAGCACAACCAAGATTCACTAGACGTCCTTCAGCCAATAGAATGATTTCTTTACCATTAATAGTGTATTGATCAACTTGAGGTTTTATAATCACTTTTGAAGAACCGTAATGTTCATTCAACCAAGCCACATCAATTTCATTATCAAAATGACCAATATTACAAACAATGGCCTTATCTTTCATAGTTTTAAAATGTCTTCCGACAATAATATCTTTATTACCAGTAGAGGTTACAACTATATCAGCTTCCTTTACGGCATCATCCATTTTCTTTACTTCAAAACCTTCCATTGCAGCTTGCAAGGCACAAATGGGGTCAATTTCAGTTACAATTACACGAGCACCAGCTGCATGAAGGGATTGTACAGAACCTTTACCCACATCTCCATACCCAGCAACTACAGCAACTTTTCCGGCAATCATTGTATCTGTTGCACGTCTAATCCCATCCACAAGAGATTCTCTGCATCCATATTTATTGTCAAATTTAGATTTTGTTACGGAATCATTCACATTGATTGCAGGCATGACTAACGAGCCATTTTTATATCTTTCATACAATCGATGAACTCCGGTTGTAGTTTCTTCTGACAGTCCATTGATTCCGTCAGTAAGTTCTGGGAAATGATCAAAGACCAAGTTGGTTAGATCTCCTCCATCATCTAAAATAAGATTTAGCGGCTTCTTATCTTCACCAAAAAAAAGAGTCTGCTCAATACACCAATCAAACTCTTCTTCCTTCATTCCCTTCCATGCAAAAACAGGAATTCCAGATGCAGCTATTGCAGCAGCAGCATGATCTTGAGTAGAAAATATATTACAGGAAGACCATTGGACTTGAGCACCTAAAGCAGTAAGAGTTTCAATTAAAACAGCAGTTTGAATAGTCATATGAAGGCATCCTGCGATACGAGCCCCCTTTAAGGGCTGTTGATCAGAATACTCTTTTCTAAGAGCAATAAGACCAGGCATCTCTGCTTCAGCAAGTCGAATTTCATTCCTCCCCCATTCGGCAAGACTAATATCTTTTACCTTATAATGAATCGATTTCTTAGTTGTAGTAATCATGTAGATGATGTTTAGATTTGCAAATATACAACAAAATGTAGTGGTAAATTTAATTAGGTAATGCATATATTTACCATCTGAATGAAGCAAATCTATCACAAAAAAATCAATACTAATACTGATGTTTTCGTATGGGAAGTCAAATATTCCTTAGAAGAATTATTAAGCTATTCCTCTGATGACAATAAAAAAATACTGAAATTATCTTCTATCAAAAACGAGAAAAGAAAAACAGAAATACTTGCAGTTCACTTTATACTTCGACAGTTATTTAAAAAAGAGATTTTACTTCAACATCTTCCTTCGGGAAAACCTTTTATCAAGGAGGCTTCTCATTTATCCATATCTCACAGCAATGGATTTATAGCGATTGCCATAGGAGAGATTAATTTGGGGATTGATATTGAAATGCCCTCAGAAAAAATAGTCAGCCTGAGTGAAAGATTTCTATCCAAAAAAGAGAAAATAGCTTTCGACCTCCAGCCATCTAAAAAATTAGCTTGCAAACTTTGGGGAGCGAAAGAATCTATCCTCAAATGTATTGGAGACAAAAACATCAATTATAGGGAGGATATTAATTTAAATTGTTTCCAATTAAAAACAGGTTTTGCCAATGGTCGATCTTTCGGTATTCTACACCAGGAAATAGCAGATATGATCTTAACAATTGCGATAGCAAGGCATAATAGAAATCTATAGTAATATTTTGTATATTAATGAAAAATATTGTGTGAATTATCAAATGAATTTCCTCGAAAAATCTCTATTATTTCTATTCGGACTCTCTTTTTCTAACGCAGAATCTCAAGTCATTTCAATTGAGCAAGTCTACGACTTTGATTTGGCAGCTATTGAAAGTATATGGTCAAGAAATGAAGTACCTCAATTTATTTCTCCCATACGTTATGGAGTTGATATTTACAAGGTAGTCTACCTTACAAGTTGGGTCGATAATAGTCCAATTAAAGCCTCTGGACTTTATTATGTTCCAAAATCCAAAGAACCCTTTCCTACTTTAATTTATAACCATGGGACTCGCATTAAAAAAGAGCGATCCAACAAAATAAAAGGAGAAAATATTATTTCAATGATTTTCGCGGTGGATGGTTACGCAGTCATTGCCCCAGATTATATTGGATTGGGCGAAGGTGAAAAAGAACATTTGTATTGCAATGTGGAAAGCGAAGCGAGGGCATCAATTGACTTTCTAAATGTGATAGATCAAATTAATAGGACTATTGCACGAGAACGAAATGAAAAATTATTCATCACGGGATATTCTCAAGGAGGTCATGCCGCCATGTCTACACACATGGTTTTGGAGCGAGATTATGCTGACATTCATCCAGTGACAGCATCATCTCCAATGTCTGGCCCTTATGATATTTATAATACACAAAGCAAAGTCATGTATACCTCATACGAACAACCACACTACCTACCCTATCTACTTATTGGACTTAACATTGCTTATGATATTTGGCCAGAAAAAGAGTTTTTCAGTAAGTTTAAAACACCTTACGACACAATCATTCCCAAGTTATTTGATGGAAAAAATAATGTTAGAAAAATAAATAGAGCCCTTCCTGAAGTTCCAATTCAAATGCTTGATGATTCCTTGTTAAAAAAATATGCTAGTAATCCAGACTTTATTCTGCACAAATACATTAAATTAAATACAATTTTTGATTGGAAACCAAAAGCTCCAATTCAGTTATGCTATTGCAAAAGTGACCAAGAGGTACTTTATGAAAATTCTATTTTGGCCTACAATACCATGAAAAAAAATGGAGCTACAAATGTTCGACTAAAATCATCAGGAAATAAGTTAAACCACGAAAAATGCGCTGGCTTCGCGACCATGTACACTAAATTTTATTTTGACAATTATAAAAACGAATTCAAGAGACTACGAAAAGGCCCTTTTTTCAAAAGAGCCGCTCTAAGCCTAAAAAAACTTTTTTAAATAGTTAATCGTAACAGTCACAAGGAGTGTTGAGAAACAAATCTAGATCAGGGTAGATTTTATTATACCGAGCATATTCCTTCTTAGAGATGCTAACACCTCTTAGATCCAAATAATTTAACTCTTTTAATTGATTTATTTCTTCCGGTATAAAATCAATCATATTACCCCATAAATCTAAATGAATCAGAGCGGTCATTTGTATTATTTGAGAAGGAATAATTTCTATTTTATTTCTGCTTAAATTTAAAAATTCAAGAGAAGACAGAATAGATAAATCTTTTGGAAATGACTGAATTCTATTTTTGCTCAAATCCAATTCCTTTAGGTTGGGAAACAAAAACAAATCCTTGGGAAAACATGTTAATTTTTTTCTCTTTAATTTTAATTTAACAACATCTTTTGGGTTTTTCAACGCATCTTCTAAATTGTTAAACCAGACATTATTTTGTGCCCATAGAAAAGAATGAATAAAAAAAAAGAATGTAAAACATCTCATAATAGCTGCTTGATTATAATCTCTTTATCATGTGATAACTGTTTTTTAAGATGACTCAAATCATCAAACTTCTTCTCTTCTCTAACCCAAAACTTAAAAGAAACCAAGAGAGATTCTCCATAAATATCTTCATTAAAATCAAAAATATGAACTTCGATGGTCCGTTCCTCCCCCTCTATAGTCGGTCGATAACCTATGTTTAACATACCTTTAAAAAACCTTCCCCTAATCTTAATATGTACACCGTAAACACCATTAGAGGGAATTAGCTTATGAGGGTCAAGCACTTGAATGTTTGCTGTGGGAAATCCAATTGTACGACCAAGATGATCGCCTTTGACTACGATTCCAGAAAGACTAAAATCATAGGTCAAATATTCGTTTGCTGTACGAACATCTCCTTGCGCTAATGCATTTCTAATTTGAGTGGAACTTACGGAGACTTGATCTATATCTTTTACTGAAATTTCTTCCACATTAAATCCGTAAACTGGTCCATATTCCTTTAAATGCTCAAAACTCCCTTCACGATTTCTACCAAAATGATGATTATAACCAATGACTAAACGTTTTGTTCCAATAAAATTAACGAGAATATCTCGTACAAATTCCACAGATGAGAGACGAGAAAACTTTCTTGAAAATGGGTGAATAATTAGATGATCCACTCCTGCTTTTTCTAAAAGGGCAGTCTTCTCTTTAATCGTGCTGATAAGTTTCAAATCATTGTCTGAAAAAAGAACCATTCTGGGATGGGGAAAAAAAGTCAATAAAACTGACTCTCCTCTTATTTCATTTGCAATTTGACAAAGTCGATTGATAATTTTTAAATGCCCCACATGTACACCATCAAATGTCCCAATAGTTACCACTGCATTTTCAATTTTTTCAAACTCTTCAAGACTATGATATATTTTCACAAAATAAAATCTAAGTAGGTTTAATTCAGTCTATTTAATAGAAATATTTAAAACTTTAAAGTGGTCTCAAAATTACTAAAATAAAAAAGGTGCATAACATTATTAAATAAATAAAAATCTGTAAATTTGATTCCTAAAATAACATAGTTTTTTTACACTAAAAAAAAATTTATAATGTCAAAAAATATCGGGAAAATCGCCCAAATCATTGGACCTGTTGTCGACATTAAATTTGAGAACAGCCTAGCTACCCTTCCAAACATTTATGATGCTCTTGAAATTACTAGAGAAAATGGAGTTAAAGTAACTTTAGAGTGTCAATCGCACATTGGGGAAGATACAATTCGTGCTATTTCAATGGATTCTACCGACGGATTGAGTAGAGGAGATGAAGCTTTTGCGATGGGGTCTCCAATTTTAATGCCAATCGGAGAAAAAATTAAGGGACGTCTTTTTAATGTAGTTGGGGATGCAATTGACGGAATTGGAAACCTTAGCAAGGAAGGTGGATTACCCATACACCGTGATGCTCCAAAATTTGAAGATTTATCGACTTCTTCAGAAGTTTTGTTTACAGGAATCAAAGTAATCGACTTAGTTGAACCATACTCAAAAGGGGGTAAAATTGGACTTTTCGGTGGAGCTGGAGTAGGTAAAACTGTACTAATTATGGAGTTGATTAATAATATCGCAAAAGGACATGATGGAATTTCGGTATTTGCCGGAGTTGGTGAAAGAACGCGAGAAGGTAATGACCTGCTTCGTGAAATGATTGAATCTGGAGTAATTAAATACGGAAAAGAATTTGAAGAGGACATGGAAAAAGGCGGATGGGACCTCTCTAAAGTTGATCCAAAGGAAATGATTAATTCGCAAGCCACCTTGGTCTTTGGCCAAATGAATGAATCTCCAGGATCTCGTGCTCGAGTAGCCCTGTCTGGATTGACATTAGCTGAATATTACCGTGACGGTGATGGAGACGGAGCAGGGAGTGATATCCTGTTCTTTATCGACAATATTTTCCGGTTTACACAAGCTGGTTCAGAAGTATCTGCCCTTCTAGGGAGAATGCCATCTGCAGTTGGATATCAACCAACGCTTGCTACTGAAATGGGTGCCATGCAGGAGCGTATTGCTTCCACCAAAAATGGATCTATTACATCTGTGCAAGCTGTTTACGTTCCTGCGGATGATCTCACTGACCCAGCTCCTGCTACAACTTTTGCTCACTTAGATGCAACTACTGTCCTATCTCGTAAGATTGCTGAATTAGGTATTTATCCTGCTGTAGACCCATTAGATTCTACCTCTAGAATTCTCAATCCTGAAGTCCTTGGTGATGAGCATTATAAATGTGCTCAAGATGTAAAAGAAATACTTCAAAGATACAAAGAGCTTCAAGATATTATTGCAATACTTGGATTAGACGAATTATCTGAGGAAGATAAACAAGCCGTTCATCGTGCTCGACGAATACAACGGTTTCTTTCTCAACCTTTCCACGTAGCAGAACAGTTTACAGGACTTAAAGGAGTTTATGTAAGCATTGAGGACACCATTAAAGGATTTAATATGATTCTAAACGGAGAACTTGACCACTTGCCCGAAGGAGCCTTTAACTTGGTTGGTTCTATTGATGAAGCAATTGAAAAAGGAAATATAATGTTAGCTGAAGCTAAAGCACAAAAAAACTAGTCATGCAGATTGAAATTATCACTCCAGACGCAAAATTATTTGAGGGCGAAGTAAGCTCAGTTAAACTGCCTGGTTCGTTAGGTAGTTTTCAAATATTAAACCATCATGCACCCATTGTATCTAGCCTAACTTCTGGAAATATTTGTATTTCTAGAGAAGATGGAGAAAATAAAATTTATAAGATCAATGGAGGGGTTGTCGAAATGCAGAATAATAAAATCATCGTTCTAGCTGACTAACCTAATTCAGTAAAGATTTAAAAAGAGGCTTGTAAAGAAGCCTCTTTTTTTTCGCCTAAGATTCCTATATTTACGCCATGTCATTCCGATCACATATAGCAGATAAAATTCGAGCAAAACTTGAAAAAATAAAAAGAGAGGATAACTTAAGAAAGTTGAAAATATCGTCTAATCTTGTTGATTTTTGCTCAAATGACTATCTCGGCTTTTCAGAAAAAAAAACAAATTATAGGCCCACTAGTCAGGGATCTACAGGATCCAGATTAATCCGAGGGAACTCTAATTTATTCGAAAAAATAGAATCGAAAATTTCAGCATTTCATCGGGCGGAAGCTGGCTTAATCTTCAATTCAGGATACACTGCAAATATTGGATTATTTTCTTGCATTGCGGACAAAGGTGATACCATTATATTCGACCAATTTATTCATGCTAGTATAAGAGATGGAATACGCTTGTCTGCGGCTCGATCTTTTTCGTTCGAGCACAACAATGCCGATGCCTTAGAAAGGAAACTTCAGCAAGCGAATGGAAATATTCTCGTTGCAATAGAATCTATTTATTCGATGGATGGCGACCAATGTGAATTAGAAAAAATTCTAACTCTTTGTGAAAAATATCAAGCTCAAATTATTCTTGATGAAGCACATGCGACCGGCGTTATTGGAGAATTTGGAAGAGGCTTGGCCTGCAACTTAAAACTGGAAAATAAAATATTTGCACGTATTCATACTTTTGGTAAATCTATGGGTTGTCATGGAGCTATTATATTAGGGTCCAAGGAATTAAGGGAATACTTAATCAACTTTTCTAGAGCGTTCATGTATACAACTGCACTCTCAGAGGGAAGTTTGATGGCTATCGACAATGCCTACCAAGAGCTCGAAACAGGAGCAGAAACAATATATAAATTGCAAAAAAATATAATCTTCTTTAAAGCATCTATATCCGAAAAATTAAAAAAATACTACATTCCAAGCAAGAGCTCAATTCAATGTATTCTGGTCGCGGGAAATGAAAAAGCCCGAAGGACAGAATCAATGCTTCAGAAAAGGGGATTTGATATCAGGGCTATTTGCCACCCAACTGTTGAAAAGGGAAGAGAGAGACTTAGGATCTGCATTCATAGCTTTAACAGCGAAAACGAGATTAAACAATGTCTTTTAAACATAGAAGAACTTCTGTCATGAAAAGATACTTTATCACTGGAATTGGAACCGAAGTTGGTAAAACAATTTCTTCTGCTATTATTACAGAGGCCCTTGAAGCAGATTATTGGAAGCCAATACAGGCTGGTGATCTAAAAAAAAGTGATTCGATGACAGTCAAATCACTAATTCAAAATAATCGATCTGTATGTCACACCGAAGCCTATAAATTAAATTACCCCATGTCTCCACATGCGTCTGCAGAAAGAGACGGACAAGAAATTGACCTCTCTGATATAAAAATACCTGACACTAATAATGTCTTAGTTATAGAAGGGGCAGGTGGCTTGCTTGTACCCCTAAATCGTAGAGAAACAATAATCGATTTGATTGGCCAACTAAAGTGTGAAGTTATCTTGGTTTCGCGCCATTATTTAGGGAGTATTAACCACACGTTAATGAGCATAAGTATATTGAAGACAAAAAAAGTGGCTATCAAAGGGATTCTATTTAATGGAAATGAAAATAAAGAAACAGAGTCTATTATTGAAGAAATGTCTGGCATCAAAATAATCGGCCGAATAAATGAATTAGAAAAAATCAACTCAGTAAACATTCAATTGGAAGCTAAACGCTTAAAGGAACGACTCAAATGAATTTATCTGAAAAAGACCAAAAATACATATGGCATCCTTTCACACAAATGAAAACAGCATTTCCAGCTCTGCCCATTTCAAGCGGAAAGGGAAGTCTTCTAATGGATGAAAATGGGAAAACCTATATAGATGCCATATCATCCTGGTGGGTAAACCTTCATGGACATTCACATCCATATATTGCTGAAAAGGTTCACCGACAGATGCAAAAATTAGAGCATGTTCTTTTTGCCGGATTCACACACGAACCTGCCGTAGAATTATGTGAAAAACTATCTGTGTACCTTCCCTCTAATCAAGCTAAATTCTTTTTTTCAGGAGATGGATCATCTGCTGTAGAAATTGCCTTAAAAATGAGTATTCAATACTGGAAAAACAAAGGGCTAAACAAAACTAGATTTATAGCAATTGATGGAGCTTATCATGGAGAAACCTTCGGAGCAATGTCTGCTGGCGCGAGAAGTATTTTCTCGGCTCCGTTCACTGAATTACTATTTGAATGCACACATATCCCCTTCCCAAAGGATGAAAAAAAATCCATTGACAATCTTAAAAAAGAAATTCAAAAGAACGATGTAGCCGCTTTCATTTTTGAACCTCTCGTTCAAGGGGCAGCTGGAATGAGAATGTACTCTCCAGATGTTCTAGACAAACTAATGCATATCTGTAAAGATGCGGGAATCTTGTGTATCGCAGACGAAGTCATGACTGGTTTTGGAAGAACAGGAACCACCTTTGCTATGAATCAAGTTTCCACGGAACCAGACTTTATCTGTCTCTCAAAAGGACTCTCTGGAGGGACGCTACCTATCTCTCTAACTACTTGCTCATTAGATATTTATAAAGCTTTTTTAGATGATGGAATACAGAAAGCTTTTCTCCATGGACACTCCTTTACGGCAAATCCAATAGGATGTGCAGCAGCAATAGCTAGCCTAGAATTACTTGAAAAAGAGGAATGTCAAAAAGCTATAAAAAATATTCAAAAATGCCATATCAACTTTAGTAAAAAAATTACCGGTTTGTCCATAATCAAAGAAGTTCGCCAGACGGGAACTATTTTAGCAATCGAATTAAATAGTGAGACTTCAGGATATGCCAGTGGCATTGAAAAAAACTTGTACAAAGAATTCCTGGATGCTGGAATTATAATCAGACCTCTTGGAAATGTTATTTATATTTTACCTCCTTATTGCATAACATCTAATGAATTAGATAAAATATACGATGTAATTCATCAAAAATTAAATCATTTAAGTATTTAATTATAAAGAGATCAGAAGAACTTATTGCCCAGACCTAATAGCTTCAACTGGGTCTAATTTAGAGGCGGAAATCGCTGGAATGATTCCAGCGATGATTCCGATTAAAACTGAAACCAGTAATCCTGAAATAATATTTTGGATAGAAAGAATAACCTGAAAATCATAGGAGTATGTGGCTACTAAAGTCCCTATATATACAAATAGCAAACCTAAACCACCCCCAACAAAACATAACAAAATTGACTCAAATAAAAATTGTAGTAAAATAAAATAGTTTTTGGCACCTAGAGCTTTTTGAATACCTATGATATTTGTTCGTTCTTTAACAGAGACAAACATAATGTTTGCAATGCCAAAACCACCAACTAACAGGGAGAAGGCACCAATAATAATACCTGCTAAATCTATCACTCCAAACAGAGTATCAATCCCTTTAGAAATAATACTAATCTCATTTAATGCAAAGTTATTGTCTGCCTTGGGGGGAAGTCGACGAACAGATCGCATCACACGAGTTAAGTCTTGTTTTAGGCGTTCATTACTCACTCCCTCCATCGCCTTGACTAGCAACTTGGGGTCAGTCGCTTGATTGTTAATTCGCATAAATTTACGAGCAAATCTCACCGGGATAACAACACTATTGTCATCACTATTTCCAATAATACTATCTCCGGTTTTTTCAAAAACACCCACAACGAGAACTTTTTGACCCATGATCTTAATTTGATTTCCCAAGGGGTTTTCTCCATCAAAAAGCGCCTCGGCTATATTACATCCAATAATCGCCAATGGTTTGCCCGAAGAGGATTCCAAAAGTGAAAAATATCTCCCAGAAGAAAGCTCAAAACCAAATATATTTTGGTACCCATGAGAAACCCCGGAAATAGAAACATCAGAAATATCATTGGACTCAAACTTGGCTGTTTTACTTTGGGTAGATGCCATAAAGCAAAGAGCCTCAGCAAACTCAAGCCTATCCTCTAATGCGTCAAGTTCTTTTAACTGAGGGACAGGACGTTGGTAATATTTCCACCAAGGGTAATCCTCACCCACAGACCAAGGCCATTTCTGGATAAAAACAACATCTTCTCCAAAAGAAGATATACTATCTCTAATATTACGCTCTAGAGAATCAACCACCGAAAACACAGATATAATAGCAAAAATACCAATGGTCACTCCTAAGAGTGAAAGCATTGTCCGCAACTTATTACCTGACAAAGCTTGAATTGAAAAACGAAAACTTTCTTGAATTATTTTGAATAAAATCATAGGTAATTTATAATACAAAGATATAATTTTATCGATGTAAATAATCCTAAAAATTTGCCATCTAAAAATCTATTTTTCAGTCCTTAATTTTTACATTTACATTGTATAAAATTTTAAAATTAAAGCTGTGAAAAAAATTAAAAATGCTCTAATTTCTGTCTTTCACAAAGATAAACTTGTCCCACTTATAATGGAATTAGATCGGCTCAACATCACAATCTATTCAACCGGAGGAACACAAAAATTTATTGAAGACATGGGAGTCAAAGTTGTTCCCGTTGAAAGTCTAACCTCCTATCCTTCAATTCTTGGAGGTAGAGTAAAAACATTGCATCCCAATGTTTTTGGAGGCATTCTTGCTCGTAGACACGAAATAAAGGACCTAGAGCAACTCAAATTATACGAAATTCCTGAGTTAGATCTGGTCATTGTTGATTTATATCCCTTTGAGGAAACTGTTACTTCAGGAGTAAGCGAACAAGAAATTATTGAGAAAATAGATATCGGAGGGATTTCTTTAATCCGAGCCACAGCGAAAAACTTCAGAGATACCCTTATCGTTCCTTCTAGAGGTAATTACGATGCTGCCTTAAAAATATTAAAATCCCAGGACGGATCAAGTAGTATAGAACAACGAAGATTATTTGCTGCTAAAGCCTTTGATATTTCTTCTCATTATGATACTGCTATTTTTAAGTACTTCAGTCCATCAAGCAAAGGATCTCTTAAGCAAAGTATCCAAAAATCTAAATCACTTCGCTATGGAGAAAACCCCCATCAAGAGGGTACTTTTTATGGAAATATAGATGACATGTTTGTGCAACTAAATGGTAAGGAATTATCATACAACAATCTACTAGATATAGATGCCGCAATTCATCTTATTTCTGAATTTGAGGATAGTACATTTGCCATACTAAAACATAACAATGCTTGTGGCTTAGCTTCTAGAGATAATCTAAGTCTAGCATGGAAAGATGCGTTAGCCGCTGACCCAGTTTCTGCTTTTGGTGGTGTGTTGATAACTAATCGTAAAATAGACCTTAAAACCGCGGAAGAAATTCATAAATTGTTCTTTGAAGTAGTCATGGCTCCTGACTATGATGATGATGCATTGTTATTGCTGAAAACAAAGAAAAATCGAGTAATACTAATTCAAAAAGATGGAAAACTTCCCTCTAAGTCTGTTCGAACTATTTTGAATGGGGTATTAGAACAAGACAAAGACTTAAAATCAGATCATCAAAATGAGATGAGAGATGTCTGTGTAATTAAGGCGACCGTACAACAAAAATCTGACTTAGAGTTCGCTTCTAAGCTTTGTAAAAACACAAAATCAAATACTATTGTTTTTGCAAAAAACAAACAATTACTCTCTAGTGGCGTTGGTCAAACCTCTAGAGTAGACGCATTAAAACAAGCCATTGAAAAAGCAAAAAACTTTGGCTTTGACTTAAGAGGAGCGGTAATGGCTTCAGACGCATTCTTCCCTTTTCCTGACTGTGTAGAATTAGCTGGAAAAGAAGGGATTAAAGCCATTATTCAACCCGGAGGATCTATCAAAGACCAATTATCTATTGATTGTTGTGATAGCCATAATATGGCTATGGTTTTCTCAGGAACTCGGCACTTTAAGCACTAAAATTGAATTCATTATTAATACGCTAAATAAGTAATAAATGGGATTTTTAGACTTCATGACTCAAGATATTGCAATTGACTTGGGAACTGCCAACACACTAATTATCCACAATGACAAAGTTGTTGTAGACCAGCCTTCGATAGTTGCAATCGACCGAAAGTCTGAAAAAGTTATCGCTGTTGGACAAAGGGCACAACAAATGCATGGAAAATCTCACAAGGGTATAAAAACTATTCGTCCGCTCAAAGATGGTGTCATTGCTGATTTTAGTGCTTCAGAGCAAATGATTCGAGAATTAGTTAGAACCATTCCCAATCTGAGGAATAGATTCTTCTCTCCTTCATTAAGAATGGTAATCTGTATTCCTTCTGGAATCACGCCAGTAGAAGAACGAGCTGTAAAAGACTCAGCTGAGCAAATTGGAGCTAAAGAAGTTTATTTGATTCATGAACCTATGGCTGCGGCTATAGGTATAGGAATTGATGTCCTAGAACCCAAAGGAAACATGATTATTGATATAGGTGGAGGAACCACTGAGATTGCTGTTCTTGCTCTTGGAGGGATTGTTTGTGATAAATCCATCAAAGTTGCAGGTGATGTATTCACCAGTGACATAGTTTATTATATGAGAACACAGCATAACTTATATGTTGGGGAGCGTACAGCAGAAAAAATAAAAATTCATGTAGGATCTGCCATTGAAGAGCTTGACTCACCTCCAGAAGAGTATCCAGTTCAAGGTCGAGATCTAATGACAGGAAAGCCAAAACAAATAATGATATCAAGTGGAGAAATATCAAAAGCTCTCAACAAATCTATCATACAGGTTGAAGATGCAGTAATGCAAGCTTTAGCAATGACTCCTCCAGAACTAGCTGCAGACATCTACAATACCGGGATCTATTTGGCAGGAGGGGGTTCTATGCTCAGAGGATTAGACAAGCGTATTTCGAAAAAAACTGAACTACCTGTATATGTAGCTGAAGATCCTTTAAGAGCAGTTGTCCGTGGTACTGGAATTGCATTAAAAAATATTGAATCTTTTAGCTTCTTAATGAAATAGAGTACCCTATCGCTCATGCGCAATTTATTCTCTTTTCTTATTAGGCACCATGTTTTTTTACTCTTTCTGATTATGGAACTGATTGCTCTACAGATGGTAATTCAAACACATGCATATCAGCACTCTAGACTCTCTACTTCAGCTCATAATTTGTCTGGAGGAGTCTTGAAATCTTTTCAAAACGCGAAAAATTATCTTTCATTAAAAAAAATAAATAATTTACTCTCTGAAGAAAACTCAAGTTTAAAAAACAAAAATTCTGTTTTATTAAAAAGAAAGATCAATCCTTCTTCATACACATCATCTCATCAATATATTTCTGCAAAAGTTATCAAAAACTCCTTCAATAAAAGAAATAACTACCTGACAATTAACAAAGGAAGTATTGGTGGAGTTAAAAATGGGATGGGAGTCTGTTCAGCTCTAGGAGTTGTGGGAATTGTGAGAGACGTTTCCCCTCACTATAGCACAGTTATGAGCTTACTTAATAAAAAATCAATTATTAGTGCGCGCTTCTCTGATTCAAATCACTTTGGAGAATTACTATGGAATGGAAAATCTTATGAGTTTGCACAACTTCATTCAATAGAAAAATATGTCCCAATTTCCGGCGGAGATAGCCTAGTAACAAATAGCTTTTCGAATATATTTCCTGATGGAATACCTATTGGATCCGTAAATCGCTTTGAAAGAAATGAATCAGAAAACTTTTACTCTATTGAAGTCGATCTCCATGTGGATTTCAGTGATATTAACTATGTGTATATAATTAAAGATCCTCAAAAATTTGAACGACAAGAACTAGAAAAAAAGTATGAATAAGCTTATTGGATATATTGTGAGACTACTAATCTTAACTGCTTTTCAGATTTTCATTCTGAATAACTTGCAAATAAGTGGGTATCTAAATCCCTATATATATATATTGTTTATTATGTTACTTCCTCCAAAATTACCAAAACCATTTGTTCTAATAATTTCATTTGGTCTCGGATTTATAATGGATATCTTTTCGGATAGCTACGGTATTCATACTGCTGCAACGGTATTACTGGGATATATCCGACCTAAAGTCTTGTCTCTTGTTTCTGTTAAAGGAGGCGAAGACTTAGAAGAAATTGGAATAAAACACCTTCGTTTCGGGCGATTTTTCACCTATGCCATAACCTTAATCTTAATTCATCACTTCTCCCTGTTTTACCTTGAAGCTTTTCGGTGGAATGAATTTTTCGATACTTTAATTCGCGGGTTTACAAGTGGGCTTTTTAGTCTTCTTATTATTTTATGTATAGAGTCCATTAGGTCTAATTCAATGATAAAATGAGTAGAAGTCGTCACGCAAATAGGAGGTTGTTTTTTTACATTATTTTTGGAGGGTCATCTCTACTCCTGATTTTATTTCTTTTTAAAATTCAGATTTTTGATGATTCATATGCAGAATCTGCAAATAAGAATGTAATTAAGTCGGAAACACTCTATCCCGAAAGAGGATACATTTACGACAGAAATGGAGAGCTATTGGTTACTAACCAAAGAGCGTATGACTTGATGATTATCCCGAGAAAAGTGATTAAAATTGATACTTTAAAATTATGTCAAGCTCTCGAGATAGACATCGATTACTTTGAGAAACAATATACCAAAGCATCAAGATACTCCAGGTATCGCCCTTCTTTATTCATCAAAGAATTGTCAAAGTCCACTGCTGCGAAATTACAGGAGCAACTATATGAATTTCCCGGTTTTTTTCTTCAAGAGAGAACTATGAGGGCTTATCCCAAAAAGTCTGCGGCTCATGTTCTGGGATATGTAAGTCAAGTACCAGACTATGTTCTTAATAAGAATTCATTTTATAAAAAAAATGATAATTATGGAATGACAGGTATTGAAAATTCCTATGAAAAAGAATTGCGTGGATCTAAAGGGGTGGAATTTATTATACGAGATGTCTGGAATCGATCCAAAGGAAGTTTTAAAGATGGAACTTTAGATAGCATGGCTGTTCACGGAAAAGACTTAACAATTTGCATAGACATTAAACTACAAGAATATGCGGAAAAGCTCTTGGAAAATAAAAAAGGTAGCATCGTTGCAATAGAGCCTAAAACAGGTGAAATATTATCCCTTGTTAGCAGTCCTAATTACGATCCAAATATTTTAATTGGACAATCTAGGTCTAGTAACTTTAATCGCATGTACAAAGACCCAAATAAGCCTTTATATGACAGGAGTTTACTGGCCGAATATCCACCCGGATCGACATTTAAACTTATTAATGCACTGATTGGACTTCAAGAAGGTGTAATACAAAAAGATACTCACTTTGCTTGTAATCAAGGATGGAGATTCAGTGAAAAATTAAAAATCGGATGTCACATTCATAACTCTCCTCTCGATCTAATAGAATCTATTAGCCAATCTTGCAACGCATACTATTGCTATACGTTTCGAAGAATTATTGAAAAGTACCCGACAGCAAAACAGGGTTACGAAAATTGGAGAAATCATGTCTTAAGCTTTGGTTTGGGAAACTTCTTAAACAATGATTTATCTTCAGGTAGAAAAGGTAGGGTTCCAAAAATTGATTTCTACAATCGACAATACGGCAAAAATAGATGGAAAGCTCCCACCATAATATCACTAGCCATTGGGCAAGATGCTTTAGTGGTCTCCCCGATTCAAATGGCAAACATGTGTGCAGCCATTGCTAATCGCGGTCATTACATCACTCCTCATATTGTTCGTTCTATTAATGGAATCCCGATTAACGATAGCACATATACAATCCCGAAATTAACAAGCATAAATAGTAAGCACTTCGACCATGTAATCGAAGGAATGGAAAGAGTCTTTACTAGCCGACATGGAACAGCAAAAAGAGCCAAAATTAAAAATATTGAAATTTGTGGTAAAACAGGCACGGCTGAAAACCCACATGGAGAAGACCATTCTATATTCATTGCTTTTGCACCAAAAGAAAACCCTAAAATAGCTCTTGCCGTTTATATTGAAAATGGAGGTTGGGGATCTACCTGGGCCGCACCGATTGCAACCTTACTCATAGAAAAATACCTCACTGGAGAAGTAGCAAATACCGAAAGAGAGAACTTCATTGTTCAAGGAAATTTAATGAAGTCAAAAAATGAGAAATAATAAAAGCTTCTTTTCAAATATTGATTGGCAATTGGTATGCATATATGGATTAATGTTATTTTTTGGATGGCTCAATATTTTTTCTGCAAACTATGGCGAAGGAAATCATGATCTAATTTCCATGTCATTTGAACCAGGCAAACAACTCTTCTGGATTGGAAGTTCATTTTTATGGATTATTCTGATTCTTATTCTTGATGGAAAATTTTATATTACTTTTTCATTCCCGATATATATTCTAATGATTATTATGCTGTTAGGAGTTTTAATAATTGGAAAAGAAATTGGGGGCGCTACTTCATGGTTCGAAATAGGAAGTAGTTTTAGTATGCAGCCCTCTGAATTCGCAAAAGTGGGGACTCTCCTTGCATTAAGTAAATATTTAAGTCAATTAAACATCAATTTAACTGACCCCAAAACACAACTAAAAGCATTGTCCATCATTGGAATACCTATCTTCTTTATCATGCTTCAGCCCGATGCAGGTTCTGCAATTGTCTTCGCTTCTCTTTTTCTAGTCTTATATAGAGAGGGAATATCTAGCCTTTATCTTATTTTCATGACTCTAGCTGGACTACTTTTTATCCTGACTCTAAAGTTTGATCATCAAATTGTTATAACTATCACCACCATATGTTTACCAATAATAATTTATCTTTTTAAAAAACATAAAGCTTCACTTAAACGTATTTTCTTCGGGTATATTTGCTCTATCGGATTCATACTTTGTGTAGGACACATCTATTCAAACATACTTAGAACTCATCAACGTGATCGCATTGATCTTATTTTGGGTAAAGTAAGTGATATTCATGGAGTAGGATACAACCTAAATCAGTCAAAAATTGCAATAGGATCTGGGGGGTTAAATGGAAAAGGATTCCTTGAGGGTACTCAGACTAAATTCAATTTTGTACCAGAACAGAGTACCGATTTTATTTTCTGTACAATTGGTGAAGAGTGGGGGTTTTTAGGATCCTTAATTACAATTGGCTTATTTGTAATGCTTTTGTTTCGAATATTGGTATTAGCTGAACGTCAAAAATCCACCTTTAGTAGAGTATTTGGGTATGGAGTTGCCTCTATTCTTTTCTGTCATTTCTTTATAAATATAGCAATGACGATTGGGATTATGCCTATTGTAGGAATCCCACTCCCTTTATTCAGCTATGGGGGATCTTCATTGTGGGCTTTTAGTATTTTAATTTTCATTTTTATAAAATTAGATGCATACAGAATGGATGTATTGAGATAATATTCTTTGAAAAAGAAACAACTAAACTATTTTTTTATGAACTTTAAGAAAACCTCTTGCTCAGCTAGCAAAATACTCTTATCATTCTGATAAGTAATAAAAGAATGAAGAATGACCGACGATACCGACGGAATAAGAAAAAGATGCAAATTTAAAAACAGATTAATCTCAAAAGTGAAAAGAATAGCCATCATGATGATTGACACATCAAAAACAAATGAAAGTGCTCGAATAGCTTTTATTTTTGTGTGAAGGCGCTTTCTTTCTTGTTGAATTTCCGTAAGTGTAAAGTCTTTAAATTTATTCAAATCATTCATTTGTTCTAATTTATAATTTACTTCTAAAATACAATAAAACTAGAATGCACATAGATAATATTCGAGAATACTGTCTTTCAAAAAAAGCTGTCACTGAAAGCTTTCCATTCGACAGTAAAACGCTTGTATTTAAGGTAGGGGATAAGATATTTTCTATAGCTATACTAGAATCAATTCCATTAAAAATTAATTTAAAATGTGACCCTGAACGAGCACTAGATTTAAGAGAGCAATATGAATCGGTACAAGGGGGTTACCATTCAAATAAAAAACATTGGAATACCATTGAACTCGAGGGGGAAATCCCTAAAGAGCTAATCTTTACACTTATCGATCACTCCTATGAATTGGTCGTATCTAAGTTGACAAAAAAAATAAAAGAATATTATTTACTAGTATGAGTGTTGAAATAAATTATCTCAATGGCCATTATTAGGCAACAATTATTTATTAAAATCTAGTTAATATTTAGTATTATTATGAATAATGTCTTGGCATCTTAGAATAAATAACGAAATTTGAATCAATGAAAAATTCGGAAATTTATTGCAATAGTCTTACTGCTTATCAAAGATACAAAAGTCGAGAGGTACAAGTGGGTTCGATTGGAATTGGTGGAAATAACCCCATACGATTGCAATCTATGACCACCACTAACACTCTTGATACCGCTGCTACTGTTGCTCAATCTATTCGAATGATCGAAGCTGGTTGCGAATTGGTGCGAATAACAGCTCCAGGAAAAAGAGAAGCTGAAAACCTTCAGAATATTAAAGATGCCTTGACCGAAAAAGGATACGATGTACCCTTGGTTGCGGATATTCATTTTACTCCAATTGCAGCTGAAATTGCTGCTAGGATTGTCGCAAAAGTTCGAGTAAATCCTGGGAATTATGCAGACAAAAAGAAATTTCAAGAGATTGACTATACCGAAGACAGTTATCAGGAAGAATTAAACCGAATTGGAAAACGATTCACCCCTCTTGTTAACATTTGTAAGGAACAAGGCACTGCCATGCGAATTGGAACTAATCATGGTTCTCTTTCTGACCGGATTTTAAGTCGTTATGGTGATACACCTTTAGGTATGGTTGAATCAGCTATGGAATTCTTGCGAATATGCAAATCATTAGACTATCACAAAATAGTTATTTCTATGAAGGCTAGCAATCCCCAAGTGATGGTTCAAGCTTACCGAATGTTAATCAACAAAATGGGATATGAAGGAATGAATTACCCACTCCATCTAGGTGTTACAGAAGCAGGTGAAGGAGAAGATGGTAGGATTAAGTCTGCAGTGGGAATTGGGGCACTATTAGAAGATGGTATTGGGGATACGGTTAGAGTTTCACTCACAGAAGAACCAGAATTTGAAATACCTGTAGCCAAGACCCTTGTTCATCGCTACACTCAAAGACTTCCTCACACGGGTATTAAGGAAATAGAAAAAAATCCAATTAATCCATTTAAATATGAGAAAAGAAAGAGTCGAGAGATACTAAATATTGGAAATAAAAATGTCCCTGTAGTTTTCGCAGACTTTACTTCAAAAGATAAAATAACTCCAGCAGGGCTGTTTGCTGCAGGATACAATTATTCTGTTCCTTTGGACAAATGGAATATATCAGACACTGCTTGTGACTATATTTATGCAGGGAATAAACTCATTAACTTTTCCATCCCTGGTACACTGGGAATAATATATGACCACCCAACATGGCTCAATCAATACTCAGAAAGATGTTATCCAATAATGGATATAAAAACCTATTTAGGAGAAGAACAAAAATCCAAAACTTTAAATCTTATTACAATTTGTTTCTCTGAATTAAGTTCAGAGCTAATTTCCATATTATCTTCAGATAAAACAGCTGTTTTGCTTATTGAAACTGAAAATTCTCATGGAATGGCAGAACAAAGAAGGTTATTCATCGAATTAATAAATAGCCAGTGTGATGTCCCAGTAATTATTAGAAGATCCTATAATAACCTAACAGAAGAAGAGCTTCAAATCCAGTCATCAACAGATTTAGGTGCCCTATTTCTAGATGGCTTAGGCGATGGTATATTTATTTCAGCAAATAACTGTGGGAGTATGCAAGTACTTGTTCAAACTTCATTTGGAATCCTCCAAGCTACTCGAACAAGGACCTCCAAAACAGAATATATTTCATGTCCTAGCTGTGGAAGAACACTCTTTGATCTTCAAGAAACCACCGCTAAAATAAGATCTAAAACTAATCACCTAAAAGGTTTAAAAATTGGGATAATGGGATGCATTGTGAATGGTCCAGGAGAAATGGCAGATGCTGACTATGGGTATGTGGGAACTGGAATAGGAAAAATAACACTCTATAAAGAAAAAGATGTAGTCAGAAGAAATATCGCAGCCGAGGAAGCAGTCGATGCTCTCATTGATTTAATTAAAACAAACGGCGATTGGGTCTCTCCTGAAGGAAATAACTAATCCATAAAAATATCATTCGATGATCTTTATGAAAAACTGAATATAATGTATGCCGATGATAAATTAAATTTTCGGATCGACAGAACCTATTCATTTATACTGGTTATTGGAATGATTCAAAACCACATAAGTAGCTGTTTTAAATATTAACAAACTCCATCTATGACATGAATAAATTATTAAAATTATTATCTTTTATTCTCGTTTTAGCCTCTTGCCAAAATAAAAAAGACTTGCGCGTAGACTTACATAGTTTTTCTGAGCCACACCACATAATCACTCGACATCTAGATTTAGACATTGAAGTAAATTTTGATAATCAAGTCATTAAAGGAATTGCTTCTTATCAAATTGAAAATATTTCAGGAAAAAAACAACTGATATTAGACGCCCAAGGCCTGGTGATAGAAAAAATAATTAGCCAGGGTGAAAACTGTTCTTTTAGGTGGGGAAAATCTGATTCTATACTCGGCCGAGCGCTATTAATAGATATTAAAAAAGATGCTAAAGAGGTGTCGATTCACTATCAAAGTGCTCCAGAATCTAAAGCACTACAGTGGCTTAGTCCGAATCAAACAGCTGGAAAAAAACACCCTTTTTTATTTACGCAATCACAAGCAATACTTGCGAGAACATGGATTCCTTGCCAAGACTCTCCGGGAGTCAGATTTAGTTATACTGCCAAAGTAAAGGTTCCCTCTGATTTGATGGCGGTAATGAGTGCAGAAAATCCAACTGAAAAAAATAATACTGGAATCTATCAATTTAAAATGGAACAAGCTATTCCATCTTATTTGATGGCTTTGGCGGTAGGAAATATTGCATTCCAATCTATTGGTGAGCATACAGGAATTTATGCAGAACCAGAGATTATTGAAAAAGCAGTATATGAATTTTCAGAAACTGAGAAAATGCTACGCATAGCTGAAACTATGTATGGAACTTATGCATGGGAGAAATATGATATGCTGGTCTTACCTCCTAGTTTTCCTTTTGGTGGAATGGAAAATCCACGATTAACTTTTGTAACGCCAACTATACTTGCCGGAGATAGATCTCTAACCTCACTGATTGCGCACGAATTGGCACACTCATGGTCTGGGAATTTAGTCACTAACAAAACCTGGGACGACTTCTGGCTAAATGAGGGTTTTACAGTCTATTTTGAAAGAAGAATAATGGAAAAACTAGAAGGAAGAGATTATGCAGATATGCTTAGTTTACTTGGAAAGCAAGATTTAGATAGAGAGATGATATCTCTGGGCAATGAAAATAAAGACACCCACCTCAAATTAGATTTACAAGGTCGCGACCCTGATGAGGGATTGACTGATATAGCTTATGAAAAAGGATTTTTCCTCCTTCGCCTGATTGAGGAATCTGTAGGTCGAAAACAATTTGATTTCTTTCTAAAAAGATATTTCTCTGAAAATGCATTTAAAGTAATGGATACTGAAGCATTTGTTAGCTACATAAACAAATATCTTCTAGATCTCCAGCCTAATGCAAAAAAGAAAATAAGACTTAAAGAATGGATATATGGCCCGGGTATTCCAGATAACTGTCCAAAAGTGAAATCCAAAAAATTTAAAGCTGTAGATCAAGCTATTGTATCCTTCAAAAAGGAATATCCTCTAAAAAATATTTCTACTGAATTATGGTCCTCTCATGAATGGCTTCACTTCCTACGAAATCTACCAAAAGGAATGACCATTAATCAATTAAAGCGGTTAGACAAAGCTTTCAAGTTTACAAGTAGTGGTAATGCAGAATTATTAAATGCTTGGTTTCTGATTGCCATTCCCACGGATTATCCTGCAATAAAAAAACCCTTGGAAGATTTCTTAATGTCTATTGGTAGACGTAAATTTTTAGAGCCTTTGTATAAGGCTCTTTACAAAAAAGACACAAATAGAGCAAAGGAAATTTATAGCAAGGCAAGACCTAATTATCATGCAGTGTCTAGGCAAACATTAGATACCATTGTCTTATAAATCTAAAGGGGTTTTTCTGATAAAATGATGTATCACAAGTGGACACTACATAAAAGAAAGAGGGCTTTACTTTTAATCTTCTTAGGATGGGCAAGTATTGGTCAGACTCATGCCCAAGATTTTTTAGTTATAACAGGCCAGATATTTGAATCAAAAACAAAAAAAGTATTACCCTTTGCTTCAGTCAGCATCAAAAATGAATTCAAAGGAACCGTAGCCAATAATAAGGGCCAGTTTTCTTTTACATTTCCATACTCACTGAGAAAAGATACCTTAAGAATCAGCTATATAGGTTTTGAAGATTTAGAAATCCTCATTGATACGATTAGACACGAATTATACCTGGAGTTGCAAGGAAATTCTGCCCTACTCAATGAAGTGGTACTAACCCCTTTAGAACCAGAATATTATATTAAGTTAGCTGTGAATAATATGCCAAAAAACTTCCCAAACAAAGCTTATATCACTCAAGCCTATTATAACAATAAGTGTTCGGTAAATGACCAAGTTCTAGCAGATGAAGAAAGTTTTTTTGATACCTACCACTCTATAGATAATGACACTATTGAGCACAAAATTATTCTTCACCAAAAAAACAATATTTCTAAAGAAATAATCTCAGACTTTTATGAAGAGACATCTATCGAAATTGAAGGGCAGTTTAATACCCCAGATTTTATTCTTGAAAGAGGTAAAACTAGTCCAAAAGAACTTTGTTTGGATAGCCTAAACTTTAAAAAATTTACTTACGAATTTAGTCCAAATCAAATTAATGGATACAGATCTATTCTATTTACAAGTAAGAGACCAATTAATTATGTTGAAATTTCAGGAGAAATTATTCTAGATAGAACAACACATGCAGTTGTTTCAATAAACTATGAGGGTAGTATTAACATTCCTTTTAAAATAAAACCATTGCTCTTTATCGCTGGCTACGCAATCACAAATCCGAAAATTAAATCAAGACGATTATACAGAAATATTAATGATGTCTGGTACATAGACTTTATAGAAATTGAATTCTATATTGAAATAGAAAAAAGAAAGATTTTTAAACCCAATAAGCAATACTCTTGTATTTTTAATCAAATATTCAATGTCAACAATACCATCATTAAAGACGTGAAAGCAATAGAAGTTGAGAAAATATTTGATGATAGTCTCCCATATGAATCACAAATACAAAATGAAAAAAATCTTAAATGGGATGAAATAAATAGAATTAATCGGTAAAATAATTCATCTCATGTATTCGATCTATAACTTCTTTAGGTACAATTTCATCAATCTTCTGGCCATTTTTTAACGCAACTCGAATTTGGGAAGAAGATATTTTGTGAATGGGTGCTTCAATTAGATAAATATTTTTGTGAGACTGAATAGAGCTTTTAGATGCATTCATCCTTGGATAAACGTAGATTTTATGGTTTTCTAAAATATGAGAGTACCCTTTCCATTGATCAAAGCAACTTAAATTATCTGCACCCATGATGATTGAAAATTCATACTCAGAGTAATTTTTTATTAAATGTTCTATGGTGTTAATAGTATAAGAAGGTTGAGGCAATTGAAATTCAACATCACACACTTGCAATAATTTAGACCCTTGAATCGCTATTTTTACAAGAGTTAAACGCTCTGAATCTTGAAGTAAACTATTCTTATCTTTAAAGGGATTATGAGGACTTACTACAAACCAAACTTGATTTATTTCAGTATGATCATGCACAAAATTCGCAATCATAAGATGTCCCGAGTGAATGGGGTTGAAGGTACCGAAATATAATCCAATTTTTTTCTTAGTATCCATGTAGAAATTGATTCACTTTTTCATATGCCTGTTCAATAGCAATATCAAGTCTGTCATTCATAATAACTAAATCAAAGTCTTTGGCAAAGCTTCTTTCTTGTTCAGCCTTATCCAAACGAATATTTAGTTGAACTTGTGATTCTGTATTCCTAGATTTTAATCGACTTTTTAAAACATCAATAGATGGAGCTTGAATAAATACTGATAATGCGCGGTCACCAAATTTACTTTTTAAATTTATACCCCCCTTTACATCAACATCAAAAATAACATGTTTACTTTTTGACCATATACGATCTACCTCACTGGAGAGCGTGCCATAATAATTACTCTTATAAACTTCTTCCCACTCTAGAAAGAGATTATTTTTAACTTTTGATGTAAAAGATTCTGGAGATAAAAAATAATAGTGGACACCATCTTTTTCGCTACCCCTAGGAAGCCTGCTTGTGGCTGATATAGAAAATTCCATGGGAATTCCTCTATCTATTAGCGCATTTACTATAGTGGATTTACCTGAACCTGAAGGCGCTGAAAATATAATTAATTTGCCTTGCTTCATTTATAAAACATTCAAAACTTGTTCCTTAATCTTCTCTAAGGCATCTTTCATTTGAACTACTAATCTTTGTATCTGGGTGTGATTAGCTTTAGAGCCCATTGTGTTAATTTCTCTTCCTAACTCTTGACAAATAAAGCCTAGCTTTTTCCCGTTGGGTGTTTCTAAATCCATTGTATCAAGAAAATAATCACAATGGTTGTTTAGTCGTACTTTTTCTTCTGAAATATCAAACTTCTCTGTAAAATGAACCATCTCTTGTTCAAGACGATCGCGGTCAAAATCTACAGCAGACAATACATCATCTAGTTTCTTTCGAATTCTTGCTTTAACTAGATCAATTCTTTCTTGTTCGAAATTAGGGACTTGCTTGTGATATGTATGAATAGAATGAATATGTGATTTTAAATCTTGATGAAGAGACTCTCCTTCTGAAACTCGATAGTCAATTAGACTAGTGGTAGCTTGCTTAACTAGACTCATAACAGTAGTCCATTCAATTTCATTTAAATCTTCACGTTCAGCAATCATTGATTCAGGAAGTCCCATAGCAATTCGGAGTAAATCTCCAGCGGGAATGGGCGAATTACTTATTTCCTGAAGAGATGACATATACATCCTTACTCTTTCTTGATTCGGTTTATGTTTTAGGTCATTACTTATATTTTCTACAAAAACAGATAAATCGACTTTCCCTCTTCTCAATTCGGAGGAAAGGTGGGAACGAATTTCTATTTCTTTTTCCTTGTATAAAGAGGGAATACGAATATTAATATCCAATTGCTTGGAATTTAAACTATTCACTTCCACTGTGATTTTCTTATTTGTTAGAAGCGAAACCGCTCTTCCAAAACCAGTCATTGATTGAATCATATCTTCATATATAATGTAAAAATAAGTAAAATTCTTCTGAACAAGACTTAATCGTTAGCCACTTTTGGTTTTCTACCCACCAAGTAAACCCCCACAAATATAAAAATTGCAGCGAGAATTTTAACCGCATCCATTTTGTCAGAACCTACTGCTAAGGCAATAAAAGTTGCCAAAACAGGCTGTAAATAAATATAGAAACCTACTGTGGAAGCTCTCAGTCTTTTTAGAGCATATACATTAAACATATAAGCTAAAAATGAGGTGCAAATGACTACAAAAGCAATTTCTAGTCCTATTTTAGGCGAAATAGCTAACCAATCTACCTCTTGGACTTCACCAAAACCAAAAGGAAGTACGACAACAAAACCAATGGAAAACACCCACTTCAAAATTGTGATGAAGTGGTATCGCCTCATTAATGGTTTTATAAGAGTTAAATACAGAGCATAAGAACACGCGTTCACAAAGACCAACATATTTCCTAAGGCCAAATTTGGATTATTTATTTCAATTTTCTGCCCGTATACAGCTAAGATAATCGCTCCAATGGCACCAAGAATGATTCCAATAATTCGCAAGACAAGAACTTTTTCTCCATGAAAAAATATAGCAAGAATAAAAACCATGATGGGAGTAGATGTCATAGTAACAGAGGCATGAATAGGTGTAGTGAAATTTAGTCCCTTAAAAAAAAGCATCATATTGATCGCAACCCCAAACAATCCACAAAGAACAAGTACTGGGTAATCTTTAGTTTGTACTTTTTCACGAATCCATATACGATGAATCAACTGAAATAATATCATGGCACCCGTTACTCTAACTAAAATAAAACCCAAAGGCATAATGGTTTCGGGCATCACATCTTTTGCTATTGTAAAAGTAAGTGCATAGATAAAATTAGCAAAAAATAAGGCTAAATGAGATTTGAATATATCACTCATTAGAGAGAGTTTCTTTTAGAGCTCTAATATTTTCTTTAGAATTACCCACAAAAATAGCTTTATCAAAAATAAAAATAGGCCTTTTTAAAAAAGTATATTCTTGTAAAATAAGTTCTCTAAAATCTTCTTCTTGCAAATTCTTATCCTTCAAGGACATAGTCTGATACTTTTGAGCTCTTTTACTGAAAATAGCTTCATATGAAGCTTTTAGCCCATATATATATTGAATTTGGGCGGGAGTAATAGGGCTAGATTTGATGTCTTGCAGTGTAAAATTTGAAAGGTCTAAATCTTTCATTATTCTCTTGCAGGTACTACAGGTAGATAAATAATAAACTTTTTTCATCTTTTTAAATCTTATACAAAACTAAACATTCAAGAAGTCCCCACAAATTTCTACATTTGTAACAACTAATATTCCTTTAATATGACAAATCAAAGTTTTGCAGTCATTGGCTTAGGTCAGTTTGGCTCAGCTATTGCCAAAAATCTTTCTAAACGTGGGGCGGATGTTTTAGCAATTGATTCTTCTATAGAAAAAGTAGAGAGTATTAAAGATGAAGTTTCGTTTTCTGTAGCACTAGATGCTACAGATAAAAAAGCTCTTCTTGCACAGAACATTCAAGATGTAGATGCAGTGGTGGTAGCTATTGGAGAAAATTTCCATGGGCTTCTATTGTGTACTTTTATTCTGATGGAACTGAAAGTAAAACGTATCATTACTCGAGCAATGGGAAGTGACCAAAGAAAAATATTAGAGAAAATAGGAGTCACCGAAATCTTATCTCCTGAAGATGAGGTCGGCGGTAATGTAGCAGAAATGCTAATTAATCCCGCAGTGGTTTTATGTGTAAAATTACCTGACGACTATGAAATAGTTGAAATTAAAGCACCTACTAATACTTACGGAAGAAGTTTAGATGATATTGGTCTCAGAGAGAAATACAATCTCAATCTAGTGACTATTTTAAGGAAAGATATCGCAGTTAGAGATAATAATGATTCAAAAGACTACCATATTATTGGAATTCCTGACTCAAGTACATTGATTGAAAAAAATGATATTGTTGTTCTTTTTGGACTCACAAAAAATATCGAACGCTTTTTGGATATAAACAAGTAATGAAAGGATTTATTATTACGGGAACAAGTAGTGGAATTGGGAAATCACTTGCTGAGGCTCTTCTTGAATCCTCTGAGAATAAAGTTTTAGGAATTTGCCGCAATCAAGTAATAAATCATAAAAACTATAAGCATCTTTCTTTTGATTTAAACGAAATCGCAGAAATTGATTCTATTGATCTTCCCGATTGGAAAGAACTAAGACAAATTAGCTTAGTTCATAATGCAGGATGGGTGGGACCCATTCAAAAAATGGGAAATCAAGAGCTTGGAGCTATTGCTTCGGCCTACCTAATTAACTTAATTGCCCCAGCAGCACTATCAAACCTATTTATTGCAAAGTATCAATCTCATCAGGCTCAGAAAGTGATTCTCAGTATTAGCTCTGGTGCAGCAAAAACAGCAATAGCAGGCTGGAATACTTATTGCTCAGCAAAAGCAGGATTAGATATGCTTAGCAAATGTATTTCGAAGGAGCACAAAGATATCATCTGTTTATCAATAGCACCTGGGAAAGTAGATACCCCAATGCAAAATGACATTCGTTTCGCAGACGAAAAAGAATTTCCACTGTTAAAAGAATTTCAAAAATACTTCAAAGATGGAGAGTTAAGACCAGCGATAGAAGTGGCAAAGAAATACAAATTAATTCTCGAAAACCCCAGAGATTATTTACTCATTGATAGAATCTCGGATATTTAAATCATCCTTTAAAAAAGGAATTTGATTAAGTCTAGAAGACAAGCTATCTCTCAAAATAAAAAACTTATCCTTCGAATTTGAACTAATAGGATCCGAAGGTGGTAGCTTACTTTTAAAAGGATCTACTTGTACCCCATTTTTCCAAAACCGATAACAAACATGGGGGCCTGTAGCTAGACCTGTACTCCCAACGAAGCCTATGGTTTGACCCTGCCCTACCTGTACTCCTGGCCGGATACCTTTAGCAATTTTAGACATATGCAGATATTGTGTAGTATATGTACCGTTGTGGCGTACTTTTACATAATTTCCGTTATACTTTGTGTATGTCGCAGCTTCTATTATACCGCCCGCGGTGGACCAAATTGGGGTACCTCTCTTTGCAGCGTAATCGGTTCCTTTATGAGATTTCCATCGCTTCTGAACTGGATGAAATCTGTTTCTAGAATATCTTGAAGATATTCTACTATTTTTAACGGGTGTCTTTAGGAAAAATTTACGCAAATTATTTCCTTCTTGATCAAAATAATCATCAAAACCGGAGTCATTGAATGGAAATGCATAGAAATCAGTATCAAAATGACTGAAATAAGCTGCTTTAACTTCCCCCACTCCTACAAACACTTCATTTAGATATTTCGCCTCATAAAGTATCTTAAATTCATCTCCTGGTTGAACATGGCGAAAGTCTAGAGTCCAACAATAAATTTCATCAGAGATAATTTCGCAAAGCCGATCTGACATGCCAAGTGAAGCGCCCGTAAGAAAAAAGCTGGAACCCTTTTGGATCACTCCAGCAACTTCAATTAACTTTATATCTACTTCTTTCTGATCTCTATATATTTTCAAAGTATCTCGAAAATCATAAACAACGAAATTAATCTTGTCTTGCTCGTAAATAAATATATTAGCAAATGATTGTCCCATACTATCTTTATCGCAAAACAAAACATAAGGATGACCAGCCTTTAGATATCGAACATCAAAATCAGTATTTCGAGAACTGCGCGCAATCTGATCGACTTGCCCGTAAGAAACTCCATTTTCAACCAATATTGCTCCTAGTGATTCTCCGGATTGAATTTCTTTCTTGATTAGCTCTATAGAGTCTACTTCAAAGCCGTATTCAATGGTTGGTTTGATGGGTGTTTTATCAGAAAAATTTCCTAATATATTTGAATTATCATCAGATGAATTACATCCAAAACTTAATAACATAATAAGAGCGAAAATTCGCTTCATAGTAGTAATTTAAATAAAAATAAATCACATGAATTTAAAAATTAATCTTTGAAGTCGTGATTTAAAATTCAATACTTATCAACGAAGTAATAAAGAACCAAAATATCATTAGATACGAATACAGAAAAGTTTAGTGCAAAAAAAAAGGCTTCCCTGAGGAAGCCTTTTTTATATACAAAATATGATTATCTAACAGTCTTCTCAACAGTTCCATCATCGTAAATATGGAACAACACTTCACCCTTAAAGGCTTCGTCATTCATATTTACTTCTTGACCTAGAACATTCACTACTTTGACCAACACTCTTTCAGAAGCGTTAACAGAGGTAGATGAAGAAGTCTCAATAGTGGAAGCAATATTAATTGCATCTACTGCGTAAGACGAAGATCCTTGAGTCCATTCGGAAACTGTAAAGTGATTTAACTCACCAGCAGTCCAAACTTGGAAAGACACAACTTCTGATACGATTGCTGCTTCTTTAGAAGCAGTCATTGCATCATCTCCCCAAACTGTAAGAACAGTCACAGGACTTGTGTAAATCGCAGAACCAATCATTGTTCCTTCTTTGTCAAAAGCAGCGATTTCAGATCCTTCAGTTGGAACAACATCCCAAGCAATATCTTCGATAACAACAGTCATGTTATTATCAGTAGAAACTACTTTATTGAAGTGAGACAAATTATTAACCGTTGTTTCTAGATAAGATAATCTGTATGGATCGTCATTAGCTTTATACACGAGTACATCAACTTCATTAGTTTTCAATTGGTAACCTTGTCCTGGGTGCATATCACCAATACCGTTAAAGTCAAACTCAGGTAAATATGCATTACCAGCATAATCTTTGGCGATTACTAAATTACCAGCGTCATTGATGTCAGCTAATACTGCGGCTGCATTAGCAGACTCAGTTCTAAGGTAACCTACAAGATTCCACCCAGCAGTAAGATTAATAATATGCTCTTCTGGGAAGGCGTAAGCACCAGTGACTTCTATAGAAGCTTCATCAACTGTCTTGATTTGGTAACCCTGACCTACGATGCAGTCTCCAATACCATTGAAGTCATACTCAACTAAATAAGCATTACCAGCATTATCCTTGGCAATGATTACATTGTCAACAATTGGAGATAACATAGACATCATGTTCATATCATCAGCAATCATGTAGCTGGAGAACATTGACCAACCTGAAGGTAAGTCAATTACCTGAGATTCAGGACCATCAGGCACGCTTGTGATTGATTCTACGAAGGTCAAGCCATTTGCAGTGTATGTATCTGGACCATTGGTGTATGTAGCTGTTGCAGCAAGCATCTCACCTGTAGCACAATCAAACATACCCCATACTAGAGGTTCTCCAGTTAGAAGACCATCTACTTCGTCTGTAGTAGTATCATCACCCATAGCAGCAATCTGTACTGTTTCTCCTGTTATTTCAGCATAACCAGCACATTGAGGTTCACCGTCAGAGTTCGTAAAGAACACACCAACAAAATCTGCAGCCATATCCATATCATCCATCATAATAAGAGCTTCTTCAGGAATCAAAATAGTGTGATTTGAACCTGTAATTGTAACAGCCCATTCAGATGGAACAACACAATCACCTACAGGACCAGTAGTGTCTCCACCACAAGATGCAGTGAAAGAAACAGACCCTGCTGAACCATCATCGTTCAAAGCATCTAAAGTACCAGAAGCTAATTCACAATCTGCATCTACATAAAATCCAGCTCCGTTCCATCCATCACCATACGAGTCATACATGTTGAAGGTATAATCTACACCTTCTTCTAAACAGACATCCAAATAGTACAGTGATCCATTTTGTAACTCTTCAGACATATCTTCAGCAACAACGTTTCCGTCTGCATTAGTAAGACTCCATGTAATTTCATTTGCAAAGACTTCAGTTATAACAGTCACTGTAGCATCAACACCGTCACATGGGAAAACACAAGAACCATCATCTTCTGTAGCATCCATATCATAATTTAATGCCTCTGAATTCATACATCCGAACACTTCACCACATGCTGCATAGAAACTATGTGAGGTAGAATAACCATCGAAAGCAAAATTTTCGTAAACTGATTCTTCACAAACGAAGATACTGAAACCACCGTTTGTAATTCCATCACCGAAATTATTAATTCCGTCGCCATAGTCATCAAACAATGTAAATGTCAAGTAACTACCATTGTCAACACATAAAGTGGTAGTAATGGTTGTATTACTTTGATTAGCTAGAGTACCGTCAAAAATAGTGTCATTGGATTGGTCATCAACAATCAAAAATGAATTTTCACTTGAATAAGTATCAGTTGTGATTAAGATATCTACTTGAGATTGATCGCCATCACAAGAATATTGACAAGAACCATCATCGAAAGAAGCATCCATATCGAAGTTATCTGCATCTATATCAGTACATCCTTCATATAAACATGAACCATCATCTTCATTTGCATCCGGGTCATAGGTGACTGCAGATTCATCCGTACATCCTGGTACAGCGAATTCACAATCAGTATTAAGGGAGAAGTTTCCATTAAATGGAGCACCACCAGATGCTATATCACCTAATTCCCATGACACTTCTGTTTGCCATAATCCACCATCAACAGTCATTGTATAACAACCATCTTCTAGACATAAATCATCAGAAGCTTCACCTACAAAACCAGTTATTCCGCCTTCAGCAACAACATCGCCATTAGCATTCGAAATTACATACATGTTACCATTCCATCCATCTCCATATGAATCAAACATATCCATAGTAACTACTGTTCCAGCACAAAGTAGTGTGGCACAAGATCCGTCATCTGCTGTAGCAGAAGCATCAAATTCAGCATAGCTATCATCAGTACATCCATAAGAACAGTCACCGAAAGAGCCTGCTCCAGAACCAGCAGAACCCTCTGCAACTACTTCTGACGAAGAATTCATCAGGATCCAAGAGGTTTCGGTTAAGAAAGCTCCAGTTGTCCACTCAACTGTATAACAAGATGATGAATCATCAACACAAACAATTGAGGATTCTCCATCATCGTTTATACCATCTAAAGTATAATCCATACCATTGATAGTGATAATGTTTCCATTCCATCCATCACCATATGAATCATTCATAGATAATGTCAAACCTTCTTCACAAGGGAAGATACAAGTACCATCATCTAAAGTTGCAGAATCATCAAAGTTCAGTGCTAATGAATCAGTACATCCATTGATTGCAGAGATAGTTAAAGTTACTTGATTAGAACCACAGAATATTTCGTCAGCACCTTCTACATTGAAAAAAATTGGAGAAACCCACCAATAAACATTGAATTCTTCACCAGCTCCGTATCCGTTGTCGATGAACAAGTTATATAGACCATCATAATCTGTCCATTGAGTAGGATTACCTGTTCCATAGTTGTTTGCTGAAATAACTGTAGAACCAACTAAATCATCGGGATCAGTAGCTAAGAATACGTAGTAGAAATCAGGAGTAGTTGGTTGTAATACATCCCATGATAATACTATTGAGTCTACAGAAGCTAAATCAATTACAGCTCCATCAACTGGAGTCTGATAACAAGGAACAGCGTATTCACAAGAACCGTCATCATGCGTAGCCGCTTCGTCATAATTTAATGCGTTTACATTATTACAACCAGGGAATACATCATCACAAGAAACAAGTTCAAACGACTCTGGAGCTCCGAATCCTGCAGGTGTTCCTGAGGCGTGAGCAATATCTATACCATCACAAGCTGTCGTAACACTAAAGCTACCGCCTTGACCCCATCCATCTCCATAGGTATCTAAACCTTCAAAGACATATGCACCCAGAGGTAAGCACCATTGTGACTCAAGCACATCTCCAGTAAGTCCATTACCATAAGGACCTCCGGACACAATTGTATCTCCTATTGAGTTATATAAACCCCAATACATTTCTGATCCCCAGAAATCTAGAACTACAGAAACAGTAACATACTCACCGTCACAACCTAACACACAATCTTCAGGAGTATCGGTATTTGCATCAGCATCAAAGTTAAGAGCTGTTGTATCCATACATCCATATACAAATGCTTCACATGCACCACTTGACACATTGGCAAGAGGATCGAAGTTAAATGCTGTAGAATCTAAACATCCACTGACAACATCAGAACAAGCTGGCAATGCGAATACTTCAGCAGATTCTAAATGATATAAACCATCAGAAATTGAAGCAAGGTCAGATGGAGATGCTCCGTTATTATTTGCAGCAATGTATGTGAATGCGAGAGAATCTTCTCCACATTCAGCAACTATGGAATAAGTACTTCCATTCCATCCATCACCATAAGAGTCATAAGTATTCATAGTATAGTCAACTCCTACTTGAAGACAAACTGGGAAAGTATAATCAGTATTATTAGCGTAAGAACCACCACCACCAGTAGCAAGTATTTCACCAATATCGGATAATAATTCCCAATAAACTTCATTCGCCCAAGTTTCTGTAGAAATAGTTAAATCAGTACTAATACCTTCACAAGGGAATAGACAAGATTCGTCATCTACATTAGCAGCTTCATTGTAATTATCAGCATACTGATCTGAACAACCAGAAACAATTTCTGAAGCATTAACAGTTAATATATAACCGTCTCCATTAGCAAATATGTTAGAATTATCGCAAGAAATTAAATAAGTTCCAGCTTCTAAAACTCCTAATTCTAAGACTTCATCTGTTGAATCACAAGCAGTATGAACTTCAACATCACCTGGATAGAAGAAACCAGCAGCTGGTACAGCAGAAGCTGAAACAAACATTGCTGAATCTAAAGTAATACTAAACCAAGTTTGAGTTCCAAAGCTTCCTGAATAAGAAGAGTTAATATCCATTGCAATAGCATCTTCACAATCTTCAGAAGTTGGGTATTCACATGAACCATCATTTGCAACGGCATCGGCATTGTAGTTTGATGCATAAATATCATCACAACCTAATAAATTAGAACAATCATCATCAGTTCCTAAAGAGAAACTAGTTGCTGTATTGTCTCCACCGCCAGAGGCGATAGATTCACCATTAAACTCAGTAGAAATTGACCATGAAACCTCATTAATGAATGATCCTCCTGCAACTGAAATTGCAAAACATCCAGGTGCTACACAAAGAGTATCTGAACCAGAAGTTCCTTCAGGAGTTACTGTAAAGCCTACAGAAGGAAGTCCTCCGGTAGCTACAACGTCACCTGATTGGCTTACCATAGTATATTCGTTACCATTCCAGCCATCTCCCCATGAATCATTCATATAAATCACCATACCTGTCAAACCAGAGTCACAAGGAACTGAAAGGACACAAGATCCATCTTCAAAATTTGCTAAAGAATCGTAGTTAGAAGCCATTTCATCCATACACCCTTCAACAATTAGAGTAACACAAGTAGAATCATCTGTATTAGCTGATGCATCATATTCTAAGTAAGCTAAATCTGTACAACCTAAGTAAATACATGAACCATTATCAACACTAACTAATGCATCAAAATTATCTGCGAGGGTGTCTGCACATCCAAAGACATACGAATCACAAGACATAACAGAAATTGAGTCAATAGTAGATTCTGCTCCTGCTAATAAAGTACCAGAGGCAACTAATAATTGACCATCACAAGATGTAATGGTAAACTCTCCACCAGACCATCCATCTCCATATGAATCAAGAAGGGTAGCAGTATAAAGAACTCCATCAGTAAAACAAATATCATATTCACCAGCTGGAGCACCATCTAAAATGCTTGAACCTAAAAGAACTTGACCACCTTCGTTACTAATTGATATAGACATTTCACTAGGATAAGTTCCACCACTTAGAGAAACAACACCCGCGGTTCCTATACATGAAGTATAAAAACATGATCCATCATCCTGAGTAGCTCCTGGAGCATAATTCACAGCAGTATTATCAATACATCCAGGAACATAAGTACAAGATGCATCATCTTGATTAGCTTCTGGATTATAGTTTTCAGCTATTGGGTCGATACATCCGGATAGAAAAGCTACACAAGAACCGTCATCTACTTCTACAGTAGAATCAAAATTAAATGCAGTAGAATCCATACACCCGGTTTTAGGGCCAATATAAAATTCTAAACTAGCATAGTCTACAGCAGGTCCATTTGACGGGAAACCATCAAGAAGGAATGATGTTAGTTCAACATCCATCATCTCAGAAAAGCCAGTAGTATCATTAAACATGGCTATTTGATTTCCATTCCATGAGTCACCATATGAGTCAAACATTTCTAGTAAGTATGTACCGTCAGATAAACACATTTGATCTAACCCAATAGCAACACCGGACCATACAGGACTATCACCAAGAGTAATAGACCATGAAATTTCATTAGCATAAAGACCACCTCCTGCAGTAACATTAATTAAAGTTCCGGAAGTACAATTACCCTCACAGTCAAAACCTTCTGCTGGAAATTCACAAGAACCATTGTCTTGTTCTGCAGCCATATCATAGTTACATGCAGTTTCATCTATACAACCTTGTACTAAGGAGTACTCACATAAAGTGTTGTCAACAATGTCTGCAGCTGCGTTATAGTTATCTGCTGTTTCATCTGCACAAGCAGAAACACATCCGCCGAATAATCCGTCTGTATCTGCACCAGAAGCTAATACAGATCCATCTGCGTCTGTTATAGACCAGCTGTTCTCGTATGACCACGAGTCTGTGGCAACAAAAACTACAGAATTACATACTGACATGTCAACACATACTCCTGTTGATGAACTAGCTCCGTCGTTAGTAGCGGTTACGTCACCAACTGTTACTGATCCTCCACCGTCTCCGTATGAATCAAACATATTAATTGTAACACAAGTTGAATCTTGCGCTTTCACGGAAAGCGAGAGAGTTGCAAAAATAGCAACTAAATAAAGTAGATTTTTTCTCATAGTATAAGAATTTAATTAATGTTACCCCTTGGTTAGTAAACATTTAGCTGTATGTGGGGGATATAAAACAGCTGGGAATTTTTTTAAAATTTGATGCTAGGTAAGCTCTATACAGAAGAACCTAGTTCGCTAATATACACCAATATAATTAATTTTAATCATTCTATCCTACAAAAACTTCTAAATTTTTAATATTGTTGAAATTAACTATAGATTCATTTGGCTCCCGTACAATACATTTATTAAAAAATTAATTGCAATTCATTCATAAAGCATAAATAGTACATTTGTAAAAAAATAAATATGAGCTTATTAATAGTTGGAACCGTTGCGTTCGATAAAATTGAGACCCCGGCAGGGAAAACAGATGCTATTTTAGGAGGGGCTGGTACTTATATTGGTATTGCCTCATCATACTTCTACAAAAAAATTAACCTTATTTCTGTGGTGGGAGAAGATTTCCCGGATCAATATACCACCCTACTTGAGGATCACAAGATAAATACAGCGGGAATTAAAAAAGTGGTTGGAGGAAAAACTTTCTTTTGGGAAGGAAAATACCATACCAATATGAATCAAAGAGATACAATTTCGACAGAATTAAATGTTCTAGCAAATTTTGATCCTATAGTTCCAGATGCATATCAAGATTGTGACTTTTTAATGTTAGGAAATTTAGACCCTAGCGTTCAGATAAAAGTTTTAAATCAGCTAAAGAAAAGACCCAAACTAGTGGTAATGGATACCATGAACTTCTGGATGGACCTAATGTTAGAGAAACTCCTAGAAACAATTAAGCGTGTCGATGTCTTAAGTATTAACGAAGACGAAGCTCGGCAACTATCAGGGGAGCACTCTTTAGTTTTAGCAGCGCGAAAAATACTCACTATGGGACCAAAGTATCTAATCATTAAAAAAGGTGAGCATGGAGCACTACTTTTTGACAAGTCTGAAAACTGCTTTTTTGCTCCTGCCCTTCCATTAGAAAATGTTTTTGATCCCACAGGAGCTGGAGATACTTTTGCGGGGGGTTTTATTGGCCATCTTGCTAAAACAAATGATTTATCTTTTGACAACATGAAAAGTGCTGTTCTCTATGGATCGGCCCTGGCTTCTCTTTCCGTGGAAAAATTTGGAACCGATAAGATTGCATTTTTAAGCAAAGAGGATATAAACAAGAGAATCGAAAGTTTTCAAAAATTGATTCATTCCAATTTAAGCATCATATAGGTATACCAAAAATATTTTAACTTTGATTTTAATGAAAATGCGTTTCTGCTATATATGTTGCATCTTGTTTTTAGCTTCAGAACCCATGCTTCTCGCTCAAGATGTGGTTCACATGAAAGACGGAAGTTCGGTTTCATGTACTATTACTGAAATCAGTGACTTTATTTTATATGCAGATGTAGACAACGACCCCTATCCTGCTACTTTTTTTGCAGACGATGTTTCTCATTTGGATATTCACCCACAAAATACAAGTGTAGTGAGACAATTAAAAAAAGGGGTTAAAGATGCAATGAAATTTTCGAACCCACTAGAAGACAATACCCTTTACGGTTTCTATTTTGGGATGCCCTATGATTCAATTGAAGTACAAACAGGTAGCAACGGTTTGTATGAAGTAGATAGTTTGGGGCATCCAATACTTGTCCCGTATGATCCCTTAGAGAAAAGTTTTACTGACCGTCTAAAAAGCCTAGGGAAAAGCATTGGTGGTAGTTCATTGAGCTGGCTAATTGGAGTATTATAATTTAGGATTCGAATCGAATTAAAATCTGATTTTTCTCAACCACTTCAGTGCAAGAGACCTCGACGGATTTTACAACACCATCGCAGGGGGACTTAATAATGTTTTCCATTTTCATTGCCTCAAGCACCAGAAGTCGGTCACCTTTAGAAACAGAGTCTCCAGGTGAGATGTGTAAACTTAGTACAAGCCCCGGCATTGGAGCCATAACCTCATTTACTTTTTCATTATCTGTAGAATCCATGCCTAACTGTTTCAAAAGAGCATCAAATCTGTCTTCAATGGAAACTAAAATCTCATGATTATTTATTTGAATAACACAGGATTTATCTTTAGGACGAAAAGCAACAATTGAAATGGAATAAGACTTATCATTATGAATTACATGTTGAGACCACTTTTGATCCATTAAATCCATCTGAAAAGGGGTTCCGTTAACAGTACCTATTAAAGAAGTATTGTCCGAAAATTCAAACTCAAAAGTTCCTTTGCCTACTGTTGCTTTATACATATTTACAATGTCATTAGTTTTGTTTGTCAAATATAATCTATTTTAGTCTCTGAGATTTAAAATAAAAATATGGCACTCATTGAAGAACTTTCTAGGCAAGGAAACACATTATTTAAATACAGATCAAACCTACCAATACCTTTTGCTATTGTTGGAATAATTATATACCTGTATCACATACATTTTCTTCATAAAGAAGAAAACTCACTAACATTTGAAATAGGCTGTTTAATCGTAGGGCTAATAGGGCAAGGAATTAGAGCCATTACACTAGGTCACACTCCAAAGGGAACTTCTGGAAGAAACACCACAGTTCAGGTAGCCGAAAAACTCAACACCAAAGGGATGTATAGTATTATGCGAAACCCTCTTTATCTAGGTAATTATTTCATGTGGTTTTCCCTTATTATTTTTATTGATATCCATTGGTTTAGTATTTTTTATATCATGTGTTTTTGGATTTATTATGAAAGAATTATTTTTGCTGAGGAAAATTTCTTGCGAAAAAAGTATGGAGAACCATATGTGAAATGGACAATGAAAACTCCTATATTTTTCCCTCGCTTTTATGGGTGGAAAAAACCTTCATTACCCTTTTCATTAAAAAATGTTCTAAAGAGAGAATATAGCGGTTTTTTTGCGCTATTTTTTTGTTTTTCGATTTTCAATATTGCAGAAAACATTGTTAGGCAAGAACACCACTATTTAGATACATTTTGGATTTATGCAATACTCGTAAGTGGATTTATAAGCTTAACACTAAAAATATTGAAAAAATACACTAAAAAATTAACTGTCACAGGACGCTGAAAACTTGAAAAGAATTAGATTTAGAAGTACTCAAAAAAAATGAGCTTTAAAGTCAACTATTTAGAGCATCTTCTTACTTTTAAAAAAAAACGAAATCAAAAATAATCCTAATCTGATTACGAAAAATATTTTTGAGCGAAATTAAATATTGTATTTTTGCACACAATAATTATAATGACAGTTTGAATAAGACAAAACAATTAAAATACGATAATGCATATCTAAAAATGGCAGCACAATGGGCAGAGTTGTCCTATTGTGAAAGAAAACAAGTTGGGGCAATCATGGTGAAAGATCGTATGATTATTTCAGATGGCTACAATGGAACCCCCACAGGATTTGAAAATATCTGTGAAACCTCTCAGGGAGACACAAAGTGGTTCGTCCTTCATGCGGAGGCAAATGCAATTTTAAAAGTGGCTAGATCTACACAAAATTCGGAAGGTGCTACTTTGTACCAAACTCTTTCTCCCTGCAAAGAGTGTAGTAAATTAATTTATCAATCTGGGATAAAAAGGGTCGTCTTCTCAAAAAAATATAAAGACCAAGAGGGTATTGATTTTCTCTTAAAAGCAGGAGTTGAAGTGGCTTATATCCCTCTCAAGTTAGAAAAATGAGTTATAAAAAATCAGTATTCAACCCACTAGTCATTTTTCTTTTCCTGGTTTTGGGAATTTATATAGGGCGCTATTTTACTACACCAAATTCTTACATTCAACTTACCCAAAGCACATCTAAATCTAAACTCAGCGAGCTCCTTCAGTACCTCACTTATAATTATGTGGATTCAATTGATTTGGATAGTCTTCAAGAGGATTTAATCTATAAAACTCTCGAAGGCTTGGATCCCCATTCAAGCTATATCCCCTTAGAAGATATGCAAGGTATTACCGAGAGTATGCAAGGAAATTTCGAAGGGATAGGAGTCGAATTTCAGATTTTAAATGACACCATTGTTGTGGTTAGCCCAATCTCAGGAGGACCTTCTCAGAAAAAAGGTATACTTGCAGGCGATAAAATTATCATGGCAGATAGCGTCCATATTGCCGGTGTCGGCTTTACAAACAAAGATGTTCTTAGAACACTAAAAGGGGCTAAGGGAACTTCTGTAAAACTTACTATAAAACGAAGCAATACAAACCGACTTTTAGAATTTGATATCGTTCGAGATAGAATTCCAATAACTAGTGTCGATGTATTTTATATGATTAAAGAAGATTTGGGATATATTAAGGTAAATCGTTTTTCTGGAACCACAGACACAGAATTCATTCAAGCAATAGATAAGCTTAAAGACAAGGGTATGAATAAACTCATCCTGGACTTGAGATCTAATCCTGGAGGCTATTTATCAGCAGCAATAAATATGGCTGACGAATTTCTTTCAAATGGAAAAACTATCGTATACACCCAAGGAAATTCTAGAAAAAAACAAGTATACACATCCTCTCACTACGGAGGTTTTACCAAAGAAAAACTTGTAGTTCTTATTGACGAGGGCTCAGCATCTGCAAGTGAAATTATAGCAGGAGCTATACAAGACCATGATCGAGGAACAATTATTGGAAGAAGAACATTTGGAAAAGGCTTGGTTCAAGAGCAGATCCAATTGACCGATGGTTCAGCATTCAGATTGACCACCTCTCGATATTATACTCCCTCGGGAAGGTCAATTCAAAAACCATACACGGATGATTCCGAAAGCTACCATAATGAGTCACAAGAAAGATACTACAGTGGAGAATTATACCATAAGGACAGTATTAAAGTCCAAGACTCTTTAAAGTTTTATACAAGTAAAGGGAAAGTAGTTTATGGAGGAGGGGGTATTTTTCCTGACTATTTCATACCCCTAGATACCACGGGAAGATCAGATTGGCTCTACGAAGTTATCGCTAAAAATACTCTGAATTCATTTGCATTTGAATATGTAAATCAAAATAGAAATGCGCTTAAAAGCTATACATCTGCAAGTGATTTTCAAAATAAATTTACAGTTGACTCAAAAGTTTTCTCACTATTTCAAGAGAAAAATAAAAAAGTAAACATATTTGCTACCAAATCAGAAATCGAAAATTCAAGAGTGTGGGTTCAAACTAGGCTAAAGGCATTAATAGGTAGACAATTATTTGCTGATGAAGGATTTTATAGAGCAGTAAATGAAGAAGACAAAATGATTAAAAAAGCGCTAGAAATATTATAAATATTTACAGGTATTCAAAATCTAAATAATCTCAAAAGATATTTTAATTAAACATCCCTTTATTATTCTGTATCACCTGTTCATATCCTTTATCTACTAGTAAATTTTTGTGTGAAGCTTTCACTGCGAGAGTGTCACATCTCTCATTCTCAATGTGATTATTATGACCTTTGACCCATTTAAATTTAACTTTATGAGATCCATAAATTTTAAGAAATCTCTTCCATAAATCTGGATTTTTTTTGTCTTTAAAAGACTTTTTAACCCAATTAAAAACCCACCCTTTTTCTACGGAATCTACTACATACTTTGAATCTGAAGTAACCAGTACTTTACTGCCTTGAACTTTAATTTGCTCTAAGGCGACAATGACAGCTAAAAGTTCCATTCTATTATTAGTAGTCAATCTAAATCCTTGGGATATTTCTTTACGAAATTCCCCTGAAATCATTACAATCCCGTATCCTCCGGGACCAGGGTTTCCTCTTGCTGAACCATCTGTATAAATATCTATTTTCATTTAAAGAAATTTTTCTATAACCTGTGGGAAATGAGCTTGCTCTAGAAGGTGAATTTTTGCCTGAAGAGTGGATGGCGTATCCGATTTATCTACATCACAAGATGCCTGAAAAAGAATAGCACCATCATCATAATTTGTGTTGACATAATGAATGGTAATACCAGACACTGACTCCTTATTTTGAATTACTGCTTGATGTACATTAATTCCGTACATTCCCTTCCCTCCATACTTTGGAAGAAGTGATGGGTGTAAATTAATAATCGAGTTTGAATACATTTGTATAAGTGAACTTGGTATTTTAAGTAAAAACCCAGCTAATATTACAATGCTTACATTGAATTGTTTCAAAGAATTAATCACTTTTGAACTATTATTTAACTCAGTAGAAGAAAAAATAAGGATGGGAATCGCGTAATTTTTAGCATGTTCAACCGCAAGTGAATTAGCATTATTTGAACAAAGCAAAACAACCTTAAAATACTTATTATCAATAAAATAACGTATTATGTTCTCTGCATTTGTTCCTGATCCGGATGCAAATATTGCCATTTTTTTCATTGAGTAAAAGTAAATAAGATTTAAAGAACAATTATAAAGTCGGGTGGGTAATTTCTAGGTTGAAAAAATTTGGCTATTTTTATGATCTACTTTTTTATTTTTAAAACTAATAATTAAAACAAAAAAATTATGTCTGACATAGCATCAAAAGTAAAAGCTATTATTGTTGATAAACTTGGAGTAGACGAAAGTGAGGTAACAAACGACGCAAGCTTCACTAATGATTTAGGAGCGGATTCCCTTGATACCGTCGAATTAATTATGGAATTTGAAAAAGAATTCGATATTCAAATTCCAGACGACCAAGCTGAGTCTATTTCAACAGTTGGCTCCGCGATTGAGTACATCGAAAAAATATAAATTTAATTTTTTCCCATGCAGCTAAAAAGAGTTGTCGTGACAGGTTTAGGTGCATTGACCCCAATTGGAAATAATGTCCCAGAATATTGGGATGCTCTCCAAAAAGGGCTCAGTGGTGCTGCACCCATTACTCGCTTTGATGCTTCAAAATTTAAAACTCGATTTGCCTGCGAAGTCAAAGACTTTATTCCCACAGATTTTATTGAACGAAAAGAGGCTCGAAAACAAGATCCATACACCCAGTATGCAATGGTATCTACTGAAGAAGCTATTCTAGATTCTAAGATTAACTTAGATACGATCAATCAAGATCGAGTTGGGGTTATATGGGGCTCTGGGATTGGCGGAATTAAAACCTTTTATGATGAGATTTCTGAATTTGCAAAAGGAGATGGTACCCCGAGATTTAATCCATTCTTTATACCAAAAATGATATCTGATATTGCCGCCGGGTTAATATCGATAAAATATGGGTTTCGCGGTCCTAACTTTACTACAGTTTCGGCCTGTGCATCGTCTTCAAATGCCATCATAGATGCGTTTAACTACATAAGGCTTGGGAAAGCAGATATTATTGTCACTGGTGGCTCTGAAGCCTCTGTAAATCAGGCCGGTATGGGAGGATTTAATGCGCTTAAAGCACTGTCGACTAGAAATAACGATCCTAAAAAAGCTTCAAGACCATTTGATAAAGACCGGGACGGATTTGTTTTAGGAGAAGGAGCCGGAACACTTATTCTTGAGGAATATGAGCATGCGGTGCAACGTGGTGCAAAAATTTACGCTGAAGTAATGGGAGGTGGACTCTCTGCCGATGCACATCACATTACGGCCCCTCATCCCCAAGGACGAGGAGCAATAAAAGTAATGCAAAATGCTCTCGAAGATGCACACATGAATCCAGAAGAAATCGATTACATCAATGTTCATGGCACCTCTACACCACTTGGTGATATTTCTGAGGTAATGGCTATTAAATCAGTTTTCAAAGAACATGCATATAACCTGAATATAAGTTCAACCAAATCAATGACAGGTCACCTTTTAGGAGCTGCTGGGGCCATAGAAGTAATTGCCTCAATTCTAGCGCTAGAAAAAAATATTATCCCTCCTACAATCAACAATGAAAATTTTGATGAACAATTAGATTCAAAATTAAACTTTACACTCAATAAGGCGCAAACTAGAAACATAAGTGCTATAATGAGCAACACATTTGGATTTGGAGGGCATAATGCATCTGTCATTTTAAAGAAATTTAAAGCCTAATGATTCAATGGCTTCACTATCTTTTTACTAATTCTTCAGCTCCCCTTTCAAAAAAACTTAAACCTATTTTGGGGTTTACTCCGAAAAATATTCATTTCTATCACCAGGCATTTTCTCACAGCTCCATGGATGACAAAATCTACGGTAATAATGAGAGGCTAGAGTTTTTAGGAGATTCTATTTTAGACTCAGTTATTACTGAATATTTATTTAAAAAACTCCCCCTTAAACAAGAAGGAGTATTATCTGATATTCGATCGAAGATGGTTAGCCGAAAGAGTTTAAATTTTCTAGCAAAAAAATTTCAAATAGATAAGTTTATCAAAACAAATTTGGGCGGAAAGACTCCAGTATCTATATATGGAAATGCATTTGAGGCATTAGTCGCTGCGATATATATGGATAAAGGACGGGTATTCTGCGAAAAATTTATAATCAATAAAATCATAGAGCCCTACTTTTCGCTTAAAGCTTTAGAAATAGAGATTGTTAGCTTCAAGAAGCACTTTATTCATTGGGCGCAAAAAAATAGTATTTCCTATTCTTTTAAAACACTTTCTGAAAGCGGAGCTTCTCATAAAAAAAGCTTTACTATCGGCCTATTTATTGAGGGAGAAAATAGAGCCGAATCTACAGAATTATCAAAGAAAAAAGCAGAAGAATCAGCTGCTAAAATTGTTTGTGATTTACTCAAAATACCCATGAACCTCTAATTATTTTTTGGTTACATTTATGAAATATAGATTATGAGGACATATAATGAAGAAAAAGAGTCTCAGTATTGATTTTGAATATGATTTTAATTTCCATTTGATTGGTATATGTTGCGCATTAAAAGACTATCAAATTTGTTACAAAATCAATAAAGAGTTAAGTGTTTTCTTGTCTAGAAGCAACATCGATATAGAGATGAATTATAAAGAGGCACTTGAAAAGGTATTCTTTTCACTTTACGAATATTGGAATCCTCAATATGAAAATCAGTGGTATTTAATGGCAAACAAAAAAATAGTCAGTTGCAAAACCAAAAAAAATCAAACCGGAATACTTTTTAATGAATTTAAGAATGAATCTAAAAAAATAAAGTTTTTAATACCCGAACAGCCTAAAATTGATTATTACATTCAAATACACGGAATCCTTACAAAGAAATTAAAAATTGAAATACTTAATAGCATTCAAAACATGACTCAAATCGTGAGTGCTTATGAAATAACAAGTACAGAATTAAAATCAAAAGAAAACTTAATTATCCGATGAATAAAACCAAAATTATCGCAACAATTGGCCCAGCATCTTTTAGTAAAGAAATTATTAGAGAGCTTTATCATGCCGGGATGAATGTGGCTCGGGTTAATTTCTCCCACAGCAACCACCAAGACGCCAAAAAAATATACCAGTGGGTTCAAGAATTAAACAAAGAAGAAGACAGAAATGTCGCAATATTGGGAGATCTTCAGGGACCTAAACTTAGAATTGGAGAGGTGAAAGAGGGAGTAATAATCAAGCGTGGACAAACGATAACTATCTCTACAGAGGCATGTATTGGAGATGCTTCAAAAGTTTATATTTCTTATCCTAATTTCCCTAAAGATGTCAAAATAGGAGATAAAGTCATGTTGGATGATGGGAAAATAATTCTCCTCGTTGAGTCAACAAATAATATAAATACTGTAGAAGCCAAAGTGCGACAAGGGGGCGAATTGAATTCTAGAAAAGGAGTAAATCTTCCTAACACAAAAATATCTCAACCCTGTCTAACAGAAAAAGATCTAAAAGACTTAGATCTCGCATTGAAACTTGGTATCGAATGGATTGGTCTATCCTTTGTTCGTTCTGTACAAGATATCATAGATCTACAACAAATAATCAAACTGAAAAAATCTGCAGCAAAAATAGTTGCCAAAATTGAAAAACCAGAAGCAATTCGTGAGATTGATGCCATAATCAAACAATCGGACGCCGTTATGGTTGCTAGGGGAGACCTTGGAGTGGAGGTCCCGATGGAACGAGTTCCTAATCTCCAAAAAAAAATTACCCGAAAATGTATCAAATACTCAACACCAGTAATTATTGCTACACAAATGATGGAGTCAATGATGAACAGTTTGAGCCCCAGTAGAGCAGATGTGAATGATGTTGCAAATGCAGTCCATGATCGAGTAGATGCAGTAATGCTAAGTGGAGAGACCTCTGTTGGGAACTATCCTGTTCCCGTGGTTAAAACCATGAACAAGGTCGTGAAGAATGTTGAGAATTATGCTCATTTAGAGATGGAAACTTTTCAACCGATTGATAAAAAAAATGGTAGATTTCTCTCAGATACTATATGCTTTAATGCATGTAAGATTGCAGAACAAGTAGGTGCAAAAGCAGTTATTACACTAACTCATTCTGGGTATAATGCCTTTAAGATTTCTAGCTTCCGACCCCCAAGTAAAATATGTATTTTCACAAAAAACAAAAAAATTATGAACACTTTGAGTCTTCTATGGGGGGTTAGAGGATATTACTATGATGATTTTGAAAGCACAGACGATACAATTTTAGATAGCAAAAAGCTTATTCTAAAAAAAAATGTGGTCCAAAAAGGAGATTTTGTAGTTAATATTGCAAGTATCCCGATTACAGAAAAAGGAATGACAAATATGCTAAAACTGAGTAAAATCGAATAATTTAAGCTATGAATATTGCTCTGTTAAAATTAATATGTGAAACTGCTGGAGCTCCAGGATTTGAAGAACGAGTACGACAGTTGGTGCTCAAAGAAATTGATGGAATTGTGGACGAGATTAGCATCGACAATCTAGGAAATGTTACTGCAATTAAACATGGAAAATCTTCTGAAAAAAAAGTCATGATTGCAGCTCACATGGATGAGATTGGATTTATTGTTACTCATATCGACGACAATGGCTTTGTCCGGTTTCATACATTAGGAGGTTTTGACCCAAAAACTCTAACAGCTCAGAGAGTCATTCTTCATGGAGAAAAAGATTTAATTGGTGTGATGGGCTCCAAACCTATTCATGTAATGTCCACTGAAGAAAGAAATAAAGTTCCAAAAACCACAGACTATTTTATTGATCTGGGCATGTCAAAAAAAGAAGTAGAGAAATATATTTCAATAGGAAACCCTATCACCCGAGAAAGAAAATTGATCGAAATGGGGGATTGTGTAAATTGCAAATCATTAGACAACCGAGTGTCAGTATTTATATTAATTGAAACTCTGAAAAGGCTCAAATCATTTCCTTACGATATTTATGCTGTATTTACTGTTCAAGAGGAAGTAGGAATACGGGGTGCACAAGTCTCTGCTATGGAAATTAAACCGGACTTTGGTTTTGGTTTAGACACCACTATTGCCTATGATGTACCTGGAGCTAGTACACATGAAAAAATCACTGAATTGGGAAAAGGAGCTGCCATAAAAATAATGGATTCTAGTACTATTTGTGATTATAGGATGGTGAAATATATGAAAGAAGTTGCCGCTAAACATAAAATTAAAACACAGCTAGAAATTCTTCCAGCAGGTGGAACAGACACTATGGGCGTTCAAAGAAGTAGCCCAGGAGGTTCTATTGCTGGAGCAGTATCAATTCCTACCAGACATATTCACCAAGTTATCGAAATGGCTCACAAAGATGATATACATCAATCAATTAATCTTTTACAGAAATGTATTGAAAACTTAGAAGACTATGATTGGCGATTTAAATAAAAAACTCAACTAAAAAGAACTATTCATCCGTGATTTCTTTTCTTAAATATTTATTTTTCTTGTTCGCCAGTTCAATCATACTACTGCAGTGCGCTAGCATTCAAACTCCTTCTGGAGGCGATAAAGACAGGGTACCTCCTCAAGTTCTTACGGCTTATCCTGAACCCTTCGCAACTGGCGTAAATCCCAAGCAAATAAAACTCACTTTTGATGAATATTTTAGCTTAAGAGACTTTTCTAATGAACTTTTAGTCTCTCCTCCTCTTGAGGAAAAACCAGAGCATTCCATTAAAGGTAAAAACCTTATTATTAGCTTAAAAGAAAAACTAAAACCGAATACCACTTACACCTTTAACTTTGGGAATGGGATTGCAGATTTCCATGAAGGAAATATCCTTTCAAATTTTTCTATGGTCTTTAGTACCGGAGAAAAAATTGATTCTCTTAGCGTTAGTGGAGATGTATTTTCAACTCCTGAAAATATAGATTTAAAAGGCTTTTCTGTGGGGTTATATCAAAACGAATCACTAAGTAAAGATTCAACCCTTTACCTAATAAAGCCTAATTACTCGAGTCTAGTAAATGATTCGGGGAGATTTCAATTGAATTTTATTCGAGATGGATCGTATGAATTGATCGGATTTGAAGACCTCAATGGGAACAAAATTTTTGACTCTGGGGAAGAAAAGATAGCCTTTCATGACCAAATCATTGAGATGCAAGACAGCCTCGAGCAAGATCTTTGGTTTTACCAAGAAGAGAAAGTGCTAAAAATATTAGAAGCAAAAGATTTGGGGCGTTTACATTGGGCGCTGAATAAACATATTGATTCCGTACGAATTTATTCTATTCCTCGAATAAATTACTTCAGTAAAATAAGAAATGATAGTATTTTGGTTTGGCCCTATCAGATGGAAATTGATTCTGCATATATCATTACCGAATTTGAGAACCAAATGGACTCTATCTTAGTCACCAAAGATTCCTTAATAAAATTTCCTCTTCATATCTATCCACCAGAGAGAGGATATCTGAAAGATAATGAGACAATTAAACTTGAATTAAGCTCTCCCATTTTACAGATCGACAGTAGTAAAATTAGAGTGATAAGCGACAGTATCTCGATTGAGTTTAATATCAGTCATAATAATTTCTTTATAAGACTAGACTTTAAAAAAGAAGACAATAAATCATACCATATCAAGCTTGATAAAGGAGCTATTTTCGGATTAAATGGGAGCAAATCTGATAGTACTGAATTCAAATTCTACACGAAAGAAGAAAGCTCTTTATCAGGACTTAAAATTAATTTAATCACAGGCATCAAACATTATTTTGTAGAAATCATAAAAGAAGGAATAGTTCTTGAAAGTTTAAGAGAATATGAGGCACTTGTATTTGAAAAACTTTTGCCTGCCGATTATGAAATTCGATTGACCGAAGATCGGAACAAAGACGGAAAATGGACTCCGGGTAATTATCTTGAAAATTGCCTTCCAGAAAAGGTGTATTATTATAAAGAGCCCATAAAATTTCGTGCGAATTGGGAACTAGAAATCGACTGGAAAATCCCTTAATTTTTAGGAAAAAATTACTATAATATATATCTATTTTACTTTCCCTAAAGTATTATATTAAGCAGAGTTATTGTTATTATAAACTAATGAATCAGGACTTTTCTTCGCAAATTTATATTTTCGGTGTGCATATCTAAAATGTAAAACCCTTTATCCAATAAACTTACAACTAGACGAATCCCACTATCGGTATTTTCCTTAGGTACATACACTTGTTTTCCTTGTATATTTGTCATGATAAGCGTTTCAATTTCTTTGTTGGAATCCAAAAATAGCTCTGAAATTCCAGGATTTGGATATAAGTGACACTCAAAATCATCTGAAAAGTCTGGGAGGGAAATTTCTGAGGTGGAAATCTTAGATAAACCAGTACTTGTTGCCACCCAAATATTATTTTCAGAATCGATATCTAAACTCCGAACTACAGGGCCGACCAAAACGCTTTCATTCAATCCAGTCCAAGAATCTCCATCCCAATAAGCTACACCTCCTACGGTAACTAAATAATCGACATAAATCCCTGCCCATACGTTTCCGTTACTATCAATCTTTAAATCTACAACTGGATTCAGTTCATCAGGTGGAGGGAGGAGAAGCATGATGCTATGTTGCACATCAACCGTGTTTTCTATATCAAAAACAGTAATCCCTTGGGCTGTGCCTATCCATTTATTACCATTTGCATCAATGGCAATAGAGCGTACATTGTTACTAATAAGTCCAGAATCTGTATTATATGTGATGAAATTTAGCCCATCAAAGTGAATCAAACCAAAAATACTACTCGCTAACCAAGCATCCCCTGAAGCATCAAAGTTAATATAATTGATTCCCCCAAAAGGTAGTCCATCTGAGGTAGAATAACTTATCCAAGCATCCCCGAAAACCATTGGATCATAAATGCTAATTCCATCTTTCTCACCAAACCATATAGCCCCATTGTCTGATTGATTAATGTGATTAATTCGATTGTCACCCAAGCCATCTTCCTCAGTGAAACTAGTCCAATAAGATCCGTTGTATACACTCACACCATAATCGGTTCCTACCCATACGCCGCTATTTGATGCAAAAATAGCCCGTATCGAATTATCTATTAGCCCGGGATGAGAATCCATTGTAAAAGAGATCCATTCTGCGCCATCGAACATAGAGACACCGCTATTAGTTCCTAACCATACGCGGCCCTCATCATCTACTGAAACGCAGTTAATCGTATTATCTAACAAGCCATCTGCTTGGGTATAATTGGTAATATCTTGGGCACTAAGGGCAGTAGATAAACAAAAAGCCAATCCTAATATGTGTACATTCATTTGTATATTTATTTAAAGTTTAACCATCTTTCTAGTGATAATAATGTCCGAAGAATATAGATAGAGTAAATAGCATCCGGGTACTAAATTTGGAGTAAGTAAAGTACTCGACAATATTCCTGGAGGAAAAGTCTGATGTAAAATTATTTTCCCTAGGAGGTCTGTTAAATAAACAGTTGTATTTTGTTGAGACTCAATATCGATTACTATATCGTTCTCAAAAGGATTTGGATAGGGCTTAAATACAAGTGCCTTCTCTGAAGGAATAATATTGGCTTGGTCATTAGATAAATTAAAAGTGGGGCTTAAGAACATAAACTCTCCAAAACCGTTCGGGAATCTCCCAAACGAAACATTCTCCATCTGGGCTGGAAAGGATAAGCTATCTATTTGCATGCCATTGGCACTTGATAAAAAAAGTTCTTCACCTTGTGAAGATAATTTGAAGTTTGCATGATTGCCCTCTAAATTGAGTAAATCATCTGCCCAAACTATTAGGTAGGCTTTTGAGGGTAAAAGTAAATCCGGAAGCGCCCATTTTCTTAAAAGACTCTTTTCATCAGTCAAATAAAGCCCCGACAAAAAAAGGTCTTTTTCAGATCGATTAAATAATTCAATCCAATCTGAATAGAGTCCTACTTCATTTGCATTGAAATTATTGTTAGCCAAGACTTCGTTAATCACAATATCTCCAGTTTGCACTCTCTGTTGAATGGTGTGATATTCATAGGCAGCTCGGGGAGGAGAAAAAGCTCCTGCAGAATCATTCTCTGCATATATATAATAAGACAATTCTGCACCCTGGAAGCTAATTTCGGCGGAAAATACACCATCCTCTGCAAGTAAATCTCCGGCTATCCCTTGATCATTCATCTGTAATTCCTGAAAGACCACTGAAGGAGCATGACGATAAAATAAACTCACTACTGATATTTTTGGTGCTTTAATATGAATCAGAATAGATTCATTTACAACTGGTTCTTGCGGCAAATGTCCAACTTCTTCCAGATTGGGTGCTCCCATAAAACTGGGATATTCACTCAAATAAAGTGATCTGTCTTCCATCAAATCTACAATACCTGGATAATCTACTAAATGACTCACTGTATTGAACAAATTCTCTTGAAAAGCCGAATAGCTATAAAATTTATTGGGATCGTTTAGTACGCTAAGATCAATCAATTGCCTCAAAGTATCTGCACGAAACAAATACTCTAGATTAGAAAAGTTCTCTTCAATGATGGTGCGAATATGCGCCAAATACATTTTTCGGTATCTGTCTTGATTAAAAATATTCCGCATCAAGGGCCGAGCATAAACTGAAAAGCTTTCGAAGTGTGATAAGGGGTCAATGGTCTTGGCCTGCGCTATACTAAATCCGTCGAAATAATTAGAAGCATCCGCCAGCCTAAAACTGGCGAAAGACATATTCAAATCCCACATAATAGGATTAAACCTGCCCTGGTGATCGCGATATAGATAGTAATTCTGGGCATAACCTACATAACTATCAAAGTTAACGAGAGTATAGTTTAAAGCATGCATCCATAAAACTTGATCTATGTTCAAATGCTTGGCTAGTTCTTGTTCGAAATTATTTAGGGTATCGATAAAGTTGTAAAGAGCGGACCATCCATAATCAGATTTTATAGAATAAAATGATGCATAAGCCATGGAGTCTGTTCCTGGAGTATGGCTTAAGTTGGAGTTTTCTCCATACAGGTTAATTTCTTCAGGATTCCCCTTGACTAAAACCTGTTCTGGAGAAGAAAAATGTTTCTCTAAAAACTCCTTATTTACAGCTTCCACATTAGAATATAATCCCATCAGTGAATCGTTTACATATACATTGGCATAATTTGCTTCAGAGGCTGGCATGTATTTCCTAACAATCTCATAGCTTAAAACTTCTCGAAGAAAAGAGGGGTCCTGAATTATATTGCTCAATTTTATTTTGTCAATGCCTTGGTGATTTTGTCCCTGAATCAGATAATTTAACTTGATATTAAAGGGGTTCTTAGTTCTAGTGACACTTGCGGAGCTGAAGCCTTTATACCTCACCCCAACACTATCATAGCTATACCCGTCAACTATGAGGGTAGCTGATAGTCTATCTTTATCTCCGGCTATGTAAAAATTGTCAAGGAGTTCGTCCCAATTGTCTTGAGAAAAGACCAAACGAATTTCTCGAATAGTATCAGAACTGTAAAAATTTCCCTGAGAAAAGCCTTGAATGGAATATAAGACAAGTAGAATTAGAAGTACAGTTTTTATCCTCACACCTATTTTCTTAGAGAAATTGACTTTAACTTTAAGTTACCCTCTTGGTTAATTATTTCAACAAAATACAAACCATTAGGGTGATTGCTTAAATCAACTCTAGGATTTGTTTGTTCTTTTATCAACTGGCCAAAGCTGTTAATAATTCTAAGTTCCTTTAATTGTGAAAGTTCACTGATCACTTCGAAAATTCCTGAAGAGGGATTTGGAGCCAAAACAAAAGAACTAGGAAACTCTTCTGAGATACTCGTATTGTTTTCCTCACATGAATCATCCCCTAATAAAGCTACAATTCCAGGATTTTTACACTCATATCGAAATGCTTTCTCTGTTCCTCCGGCATTATAGAGCCAAACTACATTCCCCAAGGAATCTACCTCATACATATATCCTGA